>NZ_DASUVO010000151.1:0-13058 GCF_036378875.1 Actinophytocola sp.
ACGATCGCCTTGATCGGCATCCCCTCAGCCCGGTGAAGACGGCGGATCTCCGCCCAGTCCTCCACGTTGAGCACTCCCTACTGTCAACGGGGGTCCGTTTTCACCCGTCCGCAGGGGGTCAGTTTTCACGCGTCGCCGACACGAAGCGGGCTGTGCCCGACCGCCCGCGAAGCGGGCTGTGCCCGACCGCCCGCGAAGCGGGCTGTGCCCGACCGGTCAACCAGCCTGTGATCCGGCAAAACAGGCGATCCGGTGATCCGAAAAGCGATCGGATGGAGGTGTCGAGAGCCCCGGGAAGCGAATACGTTTCCAGTCGTGAGCAACCTGCCGAGTAGACCGGCGCCCTCGCCACTCGAGGACGACGGGTCCCTCGCGAGCCCGCTTGGGCGGGCGGCCGCGTTGAACGTCGGCTTTCTCGTCGTTCTGTGGCTCGTCGAGCTGATCAATGTGGCGACCGGGCATCACCTGACACAGTCCGGTGGCATTCTCGCGCGTGATGTCGGCAGTCTGGTCAACATCCTGACCTCGCCGTTCGTGCACGCGAACATCGACCACCTGATGTCGAACGCGTTGCCGCTGTTCAGTTTGGGGCTCATCGCGGCGATCCCGAGTCCGAAGCGCTTTCTCTGGATGACGCTCGTGGTGATCGTCGTCGGTGGGGTCGGGATCTGGTTGTCCTCGCCGGCGGACACGGTGACGATCGGCGCGAGCGGTGTGGTGTTCGGGTACTTCAGCTACCTGCTGCTGCGTGGTCTGGTGGATCGTCGGCCGGCGGACGTGCTGGTGTCGATCGGTATCGCGATCGCGTACGGCTCCTACATGTGGGGTGCGGTCGGGTTCGGTGTCTCGGGCGTGTCGTGGCAGGGGCACGTTTCCGGGCTGGTCGGCGGCGTGGTGGCGGCGCTGGTCGTCCGCACGCCGAAGAAGAAGCAACCGGCGGAGGACGCCGAGGTTCCGGGGTTGCCGCCGGCCGTCTAGCCGAGCCTGACACGGCCGTCCGCACCAGGGTGTCCTTGATCGCCCTGCGTGCGCAGGTAACCTTCCGCGACGTGCCCGCCAAGCTCGTCGGCAAGGGCGTCACGGCACCGCCACGCCCCGCCAGGATCACGCCAGTCCCGCTCACCACGTTGGTGACGCGGGCGAAGGTGCGTGCGCTGCGGCCGCCGGACGCCGTGACCGCCGTCACCGGTGCCACGCTCCGCGCGCAGCACGTCGTGCCAGGAGACCTGTTCGCCGCGCTGCCCGGCGCTCGCGTGCACGGCGCGGACTTCGCGGCCGACGCGATCCGGGCCGGTGCGGTCGCCGTGCTGACCGACGAGGAGGGCGCGGCACGGCCCGCGCTCGCGGACGTCCCGGTCCTCGTGCACGACGACCCGCGTCAGCTGCTCGGCTCGGTGGCCGCCTGGATCTACGGTGAGCCGTCGCTGCACCTGTCGGTGCTCGGGGTGACCGGCACGTCCGGCAAGACCACCACCACGTACATGATCGACGCCGGGCTGCGGGCCGCCGGGATCACGACCGGGCTGGTCGGCACGGTCGAGACCCGTATCGCGGGGGAGCGGCTGGCGAGCGCGTTCACCACGCCGGAGGCGCCGGACCTGCAGGCCCTGTTCGCGGTGATGGTCGAGCGCGGTGTCACGCACGTGCCGATGGAGGTGTCGAGCCACGCGCTGTCGCTCGGCCGCGTCAACGGCACCCGGTTCGCGGTCGGCTCCTTCACCAACCTGTCGCAGGACCACCTGGACTTCCACGCCGACATGGAGGACTACTTCCAGGCCAAGGCGCTCCTGTTCGACGGCCGGTCCACCACCGAGATCGTGTGCGTCGACGGTGAGTGGGGCCGGCGCCTGGTCACGCCGCGGACGATCACCGTCGCGACCGAAGGCGACGGCGACTGGACCGCGACGGGCGTGACCACCTCGAACACCGGCGAGCAGGCCTTCACCATCCACGGGCCGGGGATCGAGCTCCCGGTGACGCTGCCGATGCCGGGCGAGTTCAACGTCGCGAACGCGCTGCTCGCAGCGGCCTGCCTGCACGCGGCCGGGGTCGCGCCCGCCGACATCGCCACCGGGCTCGGCACGGTGGCTGTGCCCGGCCGGATGGAACGGGTCGCGGTCGGGCAGGACTTCACCGCGGTCGTCGACTACGCGCACAAGCCGGCGGCCGTCGCGCTGGCCCTCGACGCGATCCGGGCCCGCACCCAGGGCCGCGTGATCGTCGTGCTGGGCTGCGGCGGCGACCGGGACGTCGCGAAGCGCCCCATGATGGGCGAGGCCGCGGCCAGGCGGAGTGAGCTGCTCATCGTCACCGACGACAACCCGCGCACCGAGGACCCGGCGGCGATCCGCGCCGCGATGCAGGCGGGCGCCGAGGCCGTCCCACCTGGCGAGCGCGGCGAGATCGTGAACATCGGTGATCGCCGGGCGGCCATCGTGGAGGCCGTGCGGCGTGCCGGCGTCGGCGACGCGGTGGTGATCGCGGGTAAGGGACACGAGACCGGACAGGAGATCGACGGGGTGGTGCACCCGTTCTCCGACCACGACGAGCTGCGGGCGGCCATCCGCGAGCGGCTGGAGAAGAGCCAGTGAGCGGAGCTTGCGGAGCGAACCATCAGCACTCAGGCCGCCACCTCGCCTGCGGAGGGCGACGGTGGAGCGGAGCCTGCGGAGCGTTCCGTCGCCACGGAGCGGGGGAGGAGGCGTCGTGATCCCACTGACCCTCAGGGAAATCGCCGAGGCCACGGGCGGTCGCCTCCACAACACGAACGGCGACGAGGTCGTCACCGGCTCCGTCGAGTTCGACTCGCGGAAGATCGGACCGGGCGGGTTGTTCGTCGCGGTGCCGGGGGAGCGGGTCGACGGGCACGACTTCGCCGCCGCGGCGGTCGAGAAGGGCGCCGTCGGGGTGCTCGCCGCCCGCGAGGTGGACGCGCCCTCGGTCATCGTGCCGCCGGTCAGCGCCGCGCCCGTCCGCGCGTACGTGCTCGCCGGCGACAAGGACGGGTCCGGCGCCGCGGTGCTGGCCGGCCTCGCCGCCACCGCCCGCGCCGTGGTCGACCGGCTCGACGGCCTCACCGTCGTCGGCGTCACCGGATCGTCCGGCAAGACGTCCACCAAGGACCTCATCAGCCAGGTGCTCGAACCACTCGGCCCGACCGTCGCGCCGCCCGGCTCGTTCAACAACGAACTCGGCCACCCGTGGACCGTCCTGCGTGCCGACGAGAACACCAAACACCTGGTCCTGGAGCTGTCGGCCCGGGGTGCCGGGCACATCCGCGCGCTGTGCGCGGCCGCTCCGCCCCGCATCGGCGTGGTGCTGAACGTCGGCTCGGCGCACCTGTCCGAGTTCGGCTCCCGCGAGGACATCGCACAGGCCAAGGGCGAGCTGGCCGAGGCGGCCACCGACGTCGCGGTGCTCAACGCCGACGACCCGCTGGTCCGCGCGATGGCCGAGCGCACGAAGGCCAGGGTCGTCCTGGTCGGCGAGCACCCCGACGCCGCGGTCCGCGCCGAGGACATCCAGCTCGACGAGCAGGCCAGGGCCACGTTCCGCCTGGTCACCTCGCGCGGCGCGGCCACGGTCACGCTCGCCCTGCACGGCGCCCACCACGTCGGCAACGCGCTGTCCGCGGCGGCCGTCGGGCTCGAACTGGGCGCGGACGTCGACCAGATCGCTGCCAGCCTGTCGAGCGCCCAGCGCCGGTCGGCCCGCCGCATGGAGGTCACCACGCGCGCCGACGGCGTGACCGTGGTCAACGACTCGTACAACGCCAACCCGGAGTCGATGGCGGCCGCGTTGCGGACGCTTGCCAGGATGGCGGGGCCGGATCGTCGCACCTGGGCGGTGCTCGGCGAGATGGGAGAACTCGGCGTGTCGGGCGCCGAGGCACACGAGGAGATCGGACGGCTCGCGGCCCGCCTGGGCATCGACCGTCTGGTGGCAGTGACCGAGCAGGCCGGCGCCATCCAGCACGGCGCCCGGCTGGAGGGGACTGGAACAGGAGAGGAGCACGTGCTGGTGCCCGATGTGGAAGCAGCCGTCGCGCTGCTGGACACCGAGCTTCGCCCCGGGGACGTCGTGCTGGTCAAGGCGTCCAACTTCGTCGGACTGTGGCGGGTGGCGGACGCGCTGCTGGGGAGCCGCGCGTGATCGGCATCCTGGTGGCGGCCGCGGTCGCCCTGATCGTCTCGATCATGTTCACCCCGTACCTGATCCGGGTGTTCTCGCGTCAGGGTTTCGGTCAGGAGATCCGCGAGGAGGGCCCGCAGGGTCACCAGTCCAAGCGCGGCACCCCGACCATGGGTGGCGTCGCGATCCTGGTCGCCATGCTGGTCGGCTACTTCGTCGCCCACCTGTTCACCGGGCTGACCTCGGAGGACTCCGAGAGCCCGACCGCGTCCGGACTGCTGGTGCTGCTGCTCACCACAGGCCTGGGTCTGGTCGGCTTCCTCGACGACTTCATCAAGATCCGCAAGCAGCGCAACCTCGGCCTGAACAAGACCGCGAAGATGGTCGGCCAGCTGGTCGTCTCGCTCGTGTTCGCGATCCTCGCGGTGAACTTCCCCGACAACTACGGCTTCCGGCCCGCGTCGATCAACCTGTCGTTCGTGCGGGACCTGACGATCATCTCGTTCGGCACGATCGGTTTCGTCGTGTTCTGCTACCTGCTGGTCTCCGGCTGGTCGAACGCGGTGAACTTCACCGACGGCCTCGACGGCCTCGCCGGCGGCTCGTCGGCCATGGTGTTCGGGACGTACGTGGTCATCACGTTCTGGCAGTTCCGCTACAACTGCGGCTCCAACGACCCGTCCGTCGGCTGCTACGACGTGCGTGACCCGCTCGACCTGGCGGTGGTCGCCGCCGCGGCGATGGGCGCGTGTATCGGCTTCCTGTGGTGGAACGCGGCACCGGCGAAGATCTTCATGGGGGACACGGGGTCGCTCGCGCTCGGCGGCCTGGTCGCCGGTCTGTCGGTCACCACCCAGACCGAGCTGCTGATGGTGATCGTCGGTGGCCTGTTCGTGGTGGAGATGCTGTCGGTGGTGCTCCAGATCGCGGTCTTCCGAACTACCAGACGGCGCCTGTTCCGCATGGCGCCGTTCCATCATCACTTCGAGCTGGCTGGTTGGGCGGAAACCACGGTCATCATCAGGTTCTGGCTGCTGGCCGGGATCTGCGCGATGTTCGGCCTCGGCCTCTTCTACTCGGAGTGGCTGACCGCGAACGGCGGCTGATGTTCACCGACA
Organism: Actinophytocola sp.; assembly: GCF_036378875.1. Classification (GTDB taxonomy): domain Bacteria; phylum Actinomycetota; class Actinomycetes; order Mycobacteriales; family Pseudonocardiaceae; genus Actinophytocola. Next base: position 5,250 of record NZ_DASUVO010000151.1, read on the forward strand.
GGTACGTGCTCGTCGCGGGTGCCGGGGTCACCGGGAAGTCGGTGGCCTCGGCGCTCGTGCACGCCGGCGCCCGGGTGACGGTCACCGACGGCGTCGCCGACCGGCTCACCGACTTACCGGCGGGCGTCGAGACCGTGGTCGGGTTGACCACCCCGCCTGACGGCGTCGACCTGGTCGTCACCAGCCCCGGCTGGCCGCCGACCGCGCCGCTGCTCGTGGCCGCCGCCGAGGCCGGCATCGAGGTGATCGGCGAGGTCGAGCTCGCATGGCGGCTCGGCGAGACGCTGCCGAACCCGCCCGCCTGGCTGGCCGTCACCGGCACCGACGGCAAGACCACCACGGTGGGCATGCTGGAGTCGATCCTGCTCGCGTCCGGCGCCAAGGCCGTGGCCTGCGGGAACATCGGCCTCCCGGTGATCGACGCGGTGCTGGGCGGCTACGACGTGCTTGCCGTGGAGCTGTCCAGCTATCAGCTGCACTGGCAGTCCTCGATGCGGGCACACGCCGCCGCCGTGCTCAACATCGCCGAGGACCACCTCGAGTGGCACGGCTCGATGGCCGGCTACGTCCAGGACAAGGGCAAGATCTACACCGGCGCCGGGCTCGCCGTGTACAACGCGGACGACGTCGAGACCGAGCGTCTCGCCGCCGACTCGCCGCAGAAGGTGAGCTTCACGGTCAGTACCCCGTCCGCCGGCCAGTTCGGCGTCACGGACGGCTGGCTCGTGCACGGTGACCTGCTGCTCGCGCCGGTCGCCGAGGTACGCCCGGTCGGCCCGCACAACGTGGCCAACGCCCTGGCCGCCGCGGCCCTGGCCAGGGCCTACGGCGTGTCCGCCGAAGCCGTCCGGGCCGGGTTGACCGCGTACACCCCGCCCGCCCACCGGGTCGAGCTGATCGCCGAGCACGGGGGTGTCCGGTACGTCAACGACTCCAAGGCCACCAACACCCACGCCGCACAGGGCTCGCTCGGCGCGTTCGACTCCGTGGTGTGGATCGCCGGCGGGCTGCTGCACGGCGCGCCGGTCGGCGATCTTGTCGCCGAGGCGGCGCCGCGCCTGCGTGGTGTGGTGCTCCTCGGCGCCGATCGAGGCGTGTTCGCCGCCGCACTCGCGCGACACGCGCCGGATGTCCCGGTGCATCTGGTCGGTTCGGGAGACGATGAGCCCATGCTCACGGCGGTGCGTGCGGCGAACGCGATGGCTTCCCCCGGCGACGTGGTGCTGCTCGCACCCGCCGCCAAGTCCCATGATCTCTTCGCCAGCTACGTGCACCGCGGCACGGCTTTCGCCGAAGCCGTGCGGGACGTGCTGGCGGAGCGTGGATGACCGCACTCGAGGAGTCCAAGAGCACGACCGACTCACCAGCCGACCGCGGGCAGGGCAAGGCCAGGGAACGGGTCGGCCGTCTCTGGGCGGCACGCACCGCGCTGACCGCGTGGCTTGGCCGGCCGCTGGCGTCGTTCCACCTCGTCCTCGCGATCTGCGCGTTGCTGATCGTGATCGGGCTGGTCATGGTGCTGTCGGCATCCGCGGTCATCTCGCTGAACGCGGGCAGCTCCGCCTACACGGTGTTCGGCAAGCAGGTCATCTTCGTGCTGGTCGGGCTCGTGCTGTTCTGGTTCGGCGTGCGGGTCCCGCTGCGGCAGATCAGGGCGCTCAGCCCGATGGCGCTGTGGGTGTGCGTCTTCATGCTCATCCTCGTGCTCACCCCGCTCGGCTCGACCATCAACGGCACCCGCAGCTGGTTCACGCTCGGGCCGCTGTCGTTCCAGCCGGTCGAGTTCGCCAAGCTCTCGCTCGCGCTCTGGGGCGCGCACATCCTGGTGATCAAGCGTGGCCTGCTGCACCAGTACCGGCACCTGCTCGTGCCGGTCGTGCCCGTCGCGCTCCTGATGTTCGCGCTGGTCATGCTCCAACCCGACCTCGGCGGCACGGTCACCCTCGGCGTGGTGCTGATCGCGTTGCTGTGGTTCGCGGGTGCGCAGCTGCGGCTGTTCGGCGCGCTGGCGCTGGGCGGCCTGGCTGGCGTGGTCCTCCTGGCCATCGGCACCCAGTACCGTCTCGACCGGGTGGTGTCCTTCCTCAACCCAGGCTCGGACAGCCTTGGCGCGGACTACCAGTCGGACCAGGCGCTGTACGCGCTCGCCGACGGCGGACTGTTCGGCCAGGGCCTCGGGCAGGGGCCGTCGAAGTGGAAGTACCTGCCCAACGTGCACAACGACTTCATCTTCGCGTTGATCGGCGAGGAGCTCGGGTTCCTCGGGTGTGCGCTGGTGCTCGGGTTGTTCGGCATGCTCGCGGTGGTCGGCATGCGGGTCGCGACCCGCAACATCGACCCGTGGATCCGCATGGTGGCGGCCACACTGACCGTGTGGCTGGTGGCGCAGGCGGCCATCAACGTCTGCTACGTGGTGGGTCTGCTGCCCGTCACCGGCATCACACTGCCCCTCATCTCCTCGGGTGGGACGTCGGTGGTGACGACCATGCTCGTGTTCGGCGTGCTCGCGAACTGTGCGCGGCATGAGCCCGAGGCGGTGGCCGCACTACGCTCTCAGGGGCCGGGCCGATTCGGCCGGCTGATGAGGCTCCCCGCACCGGAGCCCTACCAGCCGCCGATCCGCCGCAAGCCGGTCCGGCGCCCCGCCCCGCAGCGAGGCTCGGCAACCCATGGGCGACAGCCGACCCCGCGCCGCAACCTTGGAGGACGTTTTTGAACACCCCTGCCAACCGAGGCCCCTGCGTCGTCGTCGCGGGGGGAGGGACCGCCGGGCACATCGAGCCCGCGCTGGCCACCGCTGACGCCATCCGCAGAATCCGCCCGGACGCCCGGGTGGTGGCGCTGGGCACCGAACGCGGCCTGGAGAAGAACATCGTCCCGGCCCGCGGCTACCAGCTGGAGATGATCCCGCCGGTGCCGATGCCCCGTAAGCCGAATGTCGACCTGCTGAAGTTGCCGCTCAAGGTGCGTGCCGCGGTGAAGCAGACCCGCGAGGTGCTGGACCGGGTCGGCGCGGACGTCGTCGTCGGCTTCGGCGGCTACGTGGCGCTGCCCGCCTACCTCGCCGCCCGCGGCCGCACCCCGATCGTCATCCACGACTCCAACGCGAAGGTCGGGCTCGCCAACAAGGTGGGCGCCCGGTGGGCCGAGCGGGTCGCCGTCGCCGTGCCCGACACCGGCCTGCCGAACGCCGAGGTGATCGGCATCCCGCTGCGGGGCTCGATCATCGGGCTGGACCGGGCCAGGATGCGGGCACAGGCCCGCCAGTTCTTCGGGCTGCACCCGACCGCGCCGACGCTGCTGGTGTTCGGCGGATCGCAGGGGGCGCGGACGCTGAACAACGCCGTGTCGGCGAACGCGCGGGTCTTCGCCGACCGCGGCATCGGCGTGCTGCACGCGCACGGGCCGAAGAACAGCATCGCTGTACAGGACGTGCCTGGCCGGCCCCGGTACGTCGCGGTTCCGTACCTGGAGCGGATGGACCTCGCCTACGCCGCCGCCGACGCGGTGCTGTGCCGCAGCGGTGCGATGACCGTCGCCGAGGTGTCCGCGGTCGGGCTGCCCGCCATCTACGTGCCGCTGCCGATCGGCAACGGTGAGCAGGCGTTCAACGCCAAGCCGGCGGTCGACGCGGGCGCCGCGCTGATGGTGACGGACGAGGAGCTGACCGCGCAGAAGGCCGCGGAGCTGGTCGTGCCGCTGCTCACCGACCCGCTGCGACTGCGGGCGATGAGCGCCGCCGCGCAGGGCAGCGGCCACCGCGAGGCGGCGGACGTGCTGGCCCGCATGGTTCTGGAAGTGGTCGGGAAGTGACCACGCTCGAGCGGGTGCACTTGGTGGGCATTGGCGGTGCGGGCATGAGCGGCATCGCAAGGATCCTGCTCGACCGCGGCATGGCGGTGTCGGGGTCCGACGCGAAGGACTCGTCGACGCTGCGGACGCTGCGGGCGCAGGGCGCGCAGGTCGCCATCGGTCAGGCGGCGGGCAACCTGGACCAGCTCGAGGGCGGCCCCACCGCGGTCGTGGTGTCGACCGCGATCAAGCCGGACAACCCCGAGCTGGTCGAGGCGCGGGCGCGTGGGTTGGCCGTGCTGCACCGGTCCGAGGCGCTCGCCGCGTTGATGGCCGACCACCGGGTCGCCTGTGTGATCGGCACGCACGGCAAGACGTCGACCACGTCGATGCTCACGGTCGCGCTGCAGCACTGCCGGCTCGACCCGTCGTTCGCGATCGGCGGCGACCTCAACGAGTCCGGTGCCAACGCCCACCACGGCGTCGGCGGCATCTTCGTCGCGGAGGCGGACGAGAGCGACGGGTCGTTCCTGGCGTTCTCCCCGTCGGTGGCGGTGGTGACCAACGTGGAGGCCGACCACCTCGACCACCACGGCACGGTCGAGGCCTACAACGCGGTGTTCGAGTCGTTCCTGGACCGGATCACCGACGACGGTGTGCTGGTCGCGTGCGCGGACGACCCGGGATCGGCCGCGCTGGCACTGCTCGCCGAGAACCGGGGCCTGCGGGTACGCCGCTACGGACGGGCGGCCACGGACGTGACACTGACCGCCTACGAGCCGGTCGACGGCGGCGGGGTCGCGCGGATCCTCCTCGACGGCGCCGAGGTCGAGGTGCGGGTGGCGGTGCCGGGCGAGCACATGGCGCTGAACGCCCTGGGCGCGTTGATCGCCGGGCTCGAGCTGGAAGCCCCGCTCGAGGGGCTGTTGGAGGGCATCGCCGGGTTCGGCGGCGTGCGTCGGCGGTTCGAGTTCAAGGGCCGGGCCGGGGGCGTGCGGGTGTACGACGACTACGCCCATCACCCGACCGAGGTGGCCGCGCAGCTGCGGGCGGCCAGGCCGGCGGCGCACGGCGGCAAGCTCGTGGTGATCTTCCAGCCGCACCTGTACTCCCGGACCAGGCTGTTCGCCGCCGAGTTCGGCGCGGCGCTGGGCCTTGCGGACGAGGTCGTGGTGCTGGACGTGTACGGCGCGCGGGAACAACCGGAGCCGGGCGTGACCAGTCACCTGATCGTCGACGCGATACCGCTGCCGGCGGAGCGGGTGCGGTTCGAGTCGTCTTTCGAGCGGGTGCCGGCCCTGGTGGCGGACCTGGCGCAGGAAGGCGACCTCGTGCTGACCATGGGTGCCGGGGACGTGACCATGCTCGGCCCGGAACTGATCGCCGAACTGGACCGGAGAGTCCGAGTCTGACCATGGACGACACGCGCGACGAGGACGACGGCGAGAAAACCGGCGAGGAGCGCCGCGCCCGCCGAACCCGCTCGACGCGCGACCGCCACGGCAGGACCGGGACCACCGCGACCGGCGACGCCCGCACCCGCCGCAGAGGCGGGGAGGACACGGAGACCCCTCGCCGCCGCACAGCCGCCGGCAAGTCCGCCGACCAGCGAGCAGCCGGGCGATCCGCCCGCCTGAACAGGCGCGACGGTGCCGGGCCGGAGACGACCGGCCGGAGTGGGCGCCGTGGTGCCGGCGACGCGGAGTCGGCGGGGACAGCGTCGGACGGTGCGGCCGGGTCCCGGGGCGAGGCGGCCTCGGTTCGGCGTGCCGGGTCGCGCGGCCGGGTGCGTGGTCGGGGTGAACCGGCGCGGCCGGACTCGTCGAGCCGCGGCGGACGCACCGGGCGGGACTCCGGCCGGCCCGCCATGCGCCGGTCGCGGTCCGACGCCGTGCGTGCCCGGCGGTCCGAGCCGGGGGAGCGTCGCCCGCCGACGCGTCGCCGCTACCTGACGCGCCGGTGGGTCGCGGTGCTCACGGTGCTCGCCGTGCTGACGGTGGCCTATCTGGTCATGTTCACGTCGCTGCTCGGGGTCCGGTCGGTGGAGGTCATCGGCGCCAAGGAGATTCCCGAGGCGGACGTCGTCGGAGCGGCCGCGATCGAGCACGGCACGCCCATGGTGCGCCTCGACGCGGACCAGGCGGCCGCGCGGGTCGCGGAGCTGCCGAGGGTGTTCGAGGTACGGGTGGAGCGGTCGTGGCCCAGCACCGTGGAGATCATCGTCACCGAGCGGTCGCCGGTCGCCGTGTTGCGGGACGGCGACCAGATCCACCTGGTCGACCGCACCGGCCTGAACTACGCGAAGGTCGCGGCGGCCCCGCCCGGCCTGCCCGTGCTGGCCATGTCGAACGTGCGCCCGGACGACCCGGCCACGAAGGCGGCGGTCACCGTCCTGGCCTCGATCCCGAAGCAGCTCTCCGATCAGGTGACCACGGTGACGGCCGACACCCCCGGCAACGTCCGCCTCACCCTGACTGATGGCCGCCTCGTGAAGTGGGGCAACGCCAACGAGAACCCACGCAAGGCCGCGGTGCTGGCCGCCCTGCTGACCAGGCCGGGCAAGACCTACGACGTGGCCACACCGGACTTCCCCACCGTCTCGGAATGACCCCGACGTGGCCTCCGGCCCCCTCGAACCACGCTACCGGACACCACCGACACTCCCGCCGCACACGACCCGGGTTGTCCACACCCTCCGCGTGTCCAACACCCAGAACCCGCGTGTCCAACACCCAGGACGCGCGTGTCCAACCGCAGGGACCGCTGAGTTCAACCGGGCGGACCGCTGAGTTCAACAATTCCGTCGGCCGGTGCCTGGTCGGTGAGGCACACTGCCCGGCATGACTTCGATCGACACGCGTCCCGACCCGCCCAAGGTCGGGGGCGAGCGTGAACAGCTCGTCGGCTTTCTCGACTTCCTCCGCGCCACCGTCGTGCTCAAGGCCTCCGGGCTCACCGACGAGCAGGCGCGGCGCCAGCTCGTGCCGTCGGAGCTGACCACCGTCGCCGGGCTGGTGGCGCACCTGACCTTTGTCGAGCAGTACTGGTTCGCCCAGGTGCTCGACGGCAAGCCGGACGAGTGGGTTGAGCTGTTCAAGGAGGATCCGGACGCCGAGTTCCGCATCGGCATGAAGACGCCCCTGACCCAGCTGATCGCGGACTACGAGGCCGAGTGCCAACGGAGCAGGGACGTCGCTGGCCGGCTCGACCTCGACGGCACGGGCACCACGGCCAAGGGGCAACCGGTCAACCTGCGCTGGGTACTGATCCATATGATCGAGGAAACCGGGCGCCACGCCGGTCATCTCGACCTGCTCCGTGAACTGCTCGACGGGAGCACCGGCGAGTAGCCGAGAGTGAATGGGGCACACAACACCGCAACTACACGGCGTGGCGGCTGGAAACGGGAACGGTCGATGCTTACCGTCCTGATTCGACGGCAGAGCTTGACATAACTCTAAGTCTCTCGTAGAGGTTTAGGGTTCGCGGTCTTGCGACAGCTCGGGGAATGCACACAGCAGATCAGGAAGGCGGTTCGATGACGCCCCCGCACAACTACCTGGCGGTGATCAAAGTCGTCGGCATCGGCGGCGGCGGTGTCAACGCCGTCAACCGGATGATCGACGCAGGTCTCAAGGGTGTCGAGTTCATCGCTGTCAACACCGACGCCCAGGCACTGCTGATGTCGGACGCCGACGTGAAGCTGGACATCGGCCGTGATCTCACCCGCGGCCTCGGCGCCGGCGCCGACCCCGAGCTCGGCCGCCAGGCTGCCGAAGCCCACCGCGACGAGATCGAGGAGGTCCTGAAGGGCGCCGACATGGTCTTCGTCACCGCCGGCAAGGGCGGCGGCACCGGAACCGGCGGAGCCCCCGTGGTTGCCGAGATCGCCAAGAGCCTCGGCGCCCTGACCATCGGCGTGGTCACCCGGCCGTTCGCCTTCGAAGGCCGCCGCCGCAGTGTGAACGCCGAGCAGGGAATCATGAAGCTGAAGGACCGGCTGGACAGCCTGATCAC
>NZ_DASUVO010000152.1:0-15809 GCF_036378875.1 Actinophytocola sp.
AGCCCGAACCGTTGGGGTCTGGGCCGGAGCCCGAGCCGGAGCCGGAGCCCGTGCCGGAGCCTGAGCCCGAGCCGGTGCCCGAGCCGGAGCCGGAGCCCGTGCCGGAGCCCGTGCCCGAACCGTTGGGGTCTCGGGTACTGCCCGAGCCGGTGCCGTTGGGGTCTGGGGTGCTGCCGGTGCCGGTGCCGGTGCCTGAGCCGGAACCGGAACCGTTGGGGTCTGGGCTGGAGCCCGAGCCGGTGCCCGTGCCGGAGCCCGAGCCTGAACCGGAGCCGTTGGGGTGTGGGCTGCTGCCCGTGCCCGTGCCCGTGCCCGTGCCGGACCCGGACCCGGTGCCTGAGCCGGACCCGGTGCCGGAGCCTGAACCGGAGCCGTTGGGGTGTGGGCTGCTGCCCGTGCCCGTGCCCGTGCCGGTGCCGGTGCCGGAGCCCGAGCCCGAGCCGGTGCCTGAGCCGGAGCCGGAGCCTGAACCGGAGCCGTTGGGGTCTGGGCTGCTGCCCGAGCCGGAGCCGGAGGCGGAGCCCGTGCCGGAGCCTGAGCCGGTGCCCGTGCCGGACCCGGACCCGGTGCCGGACCCGGTGCCGGTGCCGGTGCCTGAGCCGGACCCGGACCCGGAGCCGGAGCCGGTGCCCGTGCCTGAGCCGGACCCGGTGCCGGAGCCGTTCGGGTTTGGGGGTGGCTTGGCACCCGGATCCGGTACGCCGGTCGAGCTGCCGAAGGGTTTCCAGTCGCCCCTCTTGGCGGCCTCCGCGAATCGCTCCATGCGCACGGCGAGGTCGTCCAGGCTCTGGGTGAGCCGGCCCAGCCGGGAACCGGCGCGGCTGAGGACCTTGGACACCGTCGCGATGGCCCTGGTGATCTTGGCGAGCGTCGACGCGACCACGCCGATCGCCGCGCCGATGAACCCGACGATCGATGCGCCGAACGTGAAGAACGCCGCCGCGACGGCGGCCAGCGCGCCCGCGATCAGAGTGCCGATCACCTCGGCGATGAGGTCGCGAACCACGGAACGGAGGGCGGCCACCGCCACCCCGCACCGGACCGTCTCGTCCGAAGCACCGCTCACCACCATGCCGAACGAGCGGATCTCCTCCGACAGCTCGCCCATGCTCTTGCGGAACTTGTCCGAGGCCTCGCCCGTCCAGCTGCTGACCTTGGCGAGCGCCGCGTCGTGCTCGTCGGCGCACGTGTTCAGCTTCGCCACTTCCATCTGCAGCAGCGTGGCGTTGGCCTGGATCTGGTCCGGGTCGCCCATCAGCAGGTCCAGCGGCTCACGCAGGATGCCGATGTGCTCGATCAGCCAGCCGACGCCGGCCGCGAACACGGTGCCCAGCGGGTTGAGGACGAGGCCGAGCGTGTCCAGGCCGACGGCGACCGCGTTGACCGCGATCTGCGCGACGTCGTTCTCGCCCTCCTCGTTCACCGCCTTGACCAGCTCGGCGTAGGAGTCGACGATGCCGCCGCCTGCGAAGGCGTTGTCGTCATCGAGGTTGAAGGCCTGGAAGTCGTAGGCCTCGCGGACCTCTTCCTCGGTCTTCGGCCCTTCCTCGGTCGTGGTCACTTGTCGCCCCCGAACTCGTTCTGCGCCAGGAAGGTGTCGGTGTCCTCGTACACCGCGGCGGTGTTCTCCACCCCGGTCGCCGCGTCCCTGACTCGCTCCGCCGCCTGATCCAGCTTGGCGGAGGCCTCGTTGGTCGCCTTCAAGGCGAAGCCCATGGGGATCAGCCCCAGGGTGATACCCCAGGTGGTCGGGCTGTAGCTGACCCCGCGCACCGCGCCGGCCGACGCGGCGATCTTGTCCGCGGTTCCGCCAAGGGCCTTCGCGAACTCGCGCAGCTCGCTGTCGACGACCTCGAAACCTTCACTGGGCACGGTTGCTCTCCCCGAATCACCAAGGCTGGTCGAATTCGTCGTCATCGTCCCTCTTGGACGGTGCGGGTGGTCGCCGCGGCGGCTGCGGCGCCTGTGGGCGCGGCGGGGGAGCCGGGGAAGACGACTCGGCGATCTCGTCGTCCGCCGCCAGGCCGTCCACCGGCGCGTCCGACACCGGCGTCGGCGGCGGAGGCAGGAAGCTGTCGAACAGGGCCATCGCCTCGGTGCCCTGGGCAAACGGCGCGAACGCCGCCCGCACCTGGTGTGCCGCCATCTGTGCGGCCTTCGCCGCGGTGCGGTTGATGATCCCAGCGAGCTCGGCCGGCGCGAACCGCGCGACCGACGGGCCGAGCTGCACCTCCTGCAGCGCGCCGTTCGGCCCCACGGTCACCCGCACGCCACCGTCCGGTGAGGACGCGGTGGCGCCGGCGGCGTTGAAGCTCTCGGTCAGCTGCTCGGACTTGCGTTGCAGCTCGGCGATCCTGGCTTCGAAGCCGGCCGCCCACTCTTCGTTCGTCTGGGTCATCTCGTTCGCTTTCAGGCTTTGCGGAGCAGCTCGTCGATGCGGTGGGCGATCCGGGCGCCGTCGGCCGGGGTGAGGCTCAACCACGAGCCGTCGTGCACCATCAGGTAGCGGCCGTCGTTCGTGTCGAACCACGTGATCATGGTGTTGGCGCGGGTTCGCGTGCCGGCTCTGAGCCGGGTCGCCCGGCCGGTGGTGGTGACGCCGAACTGTCCACCCCGGACCCGCCGTTCGGCCAGCTCGATCAGCGTCGTCGCGTCCTCGTCGCTGACGCCGTTCGCCATCAGGATGTCCCGCTCGTCTCCGCCGCCGAACGGGTCGTCCTCGTCCTCCCCGCTCGCCGCCTTACGCAAAGCCTGCTGCGGCACACGGAACGCCACCCCCGAGCCGGCCTGCCCGGGCGGCAGCACCTCGACGATCGACGAGGCCAGCGCGGTCGGCCGGATCGTGGCGAAGGCCAGCACACCGTCCACGATGGAGGCCAGCGCAGCGGTACCGCCGTCGGAGGCGGCGAGCCCACGGATCGGCCCGTCGCCGAAGCCCACGGTGTCCACCGAGACCTTGGGCTCGGCCAGCACCCGCAACAGCTCGGCGACCTTCTCCGAGACGCGGTCGCCGTTGCGGAGAACTTCCTTGTCCCGCAAGGTGGCGAAGGTTTCCTCGCGCAGCCGTGCCCGGTCCTCCATGGTGGCCCCGTTGCTGGGCACGTCCACCGGGTACGGCATCTCGGGGAGGTCGAGGTGGCGCCAGAGGAAGTCGAACTCCCGGGCGGTCAGCTCGAAGTCCGGTGTCATCCGGGCTGCTCTTCCTTCAGCTGCTTGGCGGACTTCTCACCGATGACCGTCGGCACCATCCGCCCCGGCTCGTCGATGATCTTCTCGTTGGTGGCGTACTTGTTGCGGTGTTCCTTGTCCTCGCCGCCACCGCTGCCGCGGCCACCCGCACCGGGAGCGCCCGCGCCCGGCGCGCCGTTGGCGCCGGTCTGCCCACCCGGACCGAAGCCCGCCGCACCGCGTGCGGTCGCGGCCTGCTCTGCGGCGTACGCACCGGCGTAGCTGCCCGGCCCGGCGAGACCGCCGCCACGCCCGAACCCGCCGCCGGCACCTGCGGCCCCGGCGCCACCACCACCGAAGCCACCAGCACCACCGCCACTGAAGCCACCACCGCCACCACCGGGGAACCCACCGCCGGGAAGGCCGGCGACACCGGGAACCCGGCCGCTCGGGATGTTGCCGCCCGTGTTCCCGCCACCGAAGGACGGGACGCCACGCCGGATCTCGTCAGGCGTGTAGGGAAGACCGGTCGCGGGGTTGATGCCCGTCGGGAGCCTCGGGGGCACGTAACCGGGCGAACCCGTGTCGCGTCCCGTCGAGCCGCCCCGACCGGTGGTCACCCCGGGCGGCAGGAAGTTCGAGAAGTCCGGGGTATCGGGCTTGAAACCGGTGCCCCCGAAGTTCGTCCCACCCGTGTGCCCGCCGAGGTTCGGCGGCGTGTACCCGGCCGTGCCCGTGCCGAAGTCGATGTCGGGCACGGTCATGTTGGGCGGCGTGTAGGACCCGCCGCCGCGCTGTTGCGAGGAGGTCCCACCCGGCACACCGCCGGTGGAAAACGAACTCCCCACGTCACCGGCCCCAGGAACCGAGCCGTCAGGAATGCTGAACCCACCGGGCATGCCGACTCCGCCGGGAACCCCAGCCCCACCAGGGACCACGGGCCCACCAGGCATGCTCCCGCCGGGAAGAACCGTCCCACCGGCGAACGCGGCCCCCGTTCCGCCGGCTCCGCCGGTTCCGCCGGGAAGTCCCGCCGCGCCAACACCTCCCGGTGCGGCGGCGACGGCACCGCCGGGGTCGACGCCGGCCGCGTTCGGGAGTGACGGAGCGTTCGGGAGTGTCGGGGTGCCCGGGATCTGCGCGGCCAGCGGAGCGCTGGGCCGTTGCAGTGCGCTCATCGACGTGCCCTCGGTCCCACCGTCCGTGACCTCCGGCGGGCGCACGAACCGTGGCGTGGTCTCGTCGACGTCCCGGGACTGCGCCTCCATGTCGGACATGACCTGCACGGCCTGCTGGTGCGCGGACCGGGACGCGGCACTGGCCGCCTGAACGTCCACAACGGCCTGGGCGAACCCGGCAAGCCCACCGGAGGCGAAGCCGTCCCGCAGCATCTTCTCGTAGTCGAAGTTCTTCGGCTCCGGCATCGTGGCCTTGGCCCGCTCGGCGGCAAGCCCCTGGTCGGCGATCCGGGTGCCCATGTACTGCGAGGTCTGCGCGGCGTCGCCGCCCCAGGTCGCGAGCTTGAGAGTGGCTTGCCGGGCCACCTCCGCCGCGGGCCCCTGCCAGCCGGACTCGGTGGACCGGATCGTCGCGTCCATGACCCGCGAGTTCTCGGCCATCATGTTGCCGAGATCGGTCCACTCCTTGGCCAGCGAGTAGGCCTCGGAGGGATTGTTGTTGGTGTGCACCGACGAGTAGAGCTGCTCGTGCGGCACCGCGGCCCAGTTACCGGTGCCGTTGAGCGCCCGGTCCTCGCCGACGGCCACGTTGTCGTCGAGCTTGCTGGCCGCGAGGTTGATCCGGATCTCGTCGATCAGCCGGCCGATGTCCCCGACCAGCCCGGTCCTGTTGGGATCCACGGTGTCGGTGATCGGCGAGTCGACCGTGTCGTACCGGTCGAACTGGTCCTCGTCGAAAGCGGACTGGTGGTGGTCGTTCGCCATCCTGCTGCCCCAGCTCAGAGTTCGGTGGACGCGATCCGCCGCAGCGCGGTCGCCGAGTCGTCGTCGGTGGTCTGGTAGCGGCGCATGGCCTCGTCGACCGTGCTGTGCGCCTGGAGCAACGTCCGGTGGTATTGGTCGAGCACGGAGACGAAGGAGACGTCCTCCCCGTCCGCACGGCGCTCGAACTTCCCCGACATTGCCTCGCCGACCCAGTTGGTCCCCAACGGCACCGGCCGGGACATGCCACGTAACCGCTCGAGCCAGGCGGCGGCGGAGTCGGCCTGCCCACGTAACGTGGTGAGCAGCTTCTCGCCGGCCTCCGGGTCGATCACCAACTCGCCTGCCTTGACCGCGTTACTGATCAACGCCACGTCGGCCATCCGCTCGGCCAACGAGGTGGCGGCCTGATCAGTGGGCTGACGCTGCTCCGTGGGAGCGAGCGGAGCGGCACCGTCGTCGACGTACACGGCACATCCTCCGGACCTTTGTATCCGTGCCCAACAAACGCGCGGACCGTACCAAACGTGTCCACTCCGACACTAGGCGTACGGACATAAGTGCAAGAAAACGAAGACTATCGGGCAGCGCTAGCACGTGAGCTAGAGGGGTTCGCAGAGCCCTCCTCGGTCACGATCGTGATGCCGTACCTCCGCGCTTGCCTGCCCTACCGGACAGTGAGCAGGCGCGTCCCCTTGGCGACGCCGCCAGGCGTGACCGTTAACCCCGCCGAGACCGCTCTGCGTTCCCACTCGTCACGCGACCTGTCGCCCGCGCGAGAGGCCGAGAGGTGCCGATCGAGCAAGGCCCGGGCCAGCGTGGCGACGTATTCGTCGGCACGCGGCATGTCGGGTACAGGGGAAGCCGGTCGACCAACGGGGCCAGAAACGACCGCGGCTGAACGGAGGTGTGGCGCGCTCGGGCGTGCAGCGGCAGCCAGCCGGGATTTCCGGCCAAGGACTTCCCGCGCCGAACAACGCCCGGACATGGCCGTCGTGCACACCCGAAGAAAACGCGCATCGAAAACAAGGTTATGAGCAACCATCGCTCGCCCCACGAGACGCTCGGCCAGGTCGCCGGCAAGTTCGGCGAAAGGCGGCGACATCGACGACCGCGTAACCGGCAGACCTCACCAGCCCGGTTCTCGCATCGAATTGTCGCGACACCAGCGGTCCTTCGCGTGCGGTGATCGCCTCGCGTTCGGCCGGGGTTGCACCACCGCCGCGATCGATGTCATCCTGTGATCGACCCCGGGTGACTCCACAAGAAACCTGATACGCGCGCACGATCAGGAACGACACCCGGGCCATGACAGATTCGTATCAGGAGTCCACGCGGTTCATCTGGGAACCGCAAGACATTCCAACAAGAAAACCGCGGTTGTGGCCGTTGCTCGGTGCGATTTCCGTCGTCATTGCCGCAACGGTCGGCATCGCCCTCGCTTTGACGAGCGGCGACGACGGATCCCCGATGTCGGCATCAACGTTCCCGCTCGGCAAACCGCACGAGACCCAGCTCCGCCAAGCCTTCACGGAATGCCACGCGGGCGACCTGGGCGACGACGACCACACCTTGGTGATCGACACGTCAGGCGACGAGCTGGCTTCGGGCTCAGCCTCCATGGAGGGCCTGACCTGCGTGCTGGACGAGTTGGAGACCCCGCAGTCGGTGATCTCGAAGATGTACGCGACCCGCGCTCTGGACGGCATGCAGTCCGGCACCTGGTCCAACTTCGAGGCATCCTGGACCTACCACCCGGACGCGGGCCTGGACCTGATCATCACGCAGCAACTGGACTAGCGGTCGCCGGCGACTCCGTACCAGCCAATCCAGCATAAATCCGGCTGCAATCCGGCCCTGGCGTACACAATCCGCGTCATGTATCTGGTGGCTTCAACCGCGCCCTGTCGATCCGTTCCCGCGCGTGCTGGCACAGGTGGCAGCGACACCCGTCATTCGGCCGCCGGGCGCAGCTCACACTTGGTCGTAACGGGTTGACTTCCCCCGTTAGCATCGTTGTCGAGCGTCGATCGCCACGACGGACGAGATGGCAGAGAAGGCAATGGAAACAGTCGGCCGTCCGAACATTGCCGTCCACAGGCTGGAATGGCCGGAGCGGGCCTTCTTGTCGTGCATCTCGGATCGTGCCGCCCAGACCTACTTCTCGGTAGGAAATTTTGTCCGATACGCACCTCGAGAGACCATGATTCGCGAGGGTGCGGCGGACCGCACCGTACATCTCCTGATATCCGGATGCGTGAAGGTCATTTCGAAACAGGGAACGCAGTCTGCCGGCACGCTCCTGGCCGTACGAGTAGGCGGAGACGTGGTCGGTGAACTCGCGACGATCGACGAGCGACGACGATCCGCCGGCGTGGAAGTCTGCAGTTGGCAGCCGGCCTTGGTTTGCGTCATCGACGGTGTGGACTTCCTCCGGGTGCTCGACAGCTACCCGGAGGACCATGTCGCGTTGAGCCGGGTCATCGGCTCGAAGTTGCGCGCCGCGACGCGGCGTCGTGTCGACATCGGTGACTGTCCGCCTGTCACGCGGATGGCGCGCATGCTTGTCGAGCTCGCGGAGGACTACGGGCAACCGTCTCACGACCAACGCAGCGTCATGATCAGGATTGGTCTGACGCAAGCAGAACTCGGTTCCTTGATCGGGATCAGCAAGGCGACCGCAGAGCGCGCGTTGCGCAGCCTGCGCGAGGCTGGACTGGTCGGCACCGCCCACCGCCCGCTGATGATCTACGACATGGCCGGCCTTCGCGTGACGGCACAACTGGACGATTGACCTCACCTGATGGCGAACGTGCGTCGGGTGATTGCTGACGCCATTCTTGGGCGCTAACCCACCAAAGATCGGCTTGGCCGTCCGCCACAGGACGACCTTGTAGGCAACCTGAACTTGCGGTAGGAGAACTACCTTGCCCAATCCTTCGCGTCCTGAAGCGGGTTGGTTACCCGGGAGCTTTCTGGCTCGTGTCGGCCCTGAGGCGGCAACGGAACTGTTGAACCTGGGGCGGCCGCGTGCGGTGGCACCTGGCGAGCACGTCGCTCAACAGGGAGAGCCCAGGACCGACGTGTTCCTGCTGCAAGCCACGAAGCCAGGCACCACCGCCTGTGTGAAGGTGACCTCGGTCGCCCGCAACGGTTCTGAGACCTTGCTGGCCATCCGCGCCGCAGGTGATCTCGTCGGCGAAAGTGCCGCATTGCGGGGCGGCGTGCGTACCGCGACGGTGACTGCCTGTGCGGAGACCGTCGCACACGCCATCGATCACCGCCGCTTCCTCGCCTACCTGGACAAGCATCCCGTCACCTGGCGGGCGCTGTCCGCGAACCTGGTCGATCAGCTGTACTGGGCGAACCAGCGAAGGCTCGACTTCGGCGGTTACGACGTCCAGGTGCGACTGGCACGGGTAATCCTGGAACTCGTCGAGTTGTATGGCGAGTCCGCCATTGTGGACGTCAAACTTGGCTTCCAGATCTCCCAGGACGAGTTGGGAAGACTGATCGGCGCCAAGCCCGCGGCTGTCAACAAGGCCATGCGTGATCTTCGAGCGCGAGGACTCATCTCCTCGCAATACCGGGGCATCAAGATCAACGATGTCGGTGCGCTGCGCCGCTACGCCGATGACAATTGATCTTCTCGCATTCACTACTAATAGGACAACTCCAGCCGTTGCCGTTCGCAGAATGTGCTCATGTCACGACGACGGAAAGGACGCACATCGTGGACAACCACTTCAGCCGACGAACGTTGCTCAGCTCGGACGCGGAGAACTACAGCGGTCGCAATGACCTCCAGCAGCACGAACTGCAGCAGGCTCGAGTCGATGTGCTTGCCGTTGCCACCGCCGCCGCGGGCTTCGACCGATCCCGGTGGAGCGTGCAACCGGCCGGCGACGGAGAGCTCGCCGTGCTACCGGCGAACGTGCCCGAGTGGACGGTGATCGACGAGTTTCCGAGCGCCCTGGCCCACGCGTTGGCCGCCTACAACGCGAGCCAGCGCCACGGCGGCCGGCTCCGCATGCGCCTGGCCATCCATCAGGGACTCGTGAGCCCGGCTGCGGGCGGCTACGCCGGTCAGGGCGTGGTTGCCGTGTCGCGCCTGGTGGACAGCGCACCGGCACGGCAGGCTCTCGCGGCCTGTCCGACCACGGATCTCGTCGTTCTTCTGTCTCCCGCACTGTTCGAGGAGGTCGTGCGCCAAGGCCACACTCGGATGTCCGAACGGGACTTCCGGGAGGTGGTCGTCCGGAACAAGACCTTCCACGGCTCTGCCTGGCTGCACGTGCCCGGTCACGACATCCACGCACTCCCGCTGGACACATCGGTCCCAGTGAACGAACGCGCCGAGAAACCTGCCCGACCGGCCGAGCCCGTCGCGAATCCCGCCGTGACCAGCCACATCCACGGCGGAGTACACGGCGACAACCCGGTCATCGGTATCCAGAACAGGTTCGGCGCATGACGGAGGAGGAAGAGAAGGACGACGAGGCGGCCGAGGAAAAGCCGCCGGAAACACCGGAAGAGGCAACCGCACAGTCCTCTTTCAACCAACAACAGACCATCAACGTCAACAACCCCGTCTTCGGGTCGAACGTGTCGATCGGCTTGCTGCACGCCCTGAGCGCGAAACTTTCCCGCGCGACGGGTTCGGTCGACCAGGACGATGTCACCAACGCGCTCAAACACTTCGTCCGACCTGAGGGCTTCCCCGACGCGGCGCTGCGACTCGCGCACGACCGTGTCGTCGTCCTCTGTGGCGCCACAGGTATCGGCAAGCGCTCGTCGGCACTGGCGCTGCTGCGTGAGGTCACCGACGAGGCGCTCTTCATGCTCGCGCCACAGATTCCCCTCGCTGAACTGGTCAAGTACGACTACAAGGCCGAGTGCGGTTACCTGGTGATAGACCGTGTCGTGGCTCCGGAGGCGGTCGAGTCCGACTTCGAGTGGCGGCTCCTTCGGGATCGGCTGGCGGACCAGCGGGCCTACCTCGTAGTCACGACCTCCATCACCCAGGCAGGTGTCACCGAGTCCATCAGCCACCTCGCCTGGCGTCCGCCGAACGCGGCACGAGTACTGCGCGTGTACTGGCCGGAGGAATGGCCCGAGGAGCACCAGGAAACTCTGAGTAACGCGCTGAGATCGGCCGACCGGGTCAGTGACGTCGTTGACCTGGCCCTGCGGCTGCGCGAGGGCGAATCGCCGGACATCGCGGTGTCCCACTTCGACGCCAGCATGCGCGCGCAGGTCGACACCTGGTTCGAAACCGCTTCGGACGGCCAGGTGCTGGAGGTCGCCACGCTCGCGTTCACGCTCGGCGTCGATGAGCGGCACTTCGAAAGCGCCATGGCACTACTGCGAACCACGATGCGAAAGCACATGCCGGAGGCGGAGGCCGAAGTGTCCTCTCCGGCGGCGGTCACCCTGCCGCGGATCCGTGGTCAACTGGCCGAGAACACACTCGTGACCACTTCGGTCCTGCCCACCGACCTGGGTACCAGGGGCGCCTTGTTGTTCGCGATGTCGGGCTATCACCAGCACGTGCTGTCCGCGTTGTGGCGCGGGATGGACGTCCGGTTCTGGGACACTCTGCGCGACTGGCTCGACCTCATCGTCGTGCGACCCGTGTACGAGCAGCGGGTGGCGATGGGTCTGGCGCGGCTCGCCTACGCGGCGCTGGACGAAGTGTTGCCGACGCTGGACCACTGGGCAGGTGGTCAGCGCGGCACCGCGGGCCAGCGCGCCGCGGTCTACACCCTCTGGTTCATGGCGTACGTGGACTCGCTCTCCCCAGCCGCCCTGCAGATCGCCACGAAGTGGATCACCCAGGGTCGGCCCACTCAGCGGTGGGCGGCTGCGATGACCTTCAGTGGCCATCTCGGTGTCCGCTATCCGCATGAGGCGGTGAACGTGCTCTGGCAGCTGTGCGTTCAGTCGCACACCGTCGCCGGCGACGTCGAGATGGTGTTCGGTGAGCTGTTCAGCACGCTGGTCGGGGAGACCAGGGACGCGGGCATCGTGTTGTCGACGCTGGCCGGCAAGGCGGAGCGGTTCATCCGTCCCGGCGCCCGACCACACCTGTGCTCGGTGGCGGCGCGGACCGTACTCGCGGCGCTGGCGGTCAGGGACGCCCGCACGAAACGGGTGGCCGTGCTCAACTACCTGACGGACTTTCCGGACCGCATCGGGGTGGTCGGCGGCCTGTTCGCGAAGGTGCTGGTGCACCGGCCCGTGCGGTTGCGCGCGATGCATGCGCTCCAAGCGATTCTGGAAGATCTCCACAAGAACGCCGAGCGGCCGGAGGACGTTGTCAGTGCACTTGGCCACGCCCTCGCCAACGGGTTCGACGACGAAGGCGAACGCAACGCGCTGGAACGCGAGTTCCCCATCGTCGTAGCACGAAAGAACAAGAACATCGGTTCGATCGTGACCGCACTCATCAACGCCCTCAAAATCATCACCGACTGACATTCCGGAGCATCCAGTGGAAAAGCAGCCTTACCCCGTCGTGTCCGAACACTTCCTGGCGCCGGTTCCCCGTAAGTCGTTCTGGGCGCGCGGGCCACATGGCCGCACCGCCGACGAGATTCCCCGACCACTGGCCAGCCAGCGGCTCGTGTACTTCACCCGCGGTGACTACCTGCTCGACACGTCCGCACTGCCACTTGACTCGTCCTCTGTCATGGACGCGTCGCGCGTGTCCGTCGTCGACATCACGACGGACACGCAGGTGGTGGTCATGTTGGGAATCCCGTCGCAGGACGCGACGTCGTTCACGATGCGGGTCACCTTCCTGTGCACGGTCGAGGACCCGGTGGCGGTCGTCCGCACCGGAGGCCATGACGCCGAGGCGATGCTTTCCGGATATCTCAAGGCACACAGCCGGCTGTTCGAGGTGGGCCTGGACTATGCGCTGACGGAGATCAATGACGTCCGACGCAAGTTGAGCTCCCAGGTCAGGGCCTATGTGACGGTCGTGCCGCCCGAGTTCGCCGGCATGACGGCCACGCTGGCCAGCGTGGAGGTGCTCACGCCGGACGAACTCGCCAAGTTCCAGGAGTCGCTGCGTGACGAGCAGCAGAAACACACGGTCGACTTCGAACGGCAACGCAACGAGCACCGCCTGAAGGAGCAGCAACAGCACTACGAGCATCAACGAGAGGCGGATGGGCACCGGCACGCCCGCGTGTTGAACGCCGAACAGCAGGATTACGAGCGGGACCAGTTGTCGCGGACATCGGACGTGGTCGGGGGGGACCCGATCGCCGCTCTGGTGCTGTCCCATGCCGCGGGTGACATCAGCGCGAGGGAGTTGGCCGACGAACTCAAGGAACTGCGCAGACAGGAAGTCGCTCAGGACCGTGAGGATCTGCTGACCCGCCTGGAGATCGAGCGAGAGCGGGACAAGGCGGAGTGGGAGGCCGACCGCCTGGACCGCGCACGGCGCACGGAGTGGGCGCGCGAGGACCAGTTGGACAGAGACAAAGCACTGCTACGCAGGGAGATGTGGGAACGCGAGGATCGAAAACTGGAACGGGAGACCGAGCTCAAACAGCTGGAGGCGAAGCTCGAGGTCATCCGCGAGCTGGGCAAGCACGGTCACCTGGACAACGCGAACCTGCACCTCGACAAGGTCGTCAATGACCTGCTGGGTGGCCCTGTCGTGACACCCATCGCTGCCAGCGAGGACCGCCGCCAGCTCGAATCGCGCCCCGACGGGGACGACGAGTTTGCCGACGACGAGAAGGTGCGGGTCGAGGATGTCAACTGACCTGGACGAACTCACCATTACACGGCCTGTGCGGACGTCGTTGCCCAATGACGCCGGGATCGGCGCGTTCCGGCCGGTGATGCCCAAGCGAGGACTGCCCCGTCTGATGCGCCGGCTGGTCGGCGTGGACGAGGGCATCCTCGACTGGGTGCCGGAAGAACGGCCGCGCTACACGAGGCTCGGGTTCATCGTGCTCAACACCGGACTGCTCGCCGGTGTGTCGATGCACATGGCGATCACGACGGTCACCAACGCCGCCTGGTGGTTGCTGGTGCCTGCGGACCTGATGTGGGCCTTGATCATCATCACGGTCGACAGCTGGCTGATCTCCAGCACGCACGGCACCGAGCGCGCGGCTCGACTGGGTGTGTACGTCCCACGCCTGGTGGTCTCGGTGCTGCTGGGTCTGGTCATCGCCGAGCCCCTGGTGCTCGGCGTGTTCCACCAGTCGATCGACAACGAGATCAGCGAGTATCGCAAGTCCGAGGTGGACGGCTACGAGAGTGCGCTCAAACGCTGCAACCCGCCGTCCGGCACACCACTGCCTGACCCGTCGTGCGACGGACTGCGCATCACCATTGCGCAGAGCCCACAGTCCATC
Source organism: Actinophytocola sp. (assembly GCF_036378875.1). GTDB lineage: Bacteria > Actinomycetota > Actinomycetes > Mycobacteriales > Pseudonocardiaceae > Actinophytocola. The sequence continues at coordinate 13,490 of NZ_DASUVO010000152.1, forward strand.
CAGGGCGAACTGGACCAGGCGATCAAGAACCGAGACACCCTGAAGCAGAGAACCGATGCGGCCGACGCTCAACTGGAACAGCTGGAACAGCTGGCCCGGGATGAATGCGCGGGCAGGGCAGGTCCAGGTCTCACGGGCGTGGTCGGCGAGGGCGGCGAGTGCCGACGAAACCGCGACAAGGCCGACCAGTTCCGCCAGGACAGCCAGATAGATCAACTTCACCGGCAACTGGCCACCGCCGAGACCGAGGTCGCGGGCCTCACCACAAAGCTCTCCGACGCGGAGGCCTCCGCCGAGCGCCAGGTCAACGACGGAATCACCACCAAGGTGAAGGAGAAAAGGGAGAACCTGGTCGCACGGGGCCTGCTGGACGAGTTCGACGCGTTGGGACGCCTGTCCAGCAACAGTTTTGTGATCGCGACGGCACACCTTCTGCTCGCGTTGCTGCTCATTGTGCTGGACTGCCTACCGGTGCTGACCAAGCTGATGAGCTCGCGCACCGCGTACGACGAGCAGCTGCGCAGCCAACTGGAGGTGGACAAGCGACTGCATGAACGCCAGCTACGCGCGAACGAACGCCGCGACTCGGTGGACCTGGAGATCCAGGAACGGCGTCTGGACCAGAAACTACGCACCAACATCGAGGTCATCAGAGGAGAAGACCGCTCGGCCAAGGAACGCCGCCGAATCGAGCTGGACAGTCAGATCGATCGCCTGGCCGCAGCCCTGGAACGGGAGCGGTGACGACATGTTCAAGGCAGTGGTGGTCCTGTTCCTGGGCATCTACCTGATGACGTTGCTCAACTACCAGAGTCGTCCCCGTACGCTGCTCAAGCCCAGCCGGCCGGACAAGTTCGTCCCGCAGACAGCCAGGGTGTCGTTCGCGGTGCTGGCCACGAGTTGGGTGCTGGCCACGCCGATGGCTCTGCTGTTCCCGGCCGAGCTCGAACAGGTCAAGCACAGCGGCGTCAAGGCACTGCTGGTGGTCGCCGCCCCCGTACTGGCTTACTGGCTGGTCCGCCGGGTGAGTCCCCAGCAGCGGAGATCCAAGCGCGTGCTCCTCGGTGCCAAGGCGACCGGGTTGCTCGCCGTTGTCGTCGCATCCGAAATGCTTGCCCTGAACGCCGGGATTCCTGTCCTGTCGGTCACCGGCCCGCTCCTGCTGATCGCGACGGTGGCGACCGTGACCTACCTCGCCTGCATGCGGTTGGTCGAGTTCGGCTACTGGCCGACGCTGCTGGCCAGACAGGGCTGGGAACACCTGCTGACCTCGGCCCTGCTGCTCGGGATGGCTTTCTGGCCGGAAGGCCTGCCCGACCCTGCCAGGGCTGACGGCGTCACCTTGGTTCTCTTCCTCTTGGGCGTGGCGTCCTTCTTGACCGCGGTCGTCGCCATCGTGGTCGGCCATCTACGGCAGTACCGGTGGATGCGTTCCGGGCCACCAGCGAACCCCGCGCCGCCAGGCGTCGGATGCTGGCCTCCCAAGGAGGGCGAGGTCTGGCTGGCCATCATCACTCACGACGATCCGCAGAGCACCTACAAGGAACGACCCGTCCTGGTCTGGAACACCACGCCCTCCCACGTCGACGTCCTGACCATCACCAGCCAGCCAAAGCACGGCGACAACCGCTACCTGCCCCTCAACCTGGCCCAATGGAATTCAGTGCTGACGAAGAGCAGTTGGCTGTCCCTGGAGATCCGCCCCGTTCCCTACGCCGAAATGTTGCGTTACATGGGCCACTGCCCGGTCAACGGGCTCGGCGACAGGCTCGACCGCAAGGTTCGCACCCGTAACCGGCCTTGGCCGGACTTCACCCGCCGGCACCTGTGGGCATCAGCCAAGAACAAGCACGTCGGCCCGCACACCGAAGCCGTATCGACCTTTCGGTATCGCCCGCCCGCCAGACCCAGAAGCCGGACCCGATGACGCGCGCATGAGTCGGCGCACAACAGTACGAGCAGCCGTCACCGTGAGGCACACGGTAAACCGGTCGGATGTTACGAGCCAGAGCCCGCGAGTCGGCCAGTCGACATCGTCGACGGTCTCGTCAAGACGCAACCCGTCAGGATGACGACAGCACGTCGCCGAATGACGGCGAAAGGTGATGTACGTGGACGACAAACATATGGTTAGTCCGGGAATGCACGAGACGTCGGCGGAGAACCTGACGGGGTAGAACAACGAGGCCGCGACCATCCAAGCGTTGCACGCAATCGCCCCGCCATCAATGGGCTTGCCGAGGCCGTCGAGAACCACACAACGAGCCAGAGCTGATCTGCGTATCCACGCGATTTGTGTGGGATAAAGTGTGGGGCCGAT
>NZ_DASUVO010000153.1:0-220221 GCF_036378875.1 Actinophytocola sp.
CCGATGCCGCAGGAGCAGCGTGCGGCGGTCGAGTTCGTCGAGCGCGGTACGGACGTCGGGGACGCCGCCGAGCCGGCGGGGCCGCGGCCCGCCGCGCCCGGCGAGGGCGAGTCCCTCCACGACGTGGTGGTGCGGGTGGGACCGCTCTGGCAGGGCTTGCTGCTCGACCGTCTCCGGGCGGGCCAGAACGTGCTCGTGGTGGGGCACGGCAATTCGTTGCGCGCCCTGTGCGCGATCGTCGACGACCTCGGCGACGCCGAGCTCGAAGAACTCAACCTCCCGACCGCGCAGCCGATCGTGTACGACGTCGGGCAGGACGGCACCGCGTCTCCGCGCGGCGGGCGGTACCTGGACCCGGACCGCGCCGTGCTGGCCGCGATCAGGATCGCCTTCGAGGGCGGTACCTGACTCCGGCGGGCCGCTCTCTCGGGGCTCTCAGTGGCGTGAGGACGCGCACCGGATGCACAGGCGGGCGATGGGTCGCGCCTCGAGCCGCTCGGGTGCGATCGGCTGGCCGCAGTTCTCGCAGATCCCGTACGTCCCGGCGTCGAGCCGCTTCAGGGCGCTCGTGATCTCGTCCTGGTGGTCGCGGGCGGAGTCGAGGAGGGTGGAGGTCTGGGACCGCTCGATCGCCATCGACGCCGAGTCCTCGTCGTGGTCGTCCTCGCTGGCGCTCTCGCGCGCCGCGTGCGCGAAGTCCGACAGCGCGTGCTCCAGTCCCGCGATGCGAGCACGGGTGTGGGCGAGGTCCTCCTCGAGCGAGGCCCGGATGCGCTCGGCGAAGGCGCTGTCAGTGGTCAGTGGCACAGTCACGAACGTACCGCGGAGGTCCCGTACGCGACACTTGACGGGCACGCGAGCCCGAGATCGGGGACGGAATCATCCACGTCACGACCGTCCTGGCACCCGGGCGGATCCGGGCCGCCTCATTCCCCGGCATGCGCCCTCAGGTACCGGCCGAAGTGCGGCACCGTGAAGGCGATCCGGCCTCGTTCGGCCGAGAAGATCAGGCCCTTCTTGATGAGGCTGTCGCGCGCCGGGGACAGGGACGACGGCTTGCGGCCCAGGTGGCCGGCGATGTCCGCGGTCGCGGCGCCCTCGTCGGTCTTGCCCTTCGTCAGTTCCGCCATGGCGCGCAGGTACTCGCGTTCGGCGGGGGTGGCGCGTTCGTAGCGGGAGCCGAAGAAGCCCACCGCCAGCTCGGCCTCCGCCTCGGGGGCGGCCACACCGACGTCCTCGGCCGTGATGGGGTTGCTCGGGGCCGCGTCCCAGGCCGCTTTGGCATACGCCTGTATGAAGTACGGGTAGCCGCCCGCCGCGTCGTACAGCGCGTCCAGTGCCTCGTCGGTGATGTTCGCGTCCTCGCGGGCGACCGGGACCACGACGGCCTGGTCGGCGTCGGCACGGTCGAGCCGGTCGATACGTACGTATCGGAACAGGCGCTCGGAGTACGACTTCGACGCCGACAGCACGGCCGGCAGGTGCGGCAGACCGGCGCCCACCACGACGAACGGCGCACCCGACTGCGAAAGCTCATGGCAGGCCGCGCACAACGCCGAGATGTCGTCGGCCATGACGTCCTGCATCTCGTCGATCAGCAGCGAGACCCCGGTGCCGACGTCCTGAGCCAACTCGGCCACATCGGTGAACAGCTCCACCAGGTCGATCTCGATGTCCCCGGAGTCGGCGCGTCCCTGGGTGGGAGGCACGTCGATGCCGGGCTGCCACCGGTCCCGCAGCTTCGAGTCGCTCGGGCTCGCCCGTAGCGCGAACGCCTTCAGCACACCGAGGACGTGCTCGACGCGGTCCGGTGCGCGGTGCCGTACGGCCAGGTCACGCACGGCCCGGTGCAGTGCGGCGGACAGCGGGCGGCGGAGTCCGGCGTCCGGCCGGGCCTCGATCTTGCCGGCGCCCCAACCACGGCGGACGGCCATGGACCGGAGTTCGCCAAGTAGCACCGTTTTTCCGACGCCCCGCAGGCCCGTCAGCACCAGGCTGCGTTCCGGCCGGCCCCGCGCGACCCGTTCCAGTACGACGTCGAAGGCCGCGATCTCCTTCTCCCGCCCGGCAAGCTCGGGCGGACGCTGACCTGCGCCGGGGGCGAACGGGTTGCGCACCGGGTCCACCATCAGACCGTATCCGGCTTTCTAGCAGGATCCCGATATTGAGTGAGAAACCCCTACGGCGTGTCGGCGCCGAGCTGTCCACTGCCGGACAAGATCCTTTCGCTGGGTTGTGTGTTCTTGATCTAGCAAGCACAGTGCGAGACATGGGTGTTGTCTCCGTGGAGTCGACCGAGCTGTTCGTCGGCTCGGACACGGCTCCGCTTCAGGTTGTCCGGGTTTCCTGGGACGCGACCACGACCGCGCGCGTGCACGTCGAGGGACCGAACATCGACACCCCCGAGCCCGTCGTGGGCACCGGCCGGGCCGAGGTCGGGGTGGATACCCACGGTGCGACACCCGGCACCGTGCTGCCGGCGAGAGTCGTCATTGACGGCAATACGACTGACTTCGAGCTGACGGTCGCGGAACCGGGCTGGACCATGCACCTGATCTCCCACTTTCATTACGACCCGGTCTGGTGGAACACCCAGGCTGCCTACACCGTGGCCTGGGACGAGCTCGACTTCCCCGGCTCGCACCGCGGCGCCCGCCAGCTCGCCGGATTCGACCTGGTCCGAGCACACCTCGACCTGGCGCTGGCGGAACCGGACTACCGGTTCGTGCTCGCCGAGGTCGACTACCTCAAGCCCTACTGGGACACCTACCCGCAGGACCGTGCCGTCCTCACAAGGCTCATCGACGAAGGCCGCGTCGAGGTCATGGGTGGCACCTACAACGAGCCGAACACCAACCTCACCGACCCCGAGACGACCGTCCGCAACTTCGTTCACGGCATTGGTTTCCAGCGCGACGTGTTCGGCGCACGACCCGACACCGCCTGGCAGCTGGACGCCTTCGGGCACGACCCGGCTTTCCCCGGCCTCGCCGCCGACGCCGGCCTCACCTCCAGTTCCTGGGCCCGCGGCCCGTTCCACCAGTGGGGGCCGATGGAGAAGACCGCGGCGGGCCGGGGCGACCCGACGCGGATGCAGTTCTCCAGCGAGTTCGAATGGATCTCGCCGTCGGGGCGCGGGTTGTTGACCGCCTACATGACCGACCACTACGGCTCCGGCTGGGCGTTCGACAAGGCACCCACGCTCCACGACGCCGCCGAGGCCGCCTACCAGCTCTTCCTCGACCTGAAGAAGGTGACGATCGCCAGGCACGTGCTCCTGCCGGTCGGCGGGGACTACACGCCACCCAACAAGTGGATCACCGAGCTGCACAAGGACTGGGCGCGGCGGTATGTGTGGCCACGGTTCGTCTGCTCACTGCCGAAGGACTTCTTCGCCGCCGTACGGGCAGAGCTCGCCGAGCGCGGAGTGGCTCCGACGCCGCAGACCAGGGACATGAACCCGATCTACACCGGCAAGGACGTCTCCTACATCGACACCAAGCAGGCCCAACGCGCTGCCGAAGCCGCCGTGCTGGAGGCGGAGCCGTTCGCCGCGTTCGCCACGATCCTCGCAGGCGCGGACTATCCGGACGCCGCGCTCGCCAAGGCGTGGGTCCAGCTCGCGTACGGCGCCCACCATGACGCGATCACCGGTTCCGAGTCCGACCAGGTCTACCTCGACCTCGTCACCAGCTGGCGGGACGCGCACGACCTGGCGGTCGGCATCCGCGAGCGCGCGCTGACCGTGCTGTCGACGCTGGTCACACTGCCGGAGGGCACCGGAAAGCCCGTTGTGGTCTGGAATCCGCTCAACCACGCGCGCACCGACACGGTCACCGTGCGGCTCCCGACGACGGGCGTCACGGTCACCGACGACACCGGAGCCGAACTCCCCGCGCTCGTCGACCACGGCACGGTCACCTTCCTGGCCGAGGATGTGCCGCCGTTGGGGTGGCGGGTGTTCCGGCTCACCGAGAGCGCCGGCGCGGACCAGGGCTGGGTCGCGGTCGACGGTGGGATCGCGACCAGCGACCAGTTCCAGGTGGCCGTCGACCCCGACAGTGGCGGCGGGGTGCGCAGCCTTGTCGAGCTGAGCACCGGGCGGGAGCTGATCACGCCGGGCGCGGTCGGCAACGAGCTGGCCGTGTACGAGGAGTACCACCAGCATCCGACGTTCGGCGAGGGCCCGTGGCACCTGCTGCCCAAGGGCCCGGTGAGCACGTCCGCCACGGCGCCGGCCGACGTGACCGTCGAGCGGAGCCCGGTCGGCGAGCGGATCATCGCGAAGGGGCAGGTCGGTTCGGTTCGCTACACGCAGACGATCACGTTGTGGCACGGCGTGGACCGGGTGGACTGCACCACGACCATCGACGAGTTCACCGGATCCGACCAGCTGCTGCGCGTGCGCTGGCCGTGCGCGGTGCCGGGTGCCCTGCCGGTCAGCGAAGTCGGGAACGCCGTGGTGGGACGGGGTTTCGGGCTGATCGACGTCGACTCGGCGCAGCACCCGAGGACGCTCGACAACCCGGCGCACACCTGGTTCGGGCTGTCCGCGGCCGCGTCGCTCAGACTGGCCGACGGCGCTTTACGACCCATCGGCGTCGCGGAGATCATCGTGCCGACGGAGGCCGAAGCGGCGCCGCTGGCACGAGAACTGGCCGTCGCGCTGGCGCGTTCCGGGGTGACGTCGACCGTGAGCAGTGCTGCCGGGTCACGGTACGGCGATCTCGGCGTCGACTCGAACCTGCCGGACGTGCGGATCGCCATCGGCGGGCCGGAGGTCAACTCGTTCACGGCGGAAGTGTTGACACGGTCCGGGATCAGCGGCGACGGCGTGTTCTGGGTGCCGCCGGAGAAGCCGCTCGACGAGGTGTGGCAGCCCAGCGCCGACCTGCGGGACGCGCGTGCACTCGGGGTGTTGATCGTCCCGGCAGACCAGGTCAAGTCCATTGTGGACGATCTCGCGGACCACGTCATCGACGTCGGTGCGGGATCGCCTGGCCAGGAGCAGTACGCCGGGCGGACCGTCGCGCTGCTCAACCGTGGCCTGCCGGGCTTCGCCGTCGACACGGCCGGCACGTTGCACGCGTCGCTGTTGCGGTCGTGCACGGGATGGCCGTCGGGGGTGTGGATCGACCCGCCGCGCCGCACGGTGCCGGACGGGTCGAACTTCCAGCTGCAGCACTGGACCCACGAGTTCCGGTACGCGATCGCCGCGGGCGACGGCGACTGGCGGGCAGCCGAGATCGCCGACAACAGCGCGGAGTTCAGCCGCCCTCTTCACGCGGTGGTGACCGAGGACGGTGGCACGCGCGGCCTGCCGGCACAGGGTTCGCTGCTGTTCGCCGAGCTGGCCACCCGTGTGCGACTCGCCGCGGTGAAGGCGGCCGGCAACCCGCTGACCAGCGGCTCCGCCGCAACCGCCGACCCACGCGAAAGCCTTGCGGTGCGGCTGGTCGCGCACACGGGCGCACCCGTCACGGCGACGCTGTCGTCGGATGTGGTCACGCTGTCCGAGCTCACCTCGGCGAACCTGCTCGAAGAACCCGGCGCGCCGCTGACCGGGGAGATCACGGTTGCCGGCTGCGACGCGGTCACGGTCCTCGCGCGGCCCGCCGCCAAGTGGTCCGTTGTGGAGGGTGGGACACTTGGCCCGGAGGCGGAGCCGGCCCAGCCCTTGTACGCCAAGTACTGGCTGCACAACCGGGGTCCGGCGCCACTGGGCGGGCTGCCGATCGCGGTGCATGCCGACGTGACCGCCGACGACACGCTGACGGTGTCCGTCGCCTCGGACGCCACCGATATGGATCTGCATGGCTTCGTTCGCTTGGCCCTGCCGGACGGGTGGGTGGCCGAGCCGGCGGAACTGCCGTTCGGGTTGCCGCCGGGTGGTCACCTTCGCGGCGAGGTCACGGTGACCGCGCCAGCCGGCGCGGAGCCGGGGCGGTATCCGGTGCGGGTGCGCGCGGAGCTGGTCGGAGAGGTACCGCCGAGCTGGCGGCAGGTGGTCGAGGACGTCGCGGTGCTGTCGGTCGGTGCGGCGTTCGAGCGCGGAAACCTGCTCCGGCTGTCGGCGGACCCGGAGCCGGTTCGGTTGGCACGCGGGGAAAGCGGACGGCTCGCGGTGCGGGTGGCGTCGGAGGCGGGAGCGCCGCTCGCGCTGGAGGCCGCGGTGGTCAGCCCGTGGGGGACGTGGGATTTCGTCGGCCCGCGCGCGGTCGGCGCGGAGGTGCCGGCGCACGGGGAGGTGGAGTTGGCGTTCGACGTGACCGTGCCGGAGTGGGTGGCGCCGGGCAGCTGGTGGGCGCTGATCCGGGTGGCCGGCGCGGGCCGGTTGCTGTACTCGCCGGCGGTGCCGCTGGTGGTGACACCGTGACGGCCGTGGCATGGGTGGCCGGCGCCCCGGTCGATGTGTCCGATGTGGATGCCCGGGAGGCGGGTCTACGTGCCGGACCGGTGGCGCCGACCCTGCCGCGGGAACGGACGAGTGAGGGGCGGCAGCTGCGGCGGTGGCTCGTGCAGGTGCTCGTCGCCGAACGGTTGGTGGCGGCCGAGGCCGCCCGCCGCGGGCTCGACGAGGCTGGGGCGCCAGCGCTGTCCGAACTGGCACCCGACCGGGCCGCCATGCTGACGCTGGGGAGCGTCGCGGCCGACCTGCTGACCCGAAATCCCTTGGCACGAGCGGTGTTCGTTACGGTGACCGCGGATGTGAGCGTGCCACCTTCCGCGGTCGAGGACTTCTACCGACGCAACCCGGAGCGGTTCAGCGTGCCGGAGGAGCGGGTGATTCGGGATGCGGCTGGGCGGCGGGTGCTGCGGCGCGGCGAGCTGACCGGGCCGGCGGAGGACGCGGTTTTCGCTGCGGCGGCAGGGGAAACGGTCGGGCCGGTGCGGGATCCACTGGGGACGCACACGTTCGTGGTGGAGGAGGTGCGGCCGGCGCGGATGCTGCCCCTCGACATGAAGGCGATCGGCGGGTGGCTGGCGGCCTCGGCGCGGCGACGGGCGTTCACCGCGTGGCTGGACCTGCAGATCGCGGAGCGGGTGCGACTGGCGCCGGGATTTGAACATCCAGGCGATCCGAGCCAGCCCGACAACACGCACCGGCACTAGGAATCCGGCGCGTGGGCGGCCGCCGGCCCCCCGATCACCAGCGTAGTCGCCACCACCGACAGTTCCGGGCGACGAACGGGGAGCTGTCCACAACCGTCAGGCCGGGTGGGGCGACACCTCTCGGAGAGCGCGGGCCTTCACGTGACATGCCGGCCGGCCACGGCAATCGCCCCGCGCATGGCATACGCCGCCGCCTCGCGGCTGGCGTGAGGGCGGCCGTCGGCCCCCCGAACACCAGCATAGTCGGGATCACCGACAGTTCTAGGTGATGAACCGGGAGCTGTCCACAATCGCCTGGTCGGACCTGCATCCGGTGCCTGGAGCCTCTCGCGAGCTCCGGGCCCACCTCGGCGATCGCTTCCCGTGTAGGTGGCGTCGACAGCGCGTGAGGTTGAGCGATGTCGGCGCGCGGTATCTCGCGCGATCGTTGGCGGCAACCCGGCCCGTCCGATCCGGCAGCGGTTCGACGACGCGGCCGTCGGGGGGATGTTCGGTTCGTCGGCGACGAGCCAGCGATCGGCGGGTCGGTAATGGTCTGGGTTGTCCACAGCCTCCCCGCCGCCGGCCCCGAAAATGTCGGTCCTCCGTGAGAGAGTGGAACCGGGGGCCGGAGGCCAACGACTGCGCCACACCGTTGGCGATCCCGCTGGTGAAGCGGTCAGGGGTGCCGTTCAGGATTGCTCCATGCTTGCTCTGGACATCGGCGGCACCAAGATCGCTGGCGGCCTCGTCGACGCTGCTGGGACCTTGCTGCGGCACACCTCGCGACCCACTGGCTCGGATCCGCTCTCGTCGCTGTGCGAGGTGGTCGCCGAGTTGGACGTCGGCACTGTGGCGGGTGTGGGGATCGGGTGTGCGGGGCCCATCGACACCGTGGCCGGCACCGTCTCACCGATCAATATCCCGGCCTGGCGGGACTTCCCGCTCGTCGACCACGTCAAGGAACTGGTGGGTGCGCCCGTGGCGCTTGCCGGCGACGCGGTGTGTATGGCTCTCGGGGAGCACTGGGTCGGTGCCGGGCGTGGGTCGGACGCCATGCTCGGGATGGTCGTCTCCACCGGGATCGGCGGTGGGCTCGTGCTCGACGGGCGGCCGTTCGCCGGGCGCACCGGCAACGCCGGCCATGTCGGTCACGTGGTCGTCGAGCCGGACGGGGAGCCTTGTACCTGTGGCGGCCGTGGCTGTGCGGAGACCGTCGCCAGTGGACCCAACCTCGTTCGGTGGGCGCTGGCACGCGGTTGGGTCGGCGCTGACGCGCGGGCGTTGGCCGAGTCCGCTCGGGCTGACGATCCCGTAGCTCGGGAGGCGTTCCAGCGGTGTGGGCAGGCCGTCGCGCTCGCGATCGTGGCGACCGCCGCGGTGTGCGACCTCGACCTCGCGGTCGTCGGTGGGGGCGTCGCCCAGACCGGGGACCTGCTGTTCGAGCCCGTGCGGGCCACGCTTGCCACGCACGCCCGGCTGTCGTACCTGCGGGGGTTGCGGGTCGAGCCGGCCGAACTCGGCACCGCGGCGGGGTTGTACGGCGCCGCCGCCCTGGCATACTCTTTGACTTAGTCAAGGAATTGTTTCACGGGAAACGGGGTTGTCATGGTCGTCGACATCGCTGCCGATCGGATCGCCGCAGTTAGAGCGTTCAACCGCAGCTACACGAGGTTCCTTGGCGCACTCAACGAGCACTTACTCAACACGCCATTTTCGTTGACTGAGGCAAGGGTTCTGTACGAGTTGGGGCAGCAGAACGAGATCGAGGTGACGGCGCTGCGGCAGGCGGCCGGCCTGGACGCCGGATATCTGAGCCGCCTGCTCACTCGGTTCGCGGACAATGGTCTCGTGCGACGTGAACGGTCGCGCTCCGACGCCCGTCGGCAGGTCGTTCGGTTGACCAACAAGGGCTACGACTCGTTCCGCGTGCTCGACACCAAGTCCGTCGGGCTGATCCGCGACCTGCTCGCCGACCTGAACGACGAGGAACAGGTCCGCCTGTTGGAAGCCATGGAGCTCATCCGCAGGCGGATCGACCGGCCCGACACCAGGCCGGACGTGCCACTGCGGTCGCCGGAGCCCGGCGACTACGGCTGGGTGATCGAGCGGGAAGCCGCGCTGTACGCGGCCGAGCACGGGTTCGACTCCTCCTACGAGGCACTGGTCGCACAGATCGTGGCCGACTACCTGGACAAGCACGATCCGGAGCGCGAACGGGCGTGGATCGCGGAACTGAACGGCGAGCGGGTTGGCGCGATCTTCTGCGTACGCAAGGACGAGACCACTGCCAAGCTGCGGCTGCTGCACGTCGAGCCGAGCGCGCGTGGCGCCGGGGTCGGCTCGACGCTGGTCGACGAGTGCATCCAGTTCGCGCGGTCGGCGGGCTACCACGCGATGGAGCTGTGGACCGTGTCCGTGCTGGCCCCGGCACGGCGGATCTACCAGCGGGCCGGTTTCGAGTTGGTGGAGGAGGACAAGGCCCAGCGCTTCGGCCAGGAGCTCACCGGACAGACGTGGCGACTCGATCTTCGACGGTGAAAAACCACCCGTAATGTGGCCACATGTCGGACTCTTTGCCGGACTGGGCGCCGGCCACCGTTGACCTGGACCAACCAAGCGCCGCACGGGTTTACGACTACCTCCTCGGCGGGGCGTGCAACTTCGAGCACGACCGGGTCTTCGCCGAGAAGCTCCTCTCGACCATCCCCGAGGCGAGAGAGGTGGCCCGACGCAACCGCGCGTTCCTGCGCCGAGCCGTCCGCTTCTGCGTCGACCAGGGCATCCGCCAGTTCCTCGACATCGGCTCCGGCATCCCCACGGTCGGGAACGTGCACGAGATCGCCCAGAAAGAGGTGCCCGACTCCCGGGTCGTCTATGTGGACAGCGAGCCCGTGGCCGTCGCGCACAGCCTCCTCATCCTCGATGGCAACGAGTACGCCGGCGCCGCGCAGGGGAACCTCCTCGACGTGGACGGCGTGCTCGGGGCCGAACCCGTGCGACGGCTGCTGGACTTCGACCAGCCGATAGCCGTGCTGATGGCGGCCGTGCTGCACTTCGTGCCGGACTCGGCGAACCCGGGAGCCGCCGTCGCCCGGTACGTCGACGCCATGGCGTCGGGGAGCTACCTCGTGCTCTCCCACGCGGCGAAGGTCGATCTGCAACGCTCGCAGGACGGCTGGAAGATGTACAACAGCACCAGCACTCCCGGCGGCGGGCGCACCCGTGAGGATGTCGCCGCGTTCATGGCCGGCACGGAGCTGGTGGAGCCTGGGGTCGTGTGGCTGTCTGAATGGCGGCCGGGGTCGCTCGATGACACCACCACACCGGAACGGTCGATCGGCTACGCCGCGGTAGGGCGCAAACCCTAGCGATCACCCGATCGGAGGCTTGTGGACAAACTGCGTGTCCGGCGGATGACATCTCCGTGTCCGACGGGTGTCGCCGGCATTGCGCCTGGTCAGAAACGGGGTCCGGATCAGTGGGCTGTGCACAGGGTTATCCACAGGTTGTGGACAAACGAAGCGGGGACCACTCTGACAGGTGATCCCCGCTCGTTCTCAGTAACGACTACTCGGCCAGCCGGGTCCTGAGCGTTTCCAGCTCGGCGCGCAGCAGCGTCGGCAGCTTCTCGCCGATCTTCTCGAACCACTCCTCGATCAGCGGAAGCTCGGCACGCCACTCGTCAGCGTTGACCTCGAGTGCCGCCTCGATGTCCGCCGTCGGCGCGTCCAGCCCGTCGAGGTCCAGGTCGCCGGCGGTCGGGACATAGCCGATCGGCGTCTCCACCGCGGCTGCCTTGCCTTCCAGCCGCTCGACGGCCCACTTCAGCACCCGCGAGTTCTCGCCGAAGCCCGGCCACAGGAACCGCTTGTCGTCGCCGCGACGGAACCAGTTCACGTAGAAGATCTTCGGCAGCTTGTCCGCGTCGGCGCGCTTGCCGGTGTCGATCCAGTGCTGGAAGTAGTCACCCGCGTGGTAGCCGATGAACGGCAGCATGGCCATCGGGTCGCGCCGGACGACGCCGACCTTGCCCTTCGCGGCGGCCGTGGTCTCCGACGAGAGCGTGGCACCCATGAACGTGCCGTGCTGCCAGTCCCGCGACTCGGTCACGAGCGGGATGGTGTCGGCGCGCCGGCCACCGAAGAAGATCGCCGAGATCGGCACGCCCTTCGGGTCGTCCCACTCCGGCGCCAGGATCGGGCACTGCGACATCGGCGTGCAGTACCGCGAGTTCGGGTGCGAGGACGGTTCGTCCGACGACGGGGTCCAGTCCTGCTTCTTCCACGACGTCAGGTGCGCGGGCGGCTCGCCCATGCCCTCCCACCAGATGTCGCCGTCGTCGGTGAGGGCGACGTTCGTGAAGATCGAGTTGCCCTTCTCGATCGTGCGCATCGCGTTGGGGTTGGTGTGGTAGTCGGTGCCCGGCGCGACGCCGAAGAAGCCGGCCTCCGGGTTCACCGCGTACAGCCGGCCGTCCTCGCCGAACCGCATCCACGCGATGTCGTCGCCCAGCGTCTCGACCTTCCAGCCGGGAATGGTCGGCTGCAGCATCGCCAGGTTGGTCTTGCCACACGCGCTCGGGAAGGCCGCCGCGACGTAGTAGACCTTGTTCTCGGGCGAGATCAGCTTGAGGATCAGCATGTGCTCGGCGAGCCAGCCCTCGTCGCGGCCCTGCACAGAGGCGATCCGCAGCGAGTAGCACTTCTTGCCCAGCAACGCGTTGCCGCCGTAGCCGGAGCCGTAGCTCCAGATCTCGCGGGTCTCAGGGAACTGCGAGATGTACTTCTCCGTGTTGCACGGCCACGGCACGTCGTCCTCGCCCGGCTCGAGCGGGGCACCGACGGAGTGCAGCGCCGGCACGAACTCGCGTTCGGTGCCGTCCGGTGCGATGAACTGCTCGAGCGCCTTGGTCCCCATCCGAGTCATGATCTTCATCGAGACCACGACGTACGCCGAGTCGGTGAGCTGCAGACCCAGCATGGGTTTCTCCGCGGTGAGCGGGCCCATGCAGAACGGGATGACGTACATCGTCCTGCCCCGCATCGAGCCGCGGTACAGCTCGGTCATGGTGGCCTTCATCTCGGCAGGCGCCACCCAGTTGTTCGTCGGGCCGGCGTCGGCCGGGTCGACCGAGCAGATGAACGTGCGCTGCTCGACGCGTGCGACATCGTCAGGATCCGACGCGGCCCAGAACGAGTTCGGCTTCTTCTTCAACCGCGTGAAGGTGCCCGCCTCGACGAGCTGATCGGTCAGGCGGGTCCACTCCTGGTCGGAGCCCTCGACCCAAACCACCTCGTCCGGGGTGGTGAGCTCGGCCACCTCCCGGACCCAGGAAAGAAGCCCATGGTGGGTAGTCGGTGCGTGGTCCACTCCTGGGATTGCCACTGCCGTCATCTTCGCTTCATCTCCTGACTGGACGCCGCCGAATGCATCTAGGACGCCTTCGTCCGATATCCGGACAACGACGTCCTGGGTGTACAAACGGCGAAGCACCCGTCCGTGGCTTGGACGGGACCTCGCTGGGGGATGCCTCTGAGGTTAACCGGGCGACACGCAGGTAAACGAGAACTGGCGTGTCGGGTGGGCCACAAGACCGATTTAGGTATCGATTCAGCACCCAGACGTACGAGTGGTCTACCGCACAGAAACCGATCCCGGCAGGCAGAGCGCCCACCGGGATCGGTTGATGTTGCGTTAGGTGCCTAAGTGGTACAGGTCACCCCTGTGCCCAGACGGCGTCAGAAGAGGCCGAGGACGAGGTGCTGTCGGACTCGTAGTTGCCCTGCTCGTCGATGTGGCCGGTCTCGGTGGTGGTCCACTCGTCGTCACCGGTGTGCTCGGCCACGGTGACGTCGCCGTCCGACTCGATGACGACCGCCTGGTCGGCCGCGCCGTCGCCGTCCACGTCGGTGAACGCGTAGGTCGTGCCGTCCGAATCGGTCACCACGGAGGTGTCGTTCGTGCCGTCACCGTCCGTGTCGTACGTGGGCGGACCCGCCTCCACGTCCTCACCCGGCAGGTCGACGGACATGCTCTCGCCGTCGCCGGAGGTCTCGGTGGTCGAGTCGTCGGTGGTGTCCGTCGCGTCGGTGCTGTCGGTGCCGGACCCATCGGCTCCGTCAGCGCCGTCACCCGTCGGCGTCGGCAGGCTCTCCACGTCCTCGGCGGCCCACTCGCCGGTCGACTCGTCGTACTCCGCGCCCCCGACGACGTTACCGTCCGCGTCGTACTCGACCGCGACGTCCGCGGTGCCGTCACCGTCCGTGTCCGCGAACGCGAGGTAACCGTCCTCGGTCTCCACCACCGCGGTGTCGTTCTGACCGTCACCGTCGTAGTCGTAGTTCTCCTCGGCGGCGTACTCCTCGCCGTCGATCTCGACCGTCAGGTCGTCCTGACCGGCGGTGTCCTCGGTCGTGTCGTCAGTGGTGGTGTCGGTGGTGTCGGTCGAGGTGTCGTCGTCCACGTACACGGGGTGCCCCCTTCAAGTGGTCTTGTGGCAGGTAGGACTCATGGTGAGCCCGGTCGGTTCCATGGGTTTTCACGCGCGGTCCCGGACCGATCGGATGCTCGCCAGCAGCTTCTCGGCCCGGTCTCGGCCGGCGGTCACGTCGGCCAGGCGCTTGTTCACCAGGTTGAGGCGCTTCGTCCGTTCGGCGGTGTCCAGGCGCAGTGCCTTGTCTACCTCACGCAGCTCCTCTTCGATACCCGCAATTCTCTTACCGAGGGCCTCGTCGAGTGAAAGAGCGAGTTGCTGCTCAGCTGCGATGAGCTGCTCGGCCACCAGCTGGTCCACAGTGGAGCGCGCGTCGGCGATGGCTTCGCCGAGCCACTGCTTCATGTGGGTCTTGTCGGCGGAGTGCTTGCGTGTCTTGGACAGCCACCACCCCGCGCCGAGCGCGATCGCGATCGTCGGCACCAGCAGGATCGGCCCGCCGATCAGGCCGATCAACGGTGCGGTCGCCAGCTTGCCGGCGCTGAACCCACCGGTCACACCCATGAACACGAGCAGCTGGTCCTCGGTGCTCGGCGGGCGCTTCTCGGCCTGCCGCACGACGATGGGCGTGTTCGACTTCGCGAACTGGGCGCGGATCACCGCGACCTCGTCGGTCGTGAACAGCTCACCGAGCACGACCTCGGCCACCTGGTTCAGCCTCCAGGCCACCGACTGGCTGATCCGGCCGGACACCATCTGCAGCGCGGCGTCGACCTGCTGCGGCATCCCCCGCAACATGTCCTTGTCCGCGGCGTCGATCGCCTGGCGGAACCACGACTGCACGTCCCGCATCTGCCGGGCGACCTCGTGGTTGTTCTCGACGCGGGTGCGCTGGATCTCGGTGCGCATCCGCACCTGCCAGCCCTTGGTGGACGAGCGCCGCTCGGTGGTCAGCTCCTCCTTGCGGACGCGGAGCTTCTCGGCCTCGTCCTCGCCGGTGGACAGCGCGCGTTTCTCGGCCTCGAGCCGGACGTTCAGCTCGTCGAGCGCCGTGGCCAGCGCACGCATGGTGTTGGCCTCGCCGAGCATGACCGAACGGCCGTCGAGCAGGCCGGTGAGTGCCGTCCGCAGCTCCTCGACACCCGACCGGTCCCGCAGCATGGCCGCGGCCTCCGGGTTGGGCGCCTTCGCGGCCATCTCGTACATGCGGGCGGAGACGGGGTGGAACGTGGCGCCGGCGAACCGGGGCGCGTGCTCGGCCAGCAGCGCCTGGTCCGCCTCGAGCACCTGCCGCCAGCCGCGGTACTGGTCCACCTTGGACAGCGCGAACACCACGGTCTCGACGTTCTCGCCGACGGTCGCGAGGAAGTTCAGCTCGCCGATGGTGAACGGCGCGGACGCGTCGACCACGAACAGCAGAGCGGTCGCGGACGCGGCGGCCTCCCTTGCCAGCTCGCCGTGCATCGAGTCGAGGCCGCCGACCCCCGGGGTATCCACAATGGACACCTTCTGGAGGAGCTCGGCCGGGCCGTCGATCTCCACGTACCTCGGCGGCAGCTGGCCGGCCGGCAGCTCGTGGGCCGCGGACACCCAGCTGACCAGCTCGGCAAGCTCCACCGGCACGGGTGCGAGCTGGCCCGGGTAACAGGCGCGGGCCGTCCACTCCTCGGCGTGCCCGAACATCAGGTAGGTCGCGGTGGCCACCTCGGCGTCCACAGGGGACAGTCCAGGTTGGCCGATGAGCGCGTTGACGAGCGAGCTCTTGCCCCGGTTGGTCTCCCCGACCACCACCGCGGACGGCGTGCCCTTGCGCTTGGCGCGGAACTCCTCGACCCAGCGGGCCGAGTCGGGGTTGATCTCCTTGAGCAGGGTCAGCAGCTTCTCGCGAGTCGCCTTGACCTGCTGAGGTAACGATGGCTTCGGCTGGGCCGGCGCACTCACGATGCACTCTTGCTGTAGACGGTCACGATCGGCGCCCGCAGCACCTCACCCCGGTCCGCGAAGCCGACCACCTCCGTCTCGGCCACCACGCCGTCGAGCGTCTCGTCGGCGGTGGCGACCGTGCCGCCGGCCTCGTGGTGCGCGGGGTCGAACCGTGCGCCGTCCGGGCGGATCGCGGAGACGCCGACGCCGGCGAGACCTTCCTCGAGGCGTTCGACGACGCCGGGGCTCTTGGCCCGGTCGAGCGCGTAGAGGCACAGCTGCACCAGGGACTTGCGTTCCGCGAGGACCTGGTCGAGCCCGTTCGGCGGCTGCGCGTCCGGCTCGGTGAAGTCCCCGCCGGCTACCACGCCGTCGGCGGCGATCCCGGCCTGCGGACCGACCTGCTGCTGCGGTTGGTGCTCGGCCGCGCGGATCGCGTTGGCGATGACGTGGGCGTTCACCTCGATGGTCGACTCGTCCGGCTCCGCCGTGTCACGGCGCTTGAACCACGATGCCATGTGCCTCATCCCGCCTGTTCGCGAAGCTGTTGCCAGATAAGGAAGTACGCGCGGTGCACGACGTGCGCGACGCGGCTTTGAGCTGGGGTCGCGCCGAACGACGCGAA
The DNA here is from genome assembly GCF_036378875.1 of Actinophytocola sp. Lineage (GTDB taxonomy): Bacteria > Actinomycetota > Actinomycetes > Mycobacteriales > Pseudonocardiaceae > Actinophytocola. The sequence continues at coordinate 16,077 of NZ_DASUVO010000153.1, forward strand.
CGACCGCCACCACCCGGCCCGCTCGAGGGCGTAGGCGGACAGCTCCTTCGCCGGTCTGCCCTTCATGCCGAGCTGCTCGCCGATGTCGGCGCTGCTGCCCACCCGGAGCACCTCCTCGGCGAGGTCCTCTGGCATGGCGACCGCGCCGGACGTGACGAGCGTGAGCGCTTCGAGCAGCCGCAGCTGGTGTGCTTCCGGCTTGGCCAGCAGCACCTCGATGGCGTCGTGGACCCGCTGCCGCTCCCCCGGGTCGCCGGAGGCGTGGGCAAGCGCGGTGACCGACGCGAGCGCGGCGGCCGCCTTGATGCCGTCCGCCCTGGCGCGGAACACCGCGTCGAGCCGGCCGCGGACACCCGCGAGACCCGAGGCGTTCAGCAGCGTCCTGCGCAGTGCGCCTGCGGTCAGCTCGGGGTCGCGGCGCAGGGCGTCGACGCCAGTGCGGATGCCGAAGAGGTCCAGCTTCTCCAGCAGGCGCATCCTGGTGCCCTCCGCCACCTCGCAGTCCCAGGTGGTGAAGATGTCCGCGGACATCAGCATGGTTTCCCAGGTCGCGTCGTCCAGTTTGGACAGGGAGCGTAGCGCGTCGGCGTCGGCCGAGGTGAAGTTTCCGGTCTCGGCCGACTCGGCGATCAGGCCGATGACCGGGATGACGTCCGCGACGCGTGGCTTGAGCGTGGCCGCCTGCTTCTCGGCGAGCAGGCTCGCGGCCTTCCACACGTCGCCGTCCGAACCGGACACGGACTCCGCGGCGATCGTGTCGGCCTTGTTCAGCACGGCGATGGCGTTGACCGGACCGGCCTCGCGGCTCGCGGTGGCGGCGGTGAACGCGGCCAGCGCCTGCTGGTCGTCGGCACGCACGCCCTGGGTCACGACGTAGAGCACGGCCTCCGCACCGGCGACGGCGTTGCGGGAGGTGTCGTCGAGCTCGTCGCCGCCCTCCTCGGCGTTCTCCTCATCGTCTTCTGGCGCGCGGTGCTTGGCGGCGCCGAGAAGCTGCTCGGTGCGCTTGACCGAGGCCGCGTCGAGCGAGCCGAGGCCGGGCGTGTCGATGACCGTGAGGTCCCGCAGGACGGCGTTGGTCAGGTACGCCTCCAGGTGCGACACCTTGTCGAAGTCGACCTCGAGGTCGTTGGGGATCATGCCGTCGGCGGAGAACGGCAGCACCTGCTTGCGGCCGTCGTCGAACACGATCTCGACGCGGTCGACGGTGCCGTACTGGAAGCGGGTGACCAGGCGGGTGCACTCACCGACGTCCGTCGGCGCGACCCGACGCCCGATCAACGCGTTGACCAGCGTGGACTTGCCGGACTTGATGCGCCCTGCGACCGCGACCTGCAGGGGTGCGGACAACCGGCGCAACACCTCGCGGAACCCGGCGGCCGTGCGTGCGGAAACCTGCGGTTGCAGCCGCGTGCACAGGTTGGCCACAGCGGCCGACAACGGACCGGCCAGGTGCTGCTGCGGCTGATCGGTCACCGTCGTCATCTCACCCCTTATTCGTGATTCATGCACCGCTGATCGTGCCATGCTGGCCCGGCGATCGGGGTCAGGTCCTACTGATCCGGCGGCCACGCCGCGTGCACGGCGGCGGCCGCGGTGTGCGGGTCGACGCCCAGCTCGGCGGCACGGGCGGCGTACGCGGTCGCCGCCTCGGCGAGCGCGGCGGACAGAGCGGAGGGACGCGGGGCGGGCGGCACCGCGGCGACGACCGTGCCCTGCCGGCGCCCGGTCCGCAGCAGGCCGCTCGCCTCCAGTTCCCGGTAGACCCGCGCGATCGTGCCGGGGGCGAGGCCGAGGTCCCCGGCCAGCTGGCGGATCGTGGGCAACCGGCTGCCGACCGGCAGCACCCCGGTGCGGATGAGCCGCAGCAGTTGGTCCCGCACCTGCCGCCACGGCGCGACCCCGCTGCCGGGGTCGACGACGACACGGGGCGCGGTCACCGTCTCGCCGCGGTGAGCGCCCGGTGGGTCGGGTTGGCGACCCAGATCCAGCACACGACCGCGCCGAGCACCGCGACCACGCCGACGGCCTGGCTGGCCGAGCCGAACCAGCTGACGAACCACGCCGGGAGGCCGGGCTCGCGCGGCCCCAGGTTGAGGAGGAACCGGACCCGGTCGGCCGCCTGCGCCACCGCGAGCCCGAGCCAGCCGATGCCGATACCGACCGCGACCCGTGCGGTCCTGGTGCGCAGGGCCGCGTCGACCGCCGCGTCGGCGACCGAGGGCCGACGCACGGCGAGGTGGACCAGCAGCACCATCAGCGCGACGGCCGCGGCGGCGAAGCCGCGCGCGAGCCAGCCGGTCGCTGGGGACATCTCGTCGTTCGGTGGCAACGCGGCGGCGAACCGGTCCGCCCACGGTCGCGCCACGAGACCGGCGACCGACCACGTCACGGTGAGCACCACCAGCACCCCCGCGACGACCACCGCCCAGCGGGGCACGAGGTCACGCCAGCCACGGGGGTCCAGCGAGGCGACCCGGACACCGCTGACCGGCCGGACGGTGGCGACCACCTCGGCGACGAGCATGGCCACGAGCAGCGGCATGAAGATCTTGAGGACCGGCTGGCCCGCGTCGTGCCACAGCACCCGGTCGACGAGCGGTGGTACGACCACGAAGAGCACCGCGTAGAGGATCCGGCGTTGCCACAGGTAACGGACCGCCTCGTCTACCTGGTCGGGCCGCGGTTCCGGGACGCCCCAGTCCCGCAGCAGCCGGAAACCGGTCCGCTCGGTGGGCCACATGACGACGAGCAGGACGCCGACGGGGAGCACGACGTTCGTCAGCCACCAGGGCACTGCCATCACCCCTTGCGTGCGAGCGAGCGGCGGCTGGGCACCGCCACCCACAGCCAGCAGACGATCGAGACGGCGAACGCGATCACACCGGCGGCCTGCGCGATGTCGCCGAACCAGTCCGCAGGCGGGTGCTCGGGTTCGGCGATGTTGACCACGCTGTACCGCTGGCCGGCGAGCTGCGCCGAGGCGCCGAGCCATCCGAACCCCAGCCCGATCGCGACCCGGGCGGTCCGTGCCCGCAGGGTGGCGTCCACCTCCTCGTCCGCGACCGACGGCCGGCGCACCGCGAGGTGGACGAGCAGGCCCACCAGCGTCACGCACGCGACGACGTACCCGAGCGCCGTCCACGACGTCATGCCGATGTTCGCGTACCGCCCCGCCGGTGGCTCGATGACCAGGCCGGACACGGCCAGTCCCGTGGTCAGCACGACCAGCACCGCCATGGTCGGGATCGCCCAGCGGGGCACCAGGTCCCGCCACTCGCGCCGGGTGAGCAGGGCGACCCGCACCCCACTCGCCGGCCGGACGGTGGCGACCAGTTCGGCGATCAGCATGGCGACCAGCAGCGGCACGCAGATCCCCACGCCGGGCGCGTCCGAGCGGAGCACCGCCCCGGCGACCAGACCGCTGACCACGAACAAGCCGACCGCGAGCAGGCGTCGCCTGCGCAGGTAGCGAATGGCCTCGTCGACCTGGTCCGGCCGAGGGTCCGGGATGCCCCAGGTCCGCAGGAGCCGCTTGCCGCTGTGCGACGTCGGCCACAGGGCGAGGAAAACCGCGGTGACGACGGCGACGTAGACGACGGTCCGCTCGAGCCAGTCCGCCATTTTGTATCACCCCCTTGATACAAAGTATCGGGCCGGTCAACCCCAGGGCGTAGTGATGATCAGACCGCAGCGTGACGCCGGTCCGGCGCCGGAGTGCCTACGCTCTGGTCGTGCGGCGGTTCAGCCTGTGGATGAAGGCACACCCGATGGTCGGCGACACGCTGCTCGCCGCCCTCATCGCCTCGTTCGACCTGCTGCTCCTCATCGCCAGGGTCGTCGAACCGCAGACCGAGCCGAGGCCGGCGGTCTGGTACGTCACACTGCCGGTGATCGCCGGCGTGGTCGTCCCGCTCGTGTTCCGGCGCCGGCACCCGATCATCGCCGCATACCTGACGCTCGCCGTCGGGATACCGCACTCACTGTTGATGATCGGCGTCGCGAGCATGATCACCCAGTGCGTCGCGCTGTACACGCTGGTCGCGTACGTCAGCCGCCGGGCGGCGCTGCTGTACCTCGCGGTGGGTGAGGTCATCGCGCTCATCCAGACACCGTGGCAGCACCCGGAAGAGTGGGTCGTCTCCCTGATCGTGATCAACCTGTCGGTCGCGTTCTCCTGGGCGCTCGGCGAGTTCAACGGCGCCCGCCGCGCCTACAACGCCGAAGTGGAGCAGCGGCTGCGGCTGCTGGAGACCGAACGCGACCAGCAGGCGCGGATCGCGGTCGCGGAGGAGCGGGCACGGATCGCCCGCGAGCTGCACGACGTCGTGGCACACGCGGTCAGCGTGATGGTCGTGCAGGCGGACGGCGCCGCCTACGCCGTGCACACCCAGCCAGAACTGGCCGAGCGCGCGGTCAAGACCATCTCCAGCACCGGCCGCGAGGCGCTCACCGAGCTGCGCCGCCTGCTCGGCGTGCTGCGCAGCGAGCAGGCGGACGGCGAACGCACCCCGCAGCCGGGGACCCAGTCGCTGTCCGACCTCGCCGAGCGGGTGCGGACGGTCGGCCTGCCCGTCCAGCTCGACATCGTCGGCAACATCGACGACCTGCCCGCCGGCGTGGGGCTCGGCATCTACCGGATCGTGCAGGAGGCCCTCACGAACTCGCTCAAGCACGCCGGCCCCGGCAGCTCCGCCGCCGTCCGCGTCGAACGCGACGGCGAGCGGGTTCAATTGTCCATTGTGGACAACGGGCACCGGGCGACCGGCACGCTCGTCGGGGTGTCCGGCGGCAACGGGTTGATCGGCATGCGGGAGCGCGCGCTGGTGTTCGGCGGCACGCTCGAGGCCGGCCCGAGGGCAAGCGGGGGCTGGCAGGTAAACGCGATCCTGCCCATCGGGAACTCGTGAGGCGATAGTTTGGGCTACGTGATCAGGGTGGTGCTCGTCGACGACCAGGAGCTGATGCGTGCCGGCTTCCGCATGGTGCTCGGCGCGCAGGACGGCATGGTGATCGTCGGCGAGGCCGGCAACGGCGAGGAGGCCGTGCGGCTGGCCGAGGAGCAGCGCCCGGACGTCGTGCTCATGGACGTGCGCATGCCCGTGCTCGACGGCGTCGAGGCCACGAAGCTGATCACCGAACGGGGACTCGCGAAGGTGCTCGTGATGACCACGTTCGACCTCGACGAGTACGCGCTCTCCGCGCTGCGCAACGGCGCGAGCGGCTTCCTGCTGAAGGACACGCCGTCGGTGCAGCTGGTGGCCGCTCTGCGGTCGGTGGCCAGCGGCGACGCCGTCGTCTCGCCGAGCGTGACGCGCCGCCTGCTGGACCGCTTCCTCGGCTCGGGCGGCGGCGACCTGCGGGACGCGGCCGTGCTCGACGTGCTGACCGAACGGGAGCGCGAGGTGCTCCTGCTGATCGCGCAGGGCCTCTCCAACACCGAGATCGCGCGGAAGCTCTTCCTGTCCGAGGCCACGGTGAAGACCCATGTCGGCCGGGTGCTGTCCAAACTGGAACTCCGGGACCGGGTGCAGGCGGTCGTGCTGGCCTACGAGACCGGCCTCGTGCGGCCAGGCGAGGCGTGAAGTCCGTTCTGAGTGTGATCTCAGGGTCGATGATTCAGGGTTCCCTCAGGGTGGATACCGGAGTCGCCCACCTTTGGGTTGATAGAGCCTAGTCCCAGAAGTTGACCTGAACTGGCGACCTCAGGTGGACGTGCGAAGACACCGTGTACCGCCAGGATTTTGCTTCACGGGGACCACACGGACATTCCAGGGAGAAGACCATGATTGAGGCAGTCGGCCTCAGCAAGCGGTACGGAAAAACGTTAGCCGTCGACAACCTGTCGTTCACCGTTCAGCCGGGCCGGGTCACCGGCTTCCTCGGCCCCAACGGCGCCGGGAAGTCCACCACGATGCGGATGATTCTCGGTCTGGACGCGCCGACCGGCGGCGACGTCCGCATCGACGGCCAGAAATACCGGCAGCTGCACCAGCCGCTGCGGAAGATCGGCGCGCTGCTCGACGCCAAGTGGGTGCACCCGAACCGGTCGGCCCGCGCCCACCTGCGCTGGCTCGCCAAGTCCAACAAGCTGCCGGCGAGCCGCGTCGACGACGTGCTCGAGCTGGTCGGCCTCACCGACGTCGCGAACCGCCGCGCCGGCGGGTTCTCGCTCGGCATGAGCCAGCGCCTCGGCATCGCCGCCGCGCTGCTCGGCGACCCGGAGGTGTTGCTGTTCGACGAGCCGGTCAACGGCCTGGACCCGGAGGGCATCCTCTGGATCCGCCGGTTCATGCACCGGCTCGCGGACGAGGGCCGCACGGTCTTCGTGTCCAGCCACCTGCTGTCGGAGATGGCGCTCACCGCGCAGGAGCTCGTGGTCATCGGCCGCGGCAAGCTGATCGCGCAGTGCAGCACCGAGGAGTTCGTCGCGCAGGCCACGGAAAGCACCGTGCTGGTGCGCAGCCCGCAGCTCGCGCTGCTGCGTTCCGCGCTGGGTCAGCAGGGCGCGACCGTCCGCGACGAGAGCGACAGCCTCGTGGTCTCCGGCATGGAGACCGCCGACATCGGTGAGCTCGCCGCCGCCAAGGGGATCGTGCTGCACGAGCTGAGCCCGCAGCGCGGCTCGCTCGAGGAGGCCTTCATCCAGCTGACGGGCGACTCCGTCGAGTACCACGCCGCGGTGACCGACGCCGTCCCCGCCGACCTCATCACCGCCGGGAAGTGACCTCATGACTCTGCTCGCCGTCGAACGGATCAAGCTCTTCACCACGCGCTCGCCGCTGTGGTGCACCCTCGCCGCCGTCGCGGTCACCGTCGGCTTCGCCGCCCTGATCGCGGGAGTGGACAGCGACAGCCCGGCCACCGTCGCCTCGTCGCAGTTCGGCGCCAACTTCGGCCTGATGGTGATCATGGTGATGGCCACGCTGGCGATCACCACCGAGTACCGGTTCGGCACGATCCGGGCCACCTTCCAGGCGATCCCCAACCGAACCGGCACACTGCTGGCCAAGACCACGGTCGTCGCGCTGTTCGCCGGGGTGATCGGCGAGGTCGTCGCGTTCGGCTCGCTCGCGATCACCAAGCTCCTCCAGTCTTCCGCCGACCTCGCCGTCAACACCGCCTTCGAGTGGCGGGCCGTCGCCGGTGTCGGGCTGGTCTACGCCCTCTCGGCCGTGATCGCGGTCGCCGTCGGCACCCTCATTCGCCACTCCGCCGGCGCCGTGTCGCTGCTGCTGATCTACTCGCTGCTCGTGGAGAGCCTGGTCGCCCTGATCCCGAACGTGGGCGTCGACATCCAGAAGTGGATGCCGTTCCAGATGGCCAACATGTTCATCGCCGGTGACCCGGACCCGACCGGCCGGGCCATCACCGAGGGCCCGCCGCCGGCCGCCGCCGGGCTGGGACCGTGGGGGGCGCTCGCCTACTTCGCCGGCTTCGCGGTCGTGATGCTCGGGATCGCGTTGTTCACCGCCAACAAGAGGGACGCGTAGCGCTCGGGGGAGCGCTGACGCAGACGGGGGCAGGAGACCCGGGTCGCCATTCGGGGGGCGGCTCGGGTCTCTTTGTGGCTACGCCATTCGGGTACGTTTCGAACGAAAAGATCGCAAACAGGTAACGGCCGTAACCAACTACTCGATGTTCCCAACTGGGTGGGGTGCGTGTTGTACAGCACACAACGTGGTTAAAGCCACGTTAAGTCCTCGTGATCCTTCCCACAGCAGGCGGACACACGGTATGAACTGAGGTCATATCGTAAGTAGGCAGTCCCAAACCACGCCCTAAACTTAATTGCGGGGGGCGTCCCTGGAGGTGGACTTGTGACGGTGGTTGACACCGGCCCAACTACTGATGCCGCCGCCGCGGCTGAGGAGCAACGGCGCTCGTCACACCTACCGTCCGAAGCCCTGCGCGTCGAACCGCTGCTCGGCCTCGAATGGTCGCAGGCAATCGAACAGTGGGGCGGCGAGAACGCCACCACACCGTCCGAGACCCGCAGATCCTGGGTGCATCGCGCTCCCGAGCAGCAGGTGCTCGCCCTCTACCGCGCGATCGTCGAGACCGACCCATCGGCACCGGCCCCGTGGTGGCTGCGTGCGCTGGCCGACGGCAAGCTCACCTCCCGACTCGAGGGCTACACGGTCGAGGACCGGGTCTCGAAGCTGCTGTCCACCCGGCCCGGCTGGGTGTACGTGCCGTGGACCGCGGACGGCGACTCGGGTTTCTGGGAGTACGTGCCGTCCGAACGCAAGCTGGCCGAACCGGGCGTGCCGACCACGCTCATGCTGACCGACCAGCACAACGGTTGGATCGACGTGATTCGCGTGCACGCGGGTGACGACTCGCCGGCGCCGATCGCGGTGGCCGGGCTCGCGGACCTGCGGGCGAACCTCGCGCGGGTGGAGTCGCTCGCCCCGTAGACACCTGTTTTGAACTGGCCGGCCCGGATGAGGCACAGTCATGCGTCGTGGACGTACCCCGGCGCACCGTTGTCAGCTTCGTGAACCGCGGCGGTCGCATGACCGTCGGGCAGACCCGTGCGTGGGAACGGCTGTGGCCGTCGCTCGGCCAGGACATCGCGTCGCTGCCGGCGGGACCGGTCGATCTGCCCGGGTGGTTCGGTCGGGTGGCGCCGGTGACGCTGGAGATCGGCTCGGGCATGGGTGAGACCACGGCCGCGCTGGCCGAGGCCGAGCCCGAGGTGAACTACCTGGCCGTGGACGTCTACCAGCCGGGGCTCGCACAGCTGATGATGCGTGCCGAGACCGCTGGGCTGAAGAACCTCCGGCTGATGCGCGGCGACGCGGTCGTGCTGCTCGAACAGCACCTACCGCCGGAGTCGCTGACCACTGTGCGGATCTACTACCCCGACCCGTGGCCGAAGAAGAAACACCACAAGCGCAGGCTGGTGCAGCCGTCACTGGTGTCGGTGGTGGCGTCACGGCTCGTGCCCGGCGGAACGCTGCACCTCGCGACCGACTGGGAGCACTACGCCGAACACATGCTGGCCGTTGGCTCGGCCGAGCCGTTGCTACGCAACAGGTTCGCCGACGAACCGGGCGGTTGGGCACCGCGCCCGCCGTGGCGCCCGCTGACGAAGTTCGAGAGCCGCGCAGAGGAGGAAGGGCGCGTCAGCCGCGACCTCATCTTCGAACGAAGGTAACCCTCCTGGCAGGATCGACGCATGATCCGTCTGCACGCGCCGATCGTCCTGCCCTGTGATCCGGCATGCAGTGTGCTGCGTGACGCGGTCGTGGACGTCGACGCGTCGGGTCGCATCGGCTACGTGGGCCCGTTCGCCTCGGCGCCCGCCGCCCACCTGCCGATACGCGCGCTGCCCGGCATCCTCATGCCGGGGATGGTCAACATCCACGCCCACAGCCCGATGACGGTGTTGCGTGGCATGGGTGGCGACCTGCCGCTCATCAGGTGGCTGCGGGAGATCATCTGGCCGGCGGAGTCACTGCTCACGCCGTCGGACATCGAGGCCGGCATGCTTCTCGGCTCGGTGGAGATGCTGCGCAACGGGATCACCACGAGCGTCGAGCAGTACTTCCAGCCGGAACACATGGTGCGCGCGGTGCTCGCGTCCGGCGCGCGGATGCTGCTCGGCCCGGCCATCGTCGACACGCCGGACTACGACTGGCGCGTGCAGCTGGCCGAGGTGAACGCCCGCATCGACGGCGACGGCCTGCGCCCGCACGAGCGGATCGAGATCGCGTACGGCCCGCACTCGGCGTACACGCTGTCCCCCGAGGCGCTGACGATGATCGCGGAGGCGGCCAGGTCGCGGGACGCGTTGATGCTGCTGCACGTGGCGGAGTCACATGGGGAGGACGCCGGGCAGCGAGCTGAATACGGCTCCGTGCCGCGACTGCTGGCGTCGATCGGCGCGCTGGGCGGACGGGTGCTGGCCGCGCACGCGGTGCATCTGTCCGATGAGGACATCGAGATCTTCGCCAGGCACGACGTCGCGGTCGCCCACTGCCCCGGCTCGAACGGGAAGCTGGCGTCGGGCATCGCCCGGCTCCCCGAACTGCGGGCCGCCGGCGTGCGGGTGGGCCTGGGCACCGACGGCCCGGCGAGCAACGACGACCTGGAGATGTGGGAGGAGATGCGCCTCGCCGCATTGCTGGCCCGCCTGTCCACGATGGACTCGGCAGCCCTGACGGCGGCGGACGTACTGCTGCTCGCCACGAGAGACAGCGCCGATGCCATCGGCCGCGACGACATCGGCGCACTGGAACCGGGCCGGTGGGCGGACATCGTGCACGTGGACACGTCGTCGGAGGCGTTCGCGTCGGGCCTGTCGGTGCCCAACCAGCACCTGCTGGCCAACCTCGTGTGGGCGTCCGCCGGCCGCGACGTGCGGGACGTCTGGGTGGGCGGCGAGCAGGTGGTCGCCGACTTCGAGCCCACGAAAGTCGAGCGAGCGAAGGTTCAGGCGGAAGCAGGCGCGGTGACCACGCGCTTACGTGCGGCCACCTGAGAGCGGCTCCCCCGGCTCTCACCCGCCCCGGGTCAGCCTCCGGCCCCCGGAATCCAGCCTATCGGCGAGCACCGACACTCCCGGCCACACAACAGGCAACCGGCAAACAGTTCACCCGCCCAACCCGAGCGAAAGTCCCACTCGCGCGCCGGGGGCCCCCCGATTTCCAGCCTAACGCCCAGGACCGACAGTCCCGGCCAGACAAGATCGACACCACGGGGGTTGTCCACAGCCCGACCAGTTGTCCACAGGGCGCGGTCCGAAGCGACAAAACCGTCAGCCCCCTGCCGTAGGCTGGAAACCGGGGGCCCGGAGGCCAACCGGTCAGCTGTTCGGTTGGCGGATCACGATTTCGTGGACGTGCGCGTCGCGGGGGGTCTCGATCGCTGTCCTGACCACGCCGGCGACCGTTTCCGGGCGCATGTACCGCTCTGGCACGTAGGCCGCGTTCTCGAAGTCGCGGACGCCTTTCTGCATGTCGGTCGCGGTGCGGCCTGGGTGGATGGAGGTCACGCGTAGCCCGTTTCGTTCCTCCTCCGCGCGCAGCACGTCCGCGTAGGCACGCAGTGCGAACTTGCTCGCCGCGTACGGGCCCCACTTCGCCTTCGCGTTGAGGCCCGAGCCGGAGTTGATCAGCACCACGTGGCCGGCCGACTCGCGGAGGCGGGGCAGGAGGAGCCGCGTCAGTTCCGCTACCGCCACCACGTTCAACTCGAACGAGTCGCGCCAGTCCGCCGCCGTCAGGTCCGTGAGTGCGCCGAGCCGGGAGATGGCGGCCGAGTGCACCAGCACGTCGAGGCGGTCGATGCCCATGGCCGCGGCGGCGACGGCCGACGTGTCCGTCAGCTCCACCGGCCAGGGGTGTGCCGAGGGCAGCCGCGACGCGAGCGCCTTCAGCGCCTCCTCGTCGCGGCCGCCCAGCAGCAGGTCGTACTCATCCGCCAGGGCCTCGGCCACCGCCATGCCGATGCCCCTGGACGCGCCGGTGATCAGCGCTCGCGGTCGATCTGTCATGCCCCCACTCTACGAACGGCCACGACGGACGGCCTGGGCTGCGAGGATCCGCCGTCCGGCCAGTGCGACAGCGGGTTGTCGGCGCTGGCCCCGTCCAGCTCGCCGGGGTGTTGGACCGACACCAGCACGAAGTCGTCCTTGATCACCGGGCCGCACGTCTCCGCGCCGTGCGGGACCGTCAGGAACTGCTTGACGTGCCCGCGTTCGCGGCCCTCGACCGGCACGGCGAACAGGCCGTCGTTGTGGCCGAGCGCGTTGCCGTCGGTCGAGATCCACAGGTTGCCCTTGCTGTCGAACGCGACGTTGTCCGGGCAGGAGATCGGGCTGACCTGCGACTTGTCGTAGCCGCCGAAGTACGTGTCGGCGGCGGCCGGGTCGCCGCACACCAGGAACAGCCGCCACGCGAAGCGGGTCGCCGTGTTGTCGCCGTGCCTCTCCTCCAGCTCCAGCACGTGGCCGTGGCGGTTCCGCACGCGCGGGTTGACCTCGGTGGCACCCTCCTTGCCCGTGTTGCCGCGCTCGCTGTTGTTCGTGAGCGCCGCGTACATCCGGCCCGTCTTCAGGCTCGGCTCCACGTCCTCCGGACGGTCCATCTTGGTCGCGCCGACCGCGTCGCCGGCCTGCCGCGTGAACACGTAGACCTCTTCGGCCGTGAAGCCGGGTACGAACGACCTGTCGCCCCGCGCCAACGGGATCCACTCGCCCGAGCCGTCGAACTCGCCGTCCGCCGGGAGCTTGCCGGTGCCGTCGATCTCCGCCGCCGGGCTGTCACCGGTGAACTTCGCGACGTACAGCGTGCCGGAGTCGAGCAGCTTCTTGTTGTGCTCGCGGGCGTAGCGGCCGTCGCCGGGCTTGAACTTCCCGTCCGACACGAACTTGTACAGGTACTCGAACCGCTCGTCGTCACCCATGTAGGCGACCACGCGACCGTCCCGCGCGACGATGACGTTCGCACCCTCGTGCTTGAACCGGCCCAACGCCGTGCGCTTGACCGGGTTCTCGTGCGGCGACAAGGGGTCGACCTCGATGATCCAGCCGAACCGGTTGGCCTCGTTCGGCTCCTTGGCCAGGTCGAAGCGCGGGTCGAACCGCTCCCACTTTCGTTCCGTGGCACCGGTCGGGAAGCCGTAGCGGGCAAGCCGGGCCTTCACCACCGGGTCGGTCACGGCACCCGCGTTCGCGTAGTACTGGTTGATGTTCTCCTCGCCGGACAGGATCGTGCCCCACGGGGTCACGCCGCCCGCGCAGTTGTTCTTGGTGCCGAGTACGGTCCGGCCCGCCGGGTCCGCGGTCGTCTTCAAGTACTGCGAGCCGGCCGCGGGGCCCCGAACTGTGAACGGGGTCGTCATCGTGATGCGCCGGTTGTAGTGCCGGTCCAGCTTCACGGTCAGCCGGCCGCGGCGGTCCTGCTCGACCACGACGACGGAAAGCCCGTGCGCGGCCCACCCGATCTCCACCTGCTCGCGGGTCGGGTTGTTCGGGTCGTAGTTGTGGAACATGTACTTCTCGCTGGAGTACTCGTGGTTGGACACCATGAGCCAGCGGTCGCGGCAACCCGGCACCGGCACGAGCCCGCAGAAGTCGTTGTTGAACCCGAACTGCTTGGCCTGCGCGGCCGCCGTCTGGCTCGTGAACTCCCATGCCGGCGCGTCCGGCAGCACGGGGTCGCCCCACCGGATCAGCACCTGTTGCGCGTAGCCGGGCGGCACCACCACCGCGTCGAGGTCGTTGGGGGCCACCGGTTCGAAGTCCAGCCCGGTGGGGGCAGCGGCGGCGGGGACGGCCAGCGCGGCCGTGCCCGCACCGGCGACGGCGAGGACGGCACCCGCCTTGAGCACGCTGCGACGGCTGACGATCTCACGGACGACGTCACCGAAGTACTGGTTGTCCGAGGTGTTCGGCGCCTCGTGGGCGCACGCGTTGCCACAGCGGTACTGGCAGGTGACGGATGCTCGTCTTGGTGAAGGTTTGGTGAACAGCGTCTTATCGGCAGGGAACATTGGCCGAACGTAAATCGGCAGGGCCTCCTGGACAAGAGGCCCTGCCGATGATCATCCGTTCAGCGACGTGCTTGAGCGGAGCTTGCGGAGCGCATCATCGACGCTTCTTCCACACCGCCACGACCGACGGGCGCGGCTGCGAGGTGCCGCCGTCCGGCCAGTGAGACAGCGGGTTGTCCGCGCTCGCCCCGTCCAGCTCACCCGGATGCTGCACGGAGACCAGCACGAAGTCGTCGGTGACGACCGGGCCGCAGGTCTCCGCGCCGTCCGGCACGGTCAGGAACTGCTTGACATGGCCGCGTTCCGGACCCTCGACCGGCACCGCGAACAGGCCGTCGTTGTGGGACAGCGCGTTGCCGTCCGTGGAGATCCACAGGTTGCCCCTGCTGTCGAACGCGACGTTGTCCGGGCAGGAGATCGGGCTGACCTGCGACTTGTCGTAGCCGGCGAAGTAGGTGTCCGGCGAGTTCGGGTCACCGCAGAGCAGCAGCAGCTTCCACGCGAACGTGGTGCCCGTGTGGTTGCCCCGGGTCTCGGTGATCTCCAGGACGTGGCCGTGCTTGTTGTTCAGGCGCGGGGCGACCTCGGTCGCGCCTTCCTTGCCCGGCTTGCCGCGGTCGGTGTTGTTGGTGAGCGCGGCGTAGATCTTGCCGTTCTTCAGGCTCGGCTCGACGTCCTCGGGACGGTCCATCTTCGTCGGGCCGACCACGTCCGCGGCGAGGCGGGTGAAGACGTACACCTCCTCGGCGGTGAAGCCCGGTACGAACGATGTGTTGTTGTGCGCCAGCGGGATCCACTCGCCGGAGCCGTCGAACTCGCCGTCCGCCGGGAGCTTGCCGGTGCCGTCGATCTCGGCGACCGGGCTGTCACCGGTGAACTTCGCGACGTACAGCGTGCCGGAGTCGAGCAGCTTCTTGTTGTGCTCGCGGGCGTAGCGGCTGTTGCCCGGCTTGTACTTCCCGTCGGTGACGAACTTGTACATGTAGTCGAACCGCTCGTCGTCACCCATGTAGGCGACCACGCGACCGTCCCGCGCGACGATGACGTTCGCGCCCTCGTGCTTGAAACGGCCGAGGGCGGTGTGCTTCACCGGCGTCGACTTGGGGTCGAGCGGGTCGATCTCGATGATCCAGCCGAACCGGTTGGCCTCGTTCGGCTCCTTGGCCAGGTCGAAGCGCGGGTCGTACTTCTCCCACTTGCGCTGCGACGCGCCACCCGAGATGCCGTAGCGGGCGAACCGGGCCTTCACGACCGGGTCGGTGGCCGCGCTGGCGTTGGCGAAGTACTGGTTGAAGTTCTCCTCGCCGGACAGGATCGTGCCCCACGGGGTGACGCCGCCGGCGCAGTTGTTCTGCGTGCCGCGCACGCGGGTGCCGGTCGGATCGGCGGACGTCTTCAGGTACTTCGAGCCGGCGGCCGGCCCCTGCACGACGAACGGCGTGGTCATCGTGATGCGCCGGTTGTAGTGCCGGTCGAGCTTCACCTCGAGGCCACCGCGGCGGTTCTTCTCCACGAGGACGACGGACATGCCGTGCGCGGCCCAGGCGATCTCCGCCTGCTCGCGGGTCGGGTTGTTCGCGTCGTATCCGAAGAACATGGCCGACTCGGTCGTGTACTCGTGGTTGGACACCATGAGCCACTTGTCGCGGCAGCCGGGGACCGGCACGAGCCCGCAGAAGTCGTTGTTGAACCCGAACTGCTTGGCCTGCGCGGCCGCGGTCTGCTTCGCGAAGTCGAACGCCGGCGCGCCGGGCACCACCGGGTCACCCCAGCGGATCACCACACCCTGCTCGTAGCCGGGCGGTGTGACCAGGGCGTCGAGGTCGTTCGGGGCGACCGGCTCGAAGTCGAGCCCGGTGTAGCCGCCCCACCGGTCGGTCTCCGGCGCGGCGGCCGCGGTTCCCGTGCCCACCGCCGCCATGCCCGCGCCGGCCACCGCGATCACGGCGCCCGCCTTCAGCATCTTGCGGCGGCTGACGACGTCCGCCACGACGTCGGCGAAGTACTGGTTGTCGGAGGTGTTCGGCGCCTCGTGCGAGCAGGCGTTGCCACACCGGTACAAGCACGTGATCGACGACCGGCCGCCTCTGGGGTTGGTCGTGAACAACGGGAGAAGCCGGGGTTTGTCGGCTGGGGACACGCGTGGCCTCCACTGTCAGGTCCTGGGAACGGGCCGACGGTAAGAGGCCAACACGTGGAGCAAGTGAAATGAAGATGAACAACCGCAGGTCGCACGGAAAGTGATCAGGTGATCGCGCTCTCCAGCACGTTCCCGGCCGCGTCCTTGGCGGTGTAGCCGAAGCCGGCGTACGTCTCCGGGAAGTCGGCGAGGATGAACGTGGCGTCCGGCCGCTCCAGCACCTTGCGGAGGTGCACGAGGCCGCCGCTGCCGGCACTCACCTCCAGTGTTTCGACCTCGGGTGCGGTGATGAACAGCATCAGGTTCGGGAGGGGACCGCCGTAGAGGGTCCCGCCGCTGAGTACCGCTTCGGTGACGACGCGCCCTCCCTGACTCGTCGGCGGCTCCGGAACGGGCCAGGTCGGCACGGGTTCACAGTCTCTCGACATCGGGATCGGTTCCTTCGGCAAGGCCTCGAGAACACACCACTTGTCGTCCACCACCGTCAACACCGCGACCTTGGTGATCCCGTCCTCGGTGAACGTGCCGAGGATGTTCACGCTGTCCTTGGCGTTGTTCTCCTCGAACCTGGGTGACGTCGTCCCGGTCGCGGCGCGGTGGCCGGCCGGCGCGTCGTTCCCGCTCAGCGCCACGGGAACCGCCACGCCGGCGATCACCACCGCGGCGGCCGCGGCGGCCAGCAGCACCCCTCGCCCCCGGCCGCGACGACGCTCGAACTCGGCGCGTGCGCCGGGGGTCGGCGGCAGCGTGTCCGCCGCCTCCCGCAGTGTGGCCCGCAGGCGATCTTCGAGGTCGTTCATCGGTCGTCCTCCTCGGCCAGCGCCGTCCGCAGCGCGGCCATTGCTTGGTGGATGGTGGCTTTCACGGTGCCGACCGCGAGCCCCAGGGTGTCGGCGATGGCCTGCTGGTCGAGGTCGAGCCAGTAGCGGAGCACGAGCACCTGGCGCTGGCGGCGGGTCAGCGTGGTGAGCACGTCCCACACCGCCCGGTTGGCGAGCGCGAGCGACTCGGCGGACGCAGCGTCCCGGTTCCGTTCGCGGGGCGCGCGGCGCACGACTCGCAGGTGCCGCAGCCGCGACCGGGACAGGTTCACCACCGTCCTGCGCAGGTAGGCCAGCGCCTTGTCCTGGTCGACCAGCGTCGGCCACCGGCTGTGCAGGCGGACGAACGCCTCCTGCGCGATGTTCTCCGGATCGTCCGCGCCGAGCAGGAAGGCGAGCCGCTTCATGGGTTCGAAGCACTCGTCGAACAACGCGTCGAACCCCGCACGCTCGGTGCGGGGTTCTGGGTCGGTTGCCGTGTTCACGCCCCCCTTGACGCCTGCATGGGCCAAAACGTTTAGAAGCCGATCTCCTCCCGCACCAGCACCACGGTCGCACGGGTCAGGTCGTACTCGCGCTCCAGCACGAGCAGCTTCCCGATGAACGACTCGAAGCCCTGCACGCGCCAGCGCTCGTGTTCCCTCGGGTAGCTGTAGGTGCGGACACGGCGGAACGCGGTGTCGAGGTCCGGCACGACCTTCTGCGCGCCGACCACCCAGATCACCTTCTCCGCGCCGGCCGCGTACGGGCCGAGCTGGCTCCCGCTCGCCGACGCCGCGACGAGGACACCGTCCTCGGTGACCGCGTGCACGCTGCCGACGACGACGTCCGGCGTGGCGCCCATCGTGACCTGTGTGCGGACGTCCTTCGGGTCGATGTCGGCCAGCTGTGCGCGGACGGACACGAACTCCGTGCCGTCGTCGATGTCGGCGACGAGGCCGGTGCGCCGCAACGTCTCGCTGTTGGCCGTGAAGATCGCCTTGTCCCGGGGCAGCAGATCGCGCACAAGCGCGCGGGCGTCGGCGGCGGTGTCGACGATGTGCGCGTGGTAGCCCCGCTCCCGGAGCCCTTTGGCCGCCCGGCTGAGCGCCTCGTCGTCGGCGGGCACGGCGAACGACTCGTCGACCGGCAATGCCTCGATGGTCATGGAGTTCCCCCTCACGGTCAGTTCCTGTTGGTAACTGACCCCATCGTGAGGAACTATTGGAGTGGCCGGAAGACGGCACCTTTTTCTGCGTCGGTGACGTGGAGGTAACCGTGCAGGTGGACGACGCGGAGCGGGCCAGGCTGTGTCACGCGCGACAGATCCTGGACCGGGTCGGCGACAAGTGGACGATCGAGGTGGTCCACAAGCTCGGCTGGCACGACACTCTGCGGTTCACCGAGCTGCAGCGGGCCATCGGGGGCATCAGCCAGCGGATGCTCACCGCGACACTGCGTGCGCTGGAGCGCGACGGGCTGGTCGAGCGCACGGTGCACCCGGTCGTGCCGCCTCGGGTGGACTACCGCCTCACCGATCTCGGCCGGACATTGCTGAGCACGGTGTGCCAGCTGATGGCGTGGGCCGTCGACCACGCCGACGACATCGACGAGGCCCGCGCGGCGTACGACGACCGCGCGGGCACCCGCGAAGGACTCAGCGCTCCAGCTCGCCCGCGATGAACTTCTCGACCGCCTCGTAGGCCTCGGAGTCCGAGTACTGCTCCGGTGGGGACTTCATGAAGTACGACGACGCGGACAGGATCGGGCCGCCGATGCCCCGGTCGAGCGCGATCTTCGCGGCGCGGACCGCGTCGATGATCACGCCGGCCGAGTTGGGCGAGTCCCAGACCTCGAGCTTGTACTCCAGGTTCAGCGGCACGTCCCCGAACGCCTTGCCCTCCAACCGCACGTAGGCCCACTTGCGGTCGTCCAGCCACGGCACGTGGTCCGACGGGCCGATGTGGACGGACGCGCGCTCCATCTCGTGCGGGATCTGCGAGGTCACCGACTGCGTCTTGGAGATCTTCTTCGACTGGAGCCGCTTGCGCTCCAGCATGTTCATGAAGTCCATGTTGCCGCCGAAGTTGAGCTGGTACGTGCGCAGCAGCTCAACCCCGCGGTCCTCGAACAGCTTGGCCATCACGCGGTGGGTGATCGTCGCTCCCACCTGGGACTTGATGTCGTCGCCGACGATCGGCACGCCGGCCTCGGTGAACTTGGCCGCCCACTCCGGGTCGGACGCGATGAACACCGGCAGCGCGTTGACGAACGCGACACCCGCGTCGATGGCGCACTGGGCGTAGAACTTGCCAGCGTCCTCCGAGCCGACCGGCAGGTAGGACACGAGCACGTCGGCCTGGGACTCGCGCAGCGCCGCGACGACGTCCACCGGCTCCTCGTCGGACTCGGTGATGATGTCCCGGTAGTACTCGCCGAGCCCGTCGAACGTGTGCCCGCGCTGGACGGTCACCCCGAGCGGCGGCACGTCACAGATCTTGATCGTGTTGTTCTCACTGGCGACGATCGCCTCGGAAAGGTCGCGGCCGACCTTCTTGGCGTCGACGTCGAACGCGGCGACGAACTGCACGTCACGGACGTGGTAGTCGCCGAACTGGACGTGCATCAGGCCGGGAACGCGCGTGTCCGGGTCGGCGTCACGGTAGTAGTGCACGCCCTGCACAAGCGACGCCGCGCAGTTGCCAACCCCGACGATTGCCACCCGGACACTGCGACTCTGTTCGCCCATGCCGGTCTCCTCCTTAGTCAACCGCGGCCACTCCCGAGCCGCGGGGCGGTGCCGAGATGCAGATCCGCACTGACCTGCCGGCGTCTACTCGACGCCGTCCTGTCGTTCTTTCTGCTCCCTCTGTTCGGTCGCGATCAGCTCGTTGAGCCAGCGGACCTCCCGCTCGCTGTGCTCCAACCCGAGCCGATGCAGCTCGCGGGTGTAGCGGTCGATCTGCTCACCCGCTCGCGCCATCGAGGCGCGTAGCCCTTCGCGCCGCTCCTCCACCCGACGGCGCCTGCCTTCGAGGATGCGCATCCTGATCTCGGCAGGCGTGCGGGAGAAGAACGCCATGTGAACGCCGAACCCCTCGTCGTCGTAGGCCTGGGGGCCGACGTCGGCAAGCATCTCGGCGAAGCGCTCCTTGCCCTCCGCCGTGAGCTTGTAGACGCGCTTGGCCCGTTTGCCCCACGCGCGGGTGGCGAGGTCCTGAGGGTCGTCTTCCACGATCAGCCCGGTCCTGAGCAGCCTGCGCAACGTCGGGTACAGCGATCCGTACGAGAACGTCCGCAGCGTGCCGAGCATGTCGAACAGTCGTTTGCGCAGCTCGTAGCCGTGCATCGGGGCCTCGTGCAGCAGCCCGAGGATGGCGAACTCGAGCACTGGTGACCTCCTCACAGAGCTTGCGTCCGACGCTGTCGTTGGTGACTCGACCTACCGCACCACTATATCGCGCCGATACATCCATGAGGTGTCTCAGAGGTGGACGTGGTCGTGATCACGACCAGTACGTGAAGTCCGCGCGGCGTCGCACAGTGACGATCAACTGCAGGTCAGCGCCATTGACAAGCATGGGGACATCACTTCTTCAACGCAGAGTGGCCACATGCCCGCGCGCCGTACGTCAAACAGTGCGTGGACGTGGTAACGGCTCCGCGTAGGCTGTCCCCGTGCGTACACAGCGACAGGTGGTTGACTACGCGTTGCAGCGCAAGGCGCTGCTCGCGGAAGTGCACTCCGGTCGCGTCGGCACCATGGAGGTCTGCGACGCCAACCCGTACCTCGTGCGGGCTGCCAAGTTCCACGGCGCGCCCAGCGACGTGACCTGTCCGGTCTGTCGCAAGGAGCCGCTGACAAGGGTGTCCTGGGTGTACGGAGACGAGCTCAAGCACGCCTCCGGCTCGGCTCGCGCGCCGGACGAACTGGCACGAATGGCGACACTCTTCGCGGAGTTCACCGTTTACGTCGTTGAAGTTTGCCGCACCTGCGGATGGAACCACCTGGTGCTGTCATACGTCCTCGGGACGGGCGGACTTGACACCCACAAGCCACGGAGGAGGACAGCGGCGGAGTGAAACCCACCGTTTTGCCTGCTCCAAAGCTTATGACCACCACACGGCGGGCATGGCCGTGCGCCGCTATGGGAGGCCTGTTGTCGTGAACGACCATCGAAACCACCGGCACCGCGCGAGTGAGCCGGCATGGCCGACTGGTGACGACCCGAAGCCACGGGCGTCCGCGCAGGGGGAGGAGCGCACCGGCTTCTGGAGCCCCCTGTGGGAGAACGACGATGATGACGCGCCTGCGGCGCAGCACACGAACGGACGTGCGAACGGGCGGCACGAGCGCTCGAACGGGCATGCCCGCAAAAGCGGCGGTGAGCCGGCCGGTGGGCACCAGTGGCCGGCTGCCGACGAGCCGCCACCCGCGCCTCGCCGTCCCGAGCCACCGGCACAGCCGCGCCCGGCCGCCCGCCGTGGCGCCGCCCCGGTGTGGCCCAGTGCCGAGGAGTCGCCGACGGTGCGCCGTCCCGGCGGTCCGCACACGCCGCCACCTCCCGGTGGCCGGAAGCCGGGTCCGCCAGGAGGTCCGACCACCCAGCTGGTCCGCCCGCCGCGTCCCGCCGGGCCGCCCCGACCCGGAGCGAGACCAGGCGTCGACCCCGACGGTCCGACGGAGCTGATGCGCCCCACCAACCGCGGTGGCGGCCCGGAGCCCCAGCTGCTCACGCACCGGGAGCTGGACTACGACGAGGACCTGAACGACGATCCGGACCTCTACGACGACGAGGACTACCCGCTCAGCGACGGGGACCGCAGGAGCCGCAAGAAGAAGATCTGGCGGCGCGTGCGGCGCACGATGTACGTGCTCACCGCGCTGGGGATCATCGGGCCGATCATCGCGTTCTTCGTCGCCTACCAGATGGTCGAGGTGCCGACCCCCCAGCAGGTCGCCGCGAAGCAGGAACAGGTCGTCACGCTGCTGTACGGGAACGACCAGCAGATGTCCCAGATCGTCCCCGAGGACGGCACCCGTCAGTTCGTGAAGTACGACGACATTCCCGACACGGTCAAGCACGCGGTGTTCGCGGCCGAGGACGCCGAGTTCATGACGAACCCCGGCTTCGACATCTCCGGCGTGATGCGGGCCGGTTGGGACCAGGTCAGCGGTGGCAAGGGTGGTGGCTCCACGATCACCCAGCAGTACATCAAGAAGGCCACCGGCGACGACGAGGTGAGCTACAGCCGTAAGGCACTCGAGGTCGTCAAGGCGTACAAGATGAACAACACGTACTCGAAGGAGGCCATCCTCGAGGCGTACCTGAACACCATCTACTTCGGGCGCAGCGCCAACGGCATCGCCGCGGCCGCCAAGGCGTACTACGGCAAGAACCTCGACCAGCTGTCCCCGTCCGAGGCGGCGCTGCTCGCCGGCATGATCCAGACTCCTGGCAAGTACAAGGACGAGGCCTACATGCAGCGGCGCTGGAAGTTCGTGATGGACCAGATGGTCGACAAGGGCTGGCTGTCCGCCGCCGACCGCAAGGCCGCGGTCTTCCCCGCCGCGTCGATGATCCCGGTGGAGAACGCCAGGCCGAAGGCCATCGAAGGATCGCGAGCGCACATCCAGAACGCCGTGCTGAAGGAGGTCGAGAAGGAGGCGGGTCTGAGCGTCGACGAGCTCCGGAAGAACGGCTACATCATCAAGACCACGATCGACCCGGCCGCGCAGGACATGGCCGAGGCAGCCGTGACGGAGGTGTTGACGGGCCAGCCGGACAACCTGCGGTCGGCCCTGGTCGCGGTGAACCCGGCCAACGGTGAGGTGGTCGCCTACTACGGCGGCGCGGAAGGCAACGGCCTCGACTGGGCGGGCACACCCCAGGAGCCTGGCTCGTCGTTCAAGCCGTTCGACCTGGTCGCCCTGCTCCAGACGGGCCGGGGACTCGCCGAGACCTACGACGGCAGCAACAACCGTGTGTTCAACGGCCAGACGGTCCGCAACGCGGGTGGCGACTCGTGCGGCGAGAAGTGCACCGTCGCGCTGGCGATGAAGAAGTCCATCAACACCGTGTTCTACGACATGGCGGTGAACGACGTCGGCACGAGGGCCGTGGCCAACGCCGCTGCCGAGGCCGGCATCCAGACGAACCTGATGGCGAACGGCGACGTGCCGGACGGCAACATCGCCATCGGCGGTGGTAAGACGCAGGTGTCGACCCTCGAGATGGCCTCGGCGTACTCCACGTTCGCCGCGAACGGCATCTACCACAAGCCACATCTGGTGAAGCAGATCCTCACCCCGGACGGCAAGCTCTTCTGGGAGCCGGGCCAGGCGGCGACGGAGGGCAAGGCCGCGTTCGACCCCAACAACTCGCAGAACAACCAGAAGATCGCCCGTAACGTCACCGAGGCTCTGATGCCGATCCCCGAGTTCTCGAAGATCCCGCTCGCGGGCAAGCGCCCGGTCGCCGGCAAGACGGGCACCCACCAGTACGGCGAGACCAAGGACAACGCCAAGGCCTGGATGGTGGGTTACACCCCACAGATATCGACCGCGGTGTCGCTGGCCGCCACCGACCCGACCGGCACTCAGCAGATGCCGGTCAGGGACAAGGAAGGCAACCCCGTCTCCGGCGCCAAGATACCGGGCAAGATCTGGCAGACGTTCATGAACAACTACCTGAAGGACCTGCCGAAGACGCCCTTCATCAAGTTCTCGCCGATCGGCAAGGCGTTGGAAGACGAGGACGGCGAGTCGAAGAAGAACAGCACGACGAACCCCCCGACCCAGAACGACGACGGCAACAACGGCCGGGGCAACGACGGCGACAACAACAACAACGACGGCGACAACAACAACGGCCAGACGACGACCCAGCCGACCGATCCGACGGACACTCAGCCGACCGATCCGACGGAGACCGATCCGGATCCGGGTAACCCCAACAACATCCTGCCAACGGGTAGAACCAGCGGCGGTTGACCGGTTCCCGAGAAAGAGGCCCCATGTGGGGCCTCTTTCCTTTTCGGGGGAGAGGTGGGCCGCCGGGCGGTCTCCCCGGCCCCGTAGCATCGGCCGCGTGCCAGGCCACCCCGAGCCCGACGACGACATCGACGACAACACCGATGGCGACGACGCCCCGGCTCGTACCCGCGCCGCGGCCGTCAGCGACACCGCGACGCTCGGACCGACGGACCGCGTCATTCCGACGTGGACGGAGCCACTGGCCCGTGCCGGCAGCACCCCGCTCGGCGGCCCGCTCGGTGTGCACGCGGTCATCGGCCGGCACTGGTTCTGGACGCCGCTGCGGGCGGCGCTGCTGATCGCGCTCATCGGCCTGACCATCGGCTGGTTCGGCAAGGCGGCCTGCGTCCAGCAGCACTTCAGCCCTGAGACGAAGAAGCTCGAGCTGGACTGGCGGTCGAACCGGCCGTTCACCGCCATGTGCTATTCGGACATCATCCCGCTGTACAGCGCGGAACAGCTCGACAAGGGCGGCTTCCCGTACCAGACGAGCTGGTACGACGACGAGGGCAAGCCGACGCAGCACCAGCGGTGGATGGAGTACCCGGTCCTGACCGGTCTCTTCCAGTGGGTGAACGCGAAGCTCACCGACGGCTGGATGAAGATCGCGAACGCTGGCTGGCTACCGACCGGCCTGGCCGTGACGGTCTTCTTCGACATCTCGGCGTTCTGGTTGGCGCTGGCGTGGCTGGTGACGATCTGGGCGGTCGCGAGGACGGCACGGAGACGTCCGTGGGACGCCGCGCTCATCGCCGCGTCCCCACTGGTGATGGTGCACGCCTTCACCAACTTCGACACGCTCGCCACGGCATGCGCGGCGACCGCGTTACTGGCATGGGCCCGACGTCGCCCCGCCCTCGCCGGCGTACTGCTCGGCATCGGCGGCGCGGCCAAGCTGTACCCGCTGTTCCTGCTGGGCGCGTTGCTGGTGCTGTGCGTGAGAGCTGGCCGAAT
This sequence comes from Actinophytocola sp., assembly GCF_036378875.1. Classification (GTDB taxonomy): domain Bacteria; phylum Actinomycetota; class Actinomycetes; order Mycobacteriales; family Pseudonocardiaceae; genus Actinophytocola. The sequence goes on from NZ_DASUVO010000153.1 coordinate 40,510, forward strand.
GCGCGCGTTCTACACGGCGGCCGGCGCGGCCCTGGCGACCTGGGTGGCGGTGAACCTGCCCATCGCCGTGCTGTTCCCGCGCGGCTGGTGGGAGTTCTTCCACCGCAACAGCCTGCGCGGCGCCGACCCCGACTCGATCTACAACGTGATCACCCAGTTCACCGGCTGGCAGGGCTTCGACGGTCCGCTCGCGTTCAACGAGTCACCGGTGTGGCTCAACCTGGTGACGCTGGTGCTGTTCCTGGCATGCTGTGCGGGCATCGCGTACATCGCACTGCACGCCCCGATCCGGCCCAGGGTGGCGCAGCTGGGGTTCCTGGTGGTGGCGGCGTTCCTGGTGACGAACAAGGTGTGGAGCCCGCAGTACTCGCTGTGGCTGGTGCCCCTGGCCGTCCTCGCGGTGCCGAGATGGCGACTGCTCCTGGGCTGGATGACGCTCGACGCACTGGTCTGGGCCCCGCGGATGATGTTCTACCTCGGCGACGACAAGAAGGGCCTGCCGATCGACTGGTTCATGTCGTTCGTCGTGCTGCGCGACCTGGCGGTGATCGGCCTGTGCGTCCTGATCATCTACGAGATCTACCACCCGACGAGGGACCTGATCCGCATGGGCGGCGAGGACGACCCGGCAGGCGGCGTACTGGACCGCGCGCCGGACAAGTTCGTCCTACGCAAACGCGTCAAGGAACTCGTTGGCTGACCGGGTCTTCGGTGCCGACCAAAGCCTGGGCTGTGGATAACTTCCTGACTGTGGACAACTCACCTCGGGCGGCGGGAACTGTCGGTGCCCTGCCGTACGCTGGAAACCGGGGGCCGGAGGCCACGCCCGGTACACAGGGACGTACGTGGATCCGTTGGGGCACAAGGTTTCGCGAGTGCGGCGCGAGCTGAGGAACACCTCTCCGCGGCTTGGCCTCCGGCCCCCGGATTCGACGCTACCGGAGGGTGCCGACATCCCTGGACCTACGCACATCGGCCTGTGGATAGGTGTGGACAGATCACCTGGTCTTCAGGAACAGGCGGCCGTTCGAGGACGTCAGTAGTTCGTCCAGCAGCTTGTCCGCCGACAGGGGTTGCAGGCGGCGGCGCATCACGCCGAAGAACTGTTCGCCCGGCCACCACACCATGGCGAGCACGATGGTGCCCAGCGCACCGATGAGCAGCACGCTGCCTTCGCGCTCGACCAGTGTCGCTACCAGGCCGGCCAACACCGGGAGCTCGATCGCCGGTTGGCGGGCCACGAGCGACTTCGACAGCCAGACGTGTACGTCGTCGCGGGTGGTTGGTTTCCTCGCGCTCAGCATCGGGTCGACGATCAGCATCATCACGAGGAAGCCCGCCGCCGCGAGGAACAGCGGGATCAGCGTGCCTGCCGTCGGATCGAAGGTGGTGTCGGGGATAGCGTTCAGGCCGATCACCGGAACGACGACCGCGGTCAGCGCGACCACGCCGGCCAGGAGCCGCGCGTCGGTGCCGTCCGTTCTGGCCATGGGCCATCAGAACGTCCGATGGTCACACTGTCAAGCGTTCTCGGAACGTTTCCTTCGCCGTGAGGAAGGCGCAGAACAGGCCGATCAGCAGTGCGGCCCTGCCCCACACGCCGACCATCACCGCCTGCGCCGCGAGACCGTCGAGGATGCCGCCGTGCCTTCCGTAGAAGACCTCGTACAGCCAGCGGAAGATGCCGATCCCCATCACCAGATCCGCCGCGAAGTACGCCACGATCCAACCCCACCGCACCCGCAGCAGCACGAACATGGGCACGAGCCACAGCGTGTACTGCGGTGAGTGCACCTTGTGCAGCAGCAGGAACCCGCACAGCATGGCCGCCGACACCGGCACCCACGGGTACGTGCCCTCCTTCTGGTACCGCACCCAGCCGATGGCGCACGCCACCACGAAGGAGATCAGCATGAGCAGCGGTGACAGGACACCGATGAGCTCCTGCACCGCCGCGTTGTTCGACTCCGAGAACGGGCGGAACCCCCAGAACCAGATCGAGTTCGTGGTGAGGTCGGCTTTGCGCAGCAGCTGGAACGTGAACGACGCGCGCCAGCCCTCGAAGCCCGCGATCATGAACGGCACGTTCACCGCGATCGCCGTGCCGAGTGCCGTGAGGGCCACGCGCAGCGCGCCGCGCCAGTCGGGGCCGGCGCGGCCGCCGAACTCCGCACCGCCGCGACCGCCGGTCAGCACGTACAGCATCAGCGGCAGCGCGAAGATCGCCGGGTAGACCTTGAACGCGAAGCCGAGCCCCAACAGCACCGCCGCGACCGTGGCTCTGGTCAGCAGCGGGCGTTCGGCGCCTCGCCTGCCCCAGCCGTGGTGCACCACGTAGAACGCCGCCGTCGCGCACAGCACCACCGGCAGTTCCCAGTTGTGGAACGCGTACATCACGAGCGGCGGACCGACCGCCCACAGCAGTGCCCGCCAGCCGGACATCCGCCCGAGCATCCACGCGGTGGCCAGCCCGAACGGCGCCAGTAGCAACGCCGAGTACAGCAGGAACTCGGCGTCGGTGTGCGCCGGGATCGCGGACGCCCAGATGAACACGCCGGTCAGGACCGGGTACTCGACCACGCCGCCGACCGGCTGGCCCTCGTCGGTCAACTTGCCGTGCACGTACGGGAAGACGTGGCGGTCGATGTCGCGGCCGATCCACAGCGTCTGGATGTCCGAGTAGCAGACCTCCTGGTACCGACGCTCGTCGAAGTCGGGCTGGCTGCGGCCCAGCTCGTCGAAACGCGGTCCGGTACAGCGGTCCTTGTTGACGAACCCCAGGATCAGCGTGATGCCGCACAGCGCGGTGAGCAGGACGAGCCCGAGCGAGGTCAGGCGGACGCCGAGGCCGGTGCGATCCCCCGCCCCCTCCTCCGACACGTCCGACTCCCCTGACCTCGGTTGCGACTCGGGTGCCGCCGCCGCACCGGCAGGCACGATGCTCACCGGCCCGTGGCCTCACGCAGGAACGCGATGTCGTCCGCCTGCCCCTCGGCCGGCGTCTCGACCACGACGGGCGCGCCGGCCTCGGCGACCACCGCGGCGAGCTGCGCTGAGTCGATCATGCCAGTCGCGATGTTGGCGTGGCGGTCACGTGACGACGCGAACTCGTCCCGCGAGCTGTTCAGGTGGACCAGGTCGATGCGGCCGGTGATGGCCCTGACCCGCTCGACGATGCCGACCAGGTCCTCACCGGCGGCGAACGCGTGGCACGTGTCCAGGCAGAAACCGGCGCCGAACTCCCCCACCTCGTCCCACAGCCGCGCGAGCATGTCGAACCGGCGGGCCATGGCGTTGTCCCCGCCCGCGGTGTTCTCGATCAGGATGGGCAGCGGGAAGCCACCTGCCTCGGCCTGCCGCTCGAAGAACTTGCGCCAGTTTGTGAGTCCGGCGGCCGGGTCCTCGCCCTGGGTCACGTGGCCGCCGTGCACGATCAGGCCCTTCGCGCCCGTCTTCGCGGCCGACTCCGCGTACTGGAGCACCGTCTTGCGCGACGGGATCCGGATGCGGTTGTTCGTCGAGGCGATGTTCACGGGGTACGGCGAGTGCACGAAGACGTCGATGCCGGCCTCGCGCAGCGCGTCGGCCTGTGGGTGGGGCGGCTGCGCCTTCCAACTCTGCGGGTCACCGAGGAAGAACTGCACGACGTCCGCGTTCCGCTCTCGCGCGGCGCCGAGAGGGTCGTCGCTGTGGATGTGGGCGCCGATGCTCATGGCCCGCGAGCGTAGTCGGCCGTGCCGACACAAAGAGGAGGTGTCCGGCCTACTCCTTAGTAGGTAACCGTTGGGCCGGATGGTCCAATAACGCCCGTCAGGCAAGTTGCCAGCCTGGTCAACGTCACCTGAGCGGGTTAACGTCGTTGAACAGGTGTTACCGGCGAGTACCGGGAGGGGAAGAACGATGCGCCGACGCGTGAAGAGCTTCGTCACCGCGGCCGCGCTCGTCTTCGCCACGTCGTCGATGACACTTCTGGCCGGTAGCGGCACCGCCAACGCGGCCGAGCCGATCATCATCGGCGACTGTTCCGTCAATGTCCAGGGCACCCCGGGCCAGCCGATCTCACTCGCGCCCGCCGCCGTGCTCGGCATCATCACCGACGTCATCCGGGCCATCCCCCTCCTCGGCCCGCCGATCGCCGCCGAGGCCAACAAGGTGATCGCCACGCTGCCGCCCATCCCGATCGGCGCGGTGCCGAACGGCACCAGCTACATCACCGGCGGCACCATCGCGAACGCCGTGGCCACGGAACTCAGGAAGGACCCGCTCGGGATCGGCGGCCTGCTCGCGGACTTCATCGCCGGCGTGCAGACCCAGCTGACGCAGGTGTGTGGCGTGACGGTCACCGGCACCAACGCCGCGGTGGCACCCGTGCAGGACGGCGCGGCAGCCGTCGCGGACGCCTCGGAGGAGGCGACGGCGAAGGTCATCCCCAGCCTCCCGGGCAGCACGCCCGGCGCGCCAGGTGGGTCTCCCGGCTCGAACCCCGGCACGACGCCGAGCACCGGCGGCGGCACCCCGGCGCCCAACCAACCCGTCACCGGCGGCGTGTCGGGCCTCGGCCTCGACCTGTACCAGTCGGGTCTGTGGAACTTCGGCCGCTCACCGATGGCCGACTACTCGAACATCCCGTTCGCCCGGCCAGGCATGTGGGCCCCGTCGCCCGGCGTCCGCTACGGCGGCGGCGTGCCGGGGTACTCGCCGGAGTTCGGCATCGTCGGGCAGACCGCGCCGGACGACGGCGTCTCCGTCGCCGGGCGCGCGGAGGCGATGAGCCCCTCACGCGGCCAGCGGGTCGAGTTCCCGGTGCTGCTCGCGGTGCTCATGCTGTCCGGCGTGACGGCCGCGCTCGTCCGCACCTGGGTGCTGCGCAGGGCGCTGCCGGCCGCCATGTAGCCTGTCTTCCGCAAGACCCCTCCTGCCACGGAGAGCCCGTGGCCGCCAAGCCCACAGGAGGTGAGTGGTCTTCATGCGTCATTACGAGGTCATGGTCATCCTCGATCCCACTCTCGACGAGCGCACGGTTCAGCCGACTCTCGACAACTTCCTCAACGTCATCCGCACCTCTGGCGGGAACGTCGAGAAGGTCGAGGTCTGGGGCAAGCGTCGCCTCTCGTTCGAGATCAAGAAGCACACCGAGGGCATCTACGCCGTGCTCGATGTGAACTCCGAGCCAGCAGCGGTCAAGGAGCTCGACCGTCAGCTGGGGCTCCAGGAGTCGGTGCTACGGACTAAGGTCCTGCGGCGCGACTCCGCGGGGGCCTGACACCTGGAGGTACAACATGGCCGGCGACACGGTCATCACCGTTATCGGCAACCTGACCGCCGACCCCGAGCTGCGGTTCACGCAGTCCGGCGCAGCGGTCGCCAACTTCACGGTGGCATCGACACCACGCACCTTCGACCGCCAGTCCGGTGAGTGGAAGGACGGCGAAGCCCTCTTCCTGCGGTGCAACATCTGGCGGCAGGCCGCGGAGAACGTCGCGGAGTCGCTGACCCGCGGCGCTCGCGTGATCGTCAGCGGCCGGCTCAAGCAGCGGTCTTTCGAGACCCGTGAGGGCGAGAAGCGTTCCGTCGTCGAGCTCGAGGTCGACGAGATCGGCCCCTCGCTGCGGTACGCCACCGCGAAGATCAACAAGGTGGCACGCGGCAGTGGCGGCGGCGGCGCTGGTGGTGGCGGCGGTTACGGCGGCGGAGCCCCGGCCGACGACCCGTGGGGTTCGGCCCCACCGGCCGGCGCCGGCGGCGGGTTCTCCGACGAGCCACCCTTCTGACATACAGCTTCGGGATTTGACTGAGGAGTAAGACCAGTGGCTAAGCCACCCATTCGCAAGCCCAAGAAGAAGGTTTGCGTGTTCTGCAAGGCGGACAAGAAGGCCAAGGCCACCTTGGACCAGATCGACTACAAGGACACCACGCTGCTTCGGAAGTACATCTCCGACCGCGGCAAGATCCGTGCTCGCCGGGTCACCGGCAACTGCAGCCAGCACCAGCGCGACGTCGCCATCGCGGTGAAGAACGCGCGGGAGATGGCGCTGCTGCCCTACACCTCGACCGCGCGCTGATCAGGAGTCCTCAGATGAAACTCATCCTCACCACGGATGTCGAGGGTCTCGGTGGGCCGGGCGACATCGTCGAGGTCAAGGACGGCTACGGGCGCAACTACCTGTTGCCCCGCCGGTTCGCCATCCCGGCCACCAAGGGTGCCGAGAAGCAGGTGCAGACCATCCGTCGCGCGCAGCAGGCCAGGGCCATCCGTGGCCTCGACCACGCGAAGGAGGTCAAGGCGGCGATCGAGAAGGTCGCTCCGGTGAAGCTGGTGGCCAAGGCCGCCCCGGGCACCGGCAAGCTGTTCGGTTCGGTCACCTCGACCGACATCGTGTCCGCCGTCAAGGCGGCCGGTGGTCCGGTTCTCGACAAGCGGACGGTGGAGCTGCCCGGTCACATCAAGACCACCGGCAAGCACCAGGTCAACGTCCGGCTGCACCCGGATGTCACCGTCGCGATCAAGCTCGAGGTCACTGCGGGCTGAACGCCGCCTCGCATTAAATGCACGGAGAGTAGTCGTCATCGCGTCAGCCCCGTGTCGGGTTTCCGCAACCTGGCCGGGGCTGACGGGTGTTCGCGCGACACCGGTTCCGTGACGCGCCGGCGACACGCCGAAGGCGCGTTTTCCTCCGACACGCCGGTCGGATTCAGGGGAGTTTTTCCACAACCTGTACACAGCCCCTGAGCAGGGGTTTCTTTGGCGATGGCGCAAGCTGTCCCCAAGTTGTCCACAGGCTGCCCGATTGGCTGTGACTGGTTGCCTGGGTCGTCCCGACCACGTCCACACGGCGTCCACAGGGCGTCCACAGGTCTGTCCACAGGAGGGATTGCGGACCGGAATCGCGCCATCTAGGTTCCGTCTGTCCGCTTGCTCTGCGTGTCGGCTCCAGCTCGGCGGCCTGCGACTTGCCGCCGCCAACGCGAGTGCTTATCGTGGATGTTCGAACGTGTGTTCGAGATTGAGGGGGCCGCGTCAATGAGGGGGCAGTCAATGAGGGGGCGGCCAATGAGGGGGCATCGTCGGTGGCTCTGACCGATGACCGGACGTCCGCGACGGGGCCAGCGGAAGGCGGCAACGGGTACGACCGGCAGCCACCGCAGGATCTGACCGCGGAGCAGAGCGTGCTCGGCGGCATGATGCTGTCGAAGGACGCGATCGCCGACGTCGTCGAGGTGCTGCGCCCCGGCGACTTCTACCGACCGGCACACCAACTGGTGTACGACTGCGTCCTCGACCTGTACAGCAGGGGCGAGCCGGCCGACGCCGTGACCGTGGCCGCCGAGCTGGAACGCCGCGGCGAACTACGAAGGATGGGCGGCGCCCCGTACCTCCACACGCTGATCGCGACCGTCCCGACCGCGGCGAACGCCAGCTACTACGCCGAGATCGTCGCGGAGAAGGCGACTCTGCGCCGCCTGGTCGAGGCCGGTACCCGCATCGTGCAGCTCGGCTACTCCGGTGCCGAAGGCGCGGACATCAACGAGATCGTCGACCGCGCCCAGTCCTCGATCTACGAGGTCACCGAACGCCGCATGAGCGAGGACTACGTAGCCCTCGAAGAGCTCCTGCAGCCGACGATGGACGAAATCGACGCGATCGCCTCCCGCGGCGGCACGTCCCTGGGCATCCCCACTGGTTTCGCCGACTTCGAAGCGGTGACCAACGGCCTACACCCAGGCCAAATGATCATCATTGCCGCGCGCCCCGGTATCGGCAAGTCAACCCTGGGATTGGATTTCGCGCGGTCCTGTTCGATCACCCACCGCATGACCAGCGTGATCTTCTCTCTGGAGATGAGCCGCACCGAGATCGTCATGCGCATGTTGTCGGCGGAGGCCAAGATCCGCCTGGCGGACATGCGTGGTGGCCGCATGACCGACGACGACTGGACCAGGCTCGCCCGCCGCATGAGCGAGGTCAGCGAGGCACCGCTGTTCGTGGACGACTCCCCGAACATGACGATGATGGAGATCCGCGCGAAGGCCCGGCGGCTCAAGCAGCGGCACGACCTGAAGTTGATCGTCGTCGACTACATGCAGCTGATGTCGTCCGGCAAGCGGGTCGAGTCCCGGCAGCAGGAAGTCTCGGAGTTCTCCCGGCAGCTGAAGCTGCTGGCCAAGGAACTCGAGGTGCCGGTGATCGCGATCAGCCAGCTCAACCGAGGCCCGGAACAACGCACGGACAAACGCCCGATGCTCGCGGACCTGCGCGAGTCGGGCTCGCTCGAACAGGACGCCGACATGGTGATCCTGATCCACCGTCCGGACGCCTTCGAACGGGACGACCCCCGGGCCGGCGAGGCCGACCTGATCCTGGCCAAGCACCGCGCGGGCCCGACCGCCACGATCACGGTGGCTCACCAGCTGCACTACAGCCGCTTCGCCGATCTGGCCCAGGCCTGACGCTCTCGCATACCGTTGGGGCATGGCAGACCGGCGTCCCTCGCGTTCGGCGCTTGGGCGTGTCCAGGTTTACCTCGGGCGCTGTGGTGCCGCCGAGGTCGTGGCCAACCGGGAGCGGTTCGGGGCGGTGACGCTCCAGGGGCTGCACGGGTTGGGCGTCGCCACGCGGCTCGCGCGGGCCGGGGAGCTGCGGGGGATCGATCTCGATCCAGCCGTGTATCTCGCGCGGGGCAGGGCCAAGGCGCCGGTCGTGGAGGGGCAGTTGGGGTTCGATCTCGACCTGCCCGTCTTCGACTGGGTGATCGCGCAGGCCGAGCTCGGGTTGCCGGTCGTACGGACGGCCGGGCCACGGTTGCGGGTCGGGCAGATCGACGAGCTCCAGGCCGAACTGCACCGGGACTATCCCGTGCCCGTGTCGGTGTCCCTCGTGCTCGACGGTGGGTGGCTCGGGTCCAAGCACAGCGGTGTCCTCGCCGAGCAGTTGCGGGCCGCCGACCGGGATGTCTCGCTCGTGCTCGGCGCGCCGTTCGATCCGGTCGACTCCTCCTACAAGGTGCAGGGGTTGCAGCGGCTGTTGCGGTGGAGCAATCGGACCGGTCGCCGGCTCGAGCTCCTGCGGACCGGGCCCATCGGCATCCCTGCCATCGCGGCCGGGGCGAACGTGGCCGCCATCGGGTTGTCCTCCTCGACCCGGCATCTGGGTGGGCCTGTCGCTCAGCGCAAGGACGGGGTGCGGCCCAAGCGGAGCCCGCAGGTCTTCGTGCCGAAGCTGCTGTACTGGCAGCGGGGCGTCGACCTCAGGGGCACCGAGGTCACCCACTGCGGATGTCCTGCCTGCGCGAGAGCCGGCGGCGGGCTGTCGCGGTTCGGGGTGTCGTTCGACTCGTCCGTGCCCGCGTCGGTTCGGGCCGCCGCGCAGGAACACGACTCGCACGCGCTCGCCGACGTGGTGCGCTCCGTCATGGGGGCCACCGACCCCAAGGACGAGCTCGCCCGGATGCGAAGGGACGCGCAGGACCTCGCGACCACGATCGGGATGCCGGCACCCAAGTGGCTCGCCAACTGGGAATGACAGGAAAAGGGTCCGGGAGCGGGCTGCGCTCCCGGACCCTTCTCGGCTACCCGATCAGGCGACCGGGTGAGCGGTGAAGAGGTTCGCGAGCGCGGCGCGGGTCGAGTCGAGCGACGACTCGTGCGCGGCCCTCGGGCTCGGCGCCTGCTGCAGTGCCGGGAGGTCGGCACTGACCGGAGCGGCCGGGATGACCGGGACCAGCGTCGTGACGTCCACCATGTCACCCAGGTCGCCGGCCGCCGGTGCGTACTCCTGCGGGGCGTCCATGCGGGCGCCCGGTGTCTGCGGCAGCTCAGGAGCGCCGCCACCGAGCAGCCCACCGAACAGGTGGCCGCCGAGCAGATCGCCAGCCGGGTTCGGGGCCGGGTTGTTCACCTCGGCACGGGCCGGGCCCTGCGGCACGGCCCCGGCGAACCCGGGCAGGATGCCGGAGAACACGCCCTGCACCGGGTCGGCCGGCATCGTGCGGGCCTGACGCGAGAAGGAGGGCACCTCGGTCGGCGCGATGCCGCCGTTGTTCGCCGCCAGGTCGAACTGGGGCTCGCTGCTCTCGCCGACCTTCAGGCTGTCCCAGTTGGCCGACTCGGTGATCGCCTGCGCGAGGATCTCGATCGGCACGTTGTACAGCGGCGCCCTGGCGGCTACTGGCGTGGTCGCGTCGATGCCGGACAGCGAGCCGCCGGCTCCACTGGTGTCGGACGTGCCACCGACCTCACCCTCGGTCTCGCTCAACCCTTGGGCGTACGAGCTGCTGCCGATCGCCGAGACGGCGTCGCCGAACGGCTGCGCCTGCGCACCGGCAGGGGTGTCCACGAGGTTCCCGGACAGGACGCCCCGGTCTCCGTTGGTGTCGATGTCACCGCCGGACTCGGCGTCGGTCTGGTTGGTGGCCGTGGAGGAGTTGTTCCCGCCCAGTCCTGACGCCGCTACCGCGAAGCTCTGTACCAAAGGCAGTGCCTGCGGGCTGACCACGTTCCCGGATCCGGTGCCACCCTGACCGCTGGTGTCGGTGTCGCCGCCGGCGTCGGACTCGGTCTTCGAGCCGGCGAGCGCGTGGTTCATGCCGAGCACCGCGACGGACTCGCCCCACGCCTGCCCGGCGCCGCCGGCCGGGGTGGACACGACGTTGCCGGCCGCGAGTCCATGGGTGCCGTCGCTCGTCGCGTCGCCACCGGACTCCGAGTCGAGCTTGTTGATGGCCGTCTGCCTGCCCTTGCCGAGCACGCTGCCACCGGAGCCGAACACCTGGAACGGCTGCGAGATCGGGGTCTGACCGATGTTGCCGGAGCCGAGACCGGCGGTGCCGGTCGCCTTGCTCGGGCCGCCGGCGGTGACCTCTTCGTCCGTCGAGGCAGTCGTCTTGGTGACGCCTGCGGCGCCCGCACCGTTGCCGAACACCTGGGCCGCGGACGCGGCCGGGGCGTTGACCACGTTGGAGGCCAGCACGCCGTTGTCGTCGTCGGTGTTGCTGCCACCGCCGGACTCCGACGTCTTGTCCTCGGTGACGGTGGCCTCCGTGCTACCGAGGCCGGCCGCCGTGTTGCCGAAGATCTCCCCGGGCATGACCACCGGCACGGTGCCCATGTTGCCGCCGCCGACGGAGTCGTCGCCGGTGGTGCCGGAGTGGCCGCCCGCGTCGTTGGTCATGGTGTTGTGCACCGTCGACGAGGCCTGCCCGGCGCCTGCGATCGGGTTCGCGAACAGCTCGAGCGGGCCGGCCGCGGAGCCGGTGGCCGTGGTGCCGGACAGCACACCCTCGTGGCCGCGGGTGTAGGAGTCACCGCCGGCCGACGAGTTCACGGTGTTGTTGGCGTCCGTCGTGGCCCTGCCGAGCACGACGACCGGGTTGCCGTAGCCGTCGACCGGCAGCGCGACCGACGGGGCGCCGATGGCACCCGACCCGATTCCGTTGGCCCCGGTGGTGCGGTTGGTGCCACCGGCGTTGGCCTTGCTCTTCGTGTCGCAGGTCGCGCCCGCGACGCCACCGACACCACCGGCGTTGCCGCACAGCAGCACCGGGCCGGAGCCCGACGTGTCGACGATGTTGCCACCCAGCAGTGCCGAGGCGCCGCTGGTCTCGGTGTAGGTCGGCACGCCGTACATGCCGGGGCGGGTCGCGCCGGCGTGCGCGTCGGCGGTCGAGTTCCCCTCGGACCTCGCTTTGCCGAGGCCCATCAACGCGTTGTTGTTGACCTTCACCGGCATGCCGACGGGCACCGGGACGGCGTTGCCGCCGCCGACGCTGTCCTCGCCGGAGGTGAGGATGTACCCGCCGGAGGTCGCGGAGGAGTCCGACTCGGACTTCGCGTCGGCGTAGCCGAGACCGGCGATCGCGTTGCCGTCGGCCTGGACCGGGGTGGCCAGTTGTGGTGCGACCACGTTGCCGCCGAGGACGCTCTGCGAGCCGTCGGCGACGATGTCGCCGGTCGCCCAGGCGTCCTGCGAGCTGGTGCCGTCCGTGCAGGCCTTGCCCATCACGGCGATCGCGTTGTTGGTGACCTGGACGGGCGCCGCCCAGTCGACGTCGACGATGTTGCCGGAGATGGTTCCGCCGCCACTGCTGCCGTGCACGTCGTGGTCGTGGCCGTAGCTGTGCGCGGAGTTGTTGGTGGCCGAGGCGTTGCTGAGGACCGCGACGGCGTTGCCGGTGATCTCGATCGGGATGACGAGGTCGAGGTTGACCTGGTTGCCCCTGGCCGTCTCGCCGTCCCGTGCGATGGTGGGCAGCTCCACCTTGTCGAGGGCCGTTACCTGCGAGAACCGGTCGGCGCCCGGCACGGCGGAGAGGCGGTCGGTGACAGGCCTGGTCTTGGCCGCGAGCGGGGTCGCCTGGTCGCGTGCGTCCTCTGTGGATGATGACAGCGTGCCGCGTGCCCGGTCCACGGCCGGTGCGGCGGCGCCGAGGGTGGTCCGCTTGGCCGTGTTGACCACGGGGTCGGCGGCCGCGGTGGCCTTGTTCGACGGCAGTTTGCCGGTCACGTCGGACGTGCGAAGGGTGACGTCCTTGTGGACGGCCGGCACGACGTGGTTGCCGACCGCGTTGTTGTCGATGTGGACGGGGACGCTGACCGACCCGTCAAGCTCGGAGGCGGGCTTGTCGGGGTTGACGTCCTCGTCGGCAGAAGCGATGCCGGTACCCAGCATCAGCAAACCACCGGTGACTAGCGCGGTCTGGAGACCTCGCTTCGCCCAGGTTTGCATTGTCAGCTGCTCCTTTCGTTGTCCCTCTGAGGGTTGGGGCGGGTAGCCGGACGCGGAAGGACGCGCCGGGACGGTCGGCCACCCGGATCTGGGAGTGCGGGCGAGGCCCGCGAGGGTGAAAGGCGCGGCACCGCGAGAAGGGCTGACACGGTGCAGGACCGCCGAGAACTCAGGGCTCTGACGGACGCGCCGGTCAGGGATCAGTCAGGAGCGACACCAGGTTGGGCGCCGGGGCGCCCCGAGGTAGTCGCGTCGGCCGCGGCGGCCATGCCCCGCGCGACGAGATCGGTACCGCTGTCCTGCCACGGGAGTGCCGCGAACAGCTGCGAGTCGGTGACGTTGCCGGTCGGGGCCTGGCTGCCGGCGGTGGGGATGCCGGCGGGCGTGATCGGCAGTCGAGCCGGCCAGCCGGGCACGTCGGGCCGCGCCGGCTGGCTCAGCTCCGGCCCAGCACGCCGGCTCATGCCGCCCGTGAACGCCCGCTCCTTGGCGGTGACGGGCACGGTGACGGCCTCGACCACGTTGGGGACGGTGGCCGACGGAGTTGGCACCAGCACCGCGGATGCGGTCGGAACGTCGGACCGGCTGACGCTGTCAGTGAGGTAGTCCCGGGGCTCGGCGCACACCGTGCAGGCCGGCAGCTCTGGGAGCGTCTCGGTGTGGAACGCCTCCCTGACCTGATCGCGGAGATCCGCGAGCGAGGCCTCCGGCGGAGCCGGCTCCTGCAGGTTCCGGGCCACGGCGTCGACCGGTTCGGTGACCGGGGAGGTGATCTCCTGGACCGTGGCGGACACGTCGCCGACAAGCGTCGGGACTTCGGCCGACGCGGAGGCGGAGGACAGCGCCCAGGCAAGGGCGGTGCCGGCGGCCGCGCCGCCCACCACCGTCAACGCACGGCAGACCACACGCCGCGAAAGCGCGGCGGTCTGCAGGACGTTCTTCACCTGTGTCACTGATCCTCGCTGGGTAGGGGACGGGGACGGACGGTGAGCGATCGACTGATCACACTCGGTCCCATCCGGCCGTGCAGCGAGACACTTTCATTCTCGGGCCCCGCTTCGCACGCCAGAAGCCGACGATCCGCCCGATCGTGTGAACCTTGTGAGACGGATCAGCTGCCGAATGTCGGAGTCGCTAGATAACGTCTTCTCGTGACCTCCGAGAACCCCCCACCGAAGAAGCGACGCCGCAAGAATCCGCCGGCCGACGTGACCGAGTTGGTGCCGACCGGATTACGCGTCAGCGCCGCGATGTCGTGGCGGTTCATCGTGGTCATCGCGGCGCTCTATGTGCTGATCTGGCTCGCCGGCTACTTCGCGCACCTCGTCGTGCCGATCGCGATCGCGTTGCTGCTCGCGGCGTTGATGGCGCCGGGCGTCGAACGCCTCGTGCGGTGGGGCGTGCCGCGCGGGCTGTCGGCGCTGCTGGTGATGGTGGCCGGCATCGCGGTCGTCGGCGGGCTGCTGACGTTCGTGATCATCCAGTTCATCGACGGCCTGCCCGACCTGCAGCAACAGGTGTCGGACTCCCTAGACCAGATCCAGAAGTGGCTCAACGACGGTCCGCTGCACATCGACCAGAAGCAGATCACGGACTTCGTCAACAACATCATCGACACGATCAAGGAGAACCAGTCCGCGATCACCCAGGGCGCGATCACCACCGCCACCACGATCGGCGAGATCCTCACCGGGCTGCTGCTCACCGTGTTCGTGCTGATCTTCTTCCTGTACGACGGCGCCGGCATCTGGACCTTCGTGACGCGCGGCGTGCCGGAGCGGGCGCGGACCAAGGTGGACGTCGCCGGGCGGCGCGGGTTCGGCGCGCTGGTCAGCTACGTGCGAGCGACCGCCGCGGTGGCGCTGGTCGACGCCGTCGGCATTGGCGTCGGGCTCGCGATCGTGGGGGTCCCGCTGGTGATCCCGCTGTCCGCGCTGGTGTTCCTGTCCGCGTTCGTGCCGATCATCGGCGCCGTGCTGGCCGGCACTGTCGCGGTCCTGATCGCGCTGGTGGCCAACGGGTTCATCGCCGCACTGATCGTGCTGGCGATCGTGGTCGGTGTGATGCAGTTGGAGAGCCACGTGCTGCAGCCGTGGCTGCTCGGCCGCGCGGTGCGGCTGCACCCGCTGGCCGTGGTGCTCGCGATCGCCGCCGGGTTGATCGCGGCGGGCATCGCCGGCGCGTTGCTTTCGGTGCCGCTGCTCGCGGTGCTGAACGCCGGCGTCAAGTCGCTGCTCCACGACGAGGTGACCGAACCGGAGGACGTGGACGTGCTGCGCCAGGACGAGCAGCCCCCGCCCGAGGGGGAGCCCAAGGACACGAAGGCGACCTGGGAACCGTGATCACGAAGCAGGCACAGGACCCGACGCTGCCGCTGTGGCGGGCAGCGGTGATCTTGCGGGTCCTGACCCTGCTGTTCGCGCTCGGTGTCATCTACCACCACTGGGCCGACTACGCGCGGCCGAACTTCGCGCTCGCCATGGCCGGCGTGATGACCGTGTGGACCGCGGTCGTCTCCTACCGGTACCTGCGGCCGAACGGGACGAACCTGCTCGCCTTCACGGTCGTCGACCTCGCCCTCTGCTGTGCGGTGATGACGACCTCCCGCTGGATCCTCACACCGGACGGGCTGCGGGCCGACGCGGTGCCGCTGGTCCCGACCATCTGGGTCACCGGTGTTGTGGCGGCCGGCGCGATCTGTGCCGGCGCGACGATCGGCGCCGTCTTCGGCGGTGTCGTCGCCGCGTTCAACTTCGGGGTGCGCGGCTACTTCGACGTCGACCTGACCCGCGACATGTTCCTGCTGGTGGGCATCGGCTTCGTGCTGGGCCTGGCGGCGACGTCGTTGCGGCTCTCGGCGGCACGGCTCGCCGAAGCGCTACGCGTCGAGGCGGCCACCGCGGAGCGGGAGCGGCTGGCGCGGTCCATCCACGACAGCGTGCTGCAGGTCCTCGCGCACGTGCGCAGGCGCGGTGGCGAGCTGGGTGGCGAGGCGGCGGAGCTCGCGATACTGGCCGGCGAGCAGGAGACGGCGTTGCGAGCGCTGGTGTCCAGCGCGCCGGCGGCCAGCGAGGACGGCATGGCGGACCTCTGCGCGCGACTGAAGGTCCTGGAGACCGACCGGGTCGCCGTGTCCGCGCCGGCCACCCCGGTGCTGGTGCCGGCCGTCGTCGCGACCGAGCTGGCGGCCGCGGTGCGGGAGGCGCTCGTGAACGTCGAGCGGCACGCGGGCGACGGAGCGAAGGCGTGGGTGTTGCTCGAGGACCTCGGTTCGGAGATCGTCGTGAGCGTTCGGGACGACGGCGTGGGCATCGCGCCGGGCCGGATGGCCGAGGCGGAGCGCGAGGGACGCATGGGCATCGCGAGGTCGCTGCGGGGGCGGCTCGCCGAGCTCGGCGGCACAATCACCCTGGAAACCGCACCGGGAGAGGGCGTCGAGTGGGAGCTGCGGGTGAACCGATGATCTCGGTGATGGTGGTGGACGACCATCCGATATGGCGGGACGGGGTGGCTCGTGATCTGTCGGAGCGGGGCTTCGACGTGCGGGCGACGGCGAGTGACGCGGCAGCGGCGGTGCGGATCGCACGGACCGTGCGACCTGACGTAGTGCTGATGGATCTGAACCTCGGCACGCTGTCCGGGGTGACCGCGACCGGGCAGATCACGAGCGATCTGCCGGACACCCGCGTGCTGGTGCTGTCCGCGTCCGGTGAGCACGCGGACGTGCTGGAGGCGGTGAAGGCGGGCGCGTCCGGTTACCTGTTGAAGTCCGCGTCGGTGGAGGAACTGGTGGACGCGGTGACCAGGACCGCGGCGGGGGACGCGGTGTTCACCCCGGGCCTCGCGGGTCTGGTGCTCGGCGAGTACCGACGCATGGCGGCCGACCCGGAACCGAAGCAGGACCTGCCGCGGCTGACCGACCGGGAGACCGACGTCCTTCGGCTGGTCGCGAAGGGCATGACGGCACGGCAGATCGCGACCAAGCTCGTGCTGTCCCACCGGACCGTGGAGAACCACGTGCAGTCCACGCTGCGGAAACTGCAGCTGCACAACCGGGTCGAACTCGCTCGCTACGCCATCGAACACGGCCTCGACGCCTAAACGGACAGCCCCGCGCAATAGCAACGATCGCTCCGCAAGCTCCGCTCAGTAGTGACGATCGCTCCGCAAGCCCCGCGCAATAGCAACGATCGCTCCGCAAGCTCCGCTCAGTAGTGACGATCGCTCCGCAAGCTCCGCTCAGTAGTCTGGTCCCCATGCATGACCCGCGTGTACTGCTCGACCCGGCCACGGACGCGGTGCGCAAGCTGGCGCGCCGCGGCTTCACGCTCGACCTGCCCGCGCTGGAGGACCTGTTCTCCCGGCGCACGACGGTGATCGGGCAGACGGACGAATCGCGCGCGGAGTCCAACCGGCTGGCCAAGGAGGTCGGGGCGTCCGCCAAGCGCGGCGAGGACGTGACCGCGATACGGGAGCGGGCGAAGGAGCTGAAGGCCCGCGTCCAGGACCTCGAGGAGCAGCAGCGCAAGCTGGCCGCTGAGCTGGACGAGTACCTGCTGGGCATCCCGAACCTGCCGAGCGACGACCTGCCGGACGGCAACACCGACGAGGACGCGGAGCTGGTCAGCGCGTGGGGCGAGCCGCCGAAGCTCGACTTCGAGCCGGCCGACCACGTGACGATCGGCGAGAAGCTCGGCATCTTCGACTTCGCCAGGGCCACCAAACTGTCCGGCCCTCGGTTCAGCGTGACCCGAGGCGCGGGTGCCCGGCTGGAGCGCGCGATCGCCGCGTTCCTGCTCGAACTGCACACCGAGCGCCACGGCTACACCGAGTTCAACGTGCCGGTGATCGTCAACCGACCGACCATGACCGGCACCGGCCAGCTACCGAAGTTCGAGGCAGACCTGTTCCGCACCGGCGTGGCGGACCGTGAGCTGTACCTGATCCCGACCGCCGAGGTGCCACTCACCAACCTGCACGCGAACGAAACCCTTGCCGCGGAAGACCTCCCGCTCGCTTACACGGCGAACACGCCGTGCTTCCGCTCGGAGGCCGGCTCGTACGGCAAGGACACCCGAGGCCTGATCCGCGTCCACCAGTTCCAGAAGGTGGAGATCGTGCGGTTCTGCACCCCGGACCGGGCCAGCGCGGAGTTCGAGGTGTTGCTGTCCCACGCGGAGGCGTGCCTGCGAGAACTGGGCCTGGCATACCGGGTGGTGAAACTCGCGGCCGGCGACATCGGCTTCTCGGCCGAACGCACCTACGACATCGAGGTCTGGCTGCCAGGCCAGCAGCGATACCGAGAGATCTCGAGCGTGTCGGACTTCGGCACCTTCCAGGCCCGCCGCGCCAACATCCGCACCAAGTCCAAGGACGGCAAACGCGGCTTCGCCAACACCCTCAACGGCTCGGGCCTCCCGATCGGCCGCACACTGGTGGCGATCCTGGAACAGAACCAGCAGCCGGACGGCTCGGTCGTGATCCCACCCGCACTGGTCCCGCACACCCGCTTCGCCCGCATCAACGCGGACGGCACCACAGCCTGATTCACCCTGTTCGGGTGAATCCCCACGATCCAGCCCTCCCCTGACCTCCAACGAGTATTCTCCGTAACTGCGTGAACACGAAATATGTGTACACGCACCAAGGGGAGGGGAAGTGCCCAGCCGAGACCCACAGGGCGAATCACCAAAAAAGTCGATCTACATGCCATACGGCGCCAGCGGAGGCGGCGGCCAGGGCGGCAACTACGTCTTCACGGACCTAGCCCACCTGGACAACATCATCACCAAGTGGACCAAGATCCGCGACGACATCCGCGACGACGGGATATACATCGGAGACGCGATCCGATACATCGTGCCGCCGGCTGACGACGGGCCAAGCCTCGCCCAGGCCAAGGCTGCGCGCGAATCGCTGGTCAACGGCCAAGCGCACAACGCGGCTATGTACGACTACGCCGATCGCATTATCCAGAAGCTGCAAACGACTCGCGAACAATACGCCACGACCGAAGAGACCAACACCGACACGCTGCGGAACGCGGACCAGTACCGATGACACCTCGAACCACACGACTCGTCACCGCACTCGCCGCGATAGCAGCGATTGCGGGTTGCACCACTACCGCCAACGGAACCCCGCAGGCAGATCCAGGCAGTGAGCCGCCTCGCACATCCACTGCCGAGTCGACTAGCTCAGCGTCTCCGACGTCAACGAAGAACGAAGCACCGAAGGTCGCTGTCCCGCTTGATGCCAGCGCATTTCTTGCCGAGCCTTGCACATCTCTCACCTCGGCCCAACTGAGCAGCTTCACCGTGAACCCACCTGGCCGCCCTCACACCGAGCCTGGTCCAGGCTGTGGCTGGTTTGGCGCTGCCCAGTCCGTTGCCGTCAGCTGGCTCCTCGGCAACGAAGGCGGCTTGTCCGACACCTACCGCGGGCGTGAGCTGGAAGCGTATTTCGAGCCCACGATGGTGGAGGATTATCCTGGGGTATTCGTCGATGCCAACGACAACCGCGCGACCGGACACTGTGGAATCGTCGTTGGGGTCTCAGACACCTTGGCGTTCTATGCCACCGTCGCCAGTCGGCTTGACGCTGAAGGATCCTGCGCTCTGGCCAAGCAGGTCGCCGCGGCGGCGATAGCCACCGTCAAGGAGGCCAACTGATGGCCGAGATGAGTGGGCGGGAAATCTACGACAACTTCCACAATGGTGGGGGACCCGAGGGGTTGGCCGCCGGCGCGGCGATCGTGAAGAGTGTTTCTGGCCGTTACCGGGATCGGGCCCGTGAGATCCAGCAGTTGGTCGATGAGATGGAGTCCGCCTGGCAAGGCAATGCCGCTGGCCAGGCCAGACGGGGTGCTGGACCTCTGCTCACCGAGCACGAGATCGCGAGCCACCACTTCAGCATTTCCGAGGATCTGACCGATCGGCAGTCGGGTTCGTACTCTCGTGCGAAGAACAGTGTCGTGCCCATGCCGCCCGAGCCAGGTGAAGTGCCGGCGTGGGGATCTGCGTCGGCTGCGGAATGGATTCCGTATGCGCAGCGCGTCGAGGAATACAAAGGCGCTGCCCAGCACAACGTCGACGTCATGAACGTGTACAGCGGGGCGAGCCTCTACAACACTGACAATCTCCCCGTGAAGTATGGCGAGCTGGCTGATGACCAGGCCGGAGTCACATTCGACCAGCCAGACACGATCAACTCCGAGGACTTTCGCGACACGCGTGCCAGCTCCGGACCCGACGATCGCAGCGTCGGCGGGGCGCGAGACTTTGGGCCTGTCGGCGGACCCGGGCCGGGCGACACCGGCCCCGCGGGCAGACCGAACGTCACCACGCCGCCACCAATCCCTGGACAGGTGGGGCCCGCCGGCACGACGACCCCGGGTGGGTTCTCGCCCGGTCAGCAGCCCGTCGGCACGCCGCTGCCGTCCACCGACTTTGGGCAAGGCAGGCCGGTGCCGACCGGGGGTGCGCCGGTGGCCGGTTTCGGGCCTGTCGGGGTGGGTGGCGGCTATCCGCCAGGATTGAACCGTGGCGGTCCTGGTGAGTTCGGACCGCGTGGCAGTGGGCCGGGTGGCGGTGGGCCCGCTGGTGGGGCGTTGCCTCGCGGCGGTGCTTCCGGTGTCGGTGCCGAGCCACATCCAGCGCGTGCCAACTCGACGTTCGGGCCGGCCGGAGCGCGGGGTGCGGGTGCCGGCATGGGCGGCGGTATGCCCATGGGGGGCGGGCGTGGCCGCGGTGAGGACGACACCGAACGGAAGACGCCCACCTACCTCGAGGGTGGCGATCCCGAGGACCTGTTCGGCAACGAGCTGCTCACCGCTCCGCCGGTCATTGGCGACGACGCGTACGAGGACGACTGACACGCTTTGGGGGATCCTGTGGTGCTGCCCGCACCAGTTCGGCTGCCCGCATCCGCCCTGGCCGCCCTCGTTGAGCGGGAAAGGTTCGGCGAGCTTCATCCCACCCTGGCCTCGGCCCCGGTGTGGCGGGACACGGCACCGGCGACCAACGACGTGACCGCGCAGCTCACCAAGCTCGGCTGGCGCGGCAGGGATGGCCGTCTCGACCGCGAAGTGGCCGTGTCGCTCGCCCTGTTGTGTCGGCAGGATGTCGCCTACTACGGCTGGTTCACCCACGACGGCACGACCACGGCGGTGCTGGCGGCCGGCGCCGGGCGCGAAGGCATTCTGGCGGTCCGTCGGCAGGACGGCATGATCGAGCTGAGTGGCGCCCAGTCCCGTCGGCTGGTCGAGCGGCTGATCGCCGAACTCCCTCAGACCCGACCCGCGTCCGGCGCGCCGGTCGTCGTCTCGCTCTCCGAGCTGCGGGCCACTGACAGGCACGGACGGCAGCGCGCGGAAGGTGGTGTCGTCGCCCATCGCGCGCGCCCGGAGATACGGCAGGTTCAGGAGTTGCTCAGGCTGCCGACGGTCGGCGCTGGTGAGTTGTACTCGAGCCACCGCCCACAGCCGTTGTGCTACGTCGACACCGCCGCTGGTCGGTACATGGTCACGACCGTCAACGCGGACACCGTGCGCATCGGTCCGGCACCAGGATCTGCACTGGCCGACCAACTCAATGGCCTACGGTTAAGGGCGTGAACGGGGAGAAACAGCTGGATCCTCGCGACTTCCGTGTCTCGGACGCCGAGCGCTCGCACGTGGTCAACGTGCTACAGAAGGCCATCGGCCACGGCCTGCTGTCGCTGGACGAGTTCACCGAACGGACCGACCGCGCCCTTGCCGCGAAAACCCGTGGCGACCTGAACGCGGTGCTCGTCGACCTGCCGGGGCTCACCCACAGCGATCCCAGCTCACCGGTGCGGGAGAAGCCAGTTGAGCTGCGGGCCACCATGGCCACACTCAAGCGCGACGGGAAATGGACGGTGCCGCGTCAGCTGGTCGTCTACAACCGGCTCGGCTCGACCGTGCTGGACTTCAGCGAAGCCACGATCGCCCACAGCGAGGTGCGGATCGAGCTGAACTGTGGCGGCGGCACGGTGAAGATCGTCCTGCCGGAACGGGCGTCGGTGGTCAGTGACGCGGTGCGCATGACCGCGGGCTCGGTCAAGGACAAGGTGGGCAACGGCCCGGGACGGCCGCGGTTCGTGCTGTCCGGCTCGGTCACGGCCGGCTCCCTGGTGATCCGCCGGCCGAGCTACGTGCGGATCGGCAACCTGATGTTCCGTTCCCCGTGGAAGATCACTCGCGCGGCGGACTGAGCGCATGAGACATCAGCAGGCGGGAGGACGGGCGTGAAGGCTCTGGTCAAGGCTGACCGGGCACCGGGGCTGGAGCTCACCGACGTGCCCGACCCCACGCCGGGACCCGGGGACGTGTTGCTGCGGGTGCTGCGGACCGGTATCTGCGGCACCGACCTGCACATCGAGTCCTGGGACGAGTGGGCCGCGAACACGATCAAGGTGCCCCTGGTCGTCGGGCACGAGTTCGTCGGTGAGGTCGTCGAGGTCGGGGCAGCGGTCACCAAGGTCAAGGTCGGTGATCTCGTCAGCGGCGAAGGGCACCTGATCTGCGGTATCTGCCGCAACTGTCGGGCCGGACGTCGACATCTGTGCGCCAACACGGTCGGGCTCGGTGTGCACACGGCGGGCGCGTTCGCGCAGTACGCCGTGCTGCCCGAGCAGAACGCGTGGGTCCACAACTACGAGGTGGACCTCGACGTCGCCGCGATCTTCGACCCCTTCGGCAACGCCGTGCACACCGCGCTGACGTTCCCGGTGCTGGGTGAGGACGTGCTGATCACCGGGGCGGGGCCGATCGGGTTGATGGCCGCGGCGGTCGCGCGGCACGCCGGCGCCCGGCACGTGGTGATCACCGACGTGAGCGAACCTCGGCTGGATCTGGCCGGGAAGATGGGCGTCAGCCTGGCGCTGAACGTGGCCACCACGAAGATCCACGACGTGTACGACGAGCTACGCATGACCGAGGGCTTCGACGTGGGCATGGAGATGTCCGGGCAGCCGTCGGCGTTGCGCGAAATGATCGCGAACATGACGCACGGCGGGCGGATCGCGATGCTCGGCCTGCCCGCGTCGGAGATCCCCATCGACTGGTCGAACGTGGTGCTGAAGATGTTGACGATCAAGGGGATCTACGGCCGCGAGATGTTCGAGACCTGGTACGCGATGTCGGTTCTGCTGCAGGCGGGGCTGGACATCTCCCCGGTGATCACCCACCGGTTCCCCTACACCGAGCACGCCACCGCGTTCGCCACCGCCCGGGACGGCCGGTGCGGCAAGGTCATCATGGATTGGACGGAGAGCTGATGTTCGGCGCCATGAAGGAAAACCTGCGCGACGAGCTGGTGACGATCCGGGAAGCGGGGCTGTACAAGGCCGAACGGGTCCTCTCCACACCGCAGAACGCGTCGGTGCGGGTCGGTACAGGTGCCGCGGTCCTGAACTTCTGCGCCAACAACTACCTCGGGCTCTCAGACCACCCCGTGCTTGTCGAGGCGGCGAAGGACGCGTTGGACCGGTGGGGCTTCGGCATGTCCTCGGTGCGGTTCATCTGTGGCACGCAGGAACAGCACAAGGAGCTGGAGGCCGCGCTGTCGAGCTTCCTCGGCACCGAGGACACGATCCTGTACGGCTCGTGCTTCGACGCGAACGCCGGCCTGTTCGAGACACTGCTCGGCCCCGAGGACGCGGTGATCTCCGACGAGCTCAACCACGCGTCGGTGATCGACGGCATCCGGCTGTGCAAGGCGAAGCGGCTGCGGTACAAGAACCGGGACATGGCCGACCTGGAACAGCGGCTGAAGGAGGCCGAAGGCGCTCGGTACCGCCTGATCGCCACCGACGGCGTGTTCTCGATGGACGGCTACCTCGCGCCGCTGGACGAGATCTGCGCACTCGCGGACCGCTACGACGCGCTGGTGATGGTCGACGATTCGCACGCGGTCGGCTTCGTCGGTCCGACCGGCCGCGGCACCCCGGAGCTGTTCGGCGTGACCGACCGGGTGGACGTGGTCACGGGCACGCTCGGCAAGGCCCTGGGCGGGGCGAGCGGCGGCTACACGTCCGGTCGTGCGGAGATCGTCGAGATGCTGCGGCAGCGGTCGCGGCCGTACCTGTTCTCGAACTCGGTCGCCCCGTCCATCGTGGGCGCGGCGCTGGCCGGGCTGGAACTGCTGTCGTCGTCCGGTGAGCTGCTGACGCGGTTGCGGGAGAACACGGCTCTGTTCCGGTCACGGATGACGGACGCCGGCTTCGATCTCCTGCCGGGCGAGCACCCGATCATCCCGGTGATGATCGGCGACGCGGCCAAGGCCGGGCGGATGGCGGACCTGCTGCTGGAACAGGGCATCTACGTGATCGGCTTCTCGTACCCGGTGGTGCCGCACGGCAAGGCCCGCATCCGCACCCAGATGTCCGCGGCGCACTCCACGGCCGACGTCGAGCAGGCGGTCGAGGCGTTCATCGCAGCTCGTGCGGCCATGTGACGTCATCGATCGCGATGTCCGTCGTTACACCGGTATGTCAGCTGGGGGCCCTGAGTGGATTTCGGTCCGAGTCGTCGACATCGTGCAGTACGACAGCGGGAGACCGCGGGCGGCGCGATGCCAGGTCGGCCTGGTTCGGGTGCCGGAGACGGGTGAGATCCAGCTCGCCAGCCAGATCGTGGGGAGGGCGATGTTCATCCTGCCGCCCCATTCGGCAGCGGTGATCATCGGCGCCCTTCGCGAGGGTCTCACCGCGTTGTGAACACTCTTCGCGATCATCCGAACACGACAATGGGCATTTCGTGCGCAAGTGCTAACGATTAGTTAGCAGTCGGCCAACAAGGTGCCACAATGTTCGCGCGCGCCGCTGGCATCGGTCGCGTAGCCCCCCGAGCGATCGATGCCAGCGGCGCGGTCCCATGTCCGGGTGTCTAGACCACCACGTTGACCAGGCGGCCAGGGACCACGATCACCTTCTTCGGCTCGCCCGTGACCAGCGCGGCCACCTTCTCGTCGGCCAGCGCGGTGGCCTTCACCTCGTCCTGCGTGGCCGACGCGGCGACCGTGATTCGGCTGCGGACCTTGCCGTTGACCTGGATCGGGTACTCGACGGTGTCCTCGACCAGGTACGTCTCGTCCGCGACCGGGAACGGGCCGTGTGCCAGGGACTCGTCGCGGCCCAGCCGGGTCCACATCTCCTCGGCGACGTGCGGGCACAGCGGCGCCAGCATCAGCACCATGGGCTCCACCACCGACCGCGGCGCCGGGTTGTTGCCGTAGGTCTTGGTCACGTGGTTGTTCAGCTCGATCAGCTTCGCGCCCGCCGTGTTGAAACGCATGTTCGCGTAGTCGGCGTGCACACCCGCGATCGCCTTGTGCAGTGCGCGCAGCGTCGCCTCGTCGGGCTCCTCGTCGCTGACGTTGACGTTGCCGGACTCCTCGTCGACCACGTTGCGCCACATGCGTTGCAGGAACCGCTGCGCGCCGACGACGTCCTTGGTCGCCCACGGTCGCGACACGTCCATCGGGCCCATGGCCATCTCGTAGAACCGGAACGTGTCGGCGCCGTACTGCTCGCACATCTCGTCCGGCGTGACGACGTTCTTCAGGCTCTTGCCCATCTTGCCGTACTCCTGGCGGACCTCCTGGTCCTCCCAGTAGAACTTGCCGTCCCGCTCGACGACCTCCTCGGCCGGCACGTACACGCCGCGGGCGTCCGTGTAGGCGTAGGCCTGGATGTAGCCCTGGTTGAACAGCCGGCGGTACGGCTCCTTGCCCGACACATGACCCAGGTCGTACAGCACCTTCTGCCAGAACCTCGCGTACAGCAGGTGCAGCACGGCGTGCTCGATCCCGCCGATGTACAGGTCGACGCCGCCCGGGTCGTTCGGGCCGTGGATCTCCGGGCGCGGGCCCAGCCAGTACTTCTCGTTCTCCGGCTCGCAGATGTGCTCTTCGTTGGTCGGGTCCACGTACCGCAGCTGGTACCAGCTGGAACCCGCCCACTGCGGCATGACGTTGGCGTCGCGGCGGTACTTCTTGACCCCGTCGCCCAGGTCCAGCTCGACGTCGAGCCACTCGGTGGCTTTGGCCAGTGGCGGCGAGGGCTCCGAGTCGGCGTCGTCCGGGTCGAAGGTGGTCGGCGAGTAGTCGTCGACCTCGGGCAGTTCGACCGGCAGCATGCGCTCGGGGATCGCGTGCGGCAGACCGTCCTCGTCGAACACGATCGGGAACGGCTCGCCCCAGTACCGCTGCCGCGCGAACAGCCAGTCACGCAGCTTGTACTGCAGCTTGCCCTCGCCGTGGCCGTGCTGCTCCAGCCACGCGATGATCCCCTTCTTGGCCTCGTCGACGTTCATCCCGTCCAGGAAGCCCGAGTTGATCGCCGGACCCTCGCCGGTGAACGCCTCGCCGTCGAAGCCCTCGGTTGGCTGGACGGTCCGGATGATCGGCAGCCCGAACACCGTCGCGAAGTCCCAGTCCCGCTGGTCCTGGCCGGGCACCGCCATGATCGCGCCGGTGCCGTAGCCCATCAGCACGTAGTCGGCGATGAACACCGGGATCTTGGTGTCGTTGACCGGGTTCGTCGCGTACACGCCGACGAAGACGCCGGTCTTCTCCTTGTTCTCCTGGCGGTCCAGTTCGGACTTGCGGGACGCGGCCTGCCGGTAGGCGGCGATGGCGTCCTTGGGTGTGGCGTGTCCGCCGGTCCACCGCTCGTCGACGTCCGCGGGCCACGCGTCGGGCACGACCCGGTCGACCAGGTGGTGCTCGGGCGCCAGGACCATGTAGGTCGCGCCGAACACGGTGTCCGGGCGGGTGGTGAAGACCTCGATCGCGTCACCGTCGACCGGGAACCGGATGTGCGCGCCGGACGAGCGGCCGATCCAGTTGCGCTGCATGGTCTTGACCTGGTCGGACCACTCCAGCAGGTCCAGGTCGTCGACCAGACGGTCGGCGTACGCGGTGATCCGCATCATCCACTGACGCAGGTTCTTGCGGAACACGGGGAAGTTGCCCCGCTCACTGCGCCCGTCGGCGGTGACCTCCTCGTTGGCCACGACCGTGCCCAGGCCAGGGCACCAGTTGACCGGCGCCTCGGACAGGTACACCAGGCGGTGCGAGTCGATGATCTTCCGCTGCTCGACGCGGGTCAGCTCACACCAGCCACGCCCGTCCGGCGTGCGGCGCTTGTCCTGCGCGTACTCGGCCTCCAGCTCGCTGATCGGCCGGGCCTTGTCCTGCTCCTCGTCGTACCAGGAGTTGAAGATCTGCAGGAAGATCCACTGCGTCCAGCGGTAGAAGGACAGGTCGGTCGTGCTGACGCGGCGCCGCTCGTCGTGCCCCAGCCCCAGCCTGCGGATCTGGTGCAGGTAGCGGCTGATGTTCTCCTCGGTCGTCTTGCGTGGGTGCTGCCCGGTCCGCACCGCGTACTGCTCCGCCGGCAGGCCGAACGCGTCGAAGCCCATGGTGTGCAGCACGTTCCGCCCGGTCATACGGTGGTAGCGGGCGAACACGTCCGTGCCGATGAAGCCCAGCGGGTGACCGACGTGCAGGCCCGCGCCGGACGGGTACGGGAACATGTCCTGCACGAACAGCTTGTCCGCGGGCACGTCACCCTTCAGCGGGCCGGCGGGGTTGGGCGCCTCGAAGGTGCCCCGCTCGGCCCAGCGCTCCTGCCAGCGCGCCTCGATGGAGTTGGCCAGCGCGGCGGTGTAGCGGTGAGCGGGCGTTGCGTCGGTGGCCTCGTCACTCATCGTGGGTCCTTCCCTGGTTGCTCTGCTCCGAACACAAAAAACCCCTCTGCCGGCAGGCATGAGGGGTTCGCCGCACTGACCTCCGGGTCGGTCCGGTCAGCGCGGCCGGCTAAGGAGCAGGCGTCCGGCGCTCATATAGCAAGTCTAGCGCCGGACGCCAAGCCCCTTTCCGCCGCTCTACCGGAGCGCGAGCGCGACCACCTGGCTCACCTGGCTCGCGGCGAAGTTGTTGTCACTGACCAGCACGAGCGTGCGCTCACCGGTACGCAGCGTCGGGCCCCAGGTCATGCCCTCGATGTTGTCCACGGTCGACAGGTCGAAGTCGGCCAGGTCGGCGACCAGCTTCTTGCGTACCGGACGCACGTCCCGGCCGGCGAGCGAGTCGAGGCCGGCGACGTTCGCCGCGCCCCGCACGTCGATCTCGAACAGCCGCACCTTGTTGCCGACGCCTGTGACGAACGAGCGCTCCAGCAGCAGGAAGCGGCCATGGCCCGACGCGAGGATCGCCGTGACCCCGTTGTTCGAGAACGAGCCGGGCGGGTTGGGCTGGGTGAACACCGGCTCCTGCGGGTAGGCGTACTGCGCCAGCACCCGCCCGGACCTGGTCTGCACGGTGATCCTGGACAACGTGCCGTTCGCCGGCGTCGCCTCCGGACCGTCCTGGAGCAACGCCCCTTCCATGGCGCTCACCACGAGTGAACCGCCGCCGGCGAACGTCAACGCCTCCAGTGCCTGGTTCTGTCGTGGCCCTCGGTTCTCCGCGCTCATCCGCTCGACCGGCGGCAGCGGCAGTGTTCGGACATGGCTGCCGTCCCGCTTGGCGAACTGGATCGACGGATCGATCAGCACCTGGCGGTCCGGCTGGACGACCCGGTCACCTTCCTGGCTCCACAGGTAGTCACCGGTCCATGGGTCGACGCGGATGTCCTCCGGGTCGACGGTGCCGGTCGGGTAGGTGGTGCCGTCGGCACGTAAGAACGGGTCGGTGCCGGTGAGCTTGACCTCACCGAGGCCGCGGGCGTTCACGTCGATGGTCGCTGTGTAGAAGCGTGCCGGCTGCAGGGTGGAGCGGTCGTCGCTGATGAGCACGTAACCGCCGGTTCGGGGGTCGCGGTCGATGCCTGACAGGCCGCCGACCGTGGTGCCCTCGAACGTGCCGGGCGGGATGATCCGCTCACCGAGCAGCCGCACGCCTGGCGCGGCGGCCGCGACCGGCGAGATGACGAGGCCGGCGACGAGCGCGGCCGCGATCGAACTGGCAAGCACACGGGTTCGCATGGCGTGCAGCACACCCCACGAGGGTGGCCGGCTGGTGTCCTGGAGGTCACCACCTACCATCGACGTCGTGTTCTTCGTCGCGCTCGTGCCACTGGTGATCGGACTCGTGCTGGCCGTGCTCGGCCTCCTCGGCTTCCTCGAGCGGCTGCCACGGAACCGGTTCGGCGGCGTCCGCACGCCGGCCACGCTCCGGGACGACGAGACCTTCCGGGTCGGCAACAAGGTCGCCGGCCTGCCCATCGCGGTCGGTGGCTGGGTGGGCGTCGTCGGCGGTGGGGTGTCGCTCCTCCTGACCGGGGCCGCCACGATCGTGGCGGCAGTGATCGCACTGGCCGGGATGCTGGTCATCGCGGCGGCCGGGGGCGTGCTCGGACACCGGGCGGCCGAGGCCGTGCCGGCACCCGAGCCGGAGCTGCCGGCCGGTTGCAAGGGCTGCCAGTGCGGCGGCTGTGACCTCGCCGCGCTGAAGAAGGAGTCAGTTGGTACGCACGTCGCCGGGGTGGGTGGCGAGTAGCGCCAGCGGCATTCCCTGGCGCCGCAGGACCCGACCCCAGAGATCGTGTTCGGCCGGCGCGAGCACGTCGCTGGGCAGTGCGGGGACCACGATCCAGTCGCCGCGTTCGATCTCACCCGCGACCTGGCCGACGTCCCAGCCCGCGTAGCCGGCGAACACCCGCAGGCCGCGGAACTTCGGCACCAACACCTCGGGATCGGCGTCGAGGTCGACGAGCGCGACCGGGCCACGTACCCCGATCAGGCCCTTCACTCCCGCCGCCTCCTCACCCGTGCGCATCGCGGCCAGGCACAGTGCGGTCTTCTGGTCCACCGGCCCGCCAACGAACACCGACCCGGGATTGGTCACGTGCGGACCCCAGTTGGGCAGCACGTCGTCGACCGGTACCTCGCTGGGTCGGTTGAGGACGACGCCTAACGTGCCCTCGCCCCGGTGGTCGATGACGAACACGACCGTGCGGCGGAAGTTGGCGTCGGTCAGGCTGGGTGCCGCCACGAGCAGCGTGCCCGGCTCGACAGCCGCGTCGGGAGCGTCGGATCGCACGGTCACATGATCCCATCCGCCGACCGGGAATCCAGCAGCACTTCGGTTCTTCGGGAACAACGGCGAGAACCCGCTCGTTGCTGCAGGTGGCTGGACACCATTGTGTCCCCCGGGCTCAACCAGAATTGCCCTCGTGGAATACCGTTCGGCTGGAGCCACGTTGCGCCAACCGCCGTGAGGCGACCTGGGTGTCCACCGCACTCGGGGCGAGCTGTGTCCGCGGACAACGCGGACCGGCTCGCTTCCGTGTCTTCTGAAACCTCGGCTCGGTGAACCGCGTCGCGTCACCCGGCGTGTCCTGGGCGTGCGTTCCCTGATCGTGGGTCCTGGCCGACCCGCCCCTCGGGGTCTTTACGCCATCCGCCGTAGGCTGGTCCTCCGTGAGTGAGACGGCGGAGAGATCTCCGCAGACGGTTCCCGATCCACACCACATCCGGATCGGGGCTCGCCGATTACTGGCCATCGGCGGGTTCCGCAGGCTGCTGTTCAGCCGTTTCTCCTCACAGTGGGGTGACGGTCTCTTCCAGACCGGGCTCGCCGGCGCCGTGGTGTTCAACCCCGAGCGGGCGGTGACGCCGTCCGAGATCGCGGTCGGCTTCGTCGTACTCCTGTTGCCGTACTCCGCCGTTGGGCCGTTCGCCGGCGCGCTGCTGGACCGTTGGGACCGCCGCCGTGTGCTCGTCGCGGCCAATCTGGCGCGGGGGGCGTGCATCGCGTTGGCCGCCGTGTGCGTTGCGAGCGGGGTCGACGGGTTCCCTCTGTTACTTCTGGCACTGATCGTGATCGGCATCAGCCGGTTCGTCGGGGCCGGGTTGTCGGCCTCGCTGCCGCACGTCGTGCCGGTGCTCAACCTCGTCGAGGCCAACGCGCTGTCGGTGACCCTCGGTGCCGTGGTGTCCGTCTTCGGCGGGGTGTGTGCGGTTGGCCTGCGTGCCGTTTTCGGCGAGGACGACGCGGGCTCCGGGTTGACCACGGCCGTCGCGGTCGTCGGATCTCTGCTGGCCGCGTGGCTGGCCGGCCGGTTCGCCCGTGGTGCGCTCGGCCCGGACCAGGTCGTCGAGCCGGCCACCGCCGTCGCGGCCGTGGCGCACGGCCTGTTCGACGGCGGCCGCGTCGCCGCTCACACACCGAGCGTGGCCGCCGGGTTCTGCGCGTTGCTCGCTCACCGGGCGTCGTTCGGCATCTCGCTGCTGCTGACCGTGATCCTGATGCGGAACAGCTTCGAGGACTGGGGGCCGATCAAGGCCGGCCTACCCGGTCTCGGCGTGGTGCTCGGCGCCGGCGGCCTCGGCATCTTCATCGCAGGCCTCACCACCGCGCGGCTGGTCACGAGGTTTGGTCGCAAGCGCACCTTGTTCCTCGCGCTCGGTGGCGCGGCGCTCACCCAGTTCGGCCTCGGCCTGCCGATGCTGCTGCCGACCACGCTGCTCGCCGCGTTCCTCATCGCCTACACCGGCCAGGTCGTGAAGCTGTGCGTCGACGCGGCCGTGCAACGCGACATCGGCGACGAGGCCCGCGGCCGGGTGTTCGCGCTCTACGACATGCTGTTCAACATCACGCAAGCGCTTGCGGTCGCCATCGCGGCGACCGTGATCCCGGCCAACGGCGAGTCGGTGACCCTGATCGTGGCCGCCACCGTCCTGTACCTGGCCGGGATCACCGGGTTCGAACTGGTCAGCCGACGAGGTCAGCGAGCCGGTTGACCTGGTCCGGGTCGCGGCCGTGGCAGTAGAGCATGACCTCGTCCGCGCCGAGATCCCCGAACCGTGCGGTGACCTCGCGGATCTGACCGCGAGTGGTGAGCATCCCCTCGACCATGTAGTCCGCCCGGTCGGTGAACGCGTAGTAGGCGGCCATGGCGGTCCGTGCCTCGTCGATCACGTGCTCGGGTCCGAGCGCGACGTTGGCCTGGGTGACGATGCGAGGTGAGCCGTCACGGCCGTGCTCGGCCCACGCCGTGCGGACGGTGTCGATCAATCCGCCGACCCAGGCTGGCGGGGCGGCGGCGAGGAACCCGTCACCGAAACGAGCGACCCGGGCAAGCGCGGCGGGCTGGAACCCGCCGAACAGGACCTCGGGACCACCTGGCCGGGCGGGTGCGGGACCGATGGGGCCGACCTCGTCGCCGTAGGGCTCGCCCGCCCATACCCGCCGCATGATCGCCATCTGCGTGTCCAGGCGCCGGCCACGGGTGCGGATGTCGATGCCGGTGGCGAGGTGGTCGTCGACGCGGCCGCCGACGCCGAGGCCGAGCACGAATCGGCCACCCGACATGCGGTCCAGCGTCGCGGCCTGCTTGGCCAGCAGCGCGGGCTCACGCAGCGGGGCCAGCAGCACCTCGGTCTGCACGCGGACGCGGGTGGTGGCGCCGGCGACCACGGCGAGCGTGACCAGCGGCTCGGGGTTGTCGTAGACGAGCCGGTCGAGCAGGCCCAGAGTGCTGAACGGGCCGGCGTCGGCGCGACGAGCCCAGTCGAGCAGTGCGACCGGGTCGGAGACGGGCAGGCCGAGACCAATCTTCACGAGAAACTCCACACGAGGGGACGGCAAAGGACCGTGCCGCCCGCTCCAGTCACCTCGATACGAGGTGGGGTTCTCGTTCTGCGGCGTACTTCTGGGAGAACACCTGTCTCGGATTGATCGACAACGTAGCCACGCCGCGGCCTGGGCCGCAAACCCTTATTCCGCTGACGGGGTGATGCCCTCCGACTCGGCCCACTTCCGCAGCTCGGCGACCGCGTCGTCGTGATCCAGCGGGCCGCGGTCCAGCCGCAGTTCCTTGAGGTAACGCCACGCCTTGCCGACCAGCGGACCAGGCGGCAGCCCGAGCAGGCGCATGATCTCGTTGCCGTCCAGGTCCGGGCGCACCCGCGCCAGGTCCTCCTCGGCCGCGATCCGCGCGATCCGGGCCTCGAGGTCGTCGTAGGTGCGCTGCAGTGCGGCGGCCTTGCGCCGGTTTCGGGTTGTGCAGTCGGCCCGGACGAGCTTGTGCAGCCGGGACAGCAGGGGACCGGCGTCTGTCACGTACCTGCGCACGGCCGAGTCAGTCCACTCGCCCTTGCCGTAGCCGTGGAACCGCAGGTGGAGGTACACGAGCTGGGCGACGTCCTCGACGATCTCCTTCGAGTACTTCAACGCGCGCAAACGCTTGCGGACCATCTTGGCGCCCACGACCTCGTGGTGGTGGAAGCTCACGCCGCCGCCCTCGATGAACCGGCGGGTGGGCGGCTTGCCGATGTCGTGCAGCAGCGCCGCGAGCCGCAGCACCAGGTCCGGCTCGGTGTCCGGCTCCTCCAGGTCGATCGCCTGGTCTACCACCACGAGCGAGTGGTGGTAGACGTCCTTGTGCTGGTGGTGCTCGTCGATCTCCAGCCGCATCGCCGGCACCTCGGGCAGCACGTGGTCGGCGAGGCCGGTGTCGACCATCAGCTCCAGCCCACGACGCGGGTAGCGACCGCACAGCAGCTTGGACAGCTCCGCCTGGATGCGCTCGGCGGTGATCCGGTTGATCTCGCCGTTCATCTCGCGGATGGCGTCGAGCACCCGGGGCGCCATGGTGAAGCCGAGCTGGCTCACGAACCGGACCGCACGCATCATCCGCAGCGGGTCGTCCGCGAACGACTCCTGCGGGGTCGCGGGCGTGTCGAGCACTCGCTTCTTCAGCGCGCCTCGGCCGTCGTGCGGGTCGACGAACTTCTTCGTCGCCATGTCGATGGCCATGGCGTTGACCGTGAAGTCCCGCCGGACCAGGTCCGCGGCGATCGAGTCGCCGAAGCTCACCTCGGGGTTGCGGCTCATCCGGTCGTAGGAGTCGGACCGGAACGTGGTGATCTCCACGGTGGTGCCGCGCTTGGTCGCCCCCATGGTGCCGAACGCGATCCCGGTGTCCCAGATGGCGTCCGCCCACCCGGTCAGCAGCTCACGCACCCGCTCCGGCCGCGCGTCGGTGGCGAAGTCGAGGTCGTTGCCCAGCCGGTCCATCAGCGCGTCCCGGACCGTCCCGCCCACCAGGAACAGCTGATGGCCGGCTTCGGTGAACCGGGAGGCGAGCTCGTCGGCCACGGGGAAGCGCACCTGCTCCTCCGATTCACGGTTACGGACGTCGATGGTCTGGGGTTGCGACACGGGGAACCAGCGTAACTGGCACTGATCAGTCAACCCGGACGCCATCCCCGCATTACGATCGCGAACATGCCCCAGTCGTCCGGCAGGTCGCGTGGCGTCCCGTCGCGGCGCCGCGGCCGACGACGCGGGCGCAAGATGGCGGCCGTCGACGAGACCTCCGCCGGCGGCGTCGTGATCAACTTCGCGCGGGACAAGGTGGTGCTCATCGGCCGCCTCGACCGGCGCGGTCGGCTGCTGTGGTCGCTGCCGAAAGGCCACATAGAGGAGGGTGAGACCCCCGAGGAGACCGCCGTGCGGGAGGTCGGGGAAGAGACCGGCATCGTCGGCGAGATAATTCGACCGCTCGGCACCATCGACTACTGGTTCGTCGCGGAACGGCGGAGGATCCACAAGACCGTGCACCACTTCCTGATGGAGGAGCGCGGTGGGGATCTTTCCGACGAGGACGTCGAGGTGACCGAGGTCGACTGGGTCGCTCTCGACGAGCTGGAGGACAGGCTTGCCTACGCCGATGAGCGCCGCCTCGTCCGCAAGGCGCTGGAGCTGCTCGAGGTGGCCCCGAGCGAGGAAGAACTTTCGGTAGAAGCTGATGGGGGCTGAGGCGACCATGACGCGCGGCTGGCGACTGGCTGCGGCAACGCTCGCGGCCGCGCTGTTCGGACTGTCGGCGCCGATCGCCGCGCCGGCGACGGCGCAGCAACCCATCGGACAGCCGGTGCCGTCCGTGACCGGTGCCCAGTCGCTCCTGGAACTGACCGTCACCGAGCTCTCGCCGCGGGTCGTCACCTCCGCCACGACGTCGATCACGGTCAAGGGCCGGGTCGCCAACACCGGCGACCGGCGTATCGACCAGATCCGGGTCCGCCTTCAGCGCGGGGACGCCGTCGACTCGGACAAGGCGCTGCGGGACATCCAGGGCCAGAACACCGATGCGGCAACCGGCGTCTTCCAGGAGGTCAGCAAGACACTCCAGCCGGGTGACAACGCCAACCTCGAGGTCACCATCCCGATCCGCGGCGCGGACAAGACGCTGAAGATCGACGAGCCCGGCGTGTACCCGCTGCTGGTGAACGTGAACGGACAGCCGGACTACGGGAACCCGGCCCGCCTCGCCGCCGTCTCGATCGCGCTGCCGGTGATGTCCGTGCCCGGCGGCCCCGACGCCACTCCGAAGACCGCGCCGCCTGCGCTCACGCTCCTGTGGCCGCTGCTGGACGAGCAGCCGAGGCGGCTGCCCACCACCGACGGCAAGACGGTGCTCGCCGACGATGAGCTCGCCGACTCGCTGACCGTGGGCGGGAGGCTGTTCAACCTGGTCAACTCCGTGCGCACGGCGACGGAGGCGAGCGACGAGTTGCTGCGCTCCGTCTGCTTCGCGGTCGACCCGGACCTGTTGGAGACCGTGGCCAAGATGACCCAGGGCTACCAGGTCCGGCTCTCGGGCGGCCAGCTCGTGGCCGGCAAGGGCGCCCAGGCGGCCACCGACTGGCTTGGCCGGGTCCGGGACCTGACCAACGGTCACTGCGTCATCGCGGTGCCGTACGCGGACGCCGACCTGGTCGCGTTGTCCCGTGCCGGCGCGGTCGACCTAGAGCAGCTGTCGCTCACGGGCTCGTCGATCGTGGCCAAGCAACTGTCGGTGGAGCCGCTGGCCGGGGTCTACTGGCCGACGGGCGGCTCGTTCGACGAGCGCACCCTGATCGACCTGGCGAACGTCTCACCGGCCACGATCCTCGCCGACCCCGCCCATCTCGAGCAGGTCGAGGGCCGCGCCCCGTACGCGGTCAACGGCACCCAGACGGCCAACCCCGTCCGTGCCCTGCCCGTCGACTCACTCGTCTCCGACGCGCTCACGCGTCCTGCCTCCGCCACGCCGACCATCGACGGCCGCGCCGTCCCCGACACGGGCACGTCCGTGCAGACCGGGCTCGCCGCGCTGGCCTACCGGGCCGCGTTCGACGAGCGGGTCGGCGGCGAGGTGCTGATCGCCCCGCCGCGGCGCTGGCTCGCCTCCAACGCCGAGCTGGAACAGTTCCTGCTGCTGGCCAGGCAGCTGTTCGACGGCGGGTTCGCGAGCCCTCTGCCGCTGGACCAGGCGGTGAACTCGCCCAACGGCGGCACCACGGGCGACATCGCCTTCACCCCGCAGGACAACGCACAGGAGATCCCCACCCAGGTCACCGCCGAGGTGATGCGGATCAACGCCACCCGGCGGGACATGCTCGACGCGATGGCCGACGACAACACGAGCAACGTCGACCCGAACGACCTGCTGGCCCCCATCCAGTACGGGCTGCTGCGTGGCGTGTCGACCGCGTGGCGCGGCCGCGTCCAGGACGCCGACAAGGCGGTCGACCAGGCGGAAGCCCAGCTCGACGCGTTGCGGGACATGGTTGTCGTGAACAATCCCGGACGGCCGCTCTCGTTCGCGTCTGGGGACAGCCCGATCCCGGTCGGCATCTACAACGGGCTGCCGGTGACGATCGTGGTGCGCATCAACCTGAGCTCGGTCCCCGGCCTGCACCCGGAGTCCGTCCAGAACATCCGGATCCCGCCGTTCTCCCGCAACCAGCGCTACATCCCGGCCGAGGTGAGCCGGTCCGGCCGGTTCAGCGTGGACGTGAAGCTGACCACGCCGGGTGGCACATCTCTCGGCGCGCCGGTGCGGTTGGAGCTCAACTCGACCTCGTACGGCATCATCAGCGTGGCCGTGACCGGAACCGCTGGTGTGGTACTCGTGTTGCTGGCCGGTTTCCGGATCTTCCGGCGGGTGAAGGCGGCGCGGGCCGGCGAGGCGAGGACGGGAT
Source organism: Actinophytocola sp. (assembly GCF_036378875.1). Lineage (GTDB taxonomy): Bacteria > Actinomycetota > Actinomycetes > Mycobacteriales > Pseudonocardiaceae > Actinophytocola. The sequence continues at coordinate 77,232 of NZ_DASUVO010000153.1, forward strand.
CGGGTGAACAGATCGCGCAGCGGAGCGACCATCAGCACGGCGCATAGCGTGGACCAGCGATCGCCGCGGCAGGCGCCGTCACTCGCCAAGGCGAGCGGCTCGATGGCGGTCGCCACGCTCGTCAGCCGGATCACCGGGTTCCTGTGGAAGGTGCAGCTGGCCTGGGTGGCCGGTCTCACGGTCGTCAACGACTCGTTCACCGTCGCCAACACGCTGCCCAACATCGTCTACGAGCTGCTCCTCGGTGGTGTGCTCGCGAGCGTGGTGGTGCCGCTGCTGGTCCGTGCGCAGGACGACCCGGACGGCGGTCAGGCGTACACGAACCGGCTGCTGACGGTCGGCATGACACTGCTGGTGGGCGGCACGGTCGTCGCGGTCGCCCTGGCGCCGCTGTTCACCCGGCTGTACATGGACGACTCGACCGGCCAGGCCAACGCCGAACTGGCCACCGCGTTCGCGTACCTGCTGCTGCCCGAGATCGTGTTCTACGGGCTGTTCGCGTTGCTGTCGGCGATCCTGCAGGCCAAGCACGTGTTCGGACCGACCGCGTGGGCACCGGTGATCAACAACGTGGTCATCATGCTGACCATCGGGGCCTACGCCATCGTGCCGGGCGAGATCTCGCTGAACCCCGTCCGCATGGGCGACGTGAAGCTCCTGGTGCTCGGCATCGGCGTGACGCTGGGCATCGTCGTGCAGGCACTCGTGCTGCTACCAGCTCTCCGTCGGTCCGGCTTCAGGTTCCGGTGGAACTGGGGCCTCGACTCGCGACTGCGTGAGTTCGGCGGACTCGCGCTGTGGATCCTCGCCTACGTCGCGATCAGCCAGATCGGCATGGTGATCACCACCCGTGTCCTGACCGCGGCCGCGCCGGGCGGTGCCGCGATCTACGCGAACGCGTGGCTGCTGTTCCAGCTGCCGTACGGGGTCATCGGCGTCTCGCTGCTCACCGCGATCATGCCGAGGCTGTCCCGGGCCGCGGCCGACGGCGACACCGACAAGCTCATCGACGACCTCTCGCTCGGCAGCCGGCTGTCCACGGTCATGCTGGTGCCGCTGTCCGCGGTGCTCACGATCGCAGGCTCGGCCATCGGCGTCGCGCTGTTCGGAGTCGGTGAGGCGAGCGTCGCCGACGCGCAGCGGCTCGGCACCGCACTCGCGTTCTCGGCGTTCGGGATCCTGCCGTTCGCTCTGGTCATGCTGCAGATCCGGGTGTTCTACGCGATGAAGGACGCGCGGACACCGACCTTGATCATGGTCGTGATGACCGTGGTGAAGATCCCGATGCTGTACCTCGTGGCGGACCGGCTGCGGCCGGAGGACGTGGTGATCGGCGTGATGCTGGTCAACTCGCTCTCGTTCGTGGTCGGCGCGGTGCTTGGCCAGATGTGGCTGTGGGTGCGGCTCGGCAGGCTGCAGAGCATGCGGGTGGTCAAGGTCATCGCGCAGACGGTCGTTGCCGGTGGCGCCGGCGTGCTCGTCGCGGTCGGCGCCTCCCTGCTGCTCGACCGCGTCCTGCCGGACTCGGTCGGACCGTGGCTCACCGCGTGGCTCAAGCTGGTCGTGCAGGGCCTGTTGACCACCGTCGTCGCGTTCGGCCTGCTCACGGTGTTCAAGGTGCCCGAGTTGCAGCCCGCTGTTTCGCGAATCACCCGACTGGTACGCCGCCGGTAGTCGCCAACGACGGGAATTACCAGCGCAAGTCACGTAGGCTCAATCTGACCGGCAACCCAATGATGGACCGCCTGGGGGCCCTAGGGGCGCCTGTGCGCTGGGCGGGGAGAGAGCAGTGGCCACGCGACGAACCGAGTCATTGACCGGCGAGTTGACCCCCGGCGGCGAGCCTGGCGGGGAGAGTTTCCTGCTGCCCGGAGCCGTGATCGGCGATGGTCGGTACCGCCTGCTCGCCCAGTTCGGACACGACCTACGGATCAACGCGCACCTGTGGCGGGCCCGCGACGGGCAGTTACGCCGTGACGTCGCGCTGACCGTGCTGGTCGGCGACCCTGGTAACGCCAAGCAGGCCCAGGCCGCCAGGCGGACGCTCGAACGTGCCACGCACGCCGCCGCCTTCAACCACCCGGCCACTGCCCGCGTGCTCGACGTGCTCGGTCTCGGCAACGGTGTCTCACCGGGCGAAGGCCTGCTGGGCATCGTGGTGGCGGACTGGTCGGCGGGCACGGACCTGGTCGACCTGATCGCCGAACGTCCGCTGCCGGGCGCCAACGCGGCGAGGCTGCTCGAGCCGCTCGCGTCCGCCGTCGAACGCGCCCACCACGCCGGTCTCGTGCTGGGTGTGGACCACCCGCAACGCATCCGCGTCACACCCGACGGCATGCTGCGGCTCGCGTTCCCCGGCGCGCTGGCCGAGGCCGTGCCGCGCGACGACGTCAAGGGCCTCGGCGCGATCCTGTACCTGCTGATCACCGGCCGATGGCCGCTGCCTGGCGGACCGGCAGCCGTCCCGCCGGCACCGGTCACCCCGGACGGCTCGATCGTGCCGCCGAACGTGCTGTCCGCCTACATCCCGCCCGCGCTGTCCACGGTCGCCATCCGCTGCCTCGAGGACACCCACATCGGCGCCATCCACACCAGCGCGACGCTGCTCGCCGTCCTGGAGCAGGCGGCCGACTCCGTGGAGCGCACCGAGTTCCTCGGCCCGGTCGCCGAACCGGTCGACGAGGACACCGAGGCGGTGTGGACGACCAAACCCCCGTCACGTGACCGGAAGAAGCGACGCAAGCTGGCCATCGGCGTCACCGCGCTCGCGATCGCCATGGTCGCCATTCTCGCCTGGCTGGGCACCATGCTGATCGACTTCTTCGGCGAGGACAGCGGCGGCTCCGGCGACACGCTCGTCGTCGAGCAACCGGACCTGTCGAACGGCGAGTCGCCGCCACCAGCGCCGAAACCGGCCGGCCCGATCGAGCCGGCGTCGATCGAGGTGTTCAACATCGGCGGCACCCCGGACAACCCGAGGCGAGTGGGTTTCGCCACCGACGGCGACCCGGGCACCGAATGGCGGACCGACACCTACCAACAGCAGTTTCCCGCGCTCAAGCCCGGGGTCGGGCTGATGGCGTCGTTCGCGGAGCCGGTGAAGTTCGCCTCGGTGGTGATCGACTCACCGAGCCCGAACACGGTGGTGGAGATCCGCACGGCCCCGTCCGCCAACCCGACCCTCGAGGAGACGAAGGTGATCGGGGAGGCCACGCTGCAGAGCGGCAAGACGGAGATTCAGCTGAACAGCGCCGAGCCGACCCAGTACCTGTGCGTCTGGATCACGAAACTGGGCGACGGCAACAAGACCGCCTTCGGTGAGGTCGAGTTCATCCGGGCCCAGTAGCCACTCCGTTCGGTGACGGCGTTACACGTGTCTGTGGCCACACCCCGAAACGTTGAAACGGCGACCGATATCCTCAGTCCGTGACCACCGCTGCCAGCTCGGACGCCGACCTCATCGCGGCACATGCCGCAGGAGATCCGCGTGCCTTCGGGGAGTTGGTCCGCCGGCACCGGGATCGGATGTGGGCGGTCGCCCTGCGCACCCTCCGAGATCCGGAGGAGGCCTCCGACGCGCTCCAGGAGGCGTTCATCTCCGCGTTCCGCGCGGCCAGCTCGTTCCGGGCCGAGTCACAGGTGACCACGTGGCTGCACCGGATCGTGGTGAACGCCTGCCTCGACCGCGTGCGCAGGCGGCAGGCACGGCCGACCGTGCCCCTGCCCGAGACGGGACCAGGTGAGCCGGCCGCTCCCCGTGACTCGATGTCGGAGCGGGAGACGACGCTCGTCGTGCAGAAGGCGCTGGGTGAGCTGTCGGAGGACCAGCGCGTACCGATCGTCCTCGTCGACGTTGAGGGCTACTCGGTGGCCGAGACGGCCAAGATGCTGGGGATCGCGGAGGGCACCGTGAAGAGCCGGTGTGCCCGCGGTCGGGCGAAACTGGCCAAAGTTCTCGGACATCTACGGAACCCGAGTGCAGATGCGAACGTCCCAGATGGCGCAGTTGTCAGGCGGGACGTGCCAGCACGGCGCCACGGGGAGGGACGATGACCGACAGCAGAAGAACGGGGGCCGCACCTCGGCCGCCGTTGTCTGTCGACGTACTCGCCGACCTGCATGCCGGGGCGCTGGATGCCAAGCAGTCCGCCGCACTGTGGGCGCAGGTCAACCGCGACCCCGAAGCACAGGCCGCGCTGGCCGCGCTGGACGGCGTCAGGCAGGACCTCAAGGCGCTCGGTGACCGGCCGGTCGAGCCGATGCCCGCACACTTCGCCGCGCAGCTCGACGCCGCCATCGCGGCCGAGGCCGCGAAGAGCCGACCCGCCCAACCGGGCATGGCACCGGTCGTCGACATGGCCGGCGCACGCCGCAAGCGCAACCGAAGGATGGGGTGGGCCGCGGGGATCCTGACCACCGCGGCGGCCGCGGTCGCGGTGACGTTCGTGGCGCTGCCCGGGGAGGAAGCCGGCTCGCCGGTCGCGCAGGACGGCGCCACCACAGGCGAGACCGCTCCGATGGAGATCGAGCCCGAGGATCTCGGCGCGTCCATCAGCGGGCTGCAGGGCAAGAAGGACTACGGCCCGCTGGGTGACGAGCAGGGCCTGAAGGACTGCCTGGCCGAACACGACATCGAAACCACACAGGTGATCGGGGTCCGTGAGGTGATGATGAGCGGCAACGAGGGAGTCGCGGCGCTGCTCGCCGGGGGCGAGGGCGCTCACCGGCTCCGGCTGGTGATCGTCGACCCCGAGTGCACCACCGTCCTCACCAACAAATCCCTGGGCTGAACAGACTCGACAAGCCGCGTGCGTCCCGCACGCGGCTTTGCTCGTGTCCAGCTTGAGTGCGCCCCGTCACGCCACACGCGTGGAACAACAGGCCCCTACGATCGTGTTACACGAGTGCGCAGACAAGAGCGCTCCGCTTCGGAGGTCAGATGTCCGAGAACGTCCGCGAGGTCATCATCGTCGGTTCCGGCCCGGCCGGCTACACGGCGGCTGTCTACGCCGCTCGTGCCCAGCTCAACCCGCTGGTGTTCGAAGGAACGCAGTTCGGCGGCGCGCTGATGACCACCACCGAGGTCGAGAACTACCCCGGCTTCCGCGACGGCATCATGGGCCCGGACCTGATGGACCAGATGCGGGCGCAGGCCGAGCGGTTCGGCGCCGAGCTGCGGGCCGAGGACGTGGAAGAGGTCCAGCTCGACGGCCCGGTCAAGTACGTCACCGCGAACGGTGTCCGGTACGCCGCGAAGGCGGTCATCCTCGCGATGGGCGCCGCGGCCCGCTACCTCCACGTGCCCGGTGAGCAGGAGCTGCTCGGACACGGTGTGTCCGCGTGTGCGACCTGTGACGGCTTCTTCTTCCGCGACCAGGACATCGCCGTGGTGGGCGGTGGCGACTCCGCGATGGAGGAGGCGACGTTCCTCACCAAGTTCGCTCGTTCGGTGACCATCGTGCACCGGCGCCAGGAGTTCCGGGCGTCGAAGATCATGCTGGAGCGGGCGAAGGCGAACGAGAAGATCCGCTGGCAGCTCGACTCCGAAGTACTCGAGGTGAACGGCGAGGGCAACGTGGCCGGGGTGCGGATCCGCAACACGGTGACCGGCGAGGAGTCGACGCTGGACGTGACCGGCGTGTTCATGGCCATCGGGCACGACCCCCGCAGCTCGCTCGTCAAGGGTCAGGTTGACCTCGACGAGGACGGGTACGTCGAGGTTCGTCCGCAGTCCACGTACACCAACATCGACGGGGTGTTCGCCGCCGGTGACCTGGTCGACCGGACCTACCGGCAGGCCATCACGGCAGCCGGCTCAGGCTGTGCGGCCGCCATCGACGCCGAGCGCTGGCTCGCCGAGCACGGTGAGTCGGACAACGCGGAAGTGGCTCCCGAACTCGTTGGCGGCGGGTACGCCGCGACTCAGAACTAGCTGGGCGAAGCGAACATCACAAAGGAGAGAACATGGCCGGAAACACCGTCGAAGTCACCGACGCCTCGTTCAACGAGGCGGTTCTCCACAGCGACAAGCCCGTGCTGGTGGACTTCTGGGCGACGTGGTGCGGGCCGTGCCGGATGGTCGCGCCCGTGCTCGAGGAGATCGCCTCGGAACACAAGGACAAGATCACTGTCGCGAAGCTGGACGTGGACGCCAACCCGGCCACGGCACGCGACTACCAGGTCCTCTCCATCCCCACCCTCATGGTCTTCAAGGGCGGCGAGAAGGTGAAGGAGATCGTTGGCGCGCGCCCCAAGGCGGCCCTGCTGAACGATCTCTCGGACTACCTGGCCTGACCCGAAACCACGACGCGGCGCACACCGTCTACAGGGTGTGCGCCGCTTGTGCATAGCGGTGACCGTGTCGACGCGGGAAGTGACCCTCCGCGCCGTACGGCGAGTGGCAGGGCAGAATAGTGGACCAGCAGCCATACTGCGACAGGAATGGCAAAACCGCGCCGACTCGGGTCGGTGCCTGACCCGAGCGAGGGGTGCATGCGGGTACTCCGCCGCGGTGACCAGGGACCGGCCGTAACCGAGGTCCGCGCGACGCTCGCGGGGCTCGGCCTCCTGCCGGCCGCCCCGCCGGCCACGCCGGCGACCTACGACGCGGCGGTCGAGCACGCGGTGGCCACGTTCCAGCAACAGCGTGGCCTGATCGTCGACGGCCTCGTGGGCCCCGCCACCTACCGCGCGCTGAAGGACGCCACCTACCAGCTCGGCGCCCGCCCTCTCGCGTACCTCGTGTCGTCACCGGTCACCGGGGACGACGTGCTGGCGCTGCAGGAGCGGCTGCTGGAGCTCGGTTACGACGCGGGCCGTCCCAACGGCCTGTTCGGTGCGCAGACCGAGGCCGCGCTGCGGACGTTCCAGCGCGACTACGGGCTCACTGTGGACGGCATCTGCGGCGCCGAGACGGTGCGGGGGCTGCGCCAGCTGTCCCCTCGTGCGCGAGGTGGCTCGCCGGTGTTGCTGCGTGAGCAGGAACGAGTCCGCAGGGCGGGCCCCCGGCTGCGTGGCAAGCGCATCGTCATCGACCCCGGCCACGGCGGCCAGGACGCCGGTGTCTCGGTGGCCGGCGTCAACGAGGCCGACCTCGTGTGGGACCTGGCCCGCCGGCTCGAGGGCAAGATGGCTGCGACCGGCATGCAGGCCCTGCTTTCCCGCGGCCCGCATCAGTGCCCGTCGGAGGCCGATCGGGCGCACTTCGCGAACGACGTGGGTGGCGACCTGTTCCTGTCGCTGCACTCGGACGCCAACCGGTCCTCGGTGGCCGAAGGCGTGGCGAGCTTCCACTTCGGCACGGCGACCGGCAACACGTCGACCATCGGGGAGACCCTCGCCGGGTTCATTCAGCGTGAGCTGGTCGTGCGGACCGGGTTACGGGACTGCCGCGCACACCGCAAGACCTGGGACACGCTGCGGCTCACCCGCTGCCCGGCCGTCCGCGTCGAGATCGGCTACCTGACCAACTCCGACGACCGCCGCCGTCTGTCCGACCCGTCCTTCCGGGACGTGGTGGCCGAGGGCATCCTGGTCGCGGTCAAGCGCCTCTACCTGCTCGGGGAGAACGACCAGCCGACGGGCACGTTCACGTTCGAGGACGTGCTCCGCCACGAGCTGGCGAAGGCCGAGTAACGAGCGGAGCTTGTGGAGCGAGAATCGTCGATGTTTCACATGAAACAGCCCCCGGAGTGATCACTCCGGGGGCTGTTTCAGCTACTGCTGCTGTAGGGCGGGGTGCGCCGTGGACACCGAAACGGTGCCCAGGAGCCTCTCCAGCGCCGCTTCGACGTCTTCCTTCCACCCGAGTGCCGACCGAAGCTCCAGGCGCAGACGGGGCCAACGAGGGTGCGGCCTGACCGTCTTGAAGCCGACGCTCAGGAGAAAGTCGGACGGCACGACACAGGAGTGCTCCTCGTCCGGCTTCGCGTCGCCGAACGACTCGATGGCCTTCACGCCGCGACGGGTGAGGTCCTTGGCCACCGCCTGGACGAGCATCCGGCCGAGGCCGCCGCGGCGGAACTCGGGGAGCACGTAGAAGCCGGTGAGCACGACCGCGTCCGGGCTGGGCGGTGAGGTGGGGAACGCCGACGCCCTCGGCACGGCCGTCGGCGGGGCGTACAGCACGAACCCGACCGGCAGCTTGTCGCTGTACACGATCCGGCCGCACGAACCCCACTCCAGGAGCACGCTGGAGACCCAGGCCTCCTTCTCCAGGTCCGCGGTACCGAACTCCTCCGCCTGCTCCTTGAGGTGCGGCGCGAGCTCCCAGTACACGCACGAACGGCTGTGTTTCGGGAGATCCTCTAGGTTGTCCAGCGTGACGCCCACGACGCGTCGCGACACCTGACCTCCCACCCTGGGCTCCGAACGAGCCCCGACCCACGTGTGCGACACCCAGGATAAGCCCGTTTGTTCCTCAGCAGGAACCGGCAGGACGTGATTATCGCGCCAGTTACACTCGTTCGAGCGTCGCTCGCACAGCGAGCACCGCTCGAGAGCGTATTACCCGGCGAGATGAGCGCGTATGTCCCTCGAACCTGCAGGCAGCCGCAGTCTGGATCCACATCTGCGCAGCTACGCCGCCCGCGCGGCAGGCATGACCGCCTCCGAGGTACGAGCTCTCTTCGCCGTCGCCAGCCGCCCTGAGGTGGTGTCGCTGGCCGGTGGCATGCCGAACCTCACGGCCCTTCCGCTGGACTCGCTGTCGACCGAGATCGCCGACCTGATCAGCAAGGACGGCCTGGTCGCGCTGCAGTACGGGTCCGCACACGGGCTGCCGGAGCTGCGGGACCAGATCTGCGAGATCATGGCGCTCGAGGGCATCTCGGGCCACCCGGACGACGTCGTGGTGACCGTCGGGTCGCAGATGGCGCTCGACATGGTGACCCGGATCTTCTGTGATCCTGGTGACGTCGTGCTGGCCGAGGGGCCCTCGTACGTTGGCGCGCTGGGCACGTTCGCCGCCTACCAGGCCGACGTCGTGCATGTCGCGATGGACGCCGACGGGCTCGTCCCGGAGGCGTTGCGTGCGGCGCTGGCGGCGACCGAGGCAGCCGGGCGTCGGGTCAAGTTCCTGTACACGATCCCGAACTTCCACAACCCCGCCGGTGTCACCATGGCCGTTTCCCGGCGCGCGGAGATCCTGGAGATCTGCCGGCAGCACCGGGTGCTGGTCGTGGAGGACAACCCGTACGGTCTCCTCGGTTTCGACGGTCAGACCTACCCGGCGCTGCGGTCCATGGACCCGGACAACGTGGTGTACCTCGGCTCGTTCTCCAAGACGTTCGCCGCCGGTCTGCGGGTCGGCTGGGCGCTGGCGCCGCACGCCGTGCGCGAGAAGCTGATGCTCGCGACGGAGTCGGCCACGCTGTGCCCGCCCGCGCTGAACCAGATGATCGTCTCGCGGTACCTCAAGACCCACGACTGGAAAGGGCTGATCAAGTCCTTCCAGTCGGAGTACCGGGAGCGGCGGGACGCGATGTTGGCGGGGCTGGAGCAGTACATGCCGGCCGGCTGCTCGTGGACGGTGCCGGCGGGTGGCTTCTTCGTGTGGATGACCGTGCCTCCCGGCGTGGACACGAAGGCGATGCTGCCGCGTGCGGTCACCGCGCGGGTCGCGTACGTGTCCGGCACCGGCTTCTACGCGGACGGCTTCGGCAGCCGGCAGATGCGGTTGTCGTTCTGCTACCCGACGCCGGAGCGGATCACCGAGGGCGTGCGCCGGCTCGCGGCCGTGCTCGCCGACGAGTTGGAGCTCGCCAACACGTTCGGGCCGATCAACCAGCGTGCCGGTTCCGGACCGCAGGTGCCGGGTCCGGAAATCGCCTGACCGCAAGCAGTTCCTGGCAGATATCCACTGTGTACGGTCGCAGTGGATGGTGCGTCGTTACTGAGGGGTGTTCGGTGTCCGATCTGGCCGTTGCGGTGCTCTCGGGTGGACTCTCGCACGAGCGGGACGTCTCGTTGCGATCCGGCCGGCGGCTGTCGGCCGCGCTGCGTTCGGTCGGGTTCACGGTCGACGAGTGGGACGCCGACTCGGCGTTGCTTGAGCGGCTGCGGGTGCACCGCCCTGACGCGGTGGTGGTCGCACTGCACGGCGTCGAAGGTGAGGGCGGCTCCATCCAGACCGTGCTGGAGATGCTGGACGTGCCGTACGTGGGTGCGGACTCGCACGCGTGCCGCCGTGCGTGGGACAAGCCGACGGCCAAGACCGAGCTGGCCCGTGCTGGACTCGCGACACCGGACTGGGTGGTGCTGCCGCACAGCACGTTCCGTGAGTTGGGTGCGCAGCCGGTCCTCGACGCGATGGTCGACCGGCTGGGCCTACCGATGATGCTCAAGCCGGACCAGGGCGGCTCGGCGCTCGGCGCGCAGGTCGTCCGCGACGCGGCGGACCTGCCGGCCGCGATGGTCGGCTGCCTCGCGTACGGGGAGACCGTGTTGGCCGAGCGGTTCGTCCCGGGCGTCGAGGTGGCGGTGACGGTCGTCGAGGGCTCGGACGGTCCGGTGGCGTTGCCGGCGGTCGAGATCGAGCCGGAGACCGGTGTCTACGACTACACCGCCCGCTACACCGCCGGGCTCACGACGTTCCACCGGCCGGCCCGGCTCGAGCAGGCCGCGGCGGACGCGGTGGCGGACCTCGCCGTCGCGGCGCACCGGCTGCTGGGATTGCGGGATGTGTCCCGGACCGACGCGATCATCGCCGAGGACGGTACGTCGTACTTCCTCGAGGTGAACTCGTCGCCGGGACTGACCGAGACCTCGCTCCTGCCGATGGCGGCGGAGGCTGCGGGCCGCTCGCTCGGCGACATCTACGCCGGTCTGATCGAGCGAGCGGTCGCTCGCGCTCAGTAGTTGTTGATCAACGGGAAGTCATCGTCACCGTGACGTAAGGCCCTGGGGTGATCCCTAAGCCTCGTCACGAGTCCGATTTGTCCCATTTTTGGACATCAATTCGACAATACGTTCGAGATCGTCCACCGAGCCGAACTCGACCACGATTTTGCCCTTGCGCTTGCCCAACTCGACCTTCACACGCGTGTCGAACGCGTTCGAGAGCCGGTCCGCGACGTCTTGAAGGCCCGGCGCCTGGATCGGCTTGCGCGGGGTGGCCCTCGGTTTGGGCGGCGCCGCGTTCTTGAGGAGCACGACCGCCTCCTCCGTGGCACGGACCGACATCCCCTCGGCCACGATCCGGGCGGCCAACTCCTCCTGGTGTCCGGCGTCCTCGAGGCTGAGCAGAGCGCGGGCGTGCCCGGACGACAGGACACCTGCCGCGACCCGGCGCTGCACCGCCAGGGGAAGCTTCAGCAGTCGGATCGTGTTGGTGATGGCCGGCCGGCTGCGCCCGATGCGGGAGGCCAGCTCGTCGTGCGTGACCGCGAACTCCTCCAGCAGCTGCTGGTAGGCCGCCGCCTCTTCGAGCGGGTTCAGCTGCACGCGGTGGATGTTCTCCAGCAGCGCGTCGCGCAGCATGGCCTCGTCGGCCGTCTGACGGACGATGGCCGGGATCTTGCCGAGGTCCGCGCGCTGGGCGGCACGGAGCCGCCGCTCGCCCATGACCAGTTCGTACGAGTTGTCGCCCAGCTCGCGGACGACGATGGGCTGCATGAGCCCGAACTCGCGGATCGAGTGCTCCAACTCGGCGAGCGCGTCCTCGTCGAAGACCTGACGAGGCTGCTTCGGGTTGGCCTTGATCGCGCCGACCGGGATCTCTTTGTACACGGCACCGCCGACCGAACCACTCGGTTCAGCCGGCTTGCCCGCTACCGCTGCTGGCTTCGGCCGGGGCGCCGTCGGCAGTTTCATCCCGCCCGCGCCGTCGGCCGGCCCCTGCGGAATCAATGCCGCGAGACCTCGGCCTAGCCCACCCTTGCGCTCGCTCATGTGCTGCTTCCTACTCCTCGCCGAACCCGCGCTCGGCCATCTCCCGGGCCGCGTCGAGGTAGCTCATCGCACCCCGCGAACCCGGGTCGTACGCGAGCACCGTCTGCCCGAAGCCTGGTGCCTCGGACACCTTCACGCTCCTCGGGATCACAGTACGCAGGACCGTGCCGCCAAAGTGCTTCCGGACCTCCGCCGTCACCTGATCGGCGAGCTTGGTGCGCCCGTCGTACATCGTCAGCAGGATCGTCGAGACGTGCAGGCCGGGGTTGAGGTGGTTCTGCACGAGCTCGATGTTGCGCAGCAACTGGGAGAGACCCTCCAGCGCGTAGTACTCGCACTGGATCGGGATCAGGACCTCGTCGGCGGCGACCATCGCGTTGACGGTCAGCAGGCCGAGCGAGGGCGGGCAGTCGATGAAGACGTAGTCCGGGTTCAGGTCGTCCAGCGCGCCGTTGGGCAGCGCCTCCTTGAGCCGGGACTCGCGGCTCTCCATCGACACCAGCTCGATCTCCGCGCCGGCGAGATCGATGGTGGCCGGCACGCAGTAGAGGTTGGGGGACTGGTCGCTGACCGCCGCCGCGTCCGTCAGCGACACCTCGCCGATCAGCACCTCGTAGATGGACGGCACGCCGGACCTGTGGTCGACGCCGAGTGCGGTACTGGCGTTGCCCTGAGGGTCCATGTCGATGACGAGCACCTTGAGCCCGTGCATGGCGAGCGCGGCGGCGAGGTTCACCGCGCTCGTCGTCTTGCCGACGCCGCCCTTCTGGTTGGAGACGGTCATGACGCGGCGTCGAGACGGCCTGGGCAGGTTGGTCTTCGGGTGCAGCATGCGGGTGGCTCGCTCTGCCTCTTCGGCGATCGGCGTCCACCCGGATACCGCGACCGCGGCCTCCACGTTGTCATGCATGGCATCGCTCGCGCCCTGGACATCATGGCGTCCGGTCATCGGTGGCTGCACCTCGCCTCAGTCGGCACAAAATCGTGCTGTTTCACGTGAAACAATTACTCGCTCCATCATGACGTGCAGGACTCAATGTCGCTGCGCATGCTTGCCCGCGCGTCGCGGTTTGCGTCCGCTCTTTTGCTCGTTGAGGCGCTCGACCACGACGATGGTGGTCGGCACCTCCAGAACGCCGACTCCGCACTGCTCGACCACCGGAAGCGAGCCACCTGCTCGGGTCACCGCGGGGCCGTCACGCGTGACCTCTTCGCCCGCACTCTCGCCCTTGAGCGCGACGAGCCGGCCACCCTGTCGAAGCAGGGGGGCGCTCCACGTCCAGAGTCGAGCAAGCGGAGCGACCGCCCGCGCGATGACTACATCGGCGCCCGCGAGTTGCTGCTTGATGGCCGGGTCTTCCGCGCGGCCCCGAACTACATGTGCGGACAGCGAGAGAGTATCGACGACTTCGGTCAGCCACGCCACCCGTCGAGCCATTGGTTCCAGAAGAGTGACCTCGAGATCGGGTCTGGCGATGGCCAGCGGCACGCCGGGCAGTCCCGCGCCGGACCCGAGGTCCACCACGCGAGCGCCCTCGGGGATGGCCTCGGCGACGACGGCCGAGTTGAGGAGGTGTCGGTCCCAGAGGCGCTCGACCTCACGCGGGCCGATCAAACCCCGTTCAACGCCGACGGCGGCGAGCAGTTCCGCGAACTGCACCGCCGCCGTCAGGCCCTCACCAAAAACCGCTATCGATGTTTCACGTGAAACAGTCATGACTTGGGGAAGACCACGACACGCCGCCGTGGGTCCTCACCCTCGCTCTCGCTGTGCACACCTTCGACCTGAGCGACGGCGTCGTGGACGACCTTCCGCTCGAACGGAGTCATCGGCTGGAGGCGGATCTTCTCGCCGTCCGCCAGCACGCGCTCGGCGGTCTCCCGACCAAGCTCAGCCAACTCCTCGCGACGGTCGGCACGCCATCCGGCGATGTCCAGCATGAGCCGGCTGCGAGTGCCGGTCTCCTGTTGGACGGCGAGACGGGTCAGCTCCTGCAGCGCCTCGAGCACGTTGCCCCGAGGGCCGACGAGCTTCTCCAGATCTTCACCGCCATCGATGCTCACCACCGCACGACCGGCCTCGACGTCGAGGTCGATATCTCCGTCGTAGTCGACGAGGTCGAGCAGCCGCTCCAAGTAGTCCCCAGCGATGTCGCCCTCGCGGACGAGGAGGTCCTCGCTCGACGAGCCCCGGTCGGCCTCGCCGTTCTGGCTACCCCCATCGGTGAGCTCTTCCTCGGCGCCGGCAGCGACCCCGTCAGCACCCGACTCCTGCACCGTCTCCGGCACGACTTCTCCTCTCCAGGTCCGGATCAGCCGCGTCAGCGATTCTTCCGGCCTGTGTTCTTCTTGCGGGAACGGTCTGAACTCAGACCGGAAACAGTGGAGCCGTTGCCGTTGGCGGACGACTCGGTGGACTTCGCCGACTTGTCGTTGGCGGCGGGCTTCGAGCGGGCCGTGCCCGCGGCCTTCGCGTTGGGCGCGGGCTTCGCACCGGGCTGCGGCTTGTTCGTCGACGCGTTCTTCTTGGCGGTGCCGGCGGCCTTGGCGTTGGGCGCGGGCTTGACGTTCGGGTCAGGCTTGGCGCCAGGCGCCGGGGCGGTGCCGCGCTTGCGAACCTGGTCTGGCTTCGCGCCCGGCTTCGGCGCGAGGTTGGTCCGCTTCTCGATGGCAGCCTGCTTCTTCTCCTCTTCCTCGCGGTCGATCCGCTTGTAGACGAGCCGCTGCTGCATCAGCGTCCAGGTGTTGTTCGACAGCCAGTAGATCAGCAGGCCGATCGGGAAGAAGAAGCCGAAGATCAGCACACCGAGCGGGAAGATGTACAGGGTCAGCTTGTTCATGATCGCGGTCTGCGGGGTGGCCGACTCGGGATTCTGACGCTCGACCGAGTGGCGAGCCGTCAGGTGTGTCAGGACGCTCGCCAGGATCATGAGCGGGATCGACACGAGGATGACCGCGGTGCGGTCACTCGCGCCGTACTTCGTGAGCAGGTCCTGCGGCTGAGTGATGAAGTTCGACAGACCCGCGCCGAAGAGGTTGGCCTGGAGGTACGAGCTGACACCGCTCGCGTCGAAGAAGTAGTTCTCGTGAGGGCTGTTGCCGAAGGACCGCAGCACGTGGAACAGACCGATGAACACCGGGATCTGCATCAGCATCGGCAGGCAGCCACCTAAGGGGCTGAAGCCGTGCTCGCGCTGGAGCTTCTGCATCTCCTGCGCCTGACGCTGCCGGTCGTTCGCGTACTTCTTCTGGATCTTCTTCATCTCAGGCGCGAACTGCTGCATGGTCCGCATCGAGCGGACCTGCTTCACGAACGGCTTGAACATGATCGCCCGGAGCGTCCAGACCAGGAACACGATGCCGAGCGCCCAGGCGATACCGCTCGCCTCACCGAAGACGTGCCCGAACACCCAGTGCCAGCACCAGAGAATGAAGGACACGGGGTAGTAGATGAAGTCGAGCACGAGAGCTACTCCTTGGCGGCTGTTTGTTCCGGGCCGGCGGTCCTGGCGTTGGCCGGCTCATCAAGGTCTGTGTGTCGGGGCGGCACCGGGTCGTATCCACCGGGATGCCACGGCCCGCAGCGCAGCAGCCTGCGCACGGTGAGCCAGGAGCCGCGCAGTGCGCCGTGGGTCGTGAGTGCCTCGACGGCGTACGCGCTACAGCTCGGCTCGAACCGGCAGCTGGGGGGAAGCACCGGCGAGATCCATCGCCGGTAGAAGTTGACGGGCACGAGAAGCACCCGCGCCACCGGACCTGCCTTGCGTTCGGCATGGTCCTCGGTGTCGGGCAGGGTGGTCACTTGGCACCGCCGGTGTCACTGTCTTCGCGGCCTAGCCGCAGCCGCCGCAAGGCGGCTTCGATGTCGCTCCCGAGGTCGGCACTCGCCGCCGAAGCGGCGGGCGGCAGCGCTCGAACGACCAACGTGCAGCCGGGCCGCACGGTTCCCAGACGATCTCGCAGTACGTGGCGTAGGCGGCGGGTCACCCGGTGGCGGACCACCGAGTTACCGACCGCCTTGCTCACCACGAACCCCACCCTGGGGACCGCGTCGACCTCGGCGAGCGCCGGGTCGACACGGTCGACTCCCCGCACACTGCCCGCGCCGAAGCGAGCGACCTCCTCGGCCGTGATGGCGTGTACGACGAGCCGGGGTCGCCCAGCGCGGCGGCCCTTCCTTGTCACTAGCCGAAAGTTGTCGCTGCCGGTAAGTCGACTGGGCGCGGGGAGCAAGCTGCTCAGGCGGAGAGGTCTTTGCGACCCTTGCGCCGACGAGCCGCGAGGATCGCCCGGCCGGCACGGGTACGCATGCGCAGGCGGAACCCGTGGGTCTTCGCCCGGCGCCGGTTGTTCGGCTGGAAAGTACGCTTGCTCACGGCTGGATCTCCCGATTTACTGGCTCGTCTCAGTATTGCTGTCCCCGTCGCGGCCTGACGGCGCGCAGGACTCACCCACAACTGACGGGAGACCTTCACAGGGTACGGCACCCCACCCAGGCGCCATATCCGGGGCCGCTGGGCGACACGCCGCGCACGTTGGGTGCTTGCCCAGGCCTGCGTCTTGTGGCATGCGCCGGGGCTTGTTAGCGTGCGTGCTCTTGGTTGGCCAGAGGGAGTGGGAGCCCACTGCGCTGCAGAAGATTCGGCAGGGCCTCCTGCGGGTTCCGCTGCGGTCCGTCGTACCTTCGTGCACAGTTGTGGACAACCCTGTGGATGCTGCCGAGCCGGGCCGCTCCAGCCGTTCGCCTCCCGGCGGGCCGCACCAGGGTGCCGACACAGCGAGGGGTAGCGGTGATGGTGCAAGGCCAGCGAGGGGAGGGGAGCTCGTAGGTGTCCGAGCAGCAGATGAACTTGAGTGTGGTGTGGGAGCAGGTCGTGCGGGAGTTGTCCGCCGGCACGCTTTCCCCGCAGCAGCGGGCGTGGATGCGGGTGACCCGACCCATTGGTTTGCTCGACGGCACCGCCTTGCTCGCCGCGCCGAGCGACTTCGCGAAGGACGCGATCGAGCGGGCACTGCGCGAACCGATCACCGACGCACTCTCCCGCCGCCTCGGCCGCGTGGTCTCGCTCGCGGTGAAGGTCGACCCGGTCAGCACCCAGCAGTCGCCACCGGTCGTGGTGCCCCCGCCGCCGATGCCACCACCGCCGCCCCCACCCCCGAGGCCGCGGCCCGGCATCCCCGGGCTCGTCGAGCAGACGCTCGTGATGGCACCCATCAAGCCAGTGAACCCTAGTAATACTGTGAAGCCGCCTGGCGCGATCGACAACGGCATCGGCGACGGCACGGACAACGACGAGGTGGACGAGGAAGGCGACGCGCTCGCCACCGTCCACGAGATCTGGCCGACGATGACCGGTCAGCCGTCCAGCGGGCAGCCCTTCACCGCGCCCGCGCAGCCGCAGACCTCCAAGACCCGGCTCAACGAGAAGTACACGTTCGACACTTTTGTGATCGGCGCGTCCAACCGGTTCGCGCACGCGGCCGCCGTCGCCGTCGCGGAGGGCCCGGCCCGCGCGTACAACCCGTTGTTCATCTGGGGCGAGTCCGGGCTCGGCAAGACACACCTCCTCCACGCGGTCGGCCACTACGCGCAGCGCCTGTTCCCCGGCATGCGCGTGCGGTACGTGTCGACCGAGGAGTTCACGAACGACTTCATCAACTCGCTGCGCGACGACCGCAAGGTCGCGTTCCAGCGGCGCTACCGCGACATCGACATCCTGCTCGTCGACGACATCCAGTTCCTGGAGGGCAAGGAAGGAACCCAGGAGGAGTTCTTCCACACCTTCAACACCCTCCACAACGCCAACAAGCAGATCGTGGTGTCGTCCGACCGGCCGCCGAAGCGGCTGGAGACCCTGGAGGACCGTCTCCGCACGCGGTTCGAGTGGGGGCTCATCACCGACATCCAGCCGCCGGAGTTGGAAACCCGCATCGCGATCCTCCGCAAGAAGGCGGCACAGGACCGCCTGCCCGCGCCGGCCGAGGTGCTCGAGTTCATCGCGGCCCGCATAGAGCACAACATCCGCGAGCTCGAGGGCGCGCTCATCCGCGTCACCGCGTTCGCCTCACTGAACCAGTCGCCGGTCGACATCGGCCTCGCCGAGATCGTGTTGCGGGACCTCATCCCCGACTCGCAGATCCCTGAGATCAGCATCGCGACGATCATGGCCGTCACGGCGGAGTTCTTCGGCGTCTCGCTCGACGACCTGTGCGGACCCGGGAAGACGAAGGCGCTCGCTGGGGCACGGCAGATCTCCATGTACCTGTGCCGCGAGCTGACCGACATGTCGCTGCCGAGGATCGGCCAGACGTTCGGCGGCCGCGACCACACGACCGTCATGCACGCGGAGAAGAAGATCCGCAAGGAGATGGCGGAGCGGCGTCGTGTCTACGACCAGGTCCAGGAACTCACCTCACGGATCAAGCAGCGCGCCCGCGGCTGACGCGGTGGGCGCTCCGCTCAGGCCGATGCGCGCTCGGCAGGCTCCGCGCGAACTGACACGGGCTCCGCACGACGGAGCCCGTTCTTCCGCGTGCTCCACTGCCCACTCCACTGCCCACTCCACTGCCCGCTCAGCTGCCCACTCGGCGGCCCGAACTTCCTTGTATGGCAGGAAGTTTCGCAATTCTGTCGTGTCCGTCGATGTGTCCTGCGTCGCACTCTCGACCGCCCATCACCCGGAAAGGGGATTCGTGGGCATCCCCAGTCCTGTGCACAACCTGGGGGCGAACGCCTCGCTTCTGGGGACCATCCTGTGGACAACTGGGGACCGACTGTGGATCAACCTTGCACAGGTTCGAGTTGTCCACGGCGACCCCGAGTTGTCCCACAGTTCTCCCCAGGCTCCATCCCCAGGCCTCGATACGTCGCGACGTGGCGGTATGAGGGTTATCCACACTATCCACAGCACCTATTACGACTACTGTTTTTCTCTTCAAGGGTTATCAACAAAGAAAAAGCAGGGGTGTGCATGCGCGCGAACGCATGCGTCGCGAAGTGGATGCAAACAAGCGAGGACCCGAGTGGAGCGGCGGAAGCGCACGCTCTACGGTGGCGACCAACGTCTAGTGCAGCCCCTTCGGCGACGTCCCGTGAGCGCCTAGCTCCTCGTGTCTGGAAAGGACTCTCATGAAGATCCGCGTCGAGCGCGACGGTCTCGCCGACGCCGTCGCATGGGTCGCGCGCAGCCTGCCGACCAGACCGCCGGTTCCCGTTCTCGGCGGGATTCTCCTGGACGCGAGCTCGTCCGACGGGTTGACGATCTCCGGGTTCGACTACGAGGTGTCGGCGACCGTCGGCGTCGCGGCAACGATCGCGGACGGTGGCCGCACGCTCGTGTCCGGCCGGCTACTCGCGGACATCACCAAGTCCCTTCCGGCGCAACCGGTCGAGATCCTCGTCGACGGCGCACGCGTGTCGATCACCTGTGGCAGCGCGAAGTTCTCGCTGCCAACCATGCCGGTGGAGGACTACCCACAACTCCCGGCGATGCCACCTCATGCCGGCGAACTCGCCGGCGAGGTGTTCGGGCTCGCGGTCAGTCAGGTCGCGGTGGCGGCCGGCAAGGACGACACGCTCCCGATGCTGACCGGCGTACGCGTGGAGATCGCCGGGAACAAGCTCACGCTCGTGGCGACCGACCGGTTTCGGTTGGCGATGCGCGAGTTCGAGTGGAAGCCCGACGAGGGGCTCGCGAGTCAGGGTGAGCTCGCGGTGCTCGTCCCGGCACGCACGCTCGCCGACGCGGCGAAGGCACTCGGCACGGCAGGCGCCACCGTGGAGCTCTCGCTCGCGCCCGGCGACGGGCTCATCGGTTTGTCCGGATCCGGACGGCGCACCACGAGCCGGCTCCTCGACACCGAGTTCCCGCGCTACCGCCAGTTGCTGCCGTCCGAGCAGACCGCGGCCGCCATCGTCGAGGTGGGGGCTCTCGTCGAGGCCATCAAGCGCGTGTCGCTGGTGGCCGAGCGCGGCACCCAGGTCCGGCTCGAGTTCGGGGACGGCGGCCTGCGCCTGTCCGCCGGCGGCGACGACGAGGGCTCGGCGGAGGAAGAGCTGTCGGTCGAGTACAACGGCGAGCCGGTGACGATCGCGTTCAACCCGAGCTTCCTCCAGGAGGGACTCGGTGCCCTGCACGCGGACCGTGCCGAGTTGTCCTTCACCACACCGAGTCGCCCGGCACTGATCAAGCCGGTGGGTGACGATGGAAATGTCACTCCGGGGTACCTGCACCTGCTCATGCCGGTGCGCCTCCCCGGCTGATCGCCTTTCCAGGAGGAAGCAATGCAGCTCGGTCTCGTCGGTCTCGGCCGGATGGGCTTCAACATGCGCGAGCGGTTGCGCGCGGCCGGCCACGAGGTGGTCGGTTTCGACCGCAACCCGGACGTGAGCGACGCGACGTCACTCGCCGACCTGGTGTCGAAGCTGTCCGGGCCTCGCGTCGTGTGGGTGATGGTGCCGGCCGGCGAGCCGACCCGCCAGACGGTCACGGAGCTGAGTGGTCTGCTGTCCGCCGGTGATCTGGTGATCGACGGCGGCAACTCGCGGTTCTCCGACGACACCAACCACGCGGCTCTGCTCGCCGAGAAGGACATCGCGTATCTCGACTGCGGGGTGTCCGGTGGTGTGTGGGGCAAGGACAACGGTTACGGGCTCATGGTCGGCGGCGACGCCGAGGACGTCGAGCGCGTGATGCCGATCTTCGACGCGCTGCGCCCGGACGGTCCGCGCGAGGAGGGCTTCGCGCACGCGGGCCCGGTTGGCGCCGGCCACTACGCGAAGATGATTCACAACGGCATCGAGTACGGCCTGATGCAGGCCTACGCCGAGGGCTTCGAACTGCTCGAGGCCGCGAAGATCATCGAGGATGTGCCCGGGGTCGTCAAGGCGTGGCAGCGCGGCACGGTCGTCCGGTCCTGGCTGCTCGACCTGCTGGTCCGCGCGCTGGACTCCGACCCGGAACTCGACGACCTACGCGGACACGTCGAGGACTCCGGCGAGGGTCGGTGGACCGTCGAGGAGGCCATCAACCTCGCGGTGCCGGCGCCGGTGATCTCGGCGGCGCTGTTCGCCCGGTTCCGCTCGCGGCAGGACGACTCGCCGGCCATGCGTGCCGTCGCCTCGCTGCGCCAGCAGTTCGGCGGGCATGCCGTGCAGGCGGCGGGCCCGTCCTCCGGCGCGGGCAGCACGCAAGGCTGAGGTGTACGTCCGACACTTACAGGTCACCGACTTCCGCTCGTGGAAGCACGCCGACCTGGAGCTGGAGCCAGGGCCGGCGGTGCTGGTCGGCCAGAACGGGCAGGGCAAGACCAACCTGGTCGAGGCCCTCGGTTACGCGGCGACGCTCGGCTCGCACCGGGTGGCGACCGACGCGCCGCTGATCCGGCACGGCTGCACCCGCGCGATCGTGCGGACCGCGATCGTCAACGAGGGCCGCGAGCTGACGATCGAACTGGAGATCACCGCGGGCAAGGCCAACCGTGCGCGGGTGAACCGGGCACCCGTCCCCAAGACGAGGGACGTGCTCGGGATCCTGCGCACGGTGTTGTTCGCGCCGGAGGACCTGGCGCTCGTGCGGGGCGACCCGAGCGAGCGACGCCGGTTCCTCGACGAGCTCCTGGTGTTGCGTGCCCCCCGGTACGCCGGGGTCCGTGCCGACTACGACCGGGTGCTGCGGCAGCGGAACGCGTTGCTGAAGTCGTCCGGCCACGCCCGGCGGGCCGGCTCGAAAGGTGACATCGGCACGCTCGACGTGTGGGACGGGCACCTCGCCCGCCATGGCGCCGAGCTGCTGGCCGCCCGGCTGGACCTGGTCGCGGACATGGCTTCGCACGTCACCGACGCGTACGCCGGGGTCGCCCCGGAGTCGCGGCCGGCGACGATCCGGTACCGGTCGGGCATCGCCGACTCGTTCCCGGACGAGTACGGCACGGCCGGAGCACGCGCGGACAGAGAGGTGTTGACCGACGCCCTGCTCGCCGCGATGGTGGCGAACCGGGACCAGGAGCTGGACCGGGGGGTGAGCCTCGTCGGCCCTCACCGCGACGAGCTGGAGTTGACGCTCGACCAGGTCCCCGCGAAGGGGTACGCGTCGCACGGGGAGTCGTGGTCGTTCGCGCTCGCGCTGCGGCTCGGCTCCTACGAGCTGTTGCGCGCCGACGGCAGCGAGCCGGTGCTGGTGCTCGACGACGTGTTCGCCGAGCTGGACCGCCGCAGGCGAGAGCGACTCGCCGAAGTGGCGGTCGCGGCAGAACAGGTGCTCGTGACCGCCGCGGTGGCGGAGGATGTGCCGAGCGAGTTGGCTGGCGCTCGCTACCTTGTCGCCGACGGGGAGGTCAACCGTGAGTAATCGACAGCGAGCGACACGGGGAGTGACACACGGTGCTGTGACCGGTCACACACCTGGGGACAAACCTGTGGATAGTGTGGATAACACGGTCACCCCGCGTCCCTCCGCAACCCCAGATGGGGGTGAATCGGGCGACCTGACCACCCGAAAGGGTGTTGATGTTGACAAGGATCCGCGTTCCACCACGGACGGTGACTATCCACAACTTCGTGGCTCGGACCTCGCGCGTGCCGCCCTGGCCGCCGCGAAGGCCGCGGCGGGCGGCCCCGAGGCCAAGAAGAAGTCCGTCGCACGCGGCGCGGGCGCGGTCAACCGGCGCAGGCGCCGCTGGTCCGCTGCCGGCGCCGACGAGCGTGATCCCCAGCCCCTCGGCCGGCTCGTCGGCCGCATCGCCCTCGAACGCGGTTGGAACGGCCAGCTGACCACCGGCCGGCTCTTCGACCGATGGTCAGTGATCGTCGGCGAGGAAGTCGCGGAGCACGCGCGGCCCGTCGAGCTCAAGGACGCCGAGCTGACCGTCCAGACCGACTCCACCGCGTGGGCCACCCAGCTGCGGCTGCTGCAGAAGCAGCTGCTCGTCAAGATCGCCGCCGCCGTCGGAAACGACGTGGTCAAGCGGCTGAAGGTGCTCGGTCCGACCGCGCCGAGCTGGCGCTACGGACCACGACATGTGCGTGGTCGGGGGCCTCGCGACACCTACGGGTGACCCCGGGTGGCGCTACCGGGGGCGGAAGGTGTGAAATCCGCCTTCGAGGGTCCACGTACGCGTACGGGATCGGTCGGGAGCCCTTCCGGGCGTCTGTGACGGAGCTAGGGGTGTGTTCGCCGCATTCTGCGGTCGTGCACCAGTACTATTGAGACTGGCGAACGGCCAGGCCCTTTCCGAACAGGAGAACCCCCGCCCGTGGCGAACAACAACCATGAGTACAACGCGTCCTCCATCAAGAAACTGGAAGGCCTCGAAGCCGTTCGCAAGCGCCCCGGCATGTACATCGGGTCAACCGGTGAGCGCGGCCTCCACCACCTGATCCAGGAGGTCGTCGACAACTCCGTCGACGAGGCGATGGCCGGTTACGCGACGAAGGTCGAGGTCACGTTGCTGGCCGACGGCGGCGTGCGCGTCGTCGACGACGGCCGCGGCATCCCGGTCGAGATCCACCCCGAGTACAACAGGCCGACGGTCGAGATCGTCCTGACCGAGCTGCACGCGGGCGGCAAGTTCGACAGCGACACCTACGCGGTGTCCGGCGGCCTGCACGGCGTCGGTGTCTCCGTGGTCAACGCGCTGTCCACCAAGCTCGACATCGAGGTGCACCGCAACGGCAAGGTCTGGCGCCAGCGCTACGACCGCTCCGAGCCGGGGCCGCTGACCGAACACGGCGAGACCGAGGGCACCGGTACGTCGGTCACCTTCTGGGCGGACGGCGAGATCTTCGAGACCACCACGTACAACGCCGAGACCATCGCGCGCCGCCTCCAGGAGATGGCGTTCCTCAACAAGGGCCTCACGATGGTCCTGCGTGACGAGCGGGTGTCGGACGAGGAGACGCACGAGGACGCCGACGGCCAGGCCGCGCGGGTCAAGGACCGTACGTATCACTACCCGGGCGGGCTCGAGGACTTCGTCAAGCACATCAACCACACCCGCGAGGCGATCCACTCGAGCGTCATCGCGTTCGAGGCGAAGGGCGACGGCCTCGAGGTCGAGGTGGCGATGCAGTGGAACACCGGCTACAGCGAGTCGGTGTACACGTTCGCCAACACGATCAACACGGCCGAGGGCGGCACCCACGAGGAGGGCTTCCGCGCCGCGCTGACCCGTGTGGTCAACGTGTACGCGCGCGACAAGAAGCTGCTCAAGGAGAAGGACCAGAACCTCACCGGCGACGACATCCGCGAGGGCCTGGCCGCGATCATCTCCATCAAGCTCGCCGAGCCGCAGTTCGAGGGCCAGACCAAACAGAAGCTCGGCAACACCGAGGCCAAGACGTTCGTGCAGACGAACGCCAACGAGATGCTGGCCGACTGGTTCGAGCGCAACCCGTCCGACGCACGGACCATCGTCACGAAGTCGGTCTCCTCGGCGCAGGCCCGGATGGCGGCCCGCAAGGCGAGGGAGCTCGTTCGCCGCAAGGGCGCGCTCGACATCGGCGGCCTGCCAGGCAAGCTCAAGGACTGCCGGTCGACCAACCCGGAGGAGTGCGAGCTCTACATCGTGGAGGGCGACTCCGCGGGCGGCTCGGCCAAGGAGGGGCGGGACTCGCGGTTCCAGGCGATCCTCCCGATCCGCGGCAAGATCATCAACGTGGAGAAGGCCCGCATCGACCGGGTGCTCAAGAACACCGAGGTCCAGAGCCTGATCACCGCGCTGGGCACGGGCATCCACGAGGACTTCGACCTGTCGAAGCTGCGGTACCACAAGATCGTGCTGATGGCGGACGCCGACGTCGACGGCCAGCACATCCGAACCCTGCTGCTGACGTTCCTGTTCCGCTTCATGCGCGGGCTGGTCGAGCACGGTCACGTGTACCTGGCGCAGCCGCCCCTGTACAAGATCAAGTGGCAGCGGACCGAACCGGAGTTCGCGTACTCGGACCGCGAGCGCGACGGCCTGATGAAGGCTGGGCTCGAGTCCGGCAAGAAGATCAACAAGGACGACGGCATCCAGCGCTACAAGGGTCTCGGCGAGATGAACGCCGACGAGCTGTGGGAGACCACGATGGACCCGGCGCACCGCCTGCTCCTGCAGGTGACGCTCGACGACGCAGCCACCGCCGACGAGCTGTTCAGCGTGCTGATGGGCGAGGACGTCGAGGCCCGCCGCTCGTTCATCACCCGCAACGCCAAGGACGTCCGCTTCCTCGACGTGTAGTCGTCACGGAATGCGCTTGAAAGGAACTTCGTGACCGAGACCTTGCCGCCTGTCCCGCCGGACAACGACCGCACCGAGCCGGTCGACATCCAGCACGAGATGCAGCGCTCCTACATCGACTACGCGATGAGCGTCATCGTGTCCCGCGCGCTGCCGGACGTCCGCGACGGCCTCAAGCCCGTCCACCGCCGTGTCCTGTACTCGATGTACGACACGGGCCTGCGTCCGGAGCGCAGCCACGTCAAGTGCTCCCGCATCGTCGGTGACGTCATGGGTAACTACCACCCCCACGGCGACTCCGCGATCTACGACGCCCTCGTACGCCTGGCCCAACCGTGGTCGATGCGCTACCCCCTGATCGACGGACAGGGCAACTTCGGCTCACCGGGCAACGACCCACAAGCCGCCATGCGGTACACCGAGGCGCGCATGACGCCCCTCGCGATGGCGATGTTGCAGGACATCACCGAGGAGACCGTCGACTTCGCCGACAACTACGACGGCAAGACGCAGGAGCCGACGGTCCTCCCGTCCCGCATCCCGAACCTGCTGGTCAACGGCAGCAACGGCATCGCGGTCGGCATGGCCACCAACATCCCGCCGCACAACCTGCGCGAGGTCGCGTCCGGTGTGGTGTGGGCGCTGGAGAACTGGGACGCCTCCGACGACGAGACCCTGGCCGCGATGATGCTGCGGATCAAGGGCCCGGACTTCCCGACCAAGGGCCTGATCCTCGGCACCCGTGGCATCGAGGACTGCTACCGCACCGGCCGCGGCTCGATCCGGATGCGTGCGGTGGTCGAGGTCGACGAGGACGCCAAGGGACGCACGATCCTGGTCGTCACCGAGCTGCCCTACCAGGTGAACCCGGACAACCTGATCGAGAACATCGCGGCGCTCGTCCGTGACGGCAAGATCGGCGGCATCGCGAACGTCGACGACGAGTCGTCCAAGCGGGCCGGCATGCGGATCGTGATCACGCTCAAGCGGGACGCGGTCGCCAAGGTCGTGCTGAACAACCTGTACAAGCACACCCAGCTGCAGCACAACTTCGGCGTGAACATGCTGTCGCTGGTCGACGGCGTGCCCCGCACGCTGCGGCTCGACCAGATGATCCGGCACTACGTCAAGCACCAGGTCGAGGTCATCGTCCGGCGTACCCGCTACCGGCTGCGCAAGGCCGAGGAGCGGGCCCACATCCTGCGCGGTCTGGTCAAGGCGCTGGACGCGATCGACGAGGTCATCGCGTTGATCCGCCGCTCGCCGACGGTCGACGAGGCCCGCACCGGCCTGATCTCGCTGCTCGAGATCGACGAGATCCAGGCCAACGCCATCCTCGAGATGCAGCTGCGCCGCCTGGCCGCCCTCGAACGGCAGAAGATCGTCGAAGAGCTCGCCGAGATCGAGACCTACATCGCCGACCTGCAGGACATCCTGGCCAACCCGGAGCGCCAGCGGATGATCGTCCGCGACGAGCTCATGGAGATCGTCGACAAGCACGGCGACGACCGGCGCACGCAGATCATCCCGTTCGACGGCGACGTGTCGGTCGAGGACCTGATCGCGGTCGAGGACGTGGTCGTCACCATCACCAGGACCGGCTACGCGAAGCGCACCAAGACGGACCTGTACCGGGCGCAGAAGCGTGGCGGCAAGGGCGTCCAGGGCGCCGGGCTCAAACAGGACGACATCGTGGCGCACTTCTTCGTGTGCTCCACACACGACTGGATCCTGTTCTTCACGAACAAGGGCCGGGTGTACCGAGCCAAGGCGTACGAGCTGCCGGAGGCCAACCGCAACGCACGTGGTCAGCACGTGGCCAACCTGCTGGCGTTCCAACCGGACGAACAGATCGCACAGGTCATCGAGATCAAGGACTACCAGGTCGCGCCGTACCTGGTGCTCGCGACGAAGAGCGGTCTGGTCAAGAAGAGCCGACTGTCCGATTTCGACTCCAACCGCGCCGGTGGCCTGATCGGCATCAACCTGCGCGAGGACGACGAACTGGTCGGTGCGGTGCTGTGCTCGGCGGAGGACGATCTGCTCCTGGTGTCCGCCGGCGCCCAGTCCATCCGGTTCCACGCGAGCGACGAGGCACTGCGCCCGATGGGCCGGGCCACCTCGGGCGTGTTGGGCATGCGGTTCAACGACGGCGACGAGCTGCTGACCCTGGGCGTGGTCCACGAGGGAACGTTCCTGCTGGTCGCGACGGACGGCGGCTACGCCAAGCGCACCCCGATCGACGACTATCCGGTCCAGGGCCGGGGCGGCAAGGGCGTGCTCACCGTTCAATATGACAGCAGGCGTGGCAGGCTTGTAGGTGCAGTCATCGTCGACGAGGACGATGAGCTGTACGCGATCACCTCCGCGGGCGGGGTCATCAGGACCTCGGCCAGGGAGGTACGCAAGGCGGGCCGGCAGACGAAGGGGGTGCGCCTGATGAACCTCGGCGACGGCACCACCCTGGTCGCGATCGCCCGCAGTGCGGAAGTCGAGAACGGCAACGTCTCAACCGATTCGCCGGAGGAAAGCAACGCCGACGGCGAGCAAGGCGTCATCACCCAAGACGGCGGCGAGACGCCGGCACAGTAGAGCCGCGACACACTGTAGGGGACCCGCGTGACACCACCCGACAAGCCCGGACGCACCGACCAGGGAGCGGAGGCGGACCGCACGTCCGCCATCGCCACCAGCGGCCAGGCCAAGCAGGTCGACCAGGCCGCCGGGGGCACCCACGAGGGCAACGGAAACAAGCCGCCGGCCACTCCACCAGTGGCCGGCGCCGAGGACCTGGAGCTGAGCCACGGCACCCCGCCGCCGTGGCAGCGGGTGCAGAGCGAGCACAAGCCCGCCCAGCAACCGCCGTTGAGCCCGACCCCACCTCCGGGGTCGGGGGAGAAGACCGTGCAGGTGGAACGCCCGGTGGTGACGGGCTCCGCCGCGCAGCGACTGTTCGGCGGTTCGGACGCACCGACGGTCAACGTGCCGCACAACCCGATCCGCACCCCCACCCCACCGGATGGCACCCCGGCACCCGCCCGTTCGGCGGTGAACCTGGACAGTGGCAGCCCGTCGTCCACCGGTCCGCTCCGCGCGGTCGGGGTCGGCGCGGCGGCACCCAGCGCGCTTCGCCGCCCGGGCCGCGGCCCGCGAAGGGCGAACCTGCAGATCAAGCGCTTCGACCCGTGGTCGGTGCTGAAGCTGTCGCTGGTGCTGGGTGTGGCGCTGTTCTTCGTGTGGCTGGTGGCGGTGGGCATCCTGTACGCCGTGCTGGACGGCATGGGCGTGTGGGACAACCTGAACGGCATCTCGGACGAACTGCTGCAGGGCTCGAGCGAGTCGAGCGAGCCACTGATCAGCGCCGGCCGCGTGTTCGGCGTGGCGGCCATCATCGGTGCGGTGAACATCGTGCTGTTCAGCGCACTGGCCACAGTGGGCGCGTTCATCTACAACGTGTCCGCTGACCTGGCCGGAGGCCTGGAAGTCACCCTGGCGGAACGTGAATGATCCGCGTGAGGTAGTCTTCTCCTCGCATCCGGGGCCTATAGCTCAGGCGGTTAGAGCACTTCGCTGATAACGAAGGGGTCGGAGGTTCAAGTCCTCCTAGGCCCACGGAATACGGACGACCTTGCCAAATCGGGGTCGTCCGTACTCATTTTCAAGCCGCACCGAACCCGGCTTTTGATCCCCCAGGCACACACCCCCACAACCCGCACCTGTGGCAGACTTGTGGGGCCGCCCGCAAGGATCAACAGGGGTCGCGGACGGATAGTCTTGTTTTGCCGAAGGAGGCAATGGACGTGAAGAAGCTTCTCGCACTGGCAGCCGTGGCTGGCGGCGTTCTCTTCGTGATTCGCCGCAACAAGTCGGCCAAGGCGCAGGACGACCTGTGGCGCGAGGCTACCGCTCCTGCCGCGGGCAAGAAGGCCTGACGCAAGCCACGTGGCTGGCGGACCCCAGGTCCGCCAGCCCAGCGTGAGCGCGACCTCACGCTGGCACGGGGACGTAGCTCAATTGGCAGAGCACTGCCTTTGCAAGGCAGGGGTTAGGGGTTCGATTCCCCTCGTCTCCACGAAGACGACCTAGGGCAAGGCCCAGGTCAACGATTTGAACCCGCCGTCTGGGGCCGTGCGGTCCAGCCCGGTCACGTGGCGTGCCCTTGGTATGCCCCTCGTTTTCGGGCGGGCACGCTTGGCCTTCGGCCTAACGAACACCACGCCGGCCGGACCCGCTCTCGGCGAACTGCTCCATGTGCTCCCTTGGCTCTCCAAGAATGATCTTCTGGATAGCCACGGTCCGCACCGGCCATGCTGACGAGCCAGACCACGTTCGTCCTGCGGTCCGGCCCTGCAGGTGGTGGATCAGCGGTCAAGCCGTCTTGGGCTGCTCGCGGCAGGATTGTCAGTCAGGGCATCTCGCCTGTGTGGTCACCTGGAACCTGGTCGTCTCACCCCACTGGATGGTCGAGCCGTCGCAGAACAGGGTGAAGCCGCCGACCTGGACGTCGTGCGTGTTGTCCGTGTAGTACGCACGGTCGCACTGGTATCCGGCATTGCACTTCGGGATGGCCTGCGCCGGCGCCGCGGTCAGCAGCGGAACGACGGCCAGGGCGGACACGAAAGCCACTCGACGGATCATGCGTCGCCTCCACGAGTTAACGTGACTTTCTCTCACGTTAGTCGCGTGTACTCGCTTCGCAATCAGCCGTTCGGCGTCAGTGACCTGCTGCGTGCGTAGCGTTACCCCTACGAGGCCCGATGACGCGATGTGGTTGACTCAGCGGCCTATGAAACGCGTCCTCCTGCTCGGTCCTGTGCTGCTGGTCGCGCTCACCGCCTGTGCGGAGGAGCCCGCGGACGACCCGACCGTGATCACGACGATCCCCACGTCGACCGCCACCCAGGCGCCGGCCGAACTACCGGCGGATCCCCAGCCGACCGGCGCCGGTCCCTGTCCGTACCTCGAGGAGACCTACGTCGAGGAGACGAACGGGCAGCGGGTGTCCAAGGTGCAGACCTCGGCCGACCAGCCGCCGGCGTGCTTCTTCTACCGCCCGGACGGGTCGGTGCAGCTGACCGTCCGCGTCTACACCGGTGACGCGGCCGTCGCGAAGGGGCTCGTCGACGCGGCCGCGCCGGTCGCCACCTCCAACCCGGCCGAGCTGACCGGCGGCTGGAAGGGCGGCGCCGAGGCCAAGGACACCGGGGCGGTCTACGCAGTCGCCAAGGACGCGTCCGCGGTCATCGTCGTCACCAACCAGGAACAGACGATCAAGGCCAAGCAGATCGCGCAGGAGTCGATCAGCGCACTCGGGCTGTAGAGGGACCTCGGCCCGCCGGCGGATGAGCCGACGGGCCGAGGAACGCGAACACCTATCGCTTCGTGCTCGACTTCTGCGGTTGGCCGTTCCTCGAGACGTCGGACTCGGCACGAGCGGCATCCGGCTTCGCCGTCTCGTCCCGCCGCGGCTCCGGCACGGCCTCCTGCTGTCCCGCCGCCTTGCTGCGCACCACGTAGGCGATGCCGCCGGCAACGATCCCGAACAGCAGCAGCTTCGGCCACCGACGCTTGCGCTTCGGTGCCTCCGCCAGCTTCAGTGCGGCCGCTTCCTCCTGCGCCCGCGTCTTCAGCTTCGTCGCCTCCGCCCTGACCGTGTTCTTGAGCTTCCTGGCATCCGCCTTGGCCTGCTTGGCCGACTTGCGGGCCTGCTTGGCCGCCTTACCCTTCAAGGCGTCCTTGCGGGCCTGCTTGGCGGCCCTGGCCAGGTCCTTGCGCGTGTGTTTGGCCTTCTTGGCCAGCTTGCGCCGAGCGCGGCGGGTGGTCTTCACGACCTCCTGCTTGGCTACCTCGGCGCCCTCGGCAAGGGCCCCCGCGAGCTGCCGGGGCGCGACCCCGCGCTCCGTGAGCTTGCGGTCCGCGGTGTGCGCGGCCCGGGATGTTGCGTCAATGCCTGCCTGACCAGCGCGTTTGGCACTGCGACGGGCCGTGCGCCAGCCGGAGCCGACGGCCTTGCCGACCGTCTCCCCGGCCCGGGTCATGGCCTTCACATCGTCCATAGTCTGCTCCAGGGTGGCTTGTCCGGACAGCTACCATCCTGCCCCTTCCGGACCGATCCTGCTGTAGATGGCACGATGACCGGGTGGCAGACAGCAACGAGTCCCTCGTCGGGACGAAGGTATCGGCAACACTGCACACCTCTAAGGGCCCCATCCGGGTCACCCTGTTCCCGGATCAGGCGCCAAAGACGGTGTCGAACTTCGTGGGCCTGGCGGAGGGCACCAAGCAGTACGGCCCACGCAACGCCCAGGGCGGGTCCTCCGGCCCGTACTACGACGGCATGATCTTCCACCGGGTCATCGACGGCTTCATGATCCAGACCGGTGACCCGACCGGAACCGGTCGCGGCGGCCCCGGCTACGAGTTCGCCGACGAGTTCCACCCGGAACTGCAGTTCAACAAGCCGTACCTGCTCGGCATGGCCAACCCAGGCGTGCGTGACTCGAACGGCTCGCAGTTCTTCATCACGGTGGCGCCCACGACCTGGCTGAACTTCAAGCACACGATCTTCGGCGAGGTCACGGACCAGGAGTCCCGCAACGTCGTCGACACGATCGCGACGGCGAAGACCGGTCCCCAGGACAAGCCGCTGGAGGACATCGTCGTGGAGCGGGTCTCGGTCGAGCGAGCCTGAGTGTCCGTCAACAGGCAGCAGGACCTGCCCGCCTGCGTACGGCACCCCGACCGGCCGACCGGTCTGCGCTGCGTGCGGTGCGACCGGCCGGCCTGTCCGGACTGCCTGCGTGAGGCGTCGGTCGGCTACCAGTGCGTCGACTGCGTCGCCGAGGGCAGCAAGACGATACGGCCGGCCCGCACCGTCGGTGGCGCACGCGCCGGCGTCAAGCAGCTGGTCGTGGTGCCGGTGCTCATCGGCATCAACGTGCTGGTGTTCGCGGTCATGGCGCTGCAGGCGCAGAGCGTCGTCGACAACCAGCAGTCGAGCGTGTACCTCTACGGCACGCTCATCCCCGCCGCGGTCGCGGAGGGCGACTACTGGCGCCTGTTGACGTCCGGCTTCCTGCACTTCGGCAACTACGGCGGTTTCGGGCCCGTCCACCTGATCTTCAACATGTTCGCGCTGTGGGTGCTCGGCCGGGATCTCGAGGTGGCGCTCGGCCGGGTCCGGTTCCTGGCCGTCTACCTCATCTCGCTGCTCGGCGGCTCGGCCGCGGTGATGCTGTTCTCCGGGGTGGAGGACAGCACGGTCGGGGCCTCGGGCGCGATCTACGGCCTGTTCGGCGGTATCGCCGTCGTGGTGTTCCGGTCGCGGATGAACCCGACGCCGGTGCTGACGCTGCTGGGGGTCAACATCTTCCTCAGCGTCGCTCTGCCGGGCATCTCGCTGGCCGGTCACCTCGGCGGGTTGGTGGCGGGCGCGTTGGCGACGGCCGCACTGGTGTACGCACCGAAGACCAGCAAGCTCACCCAGTTCCAGGTCTGGTCGTGTGTGGCGCTGGTGGTGGTGCTGGTGGCGCTGGTCGCGCTGCGGGTGTCGGTCATGGACACCCACTGCGTGGTGACGACGACGGTCGGGTACTGCTACCCGGTCTAGGTGCGCAGCGCCAGCAGCTCGTCGACGACGTCTTCGGGATCGGCGCCGAGGTCGAACCGGCCGAGCACGACCAGGT
Source organism: Actinophytocola sp. (assembly GCF_036378875.1). Lineage (GTDB taxonomy): Bacteria > Actinomycetota > Actinomycetes > Mycobacteriales > Pseudonocardiaceae > Actinophytocola. The sequence continues at coordinate 110,027 of NZ_DASUVO010000153.1, forward strand.
CGGGCGGCTCGGCGTTCTCGGCGTCGATCTCCACCGTCGCGGTCTCCCGGCCGAGGCGTCTGGTGCGGACCAGCCGCACGTTCACCTCGGCCCACGTCCACCTGCGGGTGCCGGTCAGCCCGCGCACCGCGATGCCCTCGTTGTCGGCGGACAGGCGTGGGCGGGCGACGATGGTGAACACCCCGGTGGCCGCGAGCGCCAGCGCGACGGCCCCGATCAGTACCCGACCGGGTGCGTCATCGGCGAACGCGGCCCAGGTGCCTGCCGCGGCCGCGAGTCCCCAGGCCAGCACCGCCACTGCGGGCTGCGGAGACCACTCTTTCGAAGGTGGAGTCGCAGGTGGCGGGGTCACGGCTGCTGTCACGCTCCGGATTCAGGAGTGCGGCCTGTGAGGGTTATCCACAGCAGTTGTCCACACTGGGGATGACTTACACCCGTGTGGTTCAATCACAATGCGCTGAACGGGTGCATGCCAGCCAACCGATGGCAGGTCAGCGCCACCGCATCGTCATCAGCAGGCCGCCGATCATGAGGGCGAAGCCGACGGCGAAGTTCCAGTTGCCGAGGTCGGACATGAAGGGAATGCTCTCCCCGGCGATATAGTTCACGACCAGCCACGCCAGCCCGAGGATCATCACGCCAAGCATCACCCCGACATAGAGGGGGTGCGACGGACCCGCGGACTTGACCTTGACCGGGGTGCGGCGGTCAGCCGGTGGCGTGTAGACCGCCTTCTTGCGGACCTTGGACTTAGGCATGGGAGTCCTCACTGGCGTGTAGCTTGGGCACAAACACCACTCTGCAACACGTTAACGTAGCCGAGGGCCTCGGCGAACCCATAGGTCGGGGGACCGAGAGGAGCGCGCGTGGGCACCGTGGAGCACATCGGCCGGGGCGCGGGCCGTATCTCCGGTGATCTGGGGCATCGTCCCCCGTCGCCGCGCCCGCGTGTGACCGAACCGCCGACCGTCCGCATCAAGCTGCCGCGTCAGTTCGTGCCGCCGAAGCGCGACCCGGTGCGCACGGCCGTCCGGACCTTCGGTGAGATCCTGATCACGCTGGGCCTGGTCGTCCTGCTGTTCGTGGTCTACGAGGTGTACTGGACGGACCTGGTCTCCGCCGGCAAGCAGCGGGACGCCGCCGCCGCGCTGGACAGCCAGTGGAAGACCAAGGAAGACCCGCAGCGCCAGGACCACTTCACCGGTCTCGGCGAGGGCGACGGCTTCGCGAAGATGTACATCCCGGCGTTCGGCGCCGACTACGAGTTCACGATCGTCGAGGGCACCACGCCGGCCAGCCTCGAGATCGGCCCCGGTCACTACACGAACACCGCGTACCCGGGCGAGGCGGGCAACTTCTCCGTCGCCGGGCACCGGGTCGGCAAAGGCGCCCCGTTCAACGACATCAACCTGATCAACTCCTGCGACGCGATCGTGGTCGAGACGCAGAACAACTGGTTCGTCTACCGCGCCCTGCCGAAGGCGGAGGAGAAGGCGGGCTGGGCCGAGGGCAAGGGCCGGGAGGCTCAGTGCCAGGGCGTCTCCGTGCTCGGCGGCCCGTACGCCGACGTGATCGGTCAGCAGATCGTGACGCCGAGCGACGGGCTGGTCGTGGCACCGGTGCCGGGGTCGGAGACGGCACCGAGCGCGGGTGAGCAGGCCGCGTTGATGACGCTGACGACGTGCCATCCCCGCTTCTCGGACAAGCAGCGGCTGATCGTGCACGCCGTCCTGGTCAAGCAGTGGGCGAAGGACCCGGCCAAGCCGACGTGGACGCCGCCGGAGCTGAAGGAGACCGTCTGATGTACGGCTGGATCTGGCGTAACCTGCCGGGGCCGTTCGCGGTGCGGCTGACGCTGGCGGTCGCGCTCGTGCTCGGGGTCGTCGCGTTGCTGATGTTCGTGGTGTTCCCGTGGGCCGAGCCGCTGTTGCCGTTCAACAACGTGACAACCACCCAGTGAGCGCGCGGCCGGCCAGCCCGACCGCGAAGACGCCGAGGCCGACGAGCACAGAGCCGAGAGGCAGTGTGCCGGCGAGCACCAGGCACCCGATCAACCCGGCGATGTTGAGTGCCTTGGGCCAGCGGCGATCTTCACCCGTCTGGGTGGCCGCGGACAGGTTCGCGACCGCGTAGTAGACGAGCACCCCGAACGAGGAGAAGCCGATCACCGCGCGGAGATCGGTGGTGAGCACGAGCACGCAGACGAGCACACCGACGACCACTTCCGCCCGGTGCGGCACGGCGAACCGCGGGTGCACGGCCGCGAGCCAGTGGGGCAGGTCCCGCTCCCGCGCCATGGCGAGCGTCGTCCGTCCCACGCCGGTGATGAGCGCCAGCAACGCACCGAGGCTGGCGGCCGCGGCGCCGACGGTGACCATCCACTGTGGAGCGGCGGTGTCGGCCAGCGGCGCCTTCGACGTCGAAAGTCGTTGTACGCCAAGGGTGTACAGGAGGGTGAAGCCAACCGCGAGGTAGACGACGAGTGCTCCGGCGAGTGCCCCGACGATGGCACGCGGAATGGTGCGCCGGGGATCGCGGACCTCCTCACCGAGCGTGGCGATACGCGCGTACCCGGCAAAGGCGAAGAACAGCAAACCGGCCGCCTGCAACACATCCAGCGGCCCGACCGCCTCGACCGGACCGCTCCCCGACGCCGGACCATCCGATATGGACAGTACGATTATCAACAACAGCAAGGAAAGTACGACCGCGAGCAAGATCTTGGTGACGATCGCCGTCCGCGTGATCCCACGCAGGTTCACCACGACGAGCACGACGACCGCCGCGACCGCGACCGGTTTCGCCACGCCGGGCGCCACATAGGACGCGAAGGTGAGTGCCATCGCCGCACAGCTGGCGATCTTGCCGACGACGAACCCCCACCCGGCGGTGAACCCCCACCACGGCCCGAGCCGCTCCCGCCCGAAGACGTAGGCACCACCGGACGAGGGATACACGGCGGCGAGCTGCGCGGAGGCCACGGCGTTGCAGTAGGCGACGAACCCGGCGAGCAGGAGGGCCAGCGGCAACCACCCACCAGCACTGGCTGCGGCGGGCGCGAAGACGGCGAACACCCCGGCCCCGAGCATCGAACCGAGCCCGATGGCGGTGGCGTCGAGGGTGCCCAGTCGCCGAGCCAGGTCCGTCACAGGGACTCCTTCGGGCAGTATCGTTGACGCATGCGCGTCCTGGTGGTCGACAACTACGACAGCTTCGTTTACAACCTGGTCCAGTATCTGGCCCAGCTGGGAACGGAGTGTGTCGTACTACGCAACGACGCCCCCGAACTGACGTCCCCGTCCGTGCTCGACGACGTCGATGCCGTGCTGCTCAGCCCCGGTCCGAGTACCCCGGAACGGGCGGGAGCCAGCATCGACGTGGTCCGCTGGTGCGCTTCTGTCGGACGGCCGCTCCTGGGCGTGTGCCTCGGCCACCAGGCCATCGGCGTCGCGTGGGGCGCCACGGTCGACCGCGCCCCGGAACTGCTGCACGGCAAGACAAGCCAGGTCCACCACAAGGGCACCGGCGTGCTGACCGGGCTGCCGGACCCGTTCACGGCAACGCGCTACCACTCCCTGACCGTGGTCCCGGACACGATCCCGGACGTCTTCGAGGTGACGGGCAGGACGGAGTCCGGCGTCGTGATGGCCATGCGCCACCGCGACCTACCCGTGGAAGGCGTCCAGTTCCACCCGGAGTCGGTCCTCACGGAGGGCGGCCACCGCATGCTGGCCAACTGGCTGGCGAGCGCGGGCCACCACGTCCCGGAGGAACGCGTCCGCGAACTGGAGAACGCGATGCGCACCCTGGCGGACGCGGCCGCCCGCCCGTAGCGCCCGACCGGAACGCCGCCGGTGCCGGGCCGCCGCCGGTGCCCGGCGTGGCCTCCGGCCCCCTCGAACCACGCTACGGCATGGCACCGACATTTCTGCCGCGTCGAGCGCGGGCTGTGGATAACTCACCTAGCTGTGGATAACCGCGACGTTTGGTCTGTCGGCGTGGTGCAGTGGCGGCGGGAACGGAGCCGGCTAGCCGGGGGCATAGGTCCACCCAGCGTGCGAGCGGGGGATCCGTGTCCGGGCCGACGCGTGTCAGCGGCCTGTGGACAACCGCGAGTAGATGCGACCGGAACTGTCGGTGCTAACCGGTAGCGTTGAAATCGGGGGGCCCCTGGTGCACGAGTGGGCCATTCGCTCGGGTTGGGTGGGTGAACGCGTTCACGGTTGCCGTTCTGGCCCGTCTTTCTGTCGGTCCTCGCCCGTACGCTGGATACCGGGGGCCGGAGGCCAACTCACTCCGCGGGTGGGAGCTGTGGGGAGACGTCGTTGATGGCCGCGTTCGCCAGGGTTTGGCCTATTGCCGGGGCGTGTTTGAACAGGTGCGCGCCCCACACCGCTGTGACCGGGCCCGTGGTCGCCACGTGGATGCCGTCGCCCAGGGTGGACGGGGAGTCGCAGTAGATCTCTTCCACGATTTCGTCCGTCACGCCTACCAGGGTTTCTCGGACGTAGGTTCGGGCCAGGTCTCGGGACTCCTCGACGACCTCCTCGCGGCCCAGTTCCCACGCCTCCGCATCCGGGGGCATGTTCAGGCCGATCGACCAGAGGCCTGGGCCGGACACGTGCTGGTAGCTGGTGATGCCGTCACGCCATGACTGCGTGCCGTCGATCCAGCAGGGCGGGACCGCGTCCGGTTCCTTCAGACGAAACGTGAAGCGCGCGTGGTGGGACAGTTCGGTGGGCAGGTACAGATCCACCTGTGCGGCCAACTCGAGCGAGCCGCGGCCCGCGGCGATCACTACGTGGTCGACCTCGTGGACACCGCCCGAACCGTGGACCTCCACCCAGTCGTCGTGGGGCACGATCCGGTAGATGTGTTCCTCGCGTACCCGGTTACCGATCGCGGCGCGGAGGAACCGGCCGGTTGCCGGCGCGTCGATGACGCCGCCCGCCGGGTCGATCAGCGCTGGGCCTGGCAGTTCCGGCACTGGCAGGCCCAGTGACGGGTCCACCTCGTCGACCAGGGTGTGGTCGACGCCGGCGTCGGTCATCGCCTCTGCCCAGTCGCGGGCGTTCGGGCCGGTGATCACCGTGGTCTGTTGGCCGACGAGTCGGTTGCCGGCTCGGTGTGTCCAGTCCGCCCACAGGCCCGCGGCCGCCGCGGCGTAGGCGACCAGGCCAGGGTCACCATGTGCCAGCCGGAAGATCCGTGAACTGCCAGCCGAGCGGGCGGACATCGGCTTGCCGGTTTCGAACACGACCGCGTCCGAGCCGTGCCGCAGCAGCGCGTACGCCGTCGAGAGGCCGACCACACCGGCCCCGACGACGGCGGTACGCATCTGCATCGGAGGTTAACGCCCGTTGCCGAGCTGCCTCGCGATGATCACACCCACGTTCTCGTCCTTCTTGATCTGCGAGCCTTCGCGCTGCTGCTGCTCGGTGATCTCGTTGATCTCGGTCGGGTCGGTCGTCTCGCCCGGCTGCTCGATGAGGTTGCCGGTCCAGCCCAGGCCACGCAGTTGGCTGACCGCCTCGTTCGCGGACAGTCCAACGAGGTTCGGCATGGTGATCGTTTCTTCTTCTTGCTGCTGCTGACCCTTCGACACCGTCAGCGTGATCTCCGTGCCCGGCGGCTGCTCACCGTTCTTCGGGTTCTGGTCGATCACCTGGTTCTGCGGCTGGTCGGAGTCCTGGTCCACCCGCTTGACCTTGAAGCCGAGGCCCTCGAGTTCCTCCTTGGCCGAATCGAAGTCGTCGCCGACCACGTTCGGCACGTCGACCTCTTCCTTGGCCTTGCCGATCGTGATCTTGACCGGCGAACCCTTGGCGGCCTGGAAGCCGGCCACCGGGTCCTGCCCGATGACCTTGCCTTCCTGTTCCTCGTCCTCGACCTCTTCCTCGGTGGTGGTCGGGTCGAGCGTGAAGCCGGCCTGCTCCAGCGCCGCCCTCGCCTCGTCCGGCGTCTTGCCGGTGAGGTCGGGCACCGCGACCTTGTCCGCCGCCTTGCCGACGATCAGGGTCAGCGGGTCGGTCTTGACCATCTTCGAGCCGGGCTTCGGGTTCGTGTCGACGACCTTGTTGATGGACTCCGGACCACATCGACCGGGCTCGCTCGTCGGGGTCGCCTCGCACGTCCGGTACTCGATCTGCGGCCGGAAGCCCTGGTCGGACAGCGAGCTGCGGGCGTCCTCGAGCAGTTGCCCGGTCACGTCCGGCACTGTCACCTGGTCGGACGCGCGCTCGTCGCCGAACACGCTGCTCATCAGCCAGATCAGCACGGCGACCAGTGCCACGCCGAGGATCGAGAACACCACGATGAGCCAGCCCTTGCGGCGCCGGCGCCGGCGTTCCTCCTCCTCGTCCTCGTACGGGTCGTAGTCGTCGTTGTCGTCGGCGAGCGCGGCGGGGCGGTGCCGGCCGCGCGGTTGCGGCATCGCGCTGGTGGGGCGGCCCTGTCCGAGGATCGTCGTGCGGTCCTCGTCGGTCATCACCATCGGCGCGAGCGGTCGCTGGCCCGACAGCACCCGCACGAGGTCGGTGCGCATCTCCGCGGCCGACTGGTACCGGTTCGGCGCGCCCTTGGACATGGCCTTCAGCACGATGGCGTCCAGCGCCGGGTTCACGCGCGGGTTCAGCGCGGACGGCGGCTTCGGGTCCTCGCGCACGTGCTGGTAGGCGACCGCCACGGGGGAGTCACCGGTGAACGGCGGCTCGCCGGTCAGCAGCTCGAACAGCACACAGCCGGCGGCGTACACGTCACTGCGGGCGTCGACCGTCTCGCCGCGGGCCTGCTCCGGCGACAGGTACTGGGCGGTCCCTATCACGGCGGCCGTCTGGGTGACCGCGGCCTGGCCGTCGTGGACGGCGCGGGCGATGCCGAAGTCCATCACCTTGACCGCGCCGGTCCTGGTGATCATCACGTTGGCCGGCTTGACGTCACGGTGGATGATGCCGTGGCGGTGGGAGAAGTCCAGCGCGGCGCTGACGTCGGCCATGATCTCCATGGCGCGCTGGCCAGGGAGCGGGCCCTCGGTCTTCACGATGTCGCGCAGCGTCCGCCCGTCGACGTACTCCATGACGATGTACGGCAGCGGGCCGTTCTCGGTCCTGGTCTCGCCGGTGTCGTACACAGCGACGATCGCCGGGTGGTTCAGCGCGGCCGCGTTCTGGGCCTCGCGCCGGAACCGCTCCTGGAACTGCGGGTCTCTGGCCAGGTCGGCGCGAAGCACCTTTACGGCGACGTCCCTCCCGAGGCGGACGTCGCGACCCTTGTGCACCTCGGACATGCCGCCGTAACCGAGCGTGTCGCCGAGCTCGTAGCGGTTCGAGAGCAGTCTCGGTGTGGTCATCGGTCTTTCGTCTCGATCCTCGTCGGGGGTGCGCCCATAATGCCCGTTGGGTGGCGATTCCCGCGGTCAATCATCGCGGCGGTTCCTCATCTTCTTCGCAGCGCACCAGCACTTCCGTACCCACCTGCTGTCGCCCGCTCGGCGTCACCTCGACCACCATGCACCGGCCGTAGTCGTCCGGTTCCTTACCGAGCTGGTTCTCCACGACCGGCACGAGGCCGTCCTCCTCGAGCAGGTCATGTGCGAGCCCGGCCGGTCGGCCGAGGTAGACGGACTCGTCGATCTGCACGAACTTGCCCTGCGGGAGACCCGTCGGCGGGTTGCCCGGGGTGTCGTCACTGTCCTCGCCTGCCTGACCGGCTGGCACCGTCGTGGTCTCTGGCGTCGACCTGCCGTCGGTCTCCCGGTTGGCGTTGAGCAACGATGCCACGCCGAGCACGGCGAGCACCAGAAGTATCACGCCGAGAACAATGAGCAGGGCCCACAGACCCGCCCGGTTCCGCCGGGGCGGTGGATGCGGGGGCGGTGGGCCGAGCGGGAACGAGCCGGTGCCGGGTGGCGGCACCGTGTGCGGCATGCTCGGTGGTCCGACCGGAAGCATGCCCGGGTTGGTCATGTGCGGCGGCGGACCGACGTAGTGCCCGGCCGCGACCCGCCCCGACGGCGCCGGCAGCGGGTGGCCGGCACGCACGGCAGCGACCGCGGCCGCGAACTCGCCACCACTCGCGTACCGCTGGGTGGGGTCCTTGACCAGGGTCGCCTCGATGACGACCCGCGCGTACGGCGGCACGTCCGGGGGCAACGGTGGCGGTGCGTCGCGGATGTGCATCATCGCGACGGTCACGGCGTTCTCCGACAGGAAAGGGCGGTGTCCGGAAAGGCACTCGTAGCCGACCACCGCCAGCGAGTACACGTCGCTCGCCGGCTCGGCCTCGTGCCCGAGCGCCTGTTCTGGCGCGATGTAGTGCGCCGTGCCCATCACCATGCCGGACCTCGTGACCGGGGCGGCGTCGGCGGCCTTCGCGATGCCGAAGTCGGTCAGCTTGACCACGGTTCGGCCGTCCGGCGCCTGGGCGACCATGATGTTGCCCGGCTTCACGTCGCGGTGGACGTAGCCACGCTCATGTGCCGCCTGCAGCGCGTTTCCGGCCTGTTCCAGGATGTCGAGCGTGCGTTCCGCGCTGATCCGCCGCTCCTTGGCGAGAATGGCCGCGAGCGGGTCGCCGTCGACCAGCTCCATCACGAGGTAGGCAGTGTCCTTGGGGCCGTCGACGACCGCGTTGGTCTCGCCATAGTCATGTACGGCGGCGATGCCCGGGTGGTTCAGTGACGCGGTCGTGCGGGCCTCGGTGCGGAACCGGTGGAGGAACTCGGCGTCCCCGCACAGTTCCGGCTTGAGGACCTTGATGGCGACGCGGCGGTCCAGGCGCGTGTCCGCTGCCTCCCACACCTCACCCATGCCGCCGACGGCGATGCGGCGGGCGAGCCGGTAGCGATCGGCCAGGAGCTGCCCAGACGTCAGCATCTCTAGCTCCCCCCGACCAGGGCATTGATGGTGGCGCGCCCGACACCGGCGGCCAGCTTGCCGCCCGTCGCGGCAACGTCCCTGCTTTCTACCACCACTGCGACCGCGATCTGGGGGTTTTCGGCAGGGGCGAACGCCACATACCAGGCGAACGGCGGGGTTTCCTTGGGGTCGACGCCGGTCTCGGCGGTGCCGGTCTTGGACGCGATGACCAGGTCGTCGCGCTTGCCGGGGCCGCTGGTGTTCTTCTCCGACTCGATCATCATGTCGCGCAGCTCGTTGGCGTCGTCACGCGACATCGCCTCGTCGACCTCGTCCGAGTTGTACCCGGAGATCTCGTCGAGGTCCGGCGCGAGGACCTTCTGCACGAGCTGCGGGCGCATCCGGCTGCCGCCGTTGGCGATGGTGGCGGCGATCGAGGCGTTCTCCAGCGCCGTCAACCGCACGTCCTTCTGCCCGATGCCGCTCTGGAACAGCGAGGGCCGGTCGGCGATCACCATGCACTGGTCGCGGGGACCGATGCAGGACGGCACCACCGACATCGGGATGTCCAGATCGCTCTGACCAATGCCGAACTTGGCCGCCTGGTCACGCAGCTTCTCCTCGCCGAGCTGGTCGGCGAGCTGGGCGAACGCGGTGTTGCACGACTTCTGGAGCGCGCCCTGCAACGTGCCGTCGCCGCAGCTGCTGCGGCTGTAGTTCGCGAGGCAGGTGTCCGAGTCGGTGTCACAGTTCGTGTCACCGTTGATCACGTTGATGCCAGGCGACGTCGTGACCTGGCTGTTCTTGTCCTTGCCGTCGGCGAGCGCGGCCGCAGCCGTGACCAGCTTGAACGTCGAGCCGGGGGTGTAGTTGTCCGAGATCGCCCGGTTCAGCATCGGCTTCGCCGGGTTGTTCTTGTCCTGGATCTGGTCGTAGTACTTCAACTGCGCGGCCGCGTCCAGCACGGCCAGCCCGTTCGGGTCGAACGACGGTGTCGACACCAACCCGAGGATCTGGCCGTCGTCCGGCTTGATCGCCACGACCGCGCCGGTGAACTCGTTCTGGGACATCGCGTCGTACGCGGCGGTCTGCACCTTCGAGTTGATCGTGGTGACGATGTTGCCGCCGCGCGGGTCGCGGCCGGTGATCAGGTCGGACAGTCTGCGGACGAACAGTCGGTCGTCCGAACCGTTGAGGATCTCGTTCTCGGAGGACTCCAGGCCCGTCGAGCCGTACCGTAGCGAGTAGAAGCCGGTGACCGGCGCGTACAGCGGCCCGTTGAGGTAGGTCCGCTGGTACTGCGGGCTGTCGCTCGTTGACTGGACGTTGGCGATGATGACCTCGTCCGAGGTCAGGATCTTGCCGCGCTGCCGCGAGTACTCCTCGAGCAGGACTCGCCGGTTGCGGGCGTCGGCGCGGTACTCGTCCGCCTTGACCATCTGGATGTAGGTGGCGTTGGCCAGCAACAGCACGATCATCGCCAGCATGGCGAGGCCGACGCGGCGTAGCGGTGTGTTCATTGGGGCCGCTCCACCATGACCGTGTGTGCCTCCGCGATCGGGGCCTGGTTGGCCGGTTTGGGCTTCTGGCCGGTCTGCGGCTTGCGTGCGGCGTCGGAGATCCGCAGCAGAAGCGCCACCAGGATGTAGTTGGCGAGCAGCGACGAGCCACCCGCGGACAGGAACGGGGCCGTGATACCGGTGAGCGGGATCAGCTTGGTGACCCCGCCGACGACCACGAACACCTGCATGAGCAGGGTGAACGAGAGGCCGCCGCCGAGCAGCTTGCCGAACGTGTCCCGCACGGCGATCGCGCTGCGCAGGCCCCGCATGGCCAGCATCATGTACACGAGCAGCATCGCGGCGAGCCCGATCAGGCCGAGCTCCTCGCCGATCGCCGCGGTGATGAAGTCCGAGTTCGCGAGCGGCACGATGTCCGGCCGACCCGCGCCGAGACCCGTTCCGGCGACCCCGCCGGTGCCGAGCCCGAACAGCGACTGGGCGATCTGGTAACCGCCGCCCTCGTCGTAGTTGGCGAACGGGTCCAGCCAGGCCGCCACACGCACCTGCACGTGGTCGAACAGCTGGTAGGCGAGCAGACAACCGCCCACGAACAGCGAGACACCGACCACGACCCAGATGGCCCGCTCGGTCGCCACGTACAGCATCACGAGCACGGTGCCGAAGAACAGCAGCGAGCTGCCCAGGTCCTTCTCGGCGACCAGGACCATGACCGAGACCGCCCAGCAGACCAGGATCGGGCCCATGTCCCTGGCCCTCGGCAGGTCGATGCCCATCACGCGGCGTCCGGCGGCCATGAACAGGTCGCGCTTGGACACCAGGAACGCCGCGAAGAAGATCAGCATCAGGATCTTGGCGAACTCACCCGGCTGGATCGACAGCGGTCCGACCACCAGCCAGATCTTCGCGCCGTTGATCGGCGGCGCGATCGCGCCCGGCAGCACCGCCGGCAGGGCCAGGAGGAACAGGCCGACCATGCCGAACGTGTACCCGTAGCGGGTCAGCGTGCGGTGGTCCTTGAGCACGAACAGGACCACGAGGAACATCGCCAGCGCGATCGTCGTCCACAGGATCTGTTTCGGCACCGCGTTCTGGAACTCGGCGTTCACCCGAAGCGCCTTCTCCGCGCCAGCGAGATCCAGCCGGTAGATCATCACCAGGCCGATGCCGTTGAGCAGCGCGACGCACGGCAGGATCAGCGGGTCCGCGTACGGCGCCCACTTGCGGACCGCGACGTGGGCGATCCCGAAAAGAGCCAGGTAGGCGAGGCCATACCAGAGGATCCGGAGCGAGAGCGCCTCGTTCTGGTTCATCTCGACGAGCATCAGCGCGGCCGTCACCAGACCGGCCGCGAACGCCAGCATCGACAGTTCCGTGCCGCGTCGGGTCGGAGCGGTCTTGCCTTCTGCGTCGCCGGACTGCCCTGCCAGCAACCCCACCGAGCCCGGCTGTGTCATCAGCCGCCGCCCTCGCGGGGTTCGCGACAGTTCACGCCAGGTTCGGGTGTGACGGCCTCCGGGGCACCGGACGTGGTCGCCGGAGCGGAAGACGTGGTGGGCGCAGGCGCTGACGTCGTCGTGGTCGGACCGGCAGGCGGCGGAGTGGTCGTCGTGGCCCCGGTCTGACCCGCGGCCTGCTCCTGCTCCTTCTGCAACGTCTCACACGTCGGCAGCGGGTACTTCGTGCGCAGCCCTCGGATGAACTGCCGCGCCTCGGGAATGCTGTCGAAGCTCTCCGTGCCCTCGAGGACCGCCTCGCGGCCCAGCTGCTTGAGGTCCTCGACGTAGAACTTGTCGCACGTCGGGATGGCAGGGTCGCATGAGCCCTGTACCTGGCGGTTGAGCGAGACACCGAAGATGCTGCCGCGAACTCCTTGGAAGATCGCGATCTCGCCGTCCTCGGCCTCGCCGACGAAATATTGTTGGTTCACTACAACCCAGGTTGCCACGGCTCCGCCGCCGAGGAGCAACAGAATCACGAAGATGAGAGCGAAAACGCGGAACCGTCTGCGCCTTTTCACTTTCGGATCCGGTGGCGGGGCGACCGGTGGCGGGGGCTTCGGGATCTCCCGGGGCGCGGTGAGCGCGCCGGCCCGCGACGCCGCCGAGTCCGGCGGTGGGGCCTGGTCCTGACCGTTGCCGGCCGCTCCGCCCACGATCGGGGCGTCCTCGCCGAAGTCGATGTCCACGACGTCCGCGACGATCACCGTCACGTTGTCCGGACCACCGCCCTTCAACGCGAGCTCGATCATGCGGTCCGCGCACTCCTGCGCGTCCGGGATCTTGATCGTGTCGGCGAGCGTCTCGTGGCTCACCACGCCGGACAGACCATCTGAACACAGCAGATAACGGTCGCCGGCCCTCGCCTCGCGGACCGTCAGGTTCGGCTCGACCTCGTGGCCGGTCAGCGCCTTCAGCAGCAGTGAGCGCTGCGGATGCGTGGCCGCCTCGTCCTCGGTGATGCGACCCTCGTCGATCAGCGACTGGACGAACGTGTCGTCGTGCGTGATCTGCGAGAACTGGCCGTTGCGGAACAGGTAGGCCCGCGAGTCGCCGATGTGGACCAGACCGATCCGGCTGCCGGCGAACAGGATCGCGGTGAGCGTCGTCCCCATGCCGTCCAGCTCGGGGTCGCTCGCCACGAGCTCGGCGATGGCGCCGTTGCCCGCGGCCGTCGCCTCCCGAAGCTGGGCGAGCAGATCATCGCTCGGTTCGTCGTCATCCAGCGGCGCCAGGGCGGCGATGACGACTTTGCTGGCCACCTCACCCGCGGCGTGACCACCCATGCCGTCGGCTAGTGAGAGCAGGCGCGGTCCGGCGTACACGGAGTCCTGGTTGTTCGAACGCACCAGGCCCCGGTCGCTGCGGGCGGCGTAGCGAAGGACGAGGGTCATGACCGTAGCTCGATCACCGTCTTGCCGATTCGGACGGGAACCCCGAGAGGCACCCGTTGGGGTGCCGTGACCTTAGCCCGGTCCAGGTAGGTCCCATTAGTCGAGCCCAGATCTTCCACGTACCAGTCCGTTCCGCGCAACGAGATCCGCGCGTGCCGCGTGGACGCGTAGTCGTCGTCCAGCACCAACGTGGAGTCGTCCGCGCGGCCGATCATGATCGGCCGGCCGTCCAGCGAGATGCGGGTACCGGCCAGCGCCCCGTGTGTGACCACCAACTGTCGGGGAGCCTTGCCCCTGCTCTTCTTCGCCGCCGAACGGCGGAACCCGGGTACGGCCACCCGGATACCGGCAGCCGCGTACAGGTCGGATCGAACCACCCGTAACGCGGCCAGCACGAACAACCAGAGCAGGGCGAGAAACCCTGCTCTGGTCAGCTGCACAACCAGCTCTGGCACCTGCTGCGAACGCTCCCGCCTTGAGGGGATAGGTGAGACCGCCCGGATGAGCGATGTCAGCCTTGGGTACGGAACACCAACGACGAGTGACCGATACGGATCACGTCTCCGTCCGCCAGCTGCCAGGTCTGCACCGGGGTGCCGTTCACCGTAGTGCCATTGGTCGAACCGAGATCGGCCAGCGTCGCCGACTGCCCGTCCCAGGTGATTTCCAGATGCCGACGAGACACCCCAGTGTCCGGCAGCCGGAAGTCAGCGTCCTGGCCGCGGCCGACCACGTTGCCGCCCTGCTTCAGCGAGTAGGTGCGGTTCGAACCGTCGTCGAGCTGCAGGCTCGCGTTCAGCTGGCGCGGGCCGGTCTGCACGGCAGGCGGCGCGTAGCCCTGCTGGGCGTACGGGTCACCCTGGCCGTAACCGCCCTGCTGGCCGTAGCCCTGCTGTTGCTGGCCGTAGCCCTGGTCGTAGCCGCCTTGCTGGCCGTAACCCTGGTCGTACCCTTGCTGGCCGTAGCCCTGCTGTTGCTGGCCGTAACCCTGGTCATAGCCGCCCTGCTGCTGGCCATACCCCTGGTCGTAGCCCTGCTGGCCGTAGCCCTGCTGTTGCTGGCCGTAGCCCTGGTCGTAACCCTGCTGCTGGCCGTAACCCTGGTCGTAGCCACCTTGCTGCTGGCCGTAACCCTGGTCGTAGCCACCTTGCTGCCCGTAGCCCTGGCCTTGCTGGCCATAGCCGTACTGCTGTCCGTAAGGATCGCCCTCGGGCGGTTGGCCGTAGCCGGGAGGCTGGCTCATGGATCGGTCTCCTGCGTTGCGGGGTTGTGCCGGCCGTGCGTGTCCGGGTGCCCTGGCCGGAGCCTTGACGTCCGGGTCGACGGTCGAGCGTATTCGGAACTGTCCGGTGTGCAGCGCGTCGGAGCGCTCCAGGGAGACTACGACGTCACCGTATGTGTCCCACTGCTGCTCCGCGAGATATTCCTCGACACAGTCCGCGAGCAGCGCGGTAGTGCGGTCCTCTTCTCCGGCGAAGTTACCGAAGTCCTGAGCTCCCAGTTGCACTATGTAGTGATTGGGGGCCAGGAGCCGGCCACCGGCCAGCTCACGAAGATTGACCTCACCATCACGCAGCAGCGCCTGCGCCAGTTCCTGGGGCACCACACTGCCACCGAACACACGCGCGAAGGTGTTGCCCACAGCGTTCTCCAACTTACGGTTCAGCCGCTGCCCGAGGCCCATGGGTCCCTCCTCTCACGTGTGCTCCTCGGTCGATCGTATCTGGGTCCGAGCCCAAGGACAGGGCGATGTGCAAACCAGATCGACGACCGTGTACGCTTCGCTTCGCACCACTCGGGCGAGTGGCGGAATGGCAGACGCGCACGGTTCAGGTCCGTGTGTCCGTAAGGACGTGGGGGTTCAACTCCCCCCTCGCCCACCCGATCGCTGGGCTCGGCTGTTCGCCGGGCACGGCTTCCGTCTTGGCGATCATCGTCATTCTTTGTGGGGGCCGAGCCCCCACACCCCCAGCCGGGGCTCGCCCCGGACCCCATCGTTCTGGGTCACCTCGGGCATCCTTCTCTTCACTCTTCGGTGCTTGACCTGGGGCTCCTCGTGCTCCGCACATCGAGGTTACGTGTGTGTTGGGGCTCGGGGGACGTGGGCGGATTTCATATTTGGGGTTGTCTGCTTCGTGGTCTTGGGGTGGCTCCTCTTTGGGCTTGTCTGACCTTTGAAGTTTTATTCTCTTGTCGTTTTCGTTGTGTTCGTCACTTTACGGGTGACAAGTCGCGAGTTGGTCTCGGTGGGGGGTTGATCGTGACCGCTTCCTGCCTTTGTGGGGTGGGTGTTTGTTTGGGTTTCAACCGCTGATCGGGTGGTTTGGGGTGTTGTGTCGGTGAGTGGGGGTTCGGGTGGGTGTTGTCGGGTGTGTTGATCTTCTTTGCTGGTCGGGGCCGTTTGTGCAAATTGCGGGGGGCAACTTTGTGTGTTGTGGTGAGTTCAGCCGGTCGGCGGAAGACTCACCCAGACGGCCGCATTGTCGGGCCGAAGTCTCAATGCCGATCGTCGACCGGTCACCGACCGCTCAGCGCCGCCGGTCGCAGGAAGGGGGGTTTCGTCTGCGGTTGGTGGGGTGCTGGCTGGTAGGCCAGTCATGTAACCAAAAACGTCGTGGTTGGCAGGGGATGGCACGCCAACGCTCGCGGCGGTACCGGAGAGGGCTGGGTTCGTGACGGGCATACCAGGACGCACGGCGGTTTCGGACAACTTGACGGCGGTGCCATCGCCGCTCGTCCCTCCGGTCGAGTTGCCGGCAAAGGTCGATGAGCTGGCCACCGCCGCGGCGCGTGACCTCGGGTGGCAGGGGATCGTGCTCCCCGAGATGAAGCTGCTCGGCCGGCGGATCTCTCTCGTCGCCCAGCTCATGCCAGACGCCCACGCCGAGCGGATCTGCCTCGGGCAGGCTCCCGAGGTCGACCGGGCCACCGTGGCCACCTGGGTGTGGCCGGAGTTCACCGGACGGGTCCCGGCGCCTGCCGTGCGCATCGTCGGCGCTCTCGCCGTCGCTCGGCACTGGCGGACCGGGCTCATCAACGCCGTGCCGTTCCTGCGGTACTGCGACGCCGCGATGGTGCTGCCCATGTCGGTCGTGATCACCAACGACTACCTGGTCAACTGTCTGCCGCGTGCTCGTGCCTACGGCGTTGGTATCGCGTCCGCCGCCCCGGGCCCCGAGGTCCGCATGGACCTGCCCGGGCGTGCCGACCGCGTGCCGGCCGATGTCGACGCCACCCACCGCTGGCTGAACGAGCTGGCCTACGAGCAGATCCTCGCCGCCGCGTGAGGGTTGTCATAGCGGGCGGTCACGGCAAGATCGCCCTCCGGTTGACCAAGCTGCTTGCCGAGCGCGACGACACCGTGATCGGCATCGTGCGTAATCCAGATCACGTCGAGGACGTCGCGGCCGCCGGTGGCGAGGCGCTCGTGCTCGACCTCGAGGAGACCGCGGTCGAGGACGTGGCGGCCGCCATGGCTGACGCTGACGCCGTGGTCTTCGCGGCCGGCGCCGGGCCGGGCAGCGGCGCCGAGCGCAAGGACACCGTCGACCGGGCCGCCTCCGTGCTCCTCGCCGACGCGGCCGAGCAGGCAGGCGTTCGACGGTTCGTGCAGGTCAGCGCCATGGGACTGAGCCGGGCCGAAGACCCCGACGTCGATCCTGTCTTCGCCGCCTACCTGCGCGCCAAGGACGCCGCGGACCAGGACGTCATGGCCCGCGACGGGCTCGACTGGACGATCCTGCGGCCCGGACTCCTCACCGACGATCCCGGGACCGGCAAGGTCCAGCTCGCCGAGGACGTCGGCGGTGGCGTGGTTCCCAGAGACGACGTGGCCACCGTGCTCGTCGCCGTGCTCGACCGGCCGGACACCGCCGGCCACGTGTACGAGCTGGTCGGCGGAGACACCCCGGTCGACGAGGCGCTAGACGCCCAGGACGCGTGACAGGTACGGGTTCACGAACTTGCCGTCCGGGTCGAGTGAGGCCCGCAGCGCCGTGAACTCGTCGAACCTCGGGTAGCGCTCCCGCAGCACGGACGCGTCCAGCGAGTGCATCTTCCCCCAGTGCGGCCGCCCGCCGACCGTGCCGGCGATCGACTCGAACAGATCGAAGTACTCCTGGTAGGGCATGCCGACGTACTGGTGGATCGCGATGTAGGCGGAGTCCCGCTCGTAAGCCGTCGACAGCCAGATGTCGTCCGCCGCCGCCACTCGGATCTCCACCGGGAACATCACCGGGTCCGCGAGTTTCGGCACCCGCGCCCGCAGCTCACCCAGCACGTCGGCGAGCGACTCCCTCGGCACCGCGTACTCCGACTCCACGAACCGCACGTTCCGGTTGGTCACGAAGACCCGGTGCGAAACGTCCGAATACGCCCGCGGTGACAGCACCGCCGACGACAAGCGGTTGAGCGGTCGCACAAGCGGACGAACGGCTCTTCCCACACGACAAACGGCGCCGAACACCGTGTTCTCCATGAGCTGGTACTCGAAGAACTGCCGTGACCTGGACAGCGGCTCCGGCACGGTGCCCGCCGGCAGCCGGTTGTTCCGCTTGGTCAGCGCGTTGCGGCCGTACGGGAACCAGTAGAACTCGAAGTGGTCGTTCTCCGCGCAGTTGTCGTCCAGGGCGGCCAGCACGTCGTCCAGCGGCTCCGGCCGTTCCTCGGCGGCCAGCACGAACGACTGCTCGGTCTGGAACGTCACCGTCGAGAGCACGCCGAACGCGCCGAGGCCGACCCGGCCGGCCGCGAACAGCTCCGGCCGCTCCTCCGGCGAGCACGTCACCACCGAGCCGTCCGCCAGCACCAGCTCGAACCCGGCGACCTGCGTCGAGATGCCGCCGAACCGGGCGCCCGTGCCGTGCGTGCCGGTCGAGATGGCGCCCGCAATCGTTTGCGCGTCGATGTCCCCCAGGTTGGTCATCGCGCGGCCCAGGCGGTCCAACTCGGCGTTCAGCTCTCGTAGCGTGGTGCCGGACCGCACCGTGACCAGGCCGGAAGCCGCGTCCGCCGAGACGACACCGGTCCACGCCGAGAGGTCGAGCGCCCGGTCGTGCGCCGCGCCGACCGCGGTGAACGAGTGGCCGCTGCCCCGGGCCCGCACGGTCCGTTTGGCGCCGGCTACCGCGGCGGACAGCTCGTCGAGGTCCCTGGGCCGCGCGACCTCGGTGGCGACCGCCGCCTCGGTACCGGCCCAGTTGCGCCACGACGTCGTCGGGTTCGTCTCCACAGCCATGGTTACTCCCGGGTAATAGCTCGCCAGGAGCAGAATCTTCGCAGGTTGATTCAGGCGACGTCCGGGTGGTCGACGAGTTCGAGGCTGCGTCGCCACAACTCGTGCCGCGCGGCCGCGTCGTAGGCCTGCTCGTTGGCCCTGCTGTCCCGCTTCCGGTCGAAGAAACGGCCGGTCACGCCGTCGACGTCGGCGCCGACGGCCAGTCGGTAGGTCGCGTCGACACCCGTTTCGAGCGTGTCGACCGTGTGGCCGATCTCCTCGACGACCATCTTCGTCGGCATGTAGGTGGCGGGGTGCAGGCTGTTGACCGTGACCTCGCTCGCGGGCAGGCGGCCGGCCAGCTCGAAGCCGGACATGATCTGCGCGAGCTTGCTCTGCGAGTAGGCGCGGGCGCCGCTGTAGCCGCGCTCGATCATCAGGTCGTCGAAGTCGAGCGGGTGCTGACCGAGCGACGCGACGTTGACGATGCGGGCCGGTGCGGACTGCCGCAGCAGGGGCAGCAGCTCCAGTGTCAGCAGGAACCCGGCCAGATAGTTCACGGCGAACCGCAGCTCGTGGCCGTCCGCGCTGGTCTGCCGCGTGCGCCCGGTGGGCAGGCCACTTCCGACGCCGGCGTTGCTGACGAAGACGTCCAGCCGGTCGGTCAGACCCCGCACGTCCGCGGCGAGCTTGCGGACCTGGGCCAGCTCGGACAGGTCGGCCAGCACGGTGTGGACTCCTGAGCCGTGGGTGTCCCGGATGGCGGCTGCGGTCTCCGCGAGCCTGCCGGCGTCGCGGCCGTGCAGGATCAGCGTCGTGCCGTCGGCGGCGAGTCGGTCCGCGAGCGCGCGGCCAAGGCCATCAGTGGCGCCGGTGATGAAGACGGTCATGGGGATGTCCTTCCGGAAATCAAGGTGACCAGTTCGTCGGCCAGTTGCTCGTCGGGCGGCCGGTCGGTGAGCAGCCGGTACCAGACGATGCCGAACACGGCGTCGATGACCGTGTCCGCGGACGCGCCGGCCGGCAGGTCGCCCCGGGCGGCCGCCCGGTCGATGAGCACGCGGAGCGCGTCCCGGCGGCGCTGGAGGAATGCCGCCCAGAACCGTTTTCGGAACTCCGGGTCCAGCTGTGCCTGGGCCATGAGCGCTCGCAGCGCGTCCGCGACCGGGTGCCTGGCTGCCAGGGCGAAGCTGGCGACCACGAAGTGGCGCAGGTCGGCCGCGTAGCTCCCCTTGTCGGGGAGTGAGACGACCACGTCCGCCTTGATCGCCAGCGCCTCCAGCAGCACGTCGGCCTTCGACGGCCACCAGCGGTAGATCGTCTGCTTGCCGGCCCCGGACCGGGCCGCGATGCCCTCGATGGTGAGGCCCGCGTAGCCGAGCTCCGCGGTGAGCTCCAACGTCGCGACGAGGATCGCCTGCCGGCTCTCCTCGCTGCGCTTGCGTCCCGGTCGCACCGATTGTTCGTTCATCACCGCCATGCTAGCGTAATTTTGAACCGAGACGGTTCGGTTCGAATTAGGAGGACAGCATGAGCACCGCACTCGTCGTCGGCGGCACCTCCGGTGTCGGCCTGGCCACGGCCCGCCGCCTGCGGGCGCACGCGACCGTGCACGTGGTTGGCCGGAACTCCGAGCGCCTGGACAGCGTCGCCCTCTCCGATCCGGAGTTGATCGGCCACCAGGCCGACGGCGGCGACCACAGAGCCATCACCGCGGTCGCCGAGACCATCGGCACGATCGACTGGCTGGTCGTCACGCTCGGCGGCACCGACGGTCTCGGCCCCATCGGCACGCTGGATCTCGACACGCTCCGCCACGCGTTCGACGCCAAGTTCTGGGGCCACGTCACGACCGTCCAGGCAGTGCTGCCCCACCTCGCGCCCACCGGCTCGATCACCGTGGTCAGCGCGGCCACGGCGCGGGCGGGCATGCCGGGCACCGCCGGTATCGCGGCCGTCAACGGGGCGGTCGAGTCGCTCGTGAAGCCGCTCGCCGTCGAACTCGCGCCCATCCGCGTCAACGGCGTGTCACCCGGCCTGGTCGACACGCCCTGGTGGGACGTCATGCCGGAGAGCGGACGCCGGGCCTACTTCGCGCAGGCCGCGCAGGTGCTGCCGGCCCGCCGGGTGGCGACCGCGGACGACGTCGCCGAGGTCGTGGCCATGGCCGCCACCAACGTGAACCTGACCGGCACCATCATCGAGGCGGATGGTGGCGCGCGGCTGGTGTCGCTGACGTGAGCGTGGCCGTACCGTTGGTATGTGCCAGACGAAACGTTGCGTGCCCGCCTCGACGCGGCCACCAAGCAACTCGAAGCCCCGCTCGCGATCGTCGACCTCGACGCGTTCGACCGTAACGCCGACGACCTGGTGCGGCGTGCTGCCGGGCGGCCCATCCGGATCGCCAGCAAGTCCGTCCGCGTCCGGCACCTGATCGAGCGGGTGCTGCGTAAGGACGGCTTCGCCGGTGTCATGGCGTACTCGCTGCCCGAGGCGCTGTGGCTGGCACATGGGTGGGCCGGCGGCGACCTGGCCGACGTCGACATCCTCGTCGCGTACCCGACCGTCGACCACACCGCGCTGCGGGAGCTGGCGGCCGACGACCACGCCAGAGGGCTGGTCACGATCATGGTCGACTCAGTGGCGCATCTGGACATCGTGGACGCCGCGCTCGGCACCGGTCACCCCGAGATCCGGGTCTGCCTCGAGTTGGACGTGGCGTGGCGGCCGGTGTTCGGCCGTGACATCGCTCACGTCGGCACCCGTCGCTCGCCCGTCTTCACCCCGGCGCAGGCGCGGGCGCTCGCCACGGAGATCCGGGACCGGTCGGGTTTCCGGCTCGTGGGGCTCATGGGTTATGAGGGCCAGATCGCGGGACTCGGTGACCAGCCGGCCGGCAAACCGCTGATGGGCGCGGTGCTGCGCTGGATGCAGGACCGTTCGGCGCACGAGTTGGCCGCTCGCCGTGCGGAGGCTGTACACGAGATCAAGAAGGTCGCCGACCTGGAGTTCGTCAACGGCGGCGGCACGGGCAGCATCGAGACGACCGGCTTCGACCAGTCGGTCACCGAGGTCGCGGCGGGCTCCGGCCTGGTCGGGCCGACCCTGTTCGACAACTACCGGCGGTTCACCCCGGCGCCCGCGGTGCTGTTCGCGTTGCCGGTGGTCCGCAAGCCCAGGAAGCGCACGGCCACGCTGTTCTCCGGTGGCTACATCGCGTCCGGGCCTGCTGGCAAGGACCGCACGCCGACGCCGTACCTGCCAACCGGCCTGTCGCTGATCGCCACAGAAGGCGCCGGCGAGGTCCAGACCCCGGTGAACGGTCGCGCGGCGAAGGACCTGCGCGTGGGCGACCGCGTGTGGCTACGGCACACCAAGGCGGGTGAGCTGGCGGAGCGGTTCACCGAGTACCACGTGCTGACCGGCGACCGCGTGACCGCGACCGTGCCCACCTACCGTGGTGAGGGGCAGTGTTTTGGCTAGTCCTTGGCGTACATCTGTCCGGCGAGGTAGGCCCTGACCACCTGCTTCGCCTCGTTGATCATGTCGTCCTCGTCGAAGAGCTTGCGCCGGAACGCCAGCGCGAGGATGGCGTCGCCGATGTCGGACGCCACGGTGATCTGCCGGAACAGGCTCTCGACGGGGATGTCGTGCTTGCTGGCGACCACGTGTGCGATCTGTTCTGAGATGACGGTGTTGTTGTCCCGGCCGTCCTCGATGAACCGGATGTCGATCACGTCGCCGAAGCGGACCCGGCTGAACCCCGGGATGGTCCGGTACATCTCGACGTAGATGTCGATGATCGTGTCGACGCCGTCCCACCAGTGCTCGAGGTTCCCCCAGTCGAGGCGACCTTCGATCTCCTTGGTGAAGTGGTCGAGGTGGCGCTTGGTGAGCGCCTGCACGACGGCCCGCTTGTCGGGGAAGAACTGGTAGAGGGACCCGACGGCGACCCCGGCACGTTCGGCGATCAGGGTGGTGGTGACCCCGTCGTAGCCGAGCTCGTCGATGAGTGCGGCACAGGCCTCGAGCATCTGTTCGACGCGTTTGGCACTGCGCTGCTGCACTGGTTGCTTTCGCAACGGAACCTGGGTTGCCACGTGTTCTCCTACTGCGACGGCACTACTTCCATCCTGCCTGGAGAGGACAGGAGGTACCACCAGATTGTGTATACATGGCCAGACGAGCAAGAGAAAAAGTGAACACAAGGCAGCAAAGCAGCGACCAGCGAAGCTGCGAACGCCAAACGTAACCACGCTGGGTCAGGAACCAACCGCACCGTGGGGGGTTTGGGGGGGTCGCCCCCCCAACATCACGCGGAACGACCCCTGTCTGCGCTTTCCGCAGACAGGGGTCGCCCGGTCGTGGAGCCGCGAACCGATGTTGGTCGGGGGAGGGGAGTACAACAACACCGGTTCGCGGAGCTTTTTAGTTGTGACCGAGGTCTTGGTTGTGACCGACGATCCGGGTTCGTAGTGCTCGGGGGTGCTTACGAACCCGGACCGCCGACCTGTCCGGCTCCCCTCAGCCACGCACCGCGCGGGGTCGCGGCGGGCGAGGGGGCCGTCGTTTACCTGGTGCCCGTGGCCAGCCGGCCGCTGTGCGTCACGCGGGTGCGGGCCGCGTGACGTGCGGGCTGCGTCGTCGGCGCGAGCCCGCCGGCCACCAGGTGCTCGTAGGCCGCCTGCCAGACAGAGCAAGGCGCCTTCTGCTGCCGCCACCGCGACGAGCACGCGGGGCAGTTTCCCTTCTCGTCCGGCTCGTGGGCGGCGAGCATGGCTCGCCAACCCTCCGTCAGCCTGGGAAGCTCGGAACGTGCCACGGACAGCAGGGACGGTGCGTCAGCGCGGTTGGCGAGTTCGGCGAGCATGTCGAGCCGTTCCCACACCGCGTTGCGGAGCACCTGTCCGAGGATCTCGTCCATCGAAACGTCACCGCTACCTTTCCGCCTGCTCGGCGGCCTCGCGAAGCGCGACCCGCAACTGGCCGAGTTGGCCTGCGTTGAGTACCGCGGTTTCGCCCGGCGGCCCTACCAGGACCACCCGATTCCGTTCCACGAGCACGGTGAGACAGCGTTCCCGGTTGACCACGTCACCGCAGTTGATGCGCCAGACCTGTCTTCCGAGGGAGGAACCATGCAACTCGCGACGTTGTTCCGCGTCCTCTGTTACAGGGCTCGGTGGCGCCGTGCTGACAAGTTCCACAGTCCCGGCTTCCCTCCGTGCTCGTACGCTTACAACCAACTACATTGGTGCTTTAAGACACAGATTGGTTCGTCATAGCGCCGATCGGCGGCCGATCCACGGTGAACGGTCGGCAAAGTTCGGCAGGACCGATCGCCTTCGCCGATCTGGACTTTTAGCGGTTCGTGAAGTGCGCTTAGTCTGCGCCTGACGCCCAGTGGACTGTGAGGGGGCGGAATGAACTCCATCGGGTCTCAGAGCTCTTCTGTTACGCCGGAGGCGTGGGAAGACCCAGAGATGCGTAGCGCCCTCGCCGGGCGGGAGGTCAGCACGATCTACAAGCTGCTGCGACGCCGAGGTGTGTCTCAACGACAGATCGCCGCGATGACCGGTCAGTCACAGTCCGAGGTGTCGGAGATCCTCAAGGGTCGTCAGGTCATGGCCTACGACGTCCTGGCACGGATCGCCGACGGCCTGGGTGTCCCCAGGGGATACATGGGCCTCGCGTACGACGAAGTCACGGCCGCCAAGGTCGCCGAGTCGCGGGAGGTCCCGGAGGCTGAGGAGCCGGAGAACGTGAAGCGTCGGAAGTTTCTTGCGCATGCCGCGGCTGTCGCGGTCGGTGCGCATGTACTCGGCGCGGACTCGGGATCGTGGGTGTCCAACCCGGTGTTGACACCGGCACCGGGCCGGATCGGCATGACCGATGTCCGGCAGGTCGAGGCCGCGACCAGGGCGCTCCGCTCGCTGGACTACCAGTACGGGGGCGGATTCTGTCGGGACGCGGTCGTCGCGCAGCTGTCGTGGGGGCAGCAGATGCTGAACTCGTCCGGCACGGACGTGGTCAAGCGGAGACTTCACGTCGCGCTGGCCGACCTGCACAACCTCGCGGGTTGGACATCGTTCGACGTCGGTCTCATCGACTCGGCGCGCAACCACTTCGGTCGCGCGTTGGAGCTCGCGAAGGCCGGGGAGAGCGATGAGCTGGTCGCGAACATCCTGTACCGCATGGGCCGGGTCTACCTGCACAAGGAAGCCCCGGACGACGCGCTGAAGATGTTCCAGCTCGGCCAGATCGCCGCGCAGCAGTCCGGTTCCGAGCTGGCCGTCGCGGTGATCTGCGCCAACCAGGCGTGGGCATACGCGATGATGGGCCACGAGGACCAGACGATGAAGCTCATCGGCCGGACCCGCGACGAGTTCGCCCGCGCCAACCACGGCGAGGCCGCCGACTGGGTCAAGTTCTTCAACGAGGACGACGTCTACTCGATGATCGGCACCGTGCACACGGTGCTCGCGCAGAAGGTCGACGCCCGCCACACGAAGTACGCGATCCCGGCGCTGACCAGGGCGATCGACTCGTACGGCGACGAGGTGGCACGCAACAAGGCGTTCAACCTCTCCTCGCTCGCGACCAACCACCTGCTCGACGGCGATATCGACCACGGCGCCAAGGTGGGTGTGCAGGCCGTTGACCTGGCTCAACACCTGAAGTCGCAGCGTGTGCGGGACCGGCTGGAGCCACTGCGGTTCGAGGCCGACAAGCGCCGCAACTACGCCGATGCCCGCGACCTGGCGGACCTCATCGGCAGGTTCCACGAGACCAAAAAGGCCTGACGAGGTCGTCGTGACCGTGTTGCCGACCTCGGGATCCCCGTCGGACACGGTTCGGAGTAGTGCCGGCTCCGACGGCGGTCCGTTCTCCGGCGAGCGTCTGACCGAGGCGCTCGCCGGCGTGTGCGCTGCGGCCGGGCTCGACCCGGTCGGGGCCACGCTCATCAAGTGCACGGCCAACGCCGTGTTCCGCCTGGCCAGCGCGCCCGTGGTGGTGCGTATCGGCGCCTCCACCGCGCTGCGCCACCGGGTGGAGAAGGTGGTCAAGGTGGCCACCTGGCTGGCCGAGCACGACGTGCCGGCGGTCCGGCTACTGCCGGGCGTCGCCCAGCCGGTGCAGTACGACGGCTACGTGGCGACGGTCTGGGAGGCCGTGCCGGCCGGCGGCAAGCGTCCGCGAGGCCGTGACCTGGGCAAACTCCTGCGCCGCATCCACGATCTGCCCCAGCCGGCCTCCTGGCTGCCGCCATGGCAGCCGCTTGCCGACGTTCGGGCCCGGATCGGCGAGGCGACCGACCTGGATCCCGCTGACCTGGCGTTTCTCCAGGACCGGTACGACGACGTGGCCGATCAGCTGTCCCGGCTGGACTTCCCGTCGCCGCCGTCGCTGGTGCACGGCGACGCCCACCTCGGCAACCTCATCCCGAGCCCGGCCGGCTCTGTGGTGTGCGACTTCGACTCGTCCAGCTACGGCCCGCCGGAGTGGGACCTGACGCCGCTGGCCGTGGGGGTGGTGCGGTTCGGTGAGCCTGCCGGCCGCTACCGCGAGCTGGTCCGCACGTACGGCATGGACGTGACCCGCTGGTCGGGGTTCGCCGTGCTCAGGGCGGTGCGCGAGCTGAAGCTGATCACCAGCGTCCTGCCGATCATCGGAAGCCGGCCCGGGGTGCGCGCCGAGCTGTTCCGGCGGATGGCGGATGTCCGTTCGGGTAACACGTTGGCCCGCTGGGCGCGCTACACCTGACCCATGTGGCCCAGCGCCCGTAACGCATGGTCGCCGGCCTACGAGACCCTCGTGTGCTCGTTCGAATGTCTTCGCATGTCGTGGCCGCCTTCCGGAAGGTTCATACTTTCGGACTAAAGGCGGGGGTCGCCGTTTGCGCGAAGCACGCTACGCTGAGTGGAACTAGCCTCTGTCCGCTCCCCGAACGAGGTGTTCATCTGGTGGCTAGGGGGACCAGGAAGTCCAGGAGCGCGCAACGCGCGCTCGACTCTGCACGGATTCTCGACCAGGTCGTCGAGAATCAACTTCCCCTGGTCGCCCGCCTCCCCGAGGGCGGCAGTCGAGCACGTGCGGCGGACTTCCTGGCGGAGCTGGTCCTGCTGTCCCAGGCCTACCGGCATCACGCGGCGGGCTGGATCAGCCGCCGTGAGTTGGAGCGGCGGGGCAACAGCGCGATGCGGAGGCTCTCTTCCATCCGGCGTCGTTCGCCCCTTTCGTACACGCAGTTCACCGAGCGGGACTGACCTTTCGGCGTTGGCCCGATTTTCGCCTTATGACTGAAGGTGTGACCGCGCACACACCGTCGGTGAGACGACGAACGGTCGCCCACGCGCCGTTCATCGTTCAGTTGGGCCGAACCGTGGGCTGAATCGAAAAAGAATAGCAACCAAAAGCTAGCCGACGGGCGTCCGCGTGAGTACGACCGCGAACCCGAACGCCGCCCCCATGACGGCGAGCTCGAGGGTGGCCCAGCCGGCGAGCGTGGTCCGCTGGTGGCGCACGACCCCGGGCAGCAACCGCCAGCGGATGTTGGCGCCGAGTGCAGCGAGCAGACCGAAGCACACCAGCTTGAGGATGACGAGGGTGCCGTAGCCGGTGCCGAACAAACTGTCGACCAGGCTCCGGCCGGGTACGGAGCCGAGCTCGACCACCGCGTTGAACAGGCCGGTCGCCGCGACCACGCACAGGCAGGCGGTGGCGAGCCTGGAAAACCGGGGCAGTGTGGCGGCGAGGAGCGTGCGGTTCGTCGCGAGCACCACGACGACCGCACCGAGCCCGCCGGTCCACACGGCCGCGCCGAGCACGTGCAGTTCCATCGAGATCATCGCGTAGTCCTGCCAGCGCCAGTCCGTGGCGTGGCCGGTGACCGGCAGTGGCAGCAGCGCGAACAACGCCACCGCGGCACGCAGTTCCGCGGGTACCGCGTCGCCGGAACGCACGGCCCAGATCGACAGCCCGAACGAGACGAGCGCGACCGCGGCCACGAACACGAGTGCCTTGCCCGCGCTGACCGCGACCACGTAGTCGACGACCGCCGCCGGGGAGATTCCCGAGCCGTCCCGCGTCGGATGCACCTCGGCGGTCTGCAGCACGAGAGCGATCAACGCGCACACCGCGAGCGTCAGCGCGCTGAACGCGGCGGCTCGCCGGGCTCCGGCCAGCACCTGCGCGGCCGCCTTCGGCCTGGTCAGGCCGACGAGGATGGGCAGGAGGTTCAGCCCGACGGTCACCACGGCCGCCAGGTCGAACAACACCCGCGCGATCGGCAGCCCGTACCGGACCACCGCGTCCGGCTCCGGCACACCAGGGATGGGGGTCACGGGCGTGAGCAGCAGGCCGACGAGCACGCCGACCATTGCCGTCACGACCATGGCCCCGACCAGGTGCAACCGGCCGAACGCGGTGGTCCGAGGCGCCGTCATTCCGCCGACTTACCGCCAATGCGCAGCGCCACGAACAGCCCGGCGCCAAGCAGTACCGCCGCGCCGACGAGCCACACCCAGATGGGCAGGCCGCCGTCCTCGTCACCAGAACCACCGGGCAGCGCCTGCGCGTCCTCGGTGTTCTCCGCCGGGGTGCCGTTGCCGTCCTTGGTGAGCGTGAACGTCACCTTCCCGGACACGGGGTGGCCGTCGGCGGACACGACCCGGTAGCCGATCGTGTAGACGCCACGTGGGCCGAGCTCACGCACCGGCGCGGAGACGACGTTGCTGTCCACCGTCGCCGGGCCACCCTGCCATTCCTTGCCGTCCGGACCGGTGATCGCGACCGAGTTGAGCCCCTGACCGTCCTGCACCGGCTGGTCGAACGTGAGCACGACCGTCTGCGGTCCGGCCTCCATCGAGGCGTTCTCGGCGGGGTTGCTGCTGATCAGCGAGTTGTGCGCGGACGCGGGCGCGGCCAGGGCGAACAGCCCCAGCCCCGCCAACGCCAGCACGGCCAGAAGCCGTTTCATGAGTCGTCACCTGGGGTTGTCGTTGTCGTCGGGGTTGCGGGGGCGGGCCGGCGGGCCCGCAGCGTCGCACCGACGCCGAAACCGACGCCGAGGGCGCCGACCAGGAGACCGGCGCCGCCCAGCCAGCGGGCGGTGTCGTCGGTGCTGCTCACGGCCGCGGCCTCGGTGGTGTCCGTCGAGACCGTGTCGGGCGCGGTGTTGGCCGCCGCGGTGCCGTGGTCGCCGTCGCCCTCCGGTTCGAGTGCGACGACCGGCGCCGGGTGCTCCGGCTCCTCGGCGCCCTCCTCGGCGGGCGGCTGGTCCCAGGCCACGACGGTGCCGTTGTCGTAGGTCTGGATCGCGGGAATGACCAGCTGGTCGCTGTTCTCGGGCAGTGGCCCGACGGACAGCTCGAACTCCTGGAACTCGCCCGGGTTGATCCTGGTGCCGCTCGCCGTCCAGCTGACCGTGCTGACGGCCTCCTTGACCTCGGCGCCGTGCACCTCGATCGGCTTGTCGAGGGTCACCCGGGTGATTTGCGCGGTCCAGCCCGGCATGGGCTTGGTCCGGGCGGAGGTGATGGGGGAGTCGGCGGGCAGCTTGATCTCGAGCTTGGTGGTGCCGGCGTCAGCCTCCTCGTTCGGTACGCGGAACGTGATCTTCGTGTAGCCGCCCTGCTGTGCCGGCTCGCCGAGCACCTTCGCGGTGACGTGCGCGGACGCGAGCCCGCCGCTGAACAGGGTGGCGATACCGGCGGCGACCGTCACGACGCCGGCACGCGCGAAGAAGCGCTTGGTGGACATGGGTGAGTTGCTCCTGAGAGGTAGGTGGGAACACCGGCGCGCCACGCGAGCCGGCTGTGTGGGGATTTCTCAGGAGGTAGCGGGTGGTCCGCGCCGCGCGCAGACCTGACGGAACTGGACTTCCAGGATTGCCCCGGGCCGTGCGGGAAGGGAGGTGCCGGCGGGGACGGGTCGCGGCGGGACCGGTCCGGCGACGAGCACCCGAAGCGCGCCCATCAGCCAGGCGAACGCGGAGGCGATCGTGGTGAGGGCGGCCCCGGCCCTGGTCAGGAGTATGGCCGTGAGCACGGTGGCCACCGCGTGGGTGGCGAACATCGTCCAGCCGTCGAACACGGCAGGCCCGTCCCGGTGGCGGCTGGACAGCTCGGTGAGCAGCACGTGCTGGCACGCCTGCGTCACGCCGAGCACGGCGACCAACGCGGTGGTGCCGCCGCGGCGGGCGAGTGACATGCCGCCCCACGCGAGGAGGCTGGCGAGCAGGACCGTGAACGTGAAGTCGGAGACCGCGCCGCCGGCGAGGCCGTGGGCGGCGATCGCGAGTGCGGCCGACGAGGACGCGAGCAGGAACCCTCGGACGCCGGTGGCGTCGTCAGTTCCTCGTCTTCGACTCACAGTGTCCTAGCGTAGGGCGCTTGTACCGTTTTGTGAGCCCCGCTCGGTTAAGTGCGCTTTTCGTGCGACGCACGGGCGGCCATGACCTCCGGCATGCGGCTCTCCAGCAGTTCGATCAACTTGAACAGCTTGTCCGCCACGTCCCGGCCCAACGAGGTCAGGCTGTACTCCACGTGTGGCGGGATCGTCGGCCGGGCCTCGCGTAGCACCAGACCGTCCCGCTCCAACGCCTGCAGCGTCTGGCTCAGCATCTTCTCGCTGATGCCGTCGACCCTCCGCCGCAAGGCGTTGAACCTGGTCGTGCCGTCGAGTAGCGCCACCATCGCCAGCACCCCCCAACGGCCGGTGACGTGTTCCATCGTCTCGCGGGATGTGCAGTTCCTCGCAAAGACGTCGAACACCAACTCGTCGTTCACACTGCTATGGTAGTACTAACCCATAGAAAGTACTAACCAAAGGAGAGTGCAAGCATGATCGTCGTCACCGGTGCCACCGGCCAGTTGGGTCGCCACGTTGTCGAAGGGCTGCGCAAGCAGGGCGTGAAGTTCGCGGCCGGGGCCCGCAACACCGCCGCTGACCTGGGTGACGTCGAGGTGCGGGAGCTCGACTACAACCGGCCCGAGACCATTGCCCCGGCCCTGCAGGGCGCCGAGAAGGTCCTGCTCATCTCCGGTAGCGAGGTGGGCCAGCGCGTGGCGCAGCACACGGCCGTCGTCGAGGCGGCCAAGCAGGCCGGCGTGCGGCACATCATCTACACGAGCGCCCCGCACGCCGACACGTCGCCGCTGGTGCTCGCGCCGGAGCACAAGGCGACAGAGGAGGCCATCCTCGCGAGCGGTCTGCCCTACACCTTCCTGCGTAACGGCTGGTACCACGAGAATTACGTCGAGACGTTCAAGCTCGGCGCGCAGCACGGTGAGATCGTCGGTGCCGCCGGCGACGGGCGCGTGGCCTCCGCATCACGCAAGGACTTCGCCGACGCCGCGGTGGCCGTGCTGACCCAGCCGGGCCACGAGAACAAGGTCTACGAGCTGACCGGTGACGTCGCGTGGACGTTCCCCGAGCTCGCCGAGGAGATCGGGAAGGCCGCCGACCGCCCGGTCACCTACCGGGACCTGTCGGTCGAGGAACTCCAGCAGCACCTCGTCGGCGTGGGCATGCCGCCGGAGGTCGCCGGGTTCGTCGCGGCCATCGACGGCGACATCGCCAGCGGCCTGCTCGGGCACACGCCCGGCGAGCTGCGTGCGCTCATCGGCCGGCCGACCACGCCTGTGAGCGTCGCCATCGAGGACGTCCTCAAGGGCTGACGCGGCCTAGCATCGGAGGTCGTGGATCTTCGGCGCAGGTTGGTGGAGACGGTGTCCGGCGATGTCAGCTTCGACGCCGCCACCAGAGCGCTGTACACGATGGACGCCTCCAACTACCGGCAGGTGCCCGCCGTCGTGGTGCGGCCGGACAGCGTCGACGACGTGGTGGCCGCGGTCGCCGCCGCCCGTGAGTTCGACGTTCCGGTCACCCCACGCGGCGGCGGCACCAGCCTCGCCGGCAACGCGTGCGGCGGCGGGCTCGTACTGGACCTGACCCGACTGCGGGCCATGACCATCGACCCGCAGACGCGGACGGCGTTCGTCGAACCGGGGGTCGTGCTCGACGACCTGCGGGCCGCGGCAGCGCCGCACGGGCTGACGTTCGGTCCAGACCCGTCCACCCACAGCCGCTGCACGCTCGGCGGCATGATCGGCAACAACTCGTGTGGCGCGCACTCGGTCGCGTGGGGAACGACGCTCGACAACGTCGTGTCGCTGGACGTACTTCGTTACGACGGCGTCCGGATGACCGTGGGGACCGAGCTTCCCGAGGAACTTCGCGCGCTGGTGGACGACAACCTGGCGGTGTTGCGGACCGAGCTGGGCCGGTTCGGGCGGCAGGTGTCCGGCTACCCGCTGCACCAGCTGTTGCCGGAGAACGGTCGCAACCTCGCGAAGGCGTTGGTGGGCACGGAAGGCACGTGCGTGACCGTGCTCGGCGCGACGGTCCGGCTGGTGCCGCTGCCCGCCGATCGGGTGCTGCTCGTGCTGGGCTTCGCGGACGACGTGGCCGCGGCGGACGCGGTGCCGGCGATCCTGCCCCACCACCCGCTGACCGTGGAGAGCATGGACGAGCGGATCGTCGCGTTGCGTGCGTTGCGCCATCCCGAGCCGCCACCCGCGTTGCCGGAGGGCGGTGCGTGGCTGTTCGTCGAGGTCGACGGGGCGGCGGCCGCACACGAGATCGCCTCCGCGGTCGGCGTGCCGCACGAGGTGCTGACCGATCCCGCGCGGCAGCGGGAGCTGTGGCGGCTGCGGGAGGAGGGCGCCGGCATCTCGACCCGCATGGCCGACGGCTCGGAGGCGTGGCCGGGCTGGGAGGACACGGCCGTGCCACCGGAGCGGCTTGGCGCATACCTGCGGGACCTGCGTGCGTTGCTGGACAGGCACGGTTTGCGCGGGGTGCCGTACGGCCACTTCGGCGAGGGTTGCATCCACATGCGGATCGACTTCGATCTCGGGTCCTCGGCGGGAGTCGCGCGGTTTCGCCGGTTCGTCGAGGAGGGCGCGGATCTCGTCGCGCGGCACGGCGGCACGCTGTCCGGCGAGCACGGTGACGGGCAGGTGCGTGCGGAGTTGTTGCCCCGCATGTACTCGCCGGCGGTGCTCGAGCTTTTCGCGCGGTTCAAGGCGTTCTGGGACCCGGACGACCGGATGAACCCGGGGATGGTGGTGCGCCCGCACCGGGTCGACGAGAACCTGCGGTTCGTGCCGCTGACGCCGGTACGCACGGCCTTCTCCTACCCGCACGACGGCGGTGACTTCGGGCAGGCGGCCCGGCGCTGCATCGGGGTCGCGAAGTGCCGTAACCACAGCGGTTCCGTGATGTGCCCCAGCTTCCAGGTGACCGGCGAGGAGAAGCACTCGACCCGCGGCCGCGCCCGGTTGCTGTACGAGATGCTGGCCGGCGAGGTGATCACGGACGGCTGGCGGTCGACGGAGGTGCGGGACGCACTCGACTTGTGCCTGTCCTGCAAGGGCTGCCGGAGCGACTGCCCGGTGAACGTCGACATGGCCACGTACAAGGCGGAGTTCCTGCACCACCACTACAAGCGGCGGCTGCGTCCGGCGTCGCACTATTCGATGGGCTGGCTGCCGGTGTGGCTGCGGCTGGCTTCACGCATGCCGCGCGTGGCCAACAAGGCCATGGCCTCGCCCCGGTTTTCTCGACTGCTCAAGCGAATGGGCGGCATCGCGCAGGAGCGTGCGCTACCGGCCGTTGCGGAAGAGACGTTGACCCGGTGGCTGCGCAGGAACCCGGGTGAGGGTGGGAAACCGGTCGTGTTGTGGCCGGACACGTTCACGAACCACTTCAGCCCGTCGGTGGGCATCGCGGCCGTCCGGGTCCTGCGCGCGGCGGGCTTCGACCCGGTGCTGCCGGCGAAGTCGGTGTGCTGCGGTCTGACCTGGGTGTCGACGGGACAGCTTTCGGTGGCCCGCAAGGTGATGCGCCGCACCGCACGCGTACTCGGGGACACCCCGGTCGTTGGCCTGGAACCCAGCTGCCTGTCGGCACTTCGTGAGGACCTGCCGGAACTCGTTGGTGCCAAAGTGAACGCCTTCACCCTGGCGGGTTTCCTGGCCGCCTACGCACCACAGTGGACGCCGCCGGTCGTTTCCCGCGAGGCGATCACACAGGTGCACTGCCACCAGCACGCGACGCTGGGGTTCACGGCCGAGACGTCGCTGCTGTCCAGGGCGGGTGTACGCAACGAGCGCCTTGCGGCGGGTTGTTGCGGTCTGGCCGGGAACTTCGGCTTCGAACGCGAGCACTACGAGGTCTCCCAGGCGCTGGCTGAGCGGGTGTTGCTCCCCGCGGTCCGCGACGCGTCACCGGACACGCTCGTCATCGCGGACGGCTTCAGCTGCCGAACCCAGGTGGAGCAGGGAAGTGACCGCAGGGCGGTACACCTAGCCGAAGTTCTTGCCGAGGGCCTTTAGCCGAATCCGGAACCGCGCCCCACCTTCCGGCGCGCGCCCGGCGTCGATCGTGCCGCCGAGGCGGGTCACGAGCCCGTGCACGAGCGCGAGCCCGATGCCGGTGCCGACCGGCCGGACTCCTTGGTAGCGCGAGTGCAGCACGCCTTTCTGGAACGCGGCCCGGTAGTCCTCTTCGGACAACCCGGGGCCGCCGTCCCGCACCTGCAGTACGGCGATCATGCCGTCCATGTCGTACAGGGACAGCACGACCGGCGCTCCGGCCGGTGTGGCGCGAACCGCGTTGGAGGCGAGCCCGTCGATCACCTGCCGTAGGCGCCGGGGATCGGTCCGGACCATCACAGGCGTCGTGGGACTCTCGACCCGAAGTTCCACACCGGCCGCCGCACACCGGCTTTCCCAGACCCGCGCGGCCTCGGCGAGCAACACCGTGAGGTCGACGGCGGTGAGGTCGAGCCGAAAGTCGTTGGCACCGAGCCGGGCGAGGTCCAGGAGGTCGGACACGAGCTGGTCCAGGCGCGTGGCCTCCTGCTTGATCGTGTGCCCGACTTCCTCGACCTCGTCCCCGGTCACCACACCGTCCGCGAGCGACTCGGCGAATCCCAGCACGGAGGTGAGCGGCGTCCGCAGCTCGTGCGACACCGAGAGGAGGAACTCCCGTTGCCGCTCCTCGCTGTGCGCCAACGCGTCCGCGAGCGTGTTGAGCGAAGCGCCGACCTCGACCACCTCCCTGGGGCCTTCCAGCGGCACCCGAAGGTCCCGCCGCCCATGGCTCATCCCGACGGCGACCTCGGCTGTTCGCCGCAGTGGCCGCGCGAGCAGCCGCGCGAGCAGCAGCCCGGCGACCGCGGCCACCCCCATCCCGATCGCGAGGGCGAAGAGCACGTTCCCGACGAGCCTGCGCCCGGCGGTGGCCGAATTCTCGGCCTGACGGACGAGTGCCACCGCACCTCCGCCGTCCACCGCACGTCCCTCGACGAGCAGGAGGCCACCGGCAATGGTCGCGCTGCCGTGCAACGGCCGCTCGGCGGTGACCCGGCCGAGCCCCGCCCGACGGGCGGCCCGCACCGCCACCTGGTCCTGACCGGCGAGCCCGCCGTTGACCCCGCGCCGAACCACGTCGATCCCTTGCCCGGACAGGATCTGTGTGACCCGGGGCGCGGCCACCCGAGTGTCACTCAGCTGCGCGGCCACCACGTCCGCCTGGTCGGCGAGCGTCTCCCGAATGGTGTCGCGAGACGCGGTCGTCACGAGCCGCACGGACACGATCCCCGCGACGAGCGCCATGACCCCGGCCACGGCGAGCCCGAACGCCGTGATGCGCAACCACAGCGTCGACCTGGTCGTTCGGCTCATGCGGCTCATCCTGCCCCGGCTCGCCTCTTCAGCTGACAGGCTGGGTGACCCAGGTGGACCGGTCACTCGGCGCCGGCACGAGCTGTACGCCCCGTGCGATCGGGAGCAGGTCGGCCTCACCAGTGCCCTCGACGTCGACAGCGAAATCGTCGGCAGCGTCGAAGATGATCACTTCCTGGTCGGCGACCATCGCCGGGTGGCCGTCCACGTTCTGGTTCGCCCCGGCGTGCATGGCCATCTTGGAGCCGTTCTCCACGTGCACCGAGACGCCGGAGTACTGGCGGTCCGGATCGGCGGGATCTTCCGTGGCGAAGAGGAGCCCGGTCCGCACGAACGGGTCGCCCGCGGAACGGAGCTGGGTGGTCGTGCCGATCAGCTGGTAGGGCGCGGGGAGCGGCACCGTGAACGGCATGGCCACCTGTTCCCCTGCCTTGTCGTGGACCTGGACGGCTTGGGCGATCGCGCGCATGGTGTCCCGGTCCGGCTCGCTGCCGTCGTCCGCGCTCTGGAGGTTGATGAACGCCCATGCCCCGGCGGCCCACTGCCAGGCGAGGACCTCGTTGGATCCCCTGCTGAGCCAGTAGGAAGCCCGACCGCCGACCGGCTGACCCGGCGTCCCGGTCTCCGGCTGCATGATTCCCTCGGCGTCGGTGGCCTCCCGACCAGGGGCGTACACGGTCAACGTCGCGAACCCGCTCTTCCCGATCTGCAGGTTGACCCGCTGCCACTGCCGGGCAGTGGTGTAGGAGAAGGGCTCAACCCCCCGCACGTCGCCGACCTCGACGACCCGCCGCATGGGGTCGAACTCGGGATAGTCGATGGCCAGTTCCGGCTGCGTGGCCGGCCCGACCGACGAACCACCGTTGCCGGGCAGCCCGAGAACGGGCACCAACACCGCGACCACGACGACGATCACCGCCGCACCGGACCACCGCACGCGGACCCGTCGCCGCCCGATCCGAACCGCCTGGTCGATGTCCACACGGGACGGTGGGAGAGGGTCCTCGTCCCGCAGCGGGTCAAGCAGTCGTGTCATGTCAGGACTCCTTCGTGGTGATTGGCAGCGGGCGGTCGTCGAGCAGGCGCCGCATGGCCGCCAACCCACGCGCGGTCTGCGTCTTGACCGTCCCGGGACGGCAGCGGAGCACCGTGGCGACGTCGTCGACCGACATGTCGAACAGGAACCGCAGCACCAGCACCACACTCAACCGCCGCGGCAGCCGATCAAGCGCGGCGCGAAGGGTGGCGCGGTCCTCGACCCGCCAGTCGGGCTCGACGACGACCTCGGGCGCGGCGGCGAACAGCGAGACCCCGGACCAGCGAAGCCGCCGCTCGTCGAGGAACACCCGGACCAGGATCTGCTGAACGTAGGCGTCGGTGTTGTCCGCCGCCCGTGCCCGTCGCCAGTTCACGTAGAGCTTGGTGATCGCCTGCTGAACCAGGTCGTCACCACGGTGCGCGTCCCCGCACAACCGGTACGCGGACCGACGCAGCCAGGTCATGCTGGCCCGCACGTAGTCGACGTACTCACGTTCCAGCGCTGCCTGCATCGCGCTCCCTTCGGTGCCTCCACCCCACCGACGGGTCCGGACCACCGCCAGGTTTCGTCTGGCGATGTCTCGAAAGACGCGCTCATGTCGTTGAACGTCCCGATCGCGTCTTTCATGGCACCAGCCATGTCCCCGTCGCGGGCCCGACCAGGCCCACGACGCTCGGCAAGGTGCGTAACCCGACAAGATCATCGGTGGACCGAGGATGAGCGTCCCGAAGACACCTACGGGACATCACCCCGGTCCGAGGAGCCGGCTCGGCGTGCCGCCCCATCGCGTGGCCGGCACTGTGGGCCAACCCGCCACACCCATAAAACGACCTGGCCACCCCAGCCCCGTTGCCAACCCCTTCCCACGCACCCTCGCCCCGGCCCCCCGTCCCGGCCCCCTCCTCCCGGGCACCCCCGCTCCCGCCCCGGCCCCCGCCCCCCGGGCCGCCCACCCCCCGGCCCCCCGGGCCGGGACACCACACTTCAGGACGGATCAGCCGCGTAGCCCACTCCCCGAACCGTGCGGATCGGGCTGGCGTCGCCCAATTTCGCGCGGAGTTGGGCGACGTGCACGTCCACCGTTCGGGTGCCGGCGGGTTGGTAGCCCCACACCGCGCTCAGTAGTCGCGCCCGTTCGAACACCTGCTTCGGGCGGCGCATCAGCTGTGCCAGCAGGTCGAACTCGGTGGAGGTCAGCCCCACCTCAACGCCGTCGGCCCATGTTCGGCGTTGGGTGAGGTCGATTCTCGTTCTGCCGACCTCGAGGACGTCGGCGGTGACCGTGCCTCTGCGTAGCACCGTGCGCACCCTCGCCACCAGCTCGCGCGGGCTGAACGGCTTCGTGACGTAGTCGTCCGCGCCCAGCTCCAGGCCCAGGACCCGGTCGACCTCGTCGTCGCGGGCGGTGACGAACAGGACCGGGGTCCAGTCGCCCTCCGCACGGAGGGTGCGGCACACCTCGATGCCGTCCATCGAGGGCAGCCCGACGTCGAGGATCATGGCCACGGGGCGGATGCGCCGCACCGCCGCCAGTGCCGCCGCGCCGTCCGTCGCCACGTCCACGCTGAAGCCGTCTCGTCGCAGGTACCGTGCGACGAGGTCGGCTATCGCCGGGTCGTCCTCGACTACCAGCACCAGGCCACGACTGTCCTCCGACATGGACCTAGTCTCCCGCCAGCTCCGATTCGATCGCGTCCAACGTGGACTCGACGTTGTCGACGGGTGGAGTCGGCGCGGTCTCGTCGCGGCATGCGGTGCCGAGCATCAGGACCGGTACCAGCGCCAGCACGCCCGCAAGCCACCTCATTTCGACTCGCAGTGCTGGGCGCGGAAGTCGGCTGCCCACTGTTTGATCTGGTTGAGGTCGTCGACCCGGCCGGATCGACGGTCGGCCCTCTCCTCCAGTCGCTCCGCCTTCGTCTCGCGTCCGGCCGCACGCTCCGTCGCCGCCCTGGTCCGCAACCACTCGATCGAGCCCTTGACCTCCGGGCCGCCGTTGATGCGGTCCAGCAGCCGCGTGACGCGCCGCTCGATCTTCGGCAGCCGTTTCTCGCACATGTGCGTCACCTGTTCGGGGCTGAGCGTGATCGTCACCGGCTCGGACGGGTCCGCGCTCGCCGTCGCTGCCCCGGTGAGCAGGAGGGTAAGTACGAGGATCAGCGTTTTCATGGTTTGTCTCCCTTCGGGTGGGGACCACTCTGGAGGGAGAAGGTTCGGTGAGGGATCGGGGAATGTTCGGGTTTGGTAAGAGTTCAGACGCCGAGGCGCTGGAGCAGCCGCTCCTCGATCTGGTCCAGCTCGGTGGCCGCGGCGCGGTGGACGGCCTTGCGGCGCGCGGTCGGCATCCGCTCGGCGGCCCGAACCGCGCTGGCCAGCTGCCGCAGTGTCGTCTCGGCACGGTTGGCGAACGTCTGGTCGTCCGCGGTGGCGTCGGAGCGTTTCCGCAGGTCGGCGATGGCTTCGGCGGCGCCCCCGATCCTGGCGTGCAGTGCGCCGCCCCGACCGGAGTACCTGGCCAGCTCCTCGATGGGCACGCCGAGCCGGTGGGCCCGTGCCCGGTCGTACCGGTCCCGCACCTCACCGAGCGCGCGCACCACGTACGGCGCGACCACCGGCACGACGGCCGGCCCGATGATCTTCACCACGGCGAGGGCGTTCTTCGCCTTCTTCGGCGTGAGCCGCGGCTCGTCCTTGGTGCGCTTCCGCAGTGCCATGGGCATGAACCTAGCGGTGCCGACCGGCCCCGGCACTGGTACCGGGCCGGTTTTGTCGGTGGTCCCGCCTAGACTGCGTACCGTGACGACTTCGGTGCTACTCGACTCGGGAGTGGTGAACCGCTGCCGGCGCCGGGTGCACCTCGAACACGACCCGGCCATGGCGGACGTTCCCCAGGCCCCGCCCGACCCGACGGGCGAACAGCGCAAGGCCGACGCGGCCGCGCACCGCCGCTCGATCGCCGACGAGATCGCCGGCCTGGTCGGTCCAGGTTGGACGGAGATCCCGCGCGAGGCGCGGTCGAGCGACCGCGAGCAGCTGACGCTCGACGCGATGGCCGAGGGTGCCCGGTTCATCTGGGCCGCCCAGCTGCCCCGCGACGAGGCCGGCGGCCGCCGCGGCCACATCGACCTGCTGGTCGCGACCGAGACCGGGTACGTGCCGGTGCTCGTGGTCCGGCACAAGGTGAGCGATCCCGGTTCGGGCGCGCAGACCAGCCCGCTGTCCACGCCGTGGCCGTCCGCGCGGCGGCTCGACCAGCGCAGGCGGGTCCGCCCGCAGCCGAGGGACGTGCTCCGGCTCGCGCACGCCTACCGCATGCTCCAGGCCAACGGCCGGGCCGCGGCCGGCCCGGCGGTCGCTGGGGTGATCGGCCTCGACGGCGACGTCGTGGTGTGGCACGACATGGAGGCCCCGACCTGGCCGGGCGGCCGCGACGCGCTCGCCGAGTACGACGCCCGTTTCGCCGACCGGCTGTCCATCGCGACCTCGGCGGCGGCCGGCGGCGACGCGCTCGCCCAGCCGTCACGCATCGTCGAGTGCCGCAGCTGCCCGTGGTGGCCGGTGTGCCGGGTGGACCTGGAGCGGGCCCGGGACGTCAGCCTGGTCATCCGCGGTGAGGAGGCGGTGTCCCTTCGCGCGGCGGGGATCCGCTCCGTCGACGACCTCGCTCGCGTCGACCCGAACGACGAGTCGCTGCCGCCGACGGGCATGCCCATGGCCGACGCCGTGGGGCTCGCCAAGGCGTGGCTCGCCGACCTCACCGTCGTCCGCCGGATCCCGAAGATCGACGTGCCCCGCGCGGAGGTCGAGGTCGACGTCGACATGGAGAGCTTCGGCGACGCGGGCGCCTACCTGTGGGGCGCGCTGCTGACCGGCGTCGACATCGGCGAGCGGTCCGGCTATCACGCGTTCGCCACGTGGGAGGCGCTGCCGACGGACGACGAGGCCAGGTCGTTCGCCGCGTTCTGGCAGTGGCTCATGGTCGTGCGGCTGCGTGCCCGCGCACGGGGGCTGAGCTTCCGCGCCTACTGCTACAACGAGCTGGCCGAGAACCGCTGGCTGCTGTCCTCGGCGAAGCGCTTCGCCGGCAAGCCGGGCATCCCCACCACCGAGCAGGTGATGGCGTTCATCACCTCGGACGCGTGGTTCGACCTGTTCGGCGCCGTGCGCGACCACTTCCTGTGCTCCCGGGGCAAGGGCCTGAAGACCATCGCCCCGGCGGCGGGTTTCCGGTGGCGCGACCCGGAGGCCGGTGGCGAGAACAGCATGCGCTGGTACCGCGACGCGGTCGGCATGGACGGCTCCGCCCCGAACGACCGGCAACGCATCCGCCTGCTGGAGTACAACGAGGACGACGTGCGAGCCACCCACGCCCTGCGCGGTTGGATGTCGTCACCCGCGGTGTACGAGGTTCCGTACGTCGGTGACCTGTAGCCGGGCATCATCGCCCGGATGGCCGGCGGAACAAGCCGGATGGCCGATGCCCGCCGGCAGGCCGCGAACCAGGGTGGATGGCATGGAGCTACTCGCCGCTGCCGGCCTGTTCATCGCCCTGGCCCTGCTGGCCGCCATCCCACTCGTACTGCTGCTGCACCTCACACAACGTCACCAGGACGACCAGGGCTAGAGGTGGGCGTGTACGGAGGGGTGCTTCGGGAGTGTGCTGGGGTCGCAATTCTTTGGCGAGGGCGGCCGCCACACGATGCCAAGGGCAGGGGTGAGGAACGAGCCCCTGTCCGCAGGCATCGTCACGCAACCACTTACGGCAAGCAACCACGCACACCGGCCCGCAACCACCTGAGCCAACCGACCCGAGGCCGCTCGCCGAAGGCGATCGGCGGCCCTGTCCGAGCTAGAAGACACAGCCCTGCCCGAGCTAGAAAACATGTGATCGCCCGTTAACCTGTCGGGCATGCAGATCACCGACACCTCCGCCATCGTCACCGGCGGGGCTTCCGGGCTCGGCGGTGCGACCGCCATGGCACTCGCCGCCGGTGGGGCACGGGTCTTCGCGCTCGACCTGCCCTCCGCGATCGAGAAGGCGCCCCAGGTCGACGGGATCACCTACGTCGCCACCGATGTGACCGAGCCGGACGAGGTGGCGTCCGCGGTGGCCGCGGCCGAGGCCGAAGGTCCACTGAGGACGGTCGTCAACTGTGCGGGTATCGGCCCGTCGGCGCGGATCCTGTCGAAGAAGGGACCGCACGATCTCGCGCTGTTCCGCAAGGTGGTCGAGGTCAACCTGATCGGCACGTTCAACGTGATCACCCTTGCGGCGCAGGCGATCGCGAAGACCGATGCCGACGAGCACGGGCAGCGCGGCGTGGTCATCAACACGGCTTCGATCGCCGCGTTCGACGGGCAGATCGGGCAGGCCGCCTACGCCGCGTCCAAGGGCGGCGTGGTCGGGTTGAACCTGCCGGCCGCCCGTGACCTGGCGTCGGTGGGGATCCGGGTGGTGACGATCGCGCCGGGCATCATCGACACGCCGATGCTGGCCACGGTGAGCGACGAGTTCCGCCAGGCGCTGGCCGACGGCGTCCCGTTCCCCAAGCGCCTCGGACGGGCGGAGGAGTACGCGAACCTGGCCTTGTCGATCATCGCGCAGGACTACCTGAACGGCGAGGTCATCCGCCTCGACGGCGCACTCCGGATGGCTCCCCGCTAGGGCCCCAGCCGAGGGAGGAGCCACGGCGGCGCGGTCTCCCGGGTGAACACGGTGCCCGGCCGCGCGCTCTCGTGGAGTCGCATGCCGGCGATGAGGCGGTCGAACTCGTCCTGTGTGTACGAGCCGATCGTTCTCGTCGTGACGTCAAGGCCGGAGTGGTCGGCCACGGCCCGCACGTACGCCGGGATGTCGTTCTCGCTCGATGGCGCGTACGTGCGCAGCGCCTCGGGCAGCGTCTTGTCCTTGTGCGTCTCGCGCATCAGGTCCCGCATCGCCGCGGCGCCCGACGCCTCGTCCGGGAAGATGGCGAACGGGCCCTGGCTCTTGCGCGGGTCGCGGCGGTACCCGTCGGCGCCGATCGCGCCGAAGCGGCGGGCACGTGGGCCGTACTCGAGGTTGCCCGGGTTGTTGTTGCGCCACGCGCGCTCGCCGCCGTACCGGACCTCGCCGTTCGGGTAGATCACGTATCCCTCGTTGCCCTGCCGGCCTGGCTGTGCGGTCTTCGTCGGGCCGACGTCGGACGCGATCGCCCACATCTGGTCGTCGAACGCCTTCAACACCTTGGCGGCCGCGCCTGTCGCCTGCTTCCCGCTCGCGTCGATGTTCCTGGTGAACGCCTTCGCCGCGGTCGCTTCCTGCGCAGGCGGCACCTGCCGCGCCTGCTCGATCATCGGGTCGGTGGCCCCGGTGAACGCCTCCTTGATCCGCCCGATCTCACCGGACGCCTTCTCCAGCGCGCCGGCCGCTCGTTCGAACCCGTACGCCGCCTTCGCGAGCACGTTCCCCGCGTCGACGAACTCGTCGGCGACACCCTGGACCCTGGCACGCATGCTGGCATACGCGGCGCCCTGCCATCCTGCTTCCGCGGCGGTCGCATGGCGTCCCGTCTCGCCACCGGCGACGTTCGCGAGCTTCGCCTGCGGGACGAGTTCCTCCTTCATCCGGCGCAGTGCCGCCGGGTCGCCGGTGACCTCCCGGATCGACCCGTCCAACTGCGCCACGTACCCGTCACGCATGCTCGTCAGCGTGGCCGCGAGCCCCGCGCCCATCAGTGGCCGCCCGGCTGCAGTCGCTGGAGCTCGGCCTCCTCGGCGCTGAGCTTCTTGGCCCAGCCCTCGCTGAACCCGCGGTAGCCGGCCAGTCCCTTCTCGACGCCGCCCGTCACGTCGCCGAGGACCTGGGTCTGCCGGTAGATCCGGTCGGTCTCCGTGCGCACGGTTTGCGAGCAGGCCTGATGTGCGAACCGGGCGTTGCGGCGCGTGCCGAACGCCTCCGCCGGCACGGTCAGGTTCCGCAGCCGGCCGACCAGTTCGGCCGAGTCGTAGCAGGTACCTCGCAGCGCCGTACCGAGGTCGGCGAGCGTCGCGTAGGTGGCGGTGAAACCGTTGGCCTCCATGCACATCAGCGTGCGTGCCGCGCTGATTGCGCGGGACGGCAAATATCCCTACAGCTATCGGCGGCCCGGTGGGCAGATCTCGTCCAGTGCCAGCAGGTCGTCCGACGAGGGGTGCCACTGCGCGCCCGCCGCGTTCGCGCTC
The DNA here is from genome assembly GCF_036378875.1 of Actinophytocola sp. Classification (GTDB taxonomy): domain Bacteria; phylum Actinomycetota; class Actinomycetes; order Mycobacteriales; family Pseudonocardiaceae; genus Actinophytocola. The sequence continues at coordinate 153,503 of NZ_DASUVO010000153.1, forward strand.
ACCTGTTCCGGGGTGGTGGCCCCCGCGATGACCGAGCCGACGGGTTTCTGTGCGGCGAGCCAGCCGATGGCGACGGTCGACATGGGCAGCCCGCGTTCCTCGGCGAACGCGCGCAGCTTCTCGATGCGGTCCCACGGCGCGTCGGCGAGCAGGCGGGTGCGGCCCGCGAGCCGGGCGTTCGCCGGCGGGTCGGTGTCCCGGTGGTACTTGCCGGTCAGCAGTCCGTTGGCCAGCGGGAAGTACGGCAGCAGCCCGAGCCCGAACCGCTGGCACGCCGGGATGATGTCGCGCTCGGCCTCGCGTTCGAGTAGTGAGTAGTGGTTCTCGGCGGCGATCACACCCGACCAGCGGTTGGTACGGGACAGCCACACCGTGTCGGCCACCTGCCAGCCCGCGAGGTTGCACACACCGGCGTACCGGATCAGACCTTCCCGGACGAGGTCGTCCAAAGCGGACAGTGTTTCCTCGACCGGGGTCGACGGGTCCGCGCGGTGTACCTGGTACAGGTCGATCCAGTCGGTGCCCAGCCGGCGCAGCGAGGCCTCCACCGCGCGTTTGACGTACCGGCGCGAGCCGCGGGCGCCGAAGTCCGCGCCGTTCGCGCCCTGCATGTCCACACCGAACTTGGTGGCGATCACCGCCTTGTCCCGGCGGCCGGCGAGCGCCTGCCCGAGCAGTTCCTCGCTGCGGCCACGGGGAGCGCCGTACACGTCGGCGACGTCGAAGAACGTGATGCCGGCGTCCACCGCGGCACCGATGAGCGCGCGGGAGCCGGCGAGGGACTCCGCGGCGGTCCCGGGGCGGCCCAGGTTGTTGCAGCCGAGTCCGACCACACTGACGACCAGACCTGATTCTCCCAGGTGACGGAGTTCCATTCCGACAACCTACTGAGCGTGAGTGCTCCGATCCAGAACCGCCTTGACATTCGACACAGAAGTGAATCTTGCGGCCATGACCAATTTCCGCCACCGGTGAGGCAGGCTGTGCACCATGAGCAAGGCACCTGAGGTGGACAGACGGTCGGCGGCGGACTGGTTGTCCAGTCGCGTCGAGAGCCAGGCCGGCCGGATCTTCCTCGTGACCGGGGCAAACAGTGGTCTCGGTCTCGAAACAGCTCGCGCGCTGGGCACGCTCGGCGCGACTGTGATCATGACCGCGCGGGACTCGGCGAAGGGCGAAGCCGCCGTCGAGTCGCTGCGTGCCGAGCAGCCGGACGGCAAGTTCGAGCTGCGTCACCTCGACCTCGCCGACCTCGAGTCGGTGCGGGAGTTCGCCGCGGGAGTCGAGCACGTCGACGTGCTCATCAACAACGCAGGCGTGATGATGCCGCCGCACTCACTCACCGAGCAGGGCTACGAGCTCCAGTTCGGCGTCAACCACCTCGCGCACTTCGCGCTCACGCTCCTGCTGTTCAACACGTTGCTGCAGGGCGAGAATCCGCGCGTGGTCACGGTCAGCTCCGGGCTGCACCACCGCGGCCGCATCCACTTCGGAGACCTGCACGGCAACCAGAAGTACAGCCGCACGGGCTACTACGCACAGTCCAAACTGGCGAACGTCGTGTTCGGACTGGAACTGCACCGGCGCCTGCGCACCAACGGCATCGGCATGCTCAGCGTCCTCGCGCACCCCGGCTACACGGCGACGAACCTGCAGTCGTCCGGGCCGACGGGGATCAGCAAGCTGGCCATGAAGGTCTCCAACCGGATCATGGCGCAGGACGTGGGGATGGGTGCCCTGCCGCAGGTCTACGCGGCGGCCGGCGCGGACGTGGAGAGTGGCCAGTTCTGGGGACCGGACGGTCGCAACGAGAGCAAGGGCTACCCGACGGTCGTCCAGCCGCTCGACGAGGCCCGCGACCGTGAGCTGGCCAGGCGCCTGTGGGACATCTCCGTGGAGATGACCGGTGTGCACATCGACCTGGAGCCCTAGATGGTCGACCGCCACATCCGCTCGGTCGAGGACGTCCTGACGTTCCTGGACGGGTTCTTCGCCAGGGACGCTAGCTGGTGGGACAGCTTCTACGCCGACCGCGACCGGAACGTGCCGTTCTTCGTCTCGAAGCCGGACGAGAACCTCGTGTCGTACCTCGACCGCGGCGTGCTCGGTCCCGGCCGGGCGCTCGACCTCGGCTGCGGACCCGGCCGCAACGCCATCTACCTCGCCAGCAGGGGTTTCCAGGTCGACGCCGTCGACCTGTCGATGTCGGCCATCGCGTGGGGCGAGGAGCGGGCGCGGGAGGCCGGCGTCGATGTCCGGTTCCTCCGCGGTGACGCGTTCGCGCCCGACTACCTCGACGGCCAGTACGACCTGATCTACGACTCGGGCTGCCTTCACCATCTGCCGCCGCACCGCCGCGTCAGCTACCTCGACCTCGTCGAGCGGCGCCTCGTTCCCGGCGGCCACCTGGGCCTGACCTGCTTCGCGGTCGGCGAGATGGGCTCCGAGGTGCCCGACGACGAGCTGTACCGCGATGGCACGCTGGGCGGCGGGCTCGCGTTCTCGGCCGACTCACTGCGCTGGATCTTCAGTGAGCTGACCGAGGTCGAGCTGCGCCCCATGAGCGAGGAACCGGACGCTTCGCCGCACTTCGGACAGACGTTCCTGTGGACGGCCCTGTTCCGGCGTGACTAGCGGGTGCGGTGCCCGACCACCGTGTACAGCAGCGTGCGGTTGCCGCCCGCGAAGGCGTGGTGGTAGGTGATCTCCGTCTTCTCGAAGCCGAGCACACCGACGAAGCGGCGGACGGTCTCCGGGCTCAGGTGCCACCAGGTGTCGCCGTAGGCGCGGTCCCAGAACTGCGGCAGGAACGTGGCCTTGGGCTGGCCGTGTGCCTCCGGCGGCAGGGGCGTGGTGACGCCGGGCTCGGGGTCCGGGGCGTCCACGAAGTCGCCGACCAGGTGGTACTCCGACGCCGGGTACACGTCGGTGACGATGACCATGTCCTTCACCAGCCGCAGGGACGTCTGCAGTGCCAGGAAAGGATCGCGCAGGTGCAGCAGGATGCTCGCGAACGTGGCGACGTCGACCTGGCCGATCTCGGCGGGCACGGTGTACACGGTGCCGTGCACGAGCTTCGCGGACAGGCCCTGCGCCTTGTGGTTGAGCCAGAAGCCGTTGTTGATCTTCCGCAGGTGGTCGCGGCGGACCGTGTCGAAGTTGCCGAGGTCGGTGCCCGCGAACGGCACCACGTCCCACGAGTGGTTCTCCGACAGGTCGTATGCGACGACGTCGGCGCCCTGCTGCTCCATTCGGGTGGTGAGGAAGCCGCTCGCCGCACCCAGTTCGAGCACTCGCTTGCCCGCGAGGTCGACCCCACCGAGGTAGCGGTGCTCGTCACCACGCAGGTCCCACTCGCCGGTTACTTCACCGTATCCGGGGATCTCCATCGAGTGATAGAAGTAGCAGTCCGTAAGGCTCTCCACCGCTCGTGGCGGTGCGTAGAGGTCGGTGTCGGTGCTGGTCATGAGCCGTCCCCTCAGTTGGGTCGGCACAATCTAACGCAGCTCAGTTGTCCCGCTTCGCAAGGCGGCTGTACAGCACGAACGTGAGCCGGGCGAGGAACGCCACGCCCACCGCGGCGACGATCACGATCTGTAACACCATGTTGGGTAGCCTCTCTGGTCTACGTGGTATCAGACGTGGGACACGCCGTGTGGGTTCAGTACAGTCGCCCAGTGCCTTCGAAAAGCACTCATCCCGGCGTCGGCGCGGTCGCCATCTGGACCAGTGCGGATCAGCCGGGACTGGGGGATCAGTTACCTGGACGGGTGATACAGCAGGAGCTGCTCGCGCGGCTGCCCGGCTGGCGCATGAGCCTGTTCGCGACCGACGGTTGGCGCCGGCCGACCATTGCCGACGGCGGCCTCGTCACCGAGCCGCTGCGCGACCGTGCGCCGGAGGAGCTCGCCGCCGGCGCGACGCTGACCGTGGTGTGCACCAACGACCCGTACGCCCTGGACCTGGCGGCCCGGCTCGACCCCGCGCACCCTGTTGTGGCGTTCGCGGTACCCGAGCTGGCCGAACGGGCCGCGTTCGTCGTGCCTGGGCCGCATCCGGCCCTCCTTTTGGACCGGGTCGTCGACCGGGACACGCTGCCGGAGCGGGTCGCGCAGCTGCGCCAGCTCGGTGAGCTGCCGGCCGACGACTACGAGCTGACCACCGAGCCGTCGCCGGACCTCGTATTCGAGGACCGCCTCGCGACGCTGTCCGGTGCGACGGCCGTCGTCACCGAGGACGAGCCCACGGCGGCCGCGTGCGCGTGGCTCGGCGTCGAGTGCCGGCGTCCGGACGGTTCGGCGTTCGAGTTCGCCCCGGCGTCGTCGCTGCGGTCGTGCCTCGACCGCGTCGCCGAGCTGGCCGAACGGACGCTGGCTTCGCGGGGCGGCGACCTCGTCACACGCACGGCCTTGCTGGCCGAGGAGAACCACGCGCTGCGGCAGGCGCACTGGCAGCTGCGGCAACGGATGCTCGTCGAGCGGCAGCGCCTCGCCGAGCCGCTCGCGGAGGCCTGGCACGAGCGCGACACCGCCCGCGACGAGGCTGCCGAGCTGCGGGCACGCAACGAGGAACTGGCCCGTCGCAACGAAGAACAGGCCGCGCGGCTCGCGCACGTCGAGCAGGAACTGGTGAACTGGCAGAACACCAAGCTCGTGCGCTGGACCCGCCCACTGCGCGACGCCTACGGGAAGGCCAGGGGATGACGCCGGCGCGGATCACCTTCGTGCTCGTCTCCTACGGCGGGCGTGAACTGGTGGTGCGGTGCCTGGAGTTGCTGGCCAAGCACACGCCCGTGCCGCACCGGGTGATCGTCGTGGACAGCGCGTCGCCGGACGGCACCGGGGCCTGGCTCGAAGCCAACCTGACCGGCGCGACCGTGTTGCGCATGAAGGAGAACCTGGGCTTCGGCGCGGGCGGCAACCTGGCCGTGCGGCTCGCGGACACCGAGCTGCTGTGTTTTCTCAACGCCGACATCGAGGTCACCGAGGGCTGGCTGGAGCCGCTGTTGGCGTTCATCGACGCCCGGCCCGAGGTCGGGGCCGTGTCGCCGGTGCTGGTCAACCCGGACGGCAGCGTGCAGGAGGCGGGCAGCGTCATCGGCGGCGACGGCTGGTGCCGTGCCGTCGACGAGGGGCCGCTGTTCACGCGTGAGGTGGACTACGCCTCCGCCGCGTGCCTCGTGGTGCGGCGCAAGGCTTTCCTCGAGGCGGGTGGTTTCTCGCCGGAGTACGAGATCGCGTACTTCGAGGACGTGGACCTGATGCTGTCACTGCGGGCACACGGCTGGCAGACGTGGTTGGAGCCCACCTCGCGGGTCGTGCACGAGCGGCACGGCAGCAGCTCGTCGGCACGGGCGACCGAGCTGATGCGGTTGAACCACAAGACGTTCACGCGACGCTGGCCGAACGAGCTGGCCAATCGCGTGCCGGTGGTGGGACTCGACGAGCGACCGCACCAGAAGTGGTGGCTGCGTGACCAACTCGCGCCCTACCGGGTCCTGCTGATCGACGACCGCGTGCCGCAACCCGATCGTGGCCGGGGCGACGGCCGCACGATGGCCGTGGTCAACGCGTGGCGCTCGGCCGACCCGAGGGCACGAGTGACGTTCTTCGCCGTGTCGTCCGAACGCGCCGAGCAGGTGGCGCCCGCGCTGGCGGAACGCGGCATCGAGGTCGTGTGGGGCGTCGAGGACCCGGCCCGCTGGTCGGCGGAGCGGGCGGGCCTGTACGACGTGGTCGTGGTGTTCCGGCCACACAACTTCGCCGGCTACGGCGTGCCGATCGCGCGGTCACAGCCGCAGGCGGTGAAGGTCTACGACGCGGAGGCGTTGTTCCACCGACGCCCGGAGCAGCATTTCGGCACGGCGACCGAGGTGCAGGAGCGCCGAGGCTGGGCCGTGCAGGCGAACCTGTTGCGGGAGCAGGAGGTCGAGGCGTTCACGTGGGCCGACGTCGCGGTGTGCGTGAGCGACGAGGAAGCGCAGTGGGCGCGCCGGGTCGCGCCGGGTGTGGACGTGCATGTGGCGTGCTACCCGGCGCAGGTGCCCCCGACGGTGCCAGGTCGGGAAGGACGCCGGGACATCGTGTTCTTCGGCGGCTTCGACTCGACCCCACGCACTCCCAACGAGTTCGCGGTGCTGGAACTGGCAGAAGACGTGCTGCCACCACTGCGTGAACGCCACCCCAACCTGCGCTTGCGGGTGGTCGGCGCGGACCCGTCCCCGGCGGTCCTGGCGCTGGACGGCGAGGAGATCGAGGTCGTCGGCAAGGTGCCCGACCCGAGGCCGCTGCTGGAGTCGGCACTGCTGCACGTGGTCCCCATGCGGTACGGCGCCGGCGTGAAAATCAAGTTCGTGGACTCGATGGCCGCGGGCCTACCGTTCGTGACGACCCCGGTGGGCGGCGAGGGCCTGCATCTGGGTTGGACGGCCCGCCACCTGATCGGCGCCTCCTCGTCGGAACTGGTGGAGCTGTGCCACAAGCTGCTGACCGACCACGTGTTGTGGACCGAGGTGCAGCAGGGCCTGATGGAGATCTGCCGAACCTACTTCTCACCAACCACGTTCGGCAGCGCGATGCGTGACGTACTGGCCGCCTGCGCGGTACCGCCACCCCGCACGTGACGGGGTGGCGGCCCGGCGCTCAGACTTCGGCCTTCTCCACGATCGTTTTGAGGCCCGCCAGTCGTTCCCGCCAGAAGGCACGCATCTGGTCGGCCTCGGCCGCGTCGGCCAGGCGGGTCTGCTGGACGGTCACCGTGGCCTTCGCGGGGTCCTTCGCGTCCACGAACAGTGCGACCCGGGTCGTGCCTCGGTCGTAGTGGGCAGTGCGTGGCGGGGTGGCCGTTCGTGGCCGTAGGTCCTCGCCGAACCAGCGGGCCGGGTCGTCGACGATCGTCGTGTAGAGCCGTTCCGCGGGTACCGCGACGGTTTTCGACACGTTCACGGTGAACGTGCCGTCGTCCTTCTGGCCGACGGCGTGGCCGATGCGGGCACGCTCGTAGCTCTTGGTCACCGCCTGCGCTGGCCAGGCCAGCGGGACGACACCGAGCTGGTCGGCGACCCACCTGGCGATCTCCCGGTGCGTCCGCTCGCCCATGCCCTCGGCGTCTAGCAGGTCGAACCATTCCTCCCAGCCACGCCCAGTCCGCACTCGGATCGTGTCGTCGGACGTGACGAGTACTGGCGCGGGGCCGGGATCGGAGGCGGCGAGCAGCTTGGCCCTGGCCGCGGTGTAGCTCTCCCCGGTTTTCGCCATACGGGCCCGGACGAGCTTCTTGAAAGAACGGTGCTCGGTCATCACATGTCCTCTCCGTGGCGGCGACCCGCGACTCACGCTCGCGCATCCCCGCCGGAAAGGGCTGTGCTCAACCGGCACCCCGAGGGCAGCGGCCCCCTTTGCCCCCGCGACGCCGGCGGCGTGAGCACCGGAACCGGAGGTTGGGCGCAGGACGACGCCCGTCCACCGACGGTAGCACCGCCCAGGACCCGGCACCAAGGCTGTTACCGCAGGTCACCGCGTGGCTCGACGCTCGTAGCGCGTGCGGGCGCGGTCGTGGGCCGTGCGGAGCAGCTCCCGGATCGCCTCCTCCGTCCGTTGGCCCGGGTTCACCACGGCCAGCCAGCCCAGCTCGCCGTAGACGGGATGGGCGACGACGACGTCGGCCACGCTCGGGTCGACGTCGTCGGTGGCCGGTTCCCGGGGCGCGCGGCCGGTCCAGCTGACGAAGGCGTCCTTCCCGGCGAAGACGTTCACGCGAAAGGTGTCGGGCCGGTTCAGCCGGGACGACTCGTCGCCGGGGTAGTCCTTCGTCACGATCGTGGCGAAGGGTTGTGTGTTCTTCGGGGTCACACCGTCGGGCGCGTAGTAGAAGAACGAATCACCCCAGGCGATCTCGGGTGAACCGTCGCCGGGTGCCGGCTGGAGTGTCAGGACCCCGCCGAGGCCGTCAACGAACTCGATGATCTCCTCGATGCTCATGTGTTCTAGTGTTTCATTCAAGTGCTTGTGGAGACTTTGTCGCGGAATCCGCAGGGAAGCTGGTGAGAAGTCGCAAATGCGCACCGTCGATGTCGGGCGTAGAGCCGGGTACTCGGTTCAGCAGGTACGCAACCTCGAACGCGACGGTGTACTGCCGCCGGCAACCCGCACCGCCACCGGCTACCGGGCCTACGACGAACGCCATGTGCGGTCCGCGCTGGCCTACCGGGTGCTCGCGGTCGCCGCCGGCCCGGTCGAGGCCAAGCGGATCGTGCGGGCGGCACACGCGTACCCGGCCTCGGACCTGCTCGCCCTCCTGGACGCGGCACACGCCCGGCTCGACACCGAACGCCGCGAGCTGGCACTGGCACGAGAGGCAGCCGAGGCGATCGCGGCAGAACCAATCGACGACGTACGCCCGACGGACACCATGACCATCACCGAGCTGGCGGACGCACTCGGCATCCGCCCATCCGCCTTACGGCACTGGGAAGCGGAAGGCCTCGTCGTACCCGGCCGAACCGCGAGCCGGCGCATGTACTCACCCGCCGACGTCCGGCAGGCGCGGATCGTCCACCAGCTCCGCCTGGCCGGCTACCGCATCCCCACCCTCCAGACACTGGTACCGAACCTGCGGCAGTGGGACGAGGTCACGACCGCACTCGCCGCCAGGGACGCGAACATCGAAGCCCGGTCGAGAGCCCTCCTCGACGGCGCCGCCGCGCTCAGCGCACTGATCGCACATGGAGAGACGGCATGATGTCGCCCGAGAGGCGGGCCCGCCACGAGAGAATCTCGACCTCCCTCGCCACACGCGACGACGTCGAGCTGGCCGCGCTCGTCGACTCGGGGCGGGACGGCAGCGTGGGCGTGGGCGGCGGATCCGTCAGAGTCGATGTCGACGGCGTGCCGGTGTTCGCCAAGCGCATCCCACTGACCAACCTGGAACGCGCCAACCCACACTCCACCGCGAACCTCTTCGACGTGCCGACGTTCTGCCAGTACGGCGTCGTCAGCCCGGGCTTCAACACGTGGCGCGAGCTGGCCGCGAACATGGCCGTCACCGACGCGGTGCTGGCGGGCGAGACCGAGTCCTTCCCGTTGCTCCACCACTGGCGGATCCTGCCTGGCCGCCCACCCGTCGCCACCGAGCACGCCAACATCGACGCGGTCGTCGCCAGGCTGGACGGCCACCCCGCCGTCCGCGCCCGGCTCGAAGCGCTGGCCGCCGCGTCACACAGCCTCGTGCTGTTCAGCGAGTACATCCCCCACGCCGTGCACGGTTGGCTGCGCGACGACCCGGCGGGCAAGGCCGCCACCGTCGAGCGGCAGCTGTCGGAGATCGTGACGGTCCTGCGCCAGCGCGAGCTGCTGCACATGGACGGGCACTTCGAGAACATCCGCACCGACGGCGAACGGCTCTACCTCACCGACTTCGGGCTTGCCACGTCCCCGCGGTTCGACCTGTCGCCCGCCGAACGCGACTTCGCCCACCGGAACGCGACACACGACGCCGACTACGCGGCCATGCGGCTGGTCAACTGGCTGGTCATCGCGGTCTGCGGAGCGCCGATGGACCATCCTCCGATCGCCCGCAACGAGTACGTGCGCCGGTGCGCCGCGGGACACGTCCCGGACGACGTGCCACCCACCGTGACAGCGATCCTGACCCGGCACGCACCTGCCGCCGCGAGGATGAACGACTTCTACTGGCGGCTGTTCGACGGCGAGGTAAGCGCGGAATACCCCGGGTAGTGTGGAAAGCGTGACAGTGGTGGCGCGGGTCAAGCTCGTCCTCGCCCTGTTGCTGCCCGCGCTCTTCCTGATGCTTCCGGTCCTCGGTGGACAGGGCCCGCTCGGCCTGGCCACCGTCGTGACCGCGGGTATCGCCGCCGCCTTTGTCGTCGCCGTCGTGTTGTCCGCGCCTGTCGAGGCCGCGGTTCCCGTCCACCTCCGCGGGATCGGCCTGCGGGAACGGGCACAGCTGCGGGTTCGTCTCCGTGATCCCGACGCGCCGGGGCGTACCCGGCCACGAGCTCCGTCATCGGACAGCGCGACTGCCTGATCCACAGGCAGTCGCTTCCGCCTGTCCCGACGACTCACGGAGCGACCCTTGTCCGACATCTTCCTGTACCCGGTTTCCGCCCTGCTCTCCTTCTGGCACAACGCCTTTGCCACCCTGTTCGCCCCCGCGGCGGCCTGGACGCTGGCCGTCGTCTTCCTCACCTTCACCGTTCGCGCGCTGCTGGTCCGGCCGGCGCTCAGCCAGCTGCGGGCCGGACGGAACGTGCGGAAGCTCGCCCCACAGATGCAGAAGGTTCGTGACCGGTACCGCGACGACCGGCAGCGGATGGCCAGGGAAATCCAGAAACTCCACGCCGAGGCCGGCACCAGTCCGTTCGCCGGCTGCCTCCCCGCGCTGCTGCAGATCCCGGTGTTCCTCAGCCTCTACTGGGTGTTGCGGAACTCGGACGCGCAGTGGATCAGCGAGTTCGCGGCCGGCCTCGCGGTGCCGCTCATGCTCCTCGCCGGCCTGGCCACGTTCTTCACGATCCGGATGAGCCTGCGCCGGCAGGAGTCGCAGGCGCTGCGGTTCATGCAGTACGTGGCGCCGGCCGGCCTGCTCGTGTCCGGTCTGGTCTTCCCGCTGCCGATCGGCGTGCTGGTGTACTTCCTCGCGAACAACGTCTGGACGCTCGGCCAGCAGCACATCCTCAACTCAAAGCTGGACCGGGAGGAGTCAGGACAGCCGCGTCGGAAGACGTAACCGCTTACCCCGCAACGACTTCCACCGAATCGCTGCCGCCAGCAGACGGCGTTCCGCGCCGGCCGTCTGCTGGCGGTCGGCGCGTGTCCTGGTCACGAGTGGCCTCAGGTCGTGCTCCACCCTGGTCAGCTCGGCAAGCCGTTCCCGCACCGCGGCGAGGCGGTGCCACTGGCGCATCAGCAGCACGGTCGTGAACTGGGCGACCCGGCGCAGTTCGTACTCCGCCACCGCCTCCAGTTCGGGGTCCTCGCGCCGGCCACCCAGGGCGAGTCGTAGCCAGCCGAGGCCCTTCGGCATGCCCTCGTCCAACCGGTTGTCGCGGCGGCCGCTCACCGCGTCGTCGTGCTGCCGGTACGAGTGCAGCGGGCGGTCGACGAACTCGATTCGGCCCGCCGCAAGGGAAACAGCGGCGATCCACTGGTCGTGGAACGCCGAGGGGGTGCCGGGCGGGAACGGCAGCACGAGATCACGCACCACGTCGGCACGCACCATGCACGCCGCGCCGGTCACCGTGTTCAGCAACAGCAACGAGTCCAGGTCAGTCCACTGGTTCTCGCGGTGCCGCCAGAACGACGGGGCCACGACCTCGTCGTGCGAGTCGATCAGCCGCATGTCCGCGTACGCGAGCGTCACGGCCGGGTCGTCGAACCGCTCGATGAGCGTGTCGAGCTTGTCCGCGTCCCACACGTCGTCCTGATCGGACAGTGCCACGAAGTCCGCGTCGGCGGGCAGATGCGTGAGTGCCCGCTCGAAGTTGCGGTAGAAGCCGACGTTGTCCTCGTTCGCCACCACCACGAACCGGCTGTCGCCGTTGACGAGGCGGTGGATCGTCGCCACGTGGTCGGCGCCGGACGCGTCGTCGGAGATCACGCACACCCAGTTGTCGTGCTTCTGGGCGCGGATCGAATCCAGTTGGTGGGCAAGGAAGTCCGGGTCCGGCCGGTAGGTCGCCATGCCGATCGCGACCTTCGGACCGTCGGCGGGCCACCGGACGTCCGCAGGGCTGAGGTTCGTTTCCCGCAACGCGATCGGGGGCAGCTCACGCGACAGCACGGTGCCGTCGTCGAGCGTCACGACCAGGGTCAGCGGCAGCGGGCCGGGTGCGTCCGCGCCGGCGACCGGGATCCGCACGGTCACGCCGCTTCCGTCCGGCACCCGCACCCCACCGGGCCGCAGCGCCGCCGCCACGTCGGGCCGGTAGTGGCCGCGGCTCGCCGGCACCTCACGCACGCCGGCACGCACGGAAACCGAATGCACCCCGATCGACGCGTGCGTGACCCAGCCGTTCAGCTCGAGCACCTGGCCGGCGCCGACCGCGAGCGACGACGGCACCGGCAGGTCGAAGTGCAGTCCGGCTTCGCGTGCCGCCGCAGCACGCGACCGGTACCGGCCGGTGAGTCGGGCGGTCAGGCCTGGCGCGCGTTGGCCCAGCCGGCGCAGCAACCCGTCCGGTTCGTCACCGGGACGGCCGAGTGCGAGGTCGCGGACGCCACGCACGAGCCGACCGGCGGGCCACACCGACTTGTGCGCGGCACGCACGAGCGTGGAGTTCTCCAGTGCGTCGAGCCGTGCCTGGGTCCTGTTCAGCGTGGCCCGCAGCTGGGTGGCCTCTGCGTCGAGTGCCGCGCGGGCCGCCTCCGTCTGCTCGTTGGCCTGCCACGCGACCGCCGCCTCCTGAACGGCCGAGGACAGCTCGTTGAACGCGCGCCCGATCCGGTCGTCCTTGAGGTCCAGCTCAGAACGGGCCATGGCCAGCCCGTGCTCGGCCTGCTGCAACCGCTCGGTGAGGTCGTCGATGTGCGTGCCCTGGCGGGCCAGCTCGACGGTCAGTTCCTGTTCCCGCGCGACCGCCGCGTCCCGCTCGTGCTCGGCGTCCCGCTGTGCCTGCCGGGCGGTCCGCAGCGACTGGACCCCACCCGGGAGCTGCCACAGCGGCTCGCCGTGGTCTGCGGTGACGTCGTGCTCGATGGCCTCCGCGATCCGCTCCGCCGGGTGGCCGGTCACCTGCTCCTGCAACGCGGCCTCGGCCGCCACCAGCTCGGCCCAGCGGCCGTCCAGCGCGTCGCCGAGCCCGGTCAGCTGGCACAGCTCCGCGAGCACACCGCGCACGGTCGTGCGGGACGACCACGGGTGCGGGCAGTGCCCCTGCACGACCTCACGTGCGAACTCCAGCAGCGCCCGCAGCATCACGAGCTCCGCGTCGACACCGTTTCCCGCGTGCCATTCCAGGTCCACGCGGGTGACGCCGCCGTCCTGGCCGATGATCAGGTTGCCGGGATGCACGTCCAGGTGGTCCGGTGGCAGGACCGGCACGGTCGGCTGGTGCGGCAGGTACGCGTGGGGAAGGTCGGCCGGGTCGAGTGGTCGGGCCGCCGCGAGGCACGTCCGGTGCCACAGGTCGAGCAGCCGCGTCAGCTCACCGAGGTCGTGCCGGCGCATGGCGTCCAGCAGGTACGAGTCCATGGCCCGGCCGGGGTGCAGCGGCTCGGACCCCAGATGTTCCTGCCGCAGCCAGGAACGCGCGTCACCAGGTCCACTGTGGACTGTCTGGAGCGTGAGGTCCTCGGTGAGCTTCCTGGTCCGCCGCCACACCGGCCGCCGGGCACCGCTGATCAGCCACGCGACCCCCGGCTCGACCACCTGCGCCAACGCCTCGGGGGACCGGGACGCGACGACCAGGAACGACGGCGCGACCACGTGGCCGACGCCCTCGGCCATCGTGAGCCGGTGCGCGATCCGGCCGTTCACCGCCGCGTCGTTGCCGCCGAACGAGCCCTGCAACGGGTCGCGGACGAGCTTTTCCACCAGTTCCGGGCCGTACCGGAACGCGGACTCGTCCAGCACCACCCTCGGCAGCTTGTAGTCCGGATAGGGCATCAGCCACCGCTGGGCCGTGAGACCGGCACCAGCGAGCAGCCGGTGGAGCATCTGCCGGTTCCACGTCCGGGGGCTCCCCTTTGGACCCGGGTAGTCGGTCAGCCCGACCCATCCCTTGCTGTGGTGGTCCTCGATCCCACCCAGCAGGTACCGCAACCCCAGCTGGTTCTCGATCGCGAGCACGACGACACCGTTGTCCGACAAGGCGTTCGTCACCGCGGGCAGCAGCGCGTACGGGTCGTTGTACTCCAGCACCCCGCAGATGAGCGCCAGGTCGAACGGTCCGTCCGCAGTGGCCAGCCCGTCAGCCAGCGTCGAGGACACGATGCGCACGTTGGGCAGGTCGCGGCAGCGTTCGCGTGCGGCGGCCGCCCGGTCCGGGACGCCCTCGATGCCGACCACCGACGCGCCGGCCTCGCCGAGCGCTCTGGACAGCACGCCGGACCCGCAGCCGAGGTCGACCACCCGCATGCCGGGCGTGATCCGCAGCGGCGCGAGCAGACCGAGCCGGGCCGGCGAGAAGTGGTACGCCGTCTCCCACGTCCTGACCAGCGTCGACAACTCGGTCGACCCTGCGGTGACATCCGAGGCGGACCGCAACGCGGCCAGGACAGCCGACTCGGCGCCGTCGGCGTAGTCGATCGTCATCTGCTAGTGATCATGAGCTGGGTGGGAACTCTTCCGTCTGCTTCTCGAGCAGTTCCTGGAACTCCGCCTCCGCGTTGGCCGAGTCATCGCTGTATGCCTCGACTCGGACCACGTAGCCATCGGTGATGTAGTGGGCGCGGAAGGCGGTCGCGGTCTCGTTCGGCGGCGTCGGCGACTTCTTGCGGGCGAGCACCCCGTTCTGGTCGCTGATCAGCTCGTACTGCGCCTGCTGGTAGTACTCGTCGATGGCCTGCAGCACCGCGGCCGGGTCACCGCCGGGGCCGATCTTGAACGCCCAGATGCCGCGCCTGAGCCCGTCTTCCTCGGTGACGAGGCCGCTGACCTCGGAGACGCCGGCGGACGACAGCAGCTGCGCCTCCGCGTCGGTCGGCTCCTTGTTGGCGACCGCCTCCTGCATCGGCTCGGTGCGGTTCAGCACCTCTTCGCCGGGCAGCTCGATGAACGGCCCATCGGGGAGGTCCGGCGGTGGCGGCGTGGTGGTGGTCGGCTGGTCCTTGGTCTGGGTCTGGTTGGTGCCCGGGTTGTTGTTGGCCTGGTTGTTGTCGGAGTTCCTGAACCCGAAGAACCAGACCGCGCCGCCCGCGAGGGCGAGCACCAGCACGACCGCGACGATGATGCCGACGGTCCGGCCGCCGCCCCCTTTGGACTTCTCCTCGAAGACCTCCGGGCCCTGCCGCGGCCAGCTCTGCTGACCGAACTCCGGCGGCAGCTCCTCGTTCGCCCACGGGGGTGGGGTCATGGGCGGTTGCTGCGGCTGGTGGGTCTCCCATGCCGGCGGCGGCTGCGGCGGCGGGAACTGCGGCATGTTCGGCACGATCTGCGTGCTGTCCGCGTCGCCATGGCCCTGGCCGACCACCTGCGTGCGGTCGCCGCCGACGGCCTGCGTGCGGTCCCCGAACCCCGGCTGTCCCTGCGGCGGGACCGGCCGGAACACGGCCGTCGGCTCGCCGCCCTGCTGGGGTTGCGCAGGCTGTTCCGGCGTGCTCTGGCCGGAGGCCTGGGCGATCACGCGGTCCCGCCGGGTGCGGTACTCGTCCGCGGAGATCTGCCCGGACGCCAGCGCGCTGTCCAGCTGCGCCAGCTCGTCTTGCCAGGACATGGACTCGCCCTCCAACACAAATGGTGCACCGACAGCGCCCCTACCCCGCCATAACCTGGCAAAGGGTATTGGGTGCGGAGTGAGGCGGCGGTGTCGGGTCGCTGCTTACTTGGTGGGTGGCGCGGCGTCCGTGATGGCCGTCATGGCCGTCTGGAACTGCGCGTGCATCTCGGCGGGGTCGCCAACCGGGATCTGCAGCACGCTCAGCTGGATCGTCGTGTCACCGTAGGTGTAGACGCCGCGGACGGCGGCCGCTTCACTGTTGCTCACCGTGGTCACCGTGACGGTGTCCGGCACGCCTTCGACCGTGGTGTCGGTGAAGCCGAGCTGCTTCTGGACGCCGAGGATCTTGCCGGTGAGCTCCTTGGCCGCCGCCGGACTGTCGCTCTTGTACGCGTACAGGAGGAAGCGGTAGTTCCCGTCGGCATGACCGATGTAGGTCAGCGCCTTCGCGCCGGCGTCGGCGAGGAGCGTCGCCTCGGCAGGGGCGATGACAGCCAGCTCGCTCGCCCGCGTGATGTCCATCTCGCCGCTGTTCGCGGCCGCCTCGCCGGGCAGCTCGATCTTGGTGATGTCGACCGGCTCCGGTAGCTCCTCTGTGGTCTGCTCGGTCGACTCGCCCGTGCCGCCGGCCGTGTCCGCCGGCTCGTCGCCGTTGAAGGCGAAGAACCACACCGCGGCGCCGGCCAGTGCCAGCACGACGAGCGCCACGAGCCCGACCAGCAGCGGCTTCTTGCCGCCCGTCGGCGCTTTGTTGCTGGTGAACAGGTCCTGCGCGTCCAGCGGAGTGACGGCGGGGCCGGTGACCTGCGGCGGCGGGGGCGGCACGGGCGGGAAGGAGGCGACGGTGGTCTGCGAGTTGTGAGTGGGCGGAAGGGAAGCCCACTGCGGCGGCTGGAGCGCCGGTGACGTTGGCTCGTCCGGCGTTGCCGGCGCCGCCTTGGCCCCGTTGTTGCCCTTGATCGGGTTGCTGATGATCTGCGTCACCTCGGCGGCGGACTCGGCGCCGTCGACGTTCACGACCTGCGTCACCTCGGCGGCGTCGGGACTGTCCGGCTTGTCCTCCGGCGGCACCGCGGGTCGCGGACCGGTCGGCGGACCGATGACCGGCGAGGGCGGCTGCGCGGACGATGCCGCGGCGAGGATCTCGTCCCGTCGCTTGCGGTAATCGTTGGCCGAGAGCTCCCCACCGGCAAGTGCGCTATCGAGTTGCCTCAGCTCTTCCTGCCAGGTCATCCGGCGCCCTTTCTGCGGAGTCCTGTCCGCGATTTTCCCATCTGCGGTACCACCGGGCCGCCGGCGCCTCGACAAGGCGGTACAGCAGGTCGGCGACGACCGCGGTACCAGCTATCGCGACGAAGAAGGCCATCGTCGTACCCGTGGTTGTCGAGAGTAGGTGAGGTGTCACGTAAAGAACCGGCACATGCACGAGAAAGACGGCATAAGTTCTGTTGGCGACGCCCCTGGTCCAACGCCCCGCCACCAGGCGACCGGTCAGCCGAGCACAGACGATCACGAGCAGCGCTATGCATACCACCATTTGGCCGTATCCCGGAATGGCTGGCGTCAGATCGCTCGTGAGATCCGCCCGCACGAGTAGCAGCCACTGGCACACGCCGTACGCCACGCCGGCGAACGGGTGCAGTACACCGAGCTGAACCAACCCGATCAGCTGACCGATGAACAGGATGGGCAGGAACGTGATGACCACGCGCACCATGTGCGTGGCGGTCGTGGACTCGTCGGCCGCCACCGACAGCAGCACCGCCACCAGCGCGACCGCCAGCGCCGGCGGCAGCCACGGCCACCGGCGCAGCAACGGGATCGTCGCCGCGACGAACAGGTAGTAGGCGATCTGGACGACGAGCGTCCACGTCACGAGGTCGAGACCGGGATGACCGGACAGGAAGAAGTTCGCAAGGGTCAGGTTCGCGAACAGGTCGCCGGTGTCGACGCGTTCGAACACGCCGACCGGGATGCCGGCCCGTGTCAGGAACCACACCGCCAGCAGCACCACCCACAGGACCGGCAGGATCCGCACGGCACGCCGTGCGAGGAAGCGGCCGGGACTCTCCCGGTGCGCCGAGTAGGTGATCACGAGCCCGCTGACCACGAAGAACGTGGCGATCCCGAACGCACCCACGAGTGCGTCGAGGTGCAGCGGCCCCAACACGGTGTCCGTGAGCGTCTCGTCGACGTACCACCGTTGCCCGCCGAACGCGAACCAGCCGCGGCTGTGGTCGTAGAAGACCACGACGGACGCCAGGATGCGCAGGACGTTCAACCCGTGGAGATATCTCATGACGTCACCAGTCCGAGCACGGCGAAGGTGACGACCCCGCCAACCAGCAGCGCCCACTCGGCGGAGCCGGCGAGGAAGCGGGTGACCGGGTGCGCGGCGAGCCGGGTTGCCGTCGGACCGGCCGTGCGCACGGCGGCGAGGAACAACGGCACCGCGATGCTCGCGGCGACCGGGTACCACCACCGCGCCAGCTCCGGGAACGCCCGCTCCACACCGAGAATCGCCGCGACACAGCAGACGCCGAGCAGCACACCCGCCCCCGCCGGCAACGTGCGGTCGAGAACTCGCCAGGTCACGTGGCCGATGAGGACGAGCGGCAGGAACAGCAGCGGCCGGCCGAGCATCGGCTCGACGTCGGCGAGCAGGCACAGCGCGGCGACGGCGGTGAACAGCAGGAGCGTGGTCGGCCACGTCCGCTCGTCGAGCGCGACCAGCCAGCTGATCGCCTGGAGGCCGGTGACCCAGGCCAGTGGCACGAGCGCGATACCGCCGGGGACGGTCCAGGCTTCGAGTCCCGTTATCGCGACGGCTGCCGCGAGGATCGCCGCCACCAGTGCCGGCAGGCAGACCAGCACGAGGCGCCGGACGGTGAATCCCGTGGCGGCGGCCGTGTAGCCGGTGCACACCAACAGGAGCATGACCGCGAACGGGCCGAAGTCCTCACCGACACCGAGTGGCCGGTTGACCCATTCGCGGATGGTCGCGACCGGTTGCGGGTTCAGGTCGTGCGTGGTCAGCCAGAGCGCGACGACGTAGCCGTACACCGCGAGCACGGCGGCGGTCGCCCGCAGCAGGGTGACCGGCACGAGTCGGGTCATCGCGGCGGCCACGCGGCGAGCTGTTGCCTGGCCAGCGCGTCGAACGCGCGGTCCACCTCGGCCTGGTCGGTCCCGTACGCCTCGATCCGGACGAGGAAGGGCCCTCGGACGTAGTGCGCGCGGTAGCTGGCGTACGGCTGGCCGTCGGTGGGTGCCTGCGCGCGGACCACCACACCACGGGTGGCGGCCGGCTCGCGTGTCCAACCTCCGTCCGCGTACAGCCGGTCGATCGCGCGCAGCGCGGCACGCGGGTCGACGCCGTCGCGGACCGCCATCTGCCACACGCCGCGGGTGGTGCCCTCGTCACGGGCCACGAACGCCTTGACCTGGACCACGCCAGCGCCCGTCAGCGCCTCCGCCTCCGGTTTGCCGAGCACGGCGGGGGAGTCGCCGTGCTTCGTGAACGTCGAGTTCATGATGAGCAGGCCGGATGGCCGCACGAGCACGAGGGACTCGTCGGCCGGCAGCCTCGGGTCGGGATCGGAGACGGTGACGTGCTGGTCGGCCGGCTCGGGAAGCGCGACGACGCACAACCCGACCACCGCGGCCAGAAGAACGTGCACCGATGCGACCACCGCGGTGGTGCGCCCGGTCACCTAGACGGTCTCACCCCGCCGCACGACGTAGGTGAAGCTCTCCCACTCGGTCCCGGCCATGTCGTCCAGCACCTGGTTGACCACGACCGAGCCGCAGTGGGCGAACAGAAGGCGGACCAGGCTGGGGTCCATGCCGAACATCTCCATGCCGCCGTCGTCGCGGCCGCGGGGTGCCGGTCTCGGCTCGATGACCACCTCGGGCTGTGGGCTCAGCGCGGGCACGTCCGCCACCGCGTCCCGCACCACGGTCACGCGGGCACGCACGGGGTTGCTCCCGACCTCGGCCCACCAGGTGACCGCCTCCTGCACGACGTCCAGTTCGAGGTCGTGGTCGCCGGGCTCGTCGGGTGCGACGACCGGCAGCTCCATCTCGACCGACGCGCCGGGCGGGAGGTCGTGTGGCAGGTCGGCGCGGCCGTCGTTCCAGCGCACCGCCTCACCGTCGCGGTGCCAGTGGTTGCCGAGCCGGATCAGCTGCCCGGCCGGCCAGGTCTGGTCGCTGACGTTGGTGAGCCGGGTCCGCACGGGCGCGCGCTGGCCGGCGCCGACAGGGCTGGGCACGTCGAGAAGCTCGATGTGGGCGCGCATGGCCTCGGTGGGCAGCTGCTCCGGCTTGCTCGGCCGACTGGGGATCTGGCACACCAGGACACCGCCGGGGCGGACCACACGCTGCAGTTCGACAAGACACGCGAGCTGCACGGCGGGTGGGGAGTGCTGGATGGAGATGAGGCTGACCACGGCGTCGAACGACTCGTCGTCGAACGGCAGCCGATGCCCGTCGTAGGCGACGAAGGCGACCCGGTCCGGGAACTGGTTGATACGCGTGGCCTCGTCGATCATCGACTGCGCGATGTCGACGCCGACGACTTCCTTGACGTGCGCGGCCAGTGCGTTGGACAGACGGCCCGCGCCGCAACCGAAGTCGAGGACCTTGTCGCCGAGCGACAGCCCGGCCTGGTCGAGAAGTGCCTTCACCTGCTCGACGGGCTCGACGGCGGTGGCGAGGAACTCCTCGACGTCCCAACCGCCGTGCCGCCGTTCCGGGTCGGTGAGGACGGCCCAGAGCGGGTCGACCCGTCCGAGCTCCTCCCACGTCGACTTCAGCCGCTCGACTGCCATGCCGTTACTACTCCCGGTACGCGGACCCCCAAGGACCTCGCAAAGGCTAACCTCCGGCCGGTTCTAGGCAGTGTTGGGGGAGTTCGAGATCGTGCCGTTCGACTCGGCTGGGGCGGCCCGGCGGGCACGGGCCAGGCCGTAGCGCAGTGCCAGCACCAGATCCGCGAGCGTGTGGCCGACCCGAAGGAGCAGGCTCACCGTGGCCGCGGCCGGGGCGCCGAGCAGCGGGGTCAACGCCAGGATCAACACCGCTTCCCGCGCCCCGACTCCGGCCGGGGCAAGGAAGACCAGCAGACCGACGAGCCAGCCGAGCGCGAACGCACCCGTGCACACCACGGCCAGCCGCAGCACGGAGTCGGTGAACGGGTCCGCCAGCAGATAGGCGGCCGCGCCGTAGCCGACCCACGCCGGCAGCATCCACAGCAGTGGGCGGACCAGGCCGGACCACCGCAGCTCGGGAGGTGTGGTGCCGGACCGCTTCGCGAGTTTGGTGGCCAGCCAGTTGATCACGCGTGGGTGCAGCAGGACCAGGGCGAGCGGGACGCACACACCCGCCCAGCCGAACCGGCTGACCAGGTCCGGCTGACTGACCAGCAACAGAGCGCCGACGAGCACGGAGGTGACCATGTGGATGACCAGGAACACCGAACCGGCCAGCAGTGCCGACCCGCCGGGCACCCCGCGTTCACGGGCGAACTTCATCTGCGCCAGGAACGGCCACACCGAACCCGGCAGGTACTTGCCGACCTGAGCGGGGAAGAAGATCTCCCGGGCGGCACGTGACGTCACCGGCGAGCCGAGAGCGGCAAGGCAGTGCTTCCACACCTCGGCGGTCGCCAGCAACCCCAACACGATCCCGGCGAAGGCCAACAGCGGCCGCCACCATGAGATCTTGCCCAGCGCGTCCACCATCGACGGGAAGTCGTCACGCAGGGCCCAGACGGCCACCCCAACGGCGACCACCACGAAAACGATGGCCAGCAGATCCGCCCGCCGGCTCGGTTTCGGGGCGGTCGGCTCGCTAGTCACGATGCTCGCTCCGCAAGCTCCGCTCAGTCACGCCAGATCAGACCGGTGGTCGTCGGGTACGGCAGCGTCGGCGTGCCACCCTTGAGCAGCTCGATGCGCAGGCCCGGCATGGCCGACAGCACGTCCCAGTACCGCTTGCGCTTGATGTTGTCGAACACGACCACGCCGTCGTCCTTGAGGTGGTCGAGCGCGCGGCGGAAGGCGTCCACCCGAGCCCGCCCGTCGACCACGATCAGGTCGAACGGGCCGCCGACCTCATCGATGGTCGAGACGTAGTTGGCGAAGTCGAGGTCCGTGTGCCCGACCCGACCCGAGCGCACCGTGGTGTGCTCGGTGGCCGCCGTGGGCGGCACGACGTGCAGCTTCGCGTTGCCGGCGGTGTCGGCCAGCATCTGCTTCACGGTCTGGGCCCACTGGGTGTCGTGCTCGACGCTGTTGATCTGGCCGGCGCGCTTGGCGAGCCACACCGTGCTCGCGCCTGCGCCGTACTCGAAGATCCGTGCGTCTGGCCGCGAAGACAGGAACTCGTCGACCCGGCGCATTGCCGGGTAGCTCCACCACGCAAGGTCCATCCGGACCATCTCGTCGGCGTCGAAGATCGAGAACAGGGTGCGCATGTGCCGCGCCTTCGGCGACTCGCTGCGCTCCAGCTTGTCCAGCAGCCCGGTCTTGTCGACCGCCTTCCGCACGGTCCGGACACCGGTCACGTACGCGCCACGCAGGCCGCTCATGCCCCAACCTTCTTCTTGACCGTCACGGCCGCGTCCTGCGCGGTCGGCTCGACAGGGGTCCGTTCCCTGATCAGATCGGTGGCCTCGCGTCGGTTCGCCGTTCGGTGCAGCACGATCTCCGCGATCAACCCGATCGAGATCAGCTGCACGCCCAGGATCACGAGCAGGATGCCCAGCATCAGCAGCGGCCGGTCGCCGATGGCCTCGCCGCCGAACAGCTTCACCACGGTCAGGTAGGCCAGGACCACGAAGCCGATCAGCGCGGACAGGAGGCCGATCCCGCCGAACAGGTGCGCGGGACGTCGGCCGTACTTGGTGATCGTCATGACCGTCAGCAGGTCGATGGCGCCCCGGACGTACCGCTCCAGGCCGTACTTCGACTTGCCGTGCTCGCGGGCCCGGTGGTTCACGGCCAGCTCACGGACCTGGTAGCCGGTCTGGTGCGCCAGCGCCGGGATGTACCGGTGCAGCTCGCCGTACAGCGGCACCCGGCGGTAGACCTCGGTCTTCGCCGCCTTCAGCCCGCAGTTGTGGTCGTTGATCTTGAGACCGGTCATGACGTTGGTCATGAGGTTGAAGAACTTCGAGGGGATCCGCTTGCCCAGCGGATCCTTGCGGTCCGCCTTGTGGCCGGACACCAGGTCGGCGCCGTCGTCGAGCTCGGCGAGCAGGCGCGGCACCTCGGCCGGGTCGTCCTGCAGGTCGGCGTCCATGGTGACGATCCGCTCGCCGCGTGCCTCGTCGACGGCCGCGGCCAGCGCCGCCGCCTTGCCGAAGTTGCGGCGCAGCTTCAGTGCCCGCACACGCGGGTTGTCGGCGGCGAGCTGGGTCATGACCTGCCAGCTCGTGTCGGTGCTGCCGTCGTCGACGAAGATGACCTCGTACTCGGTCTCCGGCAGCGTCGCGAACGCGGCGTCGATCTCGCCGACCAGCGTCGCGAGCGTCGCCTCCTCGTCCTTGACCGGGATCAGGACACTGACCTGGGGGGTTGTTTCAATGCTCACTTCTGGTCCTCGTCGTCGACTTCCGCCGGCATCCAGCGCTTCGCGCCGCTCTCCAGAATCACCACGACGCGGAGGTCGGGGTCGTCGGGTCCCACCATGCCGAACCCGGTGTCCGCGTTGATGCCCAGGTACTGCTGGGCGATGTCCGAACGCACCCGGTCGCTCACGCCGCCACCCACGACCTTGCCGGTCGAGTCGACGAGAACGGTACAGCGCACCGGGTCCTTCACGCCTGTCGCCCATCCCCACACGAGCTGTGAGCCTGGCTTCGCCTCCACCTTGTCGACCGTGCCGGCCGGCGAGGCGGGGGTGCGGCCACCCTCCGGCGGCACCATCCGCTTCACACCGCCGAGGTCGATGTGATCACCCAGCTCAGGGCCGCCGCACCCGAGCGTGAAGCTGTCGTTGAACGGGTAATGACCCAGTGCCTCGAGCCGTGGCACGAGCTGGTGCCCGGTCGGCGGCAGGGCCCACCCGAAGGCGTTGAGGTAGCCGGCCCGCAGGGCGACGGACTGGATGTCGTGGTCGATGTCCTCGGTCCGCACCGTGTTCGCGGTGGGCACGCCGAGCGCGAACCCCGTGACGCCGGCGACCGCGAACCCGACCGCGAGCTTGCGCCAGTGCCGTGCGACGAACGAGTGCACGACCGTGCCGGCGATGACCAGCAGCGGCAGCGAGACCAGCACCGAGATGGAGGTGTAGCGGCTGTGCTGGCTGTAGTCGAGGCCGAAGTCGATGCGGGAGACGGCGATCATCGCGCCGCCGAAGAACGCGTGGCAGGCCAGGCCCCACCAGAACCGCAGCTCGGGCGTTCGTGCCGCCTTGACTGTGGCCAGCGCGCCGTACCCGCCGAGGATGACCGCGCCCGCGAGTACCGCGAAGCCCGTGTTGTTGGCCGCCCAGATGTGACCGAGCACCGCGAACAGCCCGAAGATCGCGGTGCCGATGTCGCTCTCGGTGCCCGAACCCGCCGCGTTGTGGTTGACCGACATCCAGCCGACCACGATCACCGCGCCGGTGACGAGCGGCAGGACCCGCCGCCACATCGGCTCCTTGCGCATGATCGCGATCAGTGCGAGCGACGGCCACGCGGCGAACGCGGTGCCGTACGTGATGCTGCCGAGCAGCGCCATGCCCCAGGCCGGCCACCACTTGCCCTTGACCGCGAAGAGCAGCGCGCCGACGGAGATCAGGTTCGCGGTGAGCCAGGCCGCGCCGCTCATGGCGTGGGTGAAGTTGTGCAGCCCGTGCAGGCTGAAGATCAACGCGGACGACGCGAGCACGATCGAGGCACGCACCACGATCGGCAGGCTCTTCGGGATCGCGAACCGGATCAGCAACACGGTCGCGAGCGCGATCAGGATGTCCACGTACCCGAGGACCCGCTGGTCGCCGCCGGCGAGCGTGGCGTCGCCGTAGTACATCAGCGACGGGATGGCGATCAGGTGCTCGTTGGAGGACATGAACAGGCCGCCGAAGTCGAGTGACCCGTCCAGGTTCACGAACCGGACCAGCGCGTACCAGTAGTCGACGTAGTGCAGCTTCGACGCGCGTGCGACCTCGATGCTCATCGCGGCGGCCGGGACGAGCGCGAGCAGTTCGATCAGGCGGGCCAGCCAGCTGGTCGTGGTGAACCTGCGCAGCCGCTCGGCCCAGCGTCCGGGTTCCTGTGCCCCCCGCGCGTCGTCGGCGTGCTGGTCGGGCGGCGAATCCTCCGCCGAGTCCGTCGTCACCGTGCTCGTCACGTCACATTCCTCCGCGCGATTGTTACGCGGAATACCATGTCAAAGTCCGACACGCACACGTGCGGCGGGGCTTTCTAGCGGACTGGGTTCTTGGCCAGCTCCGTGCCCAACTGGTCGAGAAACCCCTGGTCAAGGACGGCAACGGCGCCGGCTGCGACGTTACGTTCCACCACTTCGAAGATGACGACCTCGGAGTCGGTGAACGTCTTGATCACTTGAGCCGGTTGTGCCTCCGCGGACCGGTAGTACTGAATGGTCACGTCGGAGAACGCGGCGGGCAGGTAGCCGGACGCGCCGACGAGGAACGAGTCACCGAGCACCGCCGTCGGCTCGTTGACCATGCCGGTGAGCCGTTTCGACTCGTAGTGCCTCGGTGCGAGCAGGTCGGCGGTGTTCTTGCGGACCCGGTCGTAACGCCCGTCGGGCTTCAACCGGTAGTTGGTGATCCGGTTGGTGCCGTCCTTGCCGATCAGCGGCGGCAGGTCCGCGGTCCCGCTCGTCTTGTCCTTCTGCTGGATCTTCCAGGTCTTGGTGATCCCCGGCTTGACCTCGGTGGCGACCGTCTTGATCATCTCGAGCGCGCCCTCGGTGGTCCAGTGGGTGTCCTGCGGGTAGTAGACGGGCTGGTCGCTCCGGTCGGCGACCGCGGCGAGCCTGGGCCGCATGTCGATGGCGCCTCCGATGGTCACGACCTGCTGCCACAGCTCGGGCGTGACCGGGGCCGCGCAGTCCTTGCCCGGGTAGGTGGCTGGCAGGTGCTCCGGCACCATCGTGGACTTGTCCGGCACCACGACCAGTACGAACGTGCGACCGGACGACTCGACGACGTCCCGCAGCTTGGCGAGCTGGGCGACCGTCTCGTTCAACGGCTTGAGCGGCTGGCACTTCGACAGGGCGTCCGGGCCGTAGTACAACCAGCCGTCGCTGCCCTCGACGACCTGACGGAACCCGGCCTGGCCCGAACCGTTGGTCTCCCCCTCGGTGGGGTCGGTCTGGGTCGGGTCGTCCTGCTTCTCCTCCGGCTCCGACGGGCTGCCGGGCAGTGGGCCGCTGGGCGTGCCGCCGCCACCGCCCTGGTCGAACGGTGCGGGTTCGCCGAAGAACGTGCGGCTGACCCAGTCGGTGATGTTCACCGCCGCCGCGCGGAACGCGAGGTTGTCGGTGGCCCACGCGTCGTAGCCGGTGAGGTCGAAACCCGGGAACTCGGCGAGCTTGTGGTTCTCGATCTCGGTGGCCCGCGCCCCGAACACCCACAGCAGGGCGGGTGTGGCGAAGAAGACGAGTGCGCTGATCAGAGCGGTGAGCTGCCGCTTGCCGTGGCGCGGCCGGTGGAGTGCGTGCTCCCGCGGCAGCCATGCCTCATGGACCGGCGGCAGCTCGTGAGTCGGTCCAGCGGTCACACCAGCACGTTAGCTGGTTTCATGTCGCGGAGGCGTCAGGTTGGTCGAGCCGGTCGGCGATTCCGGGGTTGACCATGGTCGTCTTGTCGCTGGTCCCGACGATCTGGGTCATCTCACCGGAGGGTGCCTCCCACGCCGCGGACACGGGAATAGGCACCTTCTCCCTGGCGCTCTTCTCAGGTGGTGACGGTTGCGTCTCGGCGGCCGCCTCCTGGTCCGCCTCGGCGAGCAGCGCCTCGCTCTCGGTGCGGTACTGGGCGGTGGTGATCTCGCCGGACACCAGCCGCTCACCGAGGTCCCGCAGCCGATCCTGCCAACTCATGCTTTGTTGGTACCACGGCCGCGATACGTAGAGTGGAGGCCGGGCGTGAGCTGGCCGGACCGCGTCGCCAGGGTGACCACGCGAACGCCCTGCATGCCGAACGAAGAGAGGCAGTTGAGCACAGTGTTCGGACGTGACAAGACCCGCCCTGTTGAGCAGGCGAACGCCCTCCCGGGCCGCGAGACGAGGATGCCGGTCCCGTCGGCGCACGCCGTGTTCACCGATCGTCCCATCGCCGCGCCGTTCCCCTCGCAGGTCGAGGTCGCGGTCTTCGGCATGGGCTGTTTCTGGGGCGCGGAGCGGCTCTTCTGGCAGACCGAGGGCGTGTGGACCACGGCCGTCGGCTACGCGGGCGGCTACACGGCCAACCCGACGTATGAGGAGGTCTGCTCTGGCCTGACCGGCCACGCGGAGGTCGTCCTGGTCGCCTTCGACCCGTCGGTGGTCACCTACGACGCGCTGCTGAAGCTGTTCTGGGAGGAGCACGACCCGACCCAGGGCAACCGCCAGGGCAACGACGTCGGCACCCAGTACCGCTCCACGCTGTACTACACCTCGGACGAGCAGAAGAAGACGATCGAGGAGAGCCGGACGGCCTACCAGGCGGCGCTGACCCGAGGCGGCCACGGCCAGATCACCACCGAGGTCGCCCCGCTCGGCGAGTTCTACTACGCGGAGGACTACCACCAGCAGTACCTGTCCGACGCCAAGAACCCGAACGGCTACTGCGGTCTGGCGGGCACGGGTGTGAGCTGCCCGATCGGCCTGAACGTCGAACGCGCCTGACCGGCCATACTTCGCGCCGCCGCTGACCGGCAACTAGCACGCAACTACACCATCCGGCCGTCCCGCCCACTGGCACCGATGATCAACGAGTGGTGGGATGTCCGACATGCCATGGTTCCGGGCCGTTGACGTGACCGAAGCGGAGTTGGCGCGCTGGGATGCCGAGGACTCCGGCCGGATGGTGCGGCTGCTGCGGGAGGAACGAGGCTGGACCCGCACGAGGCTGGCACAACTGGCCGGCACCTCACACGCGGAGCTGGCCCGCTTCGAGATGGGCCGCACGGTCCCGGCGCAGCCGCTGCTGGTGCGCTACCTACGAGCCATGGGCTATCAGCGAACGGAAAACCCGCGCTGACGCGAAAGTGGGGGTCCGGGGGCGGAGCCCTCCGGGCGGGGCGTGGGGGCTGCGCCCCCACAAGACGCGGCGAGTGAGCCCCACGAGCGCTTTCCGCGAGTAGGGAACTCCCACGAACGAGCGGACGACGGGACTCGAACCCGCGACCCTCACCTTGGCAAGGTGATGCGCTACCAACTGCGCTACGTCCGCATGAGGTGAGGCACAGTCTAGCGGATGGTCGCCATCAGTAATTCCTGGGGCTGGACAGATCATCTGATTACGCCGATCGGCTCACGTCGTTCGTCGGTATCGCCTTAACGTTCTTAACGTTTGCCCCTGTGCGTCAAACCCTGTGTGGCATGTTTGCCACATCCCGTGGCGGTCGGGAGGAGGTGGCGTGACCAGCGAGGCTGTGGAAGCCCCCGAGGACGGGGACCGGACGTTGCTCGAACGGCTTCGTGCCGGGGAGGACGCTGCCTTCGGTGAGCTGTTCTCCCGGCATTCGGGCGCCGTGTTCCGGCTCGCGCTGGGCCTGGCCGCCGACCGCGCGGAGGCGGACGACCTCACCGCCGAGGCGTTCTTCCGTGTGCTGCAAGCAATCCGGCGCGGCGCGGGGCCCGTGGACAACGTACGCGGCTACCTGCTGATCGTGGTGCGGCGAGTGGCGTGGGAGTGGAGCATGCGCCGCAGGGACGTGCCCGTCTCCGACGAGGAGCTGACCAACCGCGCACCGTCGGACCCGGACAACACCGGGCAGTTCACCGAACGCAACCTCATCCGCCGTGCGTTCACCAGCCTCCCGGAACGCTGGCGCAAGGTGCTCTGGAAGATGGAGGTCGAGGGCGAGCGCCCGGCGGCCGTGGCCACGAACTTCGGTCTCAGCCCCAACGCGACGGCCGCGCTCGCGCGCCGTGCCAGACAGGGCTTACGTGCCGCGTACCTGCAGGCCCATCTCGCCGCCGACCGCAGCGACACCGGTTGCCGGTCCGTGCTGGAAAAGCTCGGCGCCTACACCGCCGGCACCACGTCGGGCATCGAGCACCGCCGCATCCGGTCCCACCTCCAGAACTGCTCGTCCTGCACGACCGTGTACGCCGAGCTGCGGGACGTCTTCAGCGGGCTGCGGTCCCACGGCGGGCTCGCCGCGGCACCGGTCGTCGCGGCCGCGGGCTGGCAGCTGGGGGCGACGGTCAAGGGACTGTTCGCCAGCACGAAGTTCCAGGTCGGTGTGGCGGCCTCGTCCGCGGCGGCGATCGGCGTGCTCGGCTTCGTGCTCACGCCGTGGGGCGGCGGCAAGTCGGAGCCGGTCGACCTCTCCGGCAAGCGGGCCATCGAGATGCACGTCGACGGACGTCCGGTCAGCCCGCTGAACTCCATCGACGCGCCGGTCAGCTCCCGCGACGGCTACATCGACCGGTCCGAACAGCAGGCCAGGGAGTCGGCGGCGCCGCCACCGATGTCGACCACCACGACGCCGACGACCACGACCGTCACCGAGACCACCGACGGCGCGCGCCTGGACGCCACACCGTTGTCGAGCGACTCGGACGAGTTCGACGAGAGCGCCCCCGTGGTCTACAGCGCGACGACCGTACAGAGCTACTCGCAGGAGTACGAGGACTACACGTACGTGCAGGAGACGACCACCGTCACCGAGGTCAACTCGCTGGACCAGACCCGCACGAACACGAGCACCACGTCCTACAAACAGCCCAAGGAGTCCGATCCGAAGGCGTTGAGTGAGCCTGACCCCACACCAACCACCTGACCGGCGCCTGACAACGCCACCCCTGATACGCCATCATTTCAGTTGATGTTGCCGGTGAGCACTGTTCGAAACAGGCCGACGAGCCGTACCTCGTCCAGGTGAGGGACGTTGCCAACGGAGGTCGGCCGGACTTTTGAACAGTGCTCAACAGCTCGGAGGCAATTGAGATGATGGAGCGCGTTGTGCTTGACCCCGACGGGCACAGGTGGACTCTGCGTAGCCAGATGGAGTGGCGTCAGCCGGACGACGTCGACGACTTCGAGCACGACGTGAGCGCGAGCAGCACGTCGGCGTTCGTACTGTTCGGGCTGATCATCGTGCTGGCCGTGGTGCTGGTGGTGGCGATCCCCGAAGACGTCGTCGCGCCGTGGAGTGGCCGGATGCTCTGGCTGGGCTTACTGATCGTGCTCACGATCCTGTTCTTCCCGACCCGCTGGGCGCTGCGCCGGCCGTGGCGCGTTGTCGCCGAGACCGGCGACAACGGCGAGGGCGAGCCGGTGGAGCGGTGGGTCGGCTCGGTGCGGGGCGTGTTCACCGTGCGCCAGCAGCTCAGGCAGGTCGCGCGAGACATCCACGTGGACGGGCACCCCAGCATCGAGGGACCGCTGCAGCCCGTCGTCGAGCCCGTGGCGTAACCGAGGAAATCGGACAAGACTGGGGCCGTGCCAGAACTACCCGAGGTTGAGGCGCTTGCCCAGCACATCCGCGAGCACGGAGTCGGCAACACGGTGGCGCGGGTCGACGTGGCCTCGCTGTCCGTGCTGAAGACCGTCTCCCCGCCATGGACCGAGCTGCACGGCAAGAAGGTGACCGGCGCGGGCCGGCACGGCAAGTTCCTCGACCTGGACGTCGAAGGTCTGCACCTGATCATCCACCTGGCCAGGGCAGGCTGGCTGCGCTGGGCGGACACGCTGTCCGCGGCGCCGCCGAAGCCGGGCAAGGGCCCGCTCGCGTTCCGCGTGCACCTCGGCCCACCCGGTCAGGGGCCCGGCTTCGACCTGACCGAGGCCGGTACGAAGAAAGGCCTGGCGGTGTGGATCGTGCAGGACCCGACGGAGGTGCCGGGCATCGCGGCACTGGGGCCGGACGCGCTGGCCATCACCAGGGACGAGCTGGCGGAGCTGCTCGCCGGCCGGACCGAACGGTTGAAGAACACGCTGACCACGCAGAAGATCCTCGCCGGCGTCGGCAACGCCTACTCGGACGAGATCCTGCACATGGCGAAGCTGTCCCCGTTCGCGACCGCCGGCAAGCTGTCCGAGGAGCAGCTCGACCGGCTGTACGAGTCGATGCGGGAGATCCTGACCAGCGCGGTCGATCGTTCGGTCGGCCAGCACGCGGCCCGGCTCAAGGGGGAGAAGCGATCGGGACTGCGGGTGCACGGCCGGACGGGCATGCCGTGCCCGGTCTGTGGCGACACCGTGCGGGAGGTGTCGTTCGCCGACAAGGCGTTCCAGTACTGCGCCACCTGCCAAACGGGGGGCAAGCCGTTGGCCGATCGGCGGCTGTCGAGGCTGCTGAAGTGACCCCTCCTTGCCAGATGGCCTCTGCTAGCCGGAGCATTGACGAGTGACTGACCTGTTGACCGAGAACGTCATCGTTATCGGGCTCGCGATACTCGCAGTCATCCTCCTGCTCACGTACGTCTTCAAGTCCAAGAAGTCGGACCGTTCGGTGGACGAGGCCGTGCTCGACGCGGTGCAGCGGCTGTCCAAGGCCGCGCCCGCCATGCGCAGCGGCCTGACCGAGGAAGCCGCCGACCTGACCGTGAAGCACCTTCTGGAGATGCTGAAGTGCGTGGCGATCGGCATCACCGACGGGGAGGGCCACCACTTGTCGTGGGCCGGGGGGGCCAACGAGCACTACCCGGACCTGACCGGCGCCATCGACGTCGCGATCCGCGACGGCCAGCGCGCGCACATCCACCACACGAACCTGAGCTGCGCCCGCCGCGGCCGCTGCCCGATGCGCACGGCCGTGATCGTCCCGCTGATCTCGGACGGTCAGGTGGAGGGCACCCTGATCGTGGTGGGTGGCGTCAACTCGAAACGGCTCATCCGCGCCGCGGACGAGGTGGCCCAGTTCGTCTGCAGCCAGCTGGAGCTCGCGAAGCTCGACGAGTCGAAACAGCAGCTGGCGAAGGCGGAGGTGCGGATGCTGCGGGCCCAGATCTCCCCGCACTTCCTGTACAACGCGCTGAACTCGATCAGCTCCCTGATCCGGACCGACCCGGAACGGGCACGAGACCTGCTGCAGGAGTTCGCGGACTTCACGAGGTACTCGTTCCGCACGTCGGGCCAGTTCACGACGCTGGCCGAGGAGCTGCGCAACATCGACCGCTACCTGACCATCCAGAGCCAGCGCTACGCCGAGCGGCTCAACGTGCGCATCAAGATCGCCCCGGAGGTCCTGTCGGTCGTGGTCCCGTTCCTGGTGCTGCAGCCACTGGTGGAGAACGCCGTCCAGCACGGCATCTCCCCGAAGCCCGGCGGCGGCACGGTCACGGTCGTCGCGCAGGACAACGGCAACGAGGCCCTGATCAGCGTCGAGGACGACGGCGTGGGCATGGACGCCGACCGCCTGTTCGCCGACCTGCGAGACGCCCACAAAACCGGCTCCCACGTCGGCATCGGCAACATCAACCAACGCATGCGCCAGGTCTTCGGCGACGAGTACGCCCTGATGGCCGAAACCGCCCCGGGCGCGGGCATGAAGGTCATCCTCCGCGTCCCGAAGTTCTTCCCCGGCGTCCGCCCCGACCTCCCCCAGTTCGGCGAGGAAACCGAGCCAAAAGCAAGCCAACCAGCCAGCTGACCTGCCCGCATGTCCCGAATGGCACCCTCAGCACATCGGCCGCGCTGGCTGCTTTGACCTTCGCCAGTACACGCGGCCTTCCACGAGGTCCGCGTCCATGCCCACCGAGTACGGATCCAACGTCCAGCACGGGGGCGCCCCCGGAGCGGGTGACCGGTACGACCCCTGGTCGACGGAGCCGAACACCGTCAACCCCGGCCGGGTCCACTCCGCGTACAGCCGCCGCTCCACCCACGCGCATGCCGCCGCGCAGGTCGCGAACTCCGCCACGTCGATTTCCGAGATTCGTGACTCATCCCCTACACCGAGCCACGCCCGCCAGCGTACTTCGGTCCCCATACAGAACATGAGCAGACGGACCCGCGACGGATACGTAGGGTTGGCACATGAGTGTCACCGAGAAGCTGACCGCCCGCCTGCCCATGAGCCGGGCCACGGCGAAGCCCGTCGTCGCGGTGGTCAAGTTGCACGGCGTGATCACCCCGACGCCATCGCCGCTGGCTGCCCGGGGCACGATCAACATCAACACGGTCGAGCAGGCCCTGACGAAGGCGTTCGACCACGAGCGGCTGAAGGCGGTCGCGCTCGCCATCAACTCGCCGGGGGGCGCGCCGACGCAGTCCGCGCTGGTCGGGGAGCGGATCCGGGAGCTGGCCGACCGCAAGAAGGTGCGCGTCATCGCGTTCTGTGAGGACGTCGTGGCGTCCGGCGGCTACTGGCTGGCGTGCGCGGCCGACGAGATCTACGCCCACTCCTCCTCGCTGGTCGGTTCCATAGGTGTGGTCAGCGCGGGTTTCGGATTGAATGGTCTTCTTGAACGGGTCGGCGTCGAGCGTCGTGTTTACACCGCGGGGGCGCACAAGGTTCGCCTCGACCCGTTCCAGCAGGAGAAGGACGAGGACGTCGAATGGTTGAAGGGCCTGCAGGCACAGCTGCACGAGCAGTTCGTGTCCTGGGTGAAGGCCCGTCGCGGCGACCGGCTGACCGACGGCGAGGACCTGTTCACCGGCGAGGTGTGGACGGGTGCGAAGGCCAAGGAGCTCGGTCTCGTCGACGGCCTTGGCAACCTTCGGACCGTGCTCTCCGAACGTTATCCGGACGCGGAGCTCAGCGTGGCCGAGCCCAAGCGACCGCTGCTGGCGAGGCTCGGCTTCGGCGGCGCGACGCAGTCGCTACTCACCGCTATCGAGCACCGCGCCCTCTGGTCCCGCTTCGGACTTTGAGCTTCGTCACTCGCGAGGAGTAACGCCATGGACAACCCATCCCGTCAATCGGCAAGATGCTGTTCACCGTGAGTACTTCAGCGAACACACCTGGTCTCGTCATCCTCGCAGTGGACGACGAGAAAGACGGCATGGATCTCATGGTCGAACGGCTGGAGGCCAACCGCTACGTGCGGAAGGTCATCAAGGCCTTCGACGCCACCGAGGCACTGCGCCATCTCGGCAGTGACGACGAGGACCTGGTCGCGCGCCGCAACGCCGGCAAGCCGATCGTCGACGCCGTCTTCTCCGACCTCAAGATGCCCGGTCTGACGGGCATGGAGATGGCGAAGGTGCTGGCCGGCTTCAAGCCGTCCCCGGTGCTGGTCTTCATCACCGGCCACGGCGAGGGCAGCGACGCGGTCGAGGCGTTCGACCTGGGCGCGGTGGACTTCATCCCGAAGCCGTGCGACCAGAACCGCATGGACCGGGCCGTCCAGCGGGTGATCTCCAAGCTGCGTGGCGACGGGCTGATCGGCGAGGCAGCGCAGGTTGCGTCCGAGCCGGCCGACGACGAGGTCATCCCGGTGGAGCTCGCCGGCAACACCAAGCTCATCCCGCGTTCGTCGGTGCGCTGGGTGGAGGCGCAGGGCGACTACGCCCGCCTGTTCACCACCGAGGGCTCCCACCTGGTGCGGATCCCGCTCGCGCAGCTCGAGGAACGCTGGGAGAAGGCGGGCTTCGTCCGGATCCACCGCTCGTACCTGGTGCCGATCAACCTGATCACCGAGCTGCAACTCGGCGGCAACGGCTACCACGTGGTGATCGGCGACGAGGAGCGCAAGCTGCCGGTCAGCCGCCGGCACACACGTGAGCTGAAGGACCGGATCGTGCGGCGCGGCGGGTTATGAGTAAGCACACGGCCGGTCCGGGGCGGGAGGAACAGGGGGGGCGGCGGGCGTACTCCGATCCGCCGTCCAAGACCCGCCGCAAGCGGGTCGTGCTGGCCGACTCACGCGCACCTGTCACCCGGCTGCGTACGGTGGTCGAGCTGGAGGAGCAGACGAGCTACGGCGAGGAGCTGGTCCGCCAGCTCATCCGTGAGCAGCTGAAGGACGCCACGCTGGCCTGGGGCACGGTCGTGCTGATCTTCCTGGCGTTGCCGGCGTTGTTCTTCCTCGTCCCGCAGCTGTCCGAGGTGACCGTCGCTGGTGTCGGGCTCCCGTGGCTGGCCCTCGGTCTTCTGCCGTTCCCGCTTTTGTTCGTCGCCGGCTACTGGTACAACCACAGGGCCGAGCGACACGAACGGGCGTTCGTGGCGATGGTGGAGAAGTAGTAGCGACACGAAGTAGGACCTGGTGAGCGCACATATCTGGGCCCTTTCGGGGGTCCTTGCGATCACCGTGACGACCTTCCTTGTCGGTTGGCGTGCCTCCCGGTTGGCCAGCACCACACAGGACTTCCTGGTCGCCCGTCGCACGGTCCGTTCACGTCGCAACGCAGCCGCGGTGTCCGGTGAGTACCTGTCGGCGGCGTCGTTCCTCGGTGTCGCCGGCCTGGTGCTGAAGGACGGCGCCGACGCCCTGTGGTACCCGGTCGGCTTCACAGCCGGCTACCTGGCGCTGATGCTGTTCGTCGCCGCGCCGCTGCGCCGTTCCGGCGCGTACACGGTCCCGGACTTCTGCGAGGCCCGCCTCGGCTCGCGTGCGTTGCGCGGGCTCGCCGCCGTCTTCGTGGTGTTCATCGGGATCCTGTACGTGGTCCCGCAGCTGCAGGCGGCCGGGCTGGCGCTGTCGAACGTCGTGCCCGGTGCGCCCACCTGGTGGGGTGCGGCGGGGGTGGCGATCGTCGTGATCGTCAACGTGTTCGGCGGCGGCATGCGGGCGATCACGGTGGTGCAGGCGTTCCAGTACTGGTTCAAGCTGTTCGCGATCGCCGCGCCGACGTTCGTCCTGTGCGTGGTGTTCATCGGCAAGGGCGGTCTGCAGAGCAGCGAGATGACCGGCCTTGCCGAGGAGTTGCCGCCCACCTTCACCTCCGCCGCCACGATGACCGTGCAGACCCCGGTCCTGCTGCAGGTCGACGAGACGGTGAAGTTCGCGGCCCGCGGCACGATCGACGACGACCCGGTGGACGGTTCGGTGTACTGGACCGCCGGGGAGACGCACGAGGTCGACGCCGGCACGACGTTGAGCTTCTCGCAGGGCTCGTCGGTGCCGGTGGTCGCAGGCGCGCCCGTGGACAACGCCAACTGGTTCGCCCCCGTCTCCACGAGGGACGACCTGTTCGCCACGTACTCGCTGATACTGGCGCTGTTCCTGGGCACCATGGGCCTGCCGCACGTGCTGGTCCGCTTCTACACCAACCCGGACGGAAGAGCGGCCCGGCGCACGACGCTGCACGTCCTGGTGCTGCTGTCGCTGTTCTACCTGTTCCCGATCATGCTCGGCGCGCTGTCCCGGCTGTACACGCCGGAGCTGCTGGTGACCGGCAGGACGGACACGGCGGTGCTGCTGTTACCGACCAAGATCGCGCCCGGTCTCTTGGGCGAGATCCTCGGGGCGATCACCACTGCAGGTGCCTTCGCGGCGTTCCTGTCGACGTCGTCGGGGCTGGTCGTGAGCGTGTCGGGGGTGCTGTCGACCGACGTGCTGCGGGGGCGGGTCCGTGACTTCCGGTTCGCGACCGCGGTCGCGGGCGGTGTGCCGCTGGCGCTGGCCATCGCGTTGCGCCAGTCGGACATCTCGCTGACCGTCGGCATGTCGTTCGCCCTGGCCGCGTCGACGTTCAGCCCGATCCTGGTGCTCGGCGTGTGGTGGCGGAAACTGACGTGGGTCGGCGCGGTGGCGGGCATCGTCGTCGGCGGCGGCCTGGTGCTGACCGCGCTGGTCATCAGCACGATCAGCGGCCTGACCGGTGACTGGGCACCCGGGGTGATCGACCAACCCGCGTTGATCACCGTGCCAGCGGCGTTCCTCACGGTGATCCTGGTGAGCAAGATGACGCCGGCGAAGATCCCGTCCGACGTGGCGCAGATCCGCCTGCGCATGCACGCCCCGGACGGCCTCGGCCTGACGCGCGACCGCGCGGTGGCGAGTTTCGGCACGGCGGAGGAACGATCCCGATTGGCGGACGGTCGCCATCGCAAGTGATTAAGGCCATGTCCGCCACTAGCATCTAGGCGGACCCGGTCACGGACGATGTGGAGCCCCTCATGTCGATGTCGGTGCTGAGCATGGCACGGCACATCGCCGGGGACCTGAAGGACGGCCTGAACGGTGTGGGTGTGCGTTCGGCGGCCCGTGGGGTGCGCCGCCTGCTGAACGCGGACTTCGTCGGCCTGGCGGATCTGTCCGGCGACGTGGTGTGGGCCCCGGCCGAGCCGCCGTTCATCGTCGACGCGCACGCGCTGGTCGAGAAGGTGCTGCACAGCGAGACCAAGGAGGGCCGGTCCCCGCTGGTGGCGGTCCCACTCCACGTGCACCACGAGCTGGCCGGCGTGATGGTGGTCGCGGGCGCCAGCCGGCGGGCGGCGGTCCGCGAGGCGTCGACGTGGATCGTCGAGGCGCTGGAGCGGGGCCGGCTGGAGGCGTCGGCGGAGCAGGCCGCGCAGGCGGAGCTGCGGGCACTGCGGGCCGAGATCTCGCCGCATTTCGTGTACAACGCGCTGACGGTGATCGCGGCGCTGGTCAGCTCGGAGCCGGACCGGTCCCGCGAGTTGATGCTGGATTTCGCCGACTACATCCGTTACAGCCTGGCCAAGCGCGGCGAGTACACCACCGTGGCCGACGAGTTCCACGCGATCGAGACCTACCTGGCGCTGCAACGCGCGGTGTTGGGAGATCGACTGCAGGTGCAGGTCCGGGTGGCTCCGGAGGTGCTGGCGGTGGCGCTGCCGTATCTGGTGTTGCAACCTCTGGTGGAGAACGCGGTCCGCCACGGCATCGAGCCCCGCACGGGCACCGGGCACGTGCAGATCCGCGGCGAGGCGGAGGGCAACGACTGCGTGATCAGCGTGGAGGACGACGGCGTGGGCATGGACCCGGCACTCGCGGAGGCCGTCCTGGCCGGCAGAGGCGGCACGGACAGCGTCGGCCTGGCCAATGTGGACCGGCGCCTGCGGCACGTCTACGGTCCGTGGTACGGACTGGTCGTGGAGACCGCGGAGGGCGAAGGAACCCGAGTGGTGGTCCGCATCCCGAGGTTCCAACCCGGAGTGATGCCATGACCCTGTCAGTCCTGGCGGTGGACGACGTACCACCCGCCCTGGCGGAATTACAGCGCCTGCTGTCGGCCTCCCCGGACGTGTCCGAGGTGGCGACGGCAGGCGACGCGCTGACCGCACTCCGCATGATCCAGAACGATCACTTCGACGCGGTGTTCCTGGACATCTCCATGCCGGGCCTGGACGGCCTCGAGCTGGCGTCCCTGATGGCCCGCCTGAACGAACCCCCGGTCATCGTCTTCGTGACGGCGTTCGAGCAGCACGCGGTCGCGGCGTTCGGCATCGGCGCGGTCGACTACCTGCTGAAACCGGTGCGAGCGGAACGCCTGTCTGACGCGTTGGCGAGGGTCAACCGGCTGCTCGCGAAACCGGCGTCGGAAGCGCCGGACACGATGGCCGCGCTCCCTGTGGAGTCGGACGGTAGGACCCGCTACATCCGCCGCACGGAGGTCAGCTACGTGGAAGCCCACGGCGACTACGTGCGGCTACACGCGGTGTCCGGTGTGCACGTGGTGCGCATGCCGATCTCCCGCCTGGAGGAGTACTGGGCGCCGGCCGGGTTCGTGCGGGTGCACCGAAGCTTCCTGGTGGCGCTGGACGCGGTCCGCGAACTGCGAAGCGACTCGGTGGGCGGCCTACTGGCACACACGGACCTGGGCGACGTCCCCGTCTCCCGGCGCCATGCCCGCGACCTCCGCGAGAAGCTGCTGATCGCGGCCAAGGCCGGACAACTGGACCGGCGCTGATGCCGGGCCACAAGCGCGTAGCGGTCATGAGCCCGCAAACCCGCCTGGCCCACTCCCGCCGCCGGGCCCGAGGCCGCTGGCGCGTCCCCCAACTGGACGCCGCGGGCGAGGCCCGAGCCGTCGAACTACACCACCGACAACTCCGCCTGGCGGTAGCACCCCTGGCCCTCCTGTTCGCCGGCATCCTGGGCCTTCCCCTGCTGTTCGCGCTCGTCCCGGCCCTGGACACGATCCGCGTACTGGGCATCCCGCTGTCGTGGCTGGCGCTGGCGGTCCTCCCGTACCCAGCCCTGGCACTACTGGCGGGCTGGCACCTGAGAAGAGCCGAACACACCGAGGACACCAAGTGACCGCGCGAGTCGCGCGTTCAGCCCCCGCGAGTCGCGCTTTCGGCCCCTGCGAGTCGCGCTTTCGGCCCCTGCGAGTTACGCGTTCAGCACGGGCGTTGGCCGCATCCGCCGGGTCCCGAAAGACGCGTTCGGGACATCGCCGCTGTCTCGAAGGACGCTTTCGGGTCGTTGAACGTCATCAGCGCGTCTTTCGAGACAGCGCCGGTGGCACGCCGGGCTTCCCTGGCGATGTGGTGAAGGACGCCTTCCTCACCGTGGGCGTGAGGAAGGCGTCCTTCGGCGCGCGGACCCCGCCCGCGAAGCGGGCTTCGCTCGCCGCGTGGACACCGCTCGCCGCGTGGACCCCGCCCGCGAAGCAGACCCCGCCCGCGAAGCAGACCCCGCCCGCGAAGCGGGCTTCGCCCGCCGCGCGGACACCGCCCGAAAAGCGGGCTTCGCCCACCGGCCCCACAGAACCACGCGCGAACAGCATGATCATCGGTGGCTCTGGGTTCAACGTCCTCAATGACACCCTCGGGACATCGGCCGCCAGCGAGCGAGCTGCCCCCCGCCCGCCGTTGACGCCCCCGCCCCCATGGGCTCCGAGCTGCGGCGCAGTGCACGCCACCGCGGTTGTCCACAACCACACGAGTTGTCCACAACCAAGATCATCACCCCCGCCACTGTCACCCCCCACCGGTAGACTGGCCCAGGGACGCCCCCCGGGATCGGGTGGGGGCGGGCAGAACACTTATACGCGCCGCGGATTGCTTGGTGGCGGCTCGTGATTCTCGCTTTTGCTGTCGCGCCTGTTGTGCTCGTGACCCTGCTTATCGGGTTGCGTGGAGTGGCGGCCATGCGGACCACCTCTGATTTCCTTGTCGCTTCCCGGCGCGTGAGTCCGCTGCTCAACTCGGCCGCGGTTTCCGGTGAGTACCTTTCCGCCGCGTCTTTTCTCGGCGTGGCCGGGCTTGTCGTCAAGGACGGGATCGGGTCGCTCTGGTATCCCGTCGGATTCACCGCCGGTTACATTGCCATGCTCGTGCTCGTCGCCGCGCCTATGCGGCGGTCCGGTGCACTCACTGTTCCGGATTTTGCCGAGGCGCGTCTTAATTCGCCCGCCCTCAGGCGAGTCACCGCCGCGGTGATTCTGGTTATCGGCGGTCTGTATCTCGTTCCGCAGTTCCGTACCGCCGGGCTCGTGCTTTCCGCCGTGACGAACTCGCCGTACTGGGTCGGTGTCGTCATCGCCGGCACGGGTGTCGCCATCACGCTCGCCCTCGGCGGCATGCGGGCGGCCACCTACGTGCAGGCCTTCCAGTTCGTCCTCAAACTCGTTCTCTTCATCATTCCCGCGGTCTGGCTGCTCATCCAGATCACGCCGCAGATCCGCCACGAAGCCCTGCACCCCGCCGAGTTCACGCGTTTCGCCAGGGAAACCACGATCGAGTTCAAAATAGGCACGACGCTCGAACTCGACGAACCCCTCAACGGCAGGACGGGCACCTGGGAAGTCCCGCAGGGCACCACCGTCACCTTCCCCAAGGGCGCCGCCGTACCGGAAGTCGTCGGTGAGGCCCGTCCCGGCGGCGACGGCTGGGCCCGCCCTCTCCTCGACCTCGCCAACGCCGGGCACCCGCTCCTCGGCACCTGGGCGCTCGTCGTCGCGCTCGCGCTCGGCACCATGGGCCTGCCGCACGTCATCATGCGTTTCCACACCAGCCCCGACGGCCGCGCCGCACGTCGTACCGCCGCGTTCACCGTCGGCCTGCTCGGCATCTTCTACCTGTTCCCCGGCATCTACGGCGTCCTCGGCCGGGTGCTCGTGCCGCAGCTCTACCTCAACGGCGCCACCGACACCGCGGTCGTCGCCCTGCCCGCGCAGGTCGACCACGGCTGGCCCGGCTCGATGTTCACCGCCCTGCTGACCGGTGGCGCCTTCGCCGCGTTCCTCGCCACGTCGCTCGGGTTGCTGCTCGTCGTCTCCGGCGCCATCTCCTACGACCTCCTGCCCGGCGGGCTGAGGCGCCTCCGGGTTACCGTGGTCGCCGCCGCCGCGGTGGTCGTTCTCCTTGCCCTGCAAGCGATCCGGCTCGACGCGGGCATCCTCGTCACGTGGGCGTTCACGGTCGCCGCCTCCACTTTCTGCCCACTGCTCGTGCTCGGCATCTGGTGGGCACGCCTCACGGTCGCCGGCGCCATGTCCGGTGTCGTCGTCGGGTTGCTGACCTCGTCGGGCGCCATCACGGCGACGCTGTTGGGACTTCCGGTCTCCGGGTGGGTGGCCATCCTGGTCGCCCAGCCGGCGCCGTGGTCGGTGCCGTTGGCGTTCCTCACGATGGTCGTCGTGTCGCGGCGCGGCCGGCCACCGGTGTGGGCACGGCGGGCCATGCTTCGCTTGCACCTCAACGAGGATCGCGAGCAGACACCCGCCGACCGGCTCGGGGTGCTGCGGGAGAGCGCTCAGTCCTCCCAGACGAGCCGTAGCTGAAGCGTCCTGCCGTATCGCCGCAACGCGGACTCCGCATTCCGGTGCAGACCGAACACGGTTTGGTTGGTGGCCGGGTCACGGCAGTAGGTCACGGCTTCCTGTTCGTTCGGGGTCGTGATCTCCATTCCCCACGCGAACACCATTTTCTCGTCCTCGGCACTGACCAGAGTGAAGAGTCGTCCTTTCATGGCATTTCAGTATCCGAACGAACTCGCCAGCCCTGGGTTTCCCAGCATTGGGTCGACCAGCTGCGATCATGTGACGTCGTGGGCAAGCGAGCACCGTTTCTACGACGCAGGCTGGGACGCCGACTGCGGGAGATCCGCGAGGAGGCCAACTTCACGCTGGCCGAGGCGGCCAAGCGGTTGGACAAGACCCGCAGCGCCCTGCAACGCATCGAAACAGGTGTCACGCGAGCGGACGTCCATTTCATCCGGTCCGCCATGGACGTCTACGACATCTACGACGAGACGCTCGTCGAGCAAGCCCGGGAGGCCGCGAAACCGCCGTGGTTCCGCGCCTACGGCGTCGAGGACATGGGTTACGTGGATGTCGAGACGTATGCCGCGTCGGTAAGGGAGTTCTCGGGCCTCAAACTCCCTGGCCTACTGCACACCGAGGCATACATCCGCGCGTCGTTCGCACACAGCCGCAGACGTCGGACACCCGAGCAGCTGCACAACGACATCGAGGTTCGGCTGATTCGCCAGGAGCGACTGACCAGCGAACGCGACCCACTGGAACTGTCCGCGATCATCGACGAGTCGGCCCTACGGCGGGACTTGGGCGGACCAGAGGTGATGCGAGAGCAGCTGCGACACTTGGTCGAGGTGGCCAACCTGGAGAGCGTCACCCTGCAGGTGCTGCCACTCAAGGCGCACAGCGCCCTGGACGGCGGCTTCATCCTGCTGTCGTTCCAAGATCGCGACGAACCAGACCTGCTCTACGTCGAGTACGTCACTGGAGCGCTTCACATTGAGGAGGATCCCGAGGTCCAGGCCTGTAGACTGAAGTTCGATCGGTTGGGCGTCGAAGCATTGAGCCCGGACGACTCGGTCGCGCTGATGAAGCGCATCGGCCAAGAATGGTAGAGGCGGACATGTCGACAGACCTCACGCGACTTGCCTGGCGAAAGAGCAGCTGGAGCAGCCAGGACGGCAGCAATAGCGCATGCGTTGAGGTCGCGAATACCGAACACTGCGTAGCCGTCCGTGACTCTAAGTCCCCCAATAAGGGGTCGCTCATCCTGCCTAATTCTGGTTGGACGTCTTTCCTGCGCGTCACCAAAATGTGACCTCTGCCACTCGTCGCGCAATCGCACCGTTCGTCGACCGCTCGTCGTGCGACTAGACGGTTGATCCTCGACGGATTCACGCCGCGTTAACACCTTCCTAGGGTCGTAGCACCATGTTCACTTCCCTGGAGGCGCCGTGAGCACCACCGACCAGGGCCCACCCGGGCCCGACTGGGAGACGGTTCAGCAGAGCGCTGAATTCACCCAGCTGCGTCGCCGGCTGCGTAACTTCGTGTTCCCGATGACCATCGCGTTCCTCGCGTGGTACCTGCTGTACGTCCTCCTGTCGGACTACGCCCACGGCTTCATGAGCACCAAGGTCTTCGGCAACATCAACGTCGGGCTGATCTTCGGGCTGCTGCAGTTCGTGTCCACCTTCCTGATCACCAGCCTGTACGTGCGCCACGCCAACAAGAACCTGGACCCGGTGGCCGAGAAGATCCGCGATGACATCGAGGGAGGTGCTCGATGAGCGCGCCGGTCAACCTGGCTCAGGGTGTCGAGGGCAGCGAGCCGTGGCTCAACATGACCATCTTCGGGCTGTTCGTCGTGGTCACGTTGTTCATCGTGTTCCGCGCGAGCCGCTCGTCCAAGACGGCGGTCGACTTCTACGCGGCCGGTCACTCGTTCACCGGCGCGCAGAACGGTGTCGCGATCTCGGGTGACTACCTGTCGGCGGCGTCGTTCCTCGGTATCGCCGGCGCGATCGCGCTCAACGGCTACGACGGCTTCCTCTTCTCGATCGGCTTCCTTGTCGCGTGGCTGATCGCGTTGCTCCTGGTCGCCGAGCTGCTCCGCAACACGGGCAAGTACACGCTCGGTGACGTGCTGAGCTTCCGGATGCGGCAGCGTCCGGTCCGGGCCGCCGCCGCGACCTCCACGCTGGTGGTGTCCTTCTTCTACCTGCTGGCCCAGATGGCCGGTGCGGGCGGCCTCGTCGCCCTGCTGCTTGGCATCGAGAACACGGCCGGTCAGGCGCTGGTGATCGCGGTGGTCGGCGTCATCATGATCGTCTACGTGGTCATCGGCGGCATGCGCGGCACCACGTGGGTGCAGATCATCAAGGCGGCGCTGCTGATCACCGGTGCCCTACTGATGACCGTGTGGGTGCTGGGCAAGTACGGCCTCAACCTGTCGAGCCTGCTCGGCGACGCGGCTGACAAGGCCGCGAGTGCCGCGACGCCCAAGGACGTGCTCGCCCCGGGCGCCCAGTACGGCCTGACCGGCACGACACAGCTCGACTTCGTGTCGCTGGCGCTCGCACTGGTGCTGGGCACCGCCGGCCTGCCGCACATTCTCATGCGCTTCTACACGGTGCCGACCGCGAAGGAAGCCCGGAAGTCGGTTGTCTGGGCGATCTGGCTGATCGGCATCTTCTACCTGTTCACCCTGGTGCTCGGCTACGGCGCCGGCGCACTCGTCGGCCCGGCGGAGATCGCGGCGGCACCTGGCGGCCAGAACTCCGCGGCCCCGCTGCTCGCCTTCGAGCTGGGTGGCACCGTGTTGATGGGCATCATCGCGGCGGTGGCGTTCGCGACGATCCTCGCCGTGGTCGCCGGCCTGACGATCACCGCGTCGGCGTCGTTCGCTCACGACATCTACGCGAACATCATCAAGAAGGGCGAGGCCGACGACAAGGCCCAGGAGGTCAAGGTCGCCCGCATCACGGCATTCGTGATCGGCGCGGTCGCGATCGTCGGTGGCATCCTGGCCAACGGCCAGAACATCGCGTTCCTGGTCGCACTGGCGTTCGCGGTGGCGGCGTCGGCGAACCTGCCGACGATCATCTACTCGCTGTTCTGGAAGCGGTTCAACACCCAGGGCGCGCTGTGGAGCATGTACGGCGGTCTGATCATCTGCGTCGTGCTGATCATCTTCTCGCCCGCAGTGTCCGGCAAGCCGGTGAACCCCGCGACCGGCAAGAGCCCGTCGATGTTCCAGAACGTCGACTTCCACTGGTTCCCGCTGGACAACCCGGGCCTGGTGTCGATCCCCGCGGCGTTCCTGCTCGGTTTCCTTGGCACGATCCTCTCCAAGGAGCGCACCGACAAGAAGTACGCGGAGATGGAGGTCCGCAGCCTGACCGGTGCCCATGCCGAGAAGGCCGTGGCCCACTAGCCACCTCTGCCGAACGGCCCTCCGACAACGGCGTCGGAGGGCCGTTCTTTTCTATTTGGGCACCAGCGTGTTCTGGCG
Organism: Actinophytocola sp.; assembly: GCF_036378875.1. GTDB lineage: Bacteria > Actinomycetota > Actinomycetes > Mycobacteriales > Pseudonocardiaceae > Actinophytocola. The sequence goes on from NZ_DASUVO010000153.1 coordinate 198,148, forward strand.
GGCCTTGACCAGCCAGCGGCCGTCCTCCCTGACCAGGACGTACAGCGCGCTCATCGCGTGGTCCAGGTCGATCGGATCGCCGTCCTCGGTGATCGCGAACGCCTCCTTGTGGACCAACGCCACGTCGGGCCGGACGAACCGCACGTCCCGCACCTCGTAGCGCGCGTACTGGTCCTTCAGCGGCCCCGCGAGCCCTTCCTCACTGGCCTTCATGATCTCTTCCCGCCCCACCAGCCGGACGCCCATGGCGCTGACGACGGCCGCGTCCTGGGCCAGATGTTTGTTCATCAGCACGGCGTCGTTCGCGTTGAATCCCCGCTCGACGTCCGCGATGACCTGCTTGATTTCCTCCAGATCGCTCACTCTTACAAGACTCGTACCTCGACCGCACAAGAGGTCAACATTGGCGTGCAACCCTGTCCTCATGATCGGCGTAGAAGGGGTGGACATGAGGAGGTCGGAGGGGTGCGAGGGCGTGATCAGGAGTTCGCCGAGTTCTTCTCGGCGCGCTTCGAAGGGGCTCGGCGGATCGCGTATGCCATGTGTGGCTCGTGGCCCGACGCGGAGGAGATAGCTCAGTCGGCGTTCGTGAAGATGTATTCGCGCTGGACGAAGATACGGATCGAGACGGTGGACGCGTACCTGCGTACGGTGCTGACCAGGGTCTTTCTGGACACCAAACGCCGAGGTCGGGCCCGGGAGCAGATCGTCGCGGAGCTGCCGGACATGATCGCGCCCCCGGACGCCGGGCCGGCCGAGCGAATGGCGTTACGCGCTGCGTTGTTGACCGTGCCGCCGGGGCAGCGGGCGGTGCTGGTGCTGCGTTTCGTCGCCGACCTCTCGGTGGAACAGGTCGCCGAGACACTCGGCTGTTCCGCGGGCACGGTCAAGAGCCAGACCTCGCGTGGCCTCGCGGCCCTGCGAGCCGCCTACGGCAAAGGCGAGATCAACCTGGAGATGCGGGGTGCGTGAGATGTTCGACGACGACGCGGCGCGCCGGGTGCTCCAGGCGCTCGCCGACGACCCGGAACCCCCGGTCGAGACCACGTTCGACCAGGTGCTGCGACGGGGACGGCGCCGGGTGTTCATGCAGCGGGCCGGTGCGGTCGCCGGTGTGGTGGCCGTGGTCGCGGCTATCGGGGTCGGCGCGCTGATACTGCGGCCCGGTGACTCGTCCGGGAACGGTGTGCGGGTCGCCGACTCGCCGACCGCGCCGACTTCGACGTCCGCGGGGCCGGAGTCGACCAGGACGACCGAGAGCACGCCCCTGGCTCCTACTGCCGTGTTGCCCGGCTGGGCGGTAGTCGCGCCGATCGAAGGGCTCGAATGCACAGTCGCGGTGATAGGGCCGGGCGAACCGGACATCGTGTTGCGGCCGGAAGAGACGGTGAAGGACGTCTTCGTCGAAGCGATCGCCGACGTGCGCCAGTTGCCGCCGCTGACGGCCACCTCCGAATGGCAGATCACCTCGGCGAAGAACTACGGACCTCGTGGCTACGTCACCGTGAAGGTGCCGATGGACAACGGCAGCGGCCAGCTCCAGTTGGAGACGGGACGGTTCGGCGGCACACCCGAGGAAGCGGCCAACCTCGACATTTTCGGGTACGGACAATGCGAGCTGCCTCAGCGGCGTGTCCTCGCCGATGGCACGGTGCTGCAGCTCTACACGGCCGAGAGCGGGGAGCAGCCGACCCAGTTCCTCAATGTCTATGAGCCGGACGGACGTTTCTACAACATCACGTCGGCCGGCTACAGCGAGGACGACGCGGTGCTGGTCGGCGAGAGCAAGACGTACGTGGGCGGGCGCGGCAAGCTGCCGACCACTCAGGAGCAGCTGGCAGACATCGCGGAGAGGTTCGTGACAAACCTGTACTGACTCACACGCGTTCTACGGGCGGACATGGCAGCATCGTGTCGTGATGCCACAGCAGGTGCCCACCGTGTCCGTGCCGGAGCTGCCGGCCGCGCTGCCCGAGGGGGTGACGCTGCTCGACGTGCGCGAACCCGACGAGTGGGCGGCCGGTCACGCTCCGGACGCGATACACATTCCCATGGGCGACATCCCGTCCCGTCTGGACGACCTGCCGGCCGACAGCGAGGTATTCGTGGTGTGCCGCAGTGGTGGTCGTTCGGCGCGGGTGACCGCGTACCTGAACGCGAACGGCTGGGACGCGAAGAACGTCGAGGGCGGCATGCAGTCCTGGCAGGCGGCCGGCCGGCCGATGACCAGCGACAGCGGCGCGCCGACGGTTCTGTAGACATGCAGCGCCAGCGGTGGATAGCGACGGTGCCTCCGGGCGGCGGCCGCCGAACCCGCGTGCGCCGAAAACTGCCGTATCTGGGCCCGCCCTCGTACGGCACGCCCCCGAACTGGGGCTTCCCGCCGCTGGCGTGGCGCTGGCCCACGGCCGTGCCGGGCACCGTGGTCGAGCAACCGGTGACGGTCGACCGTGTCCGCTCCGTGGCCGGCCACGCCTCGTCCATGATGTGGGCCCTCGCGGGCCTGGCCGTGATCGCGGCGGCCGGCGAGGTGTGGCGGTACGTGCTGTTGCTGCGCAGCAGGACGGGAGCGCTGTCGTCCGGCCTCGTGACGGCATCCGACGCTCTGGTGGGCATCGCGGCGATCCTGACGATGGCGTTCGGGCTGCTGGCCGCGGTGGTCACCCTGTGGTGGCTGCATCTCGCCAGGCACGCGGCCGCGGACCTCGTCGACGAACGCCTGGCCCGCTCCGACGGGCAGGTGCTGGTGTACCTGCTGTTCCCGGGCCTGAACCTGGCCATGGCGGGCGTCATCCTGGCCGAGCTGGAGCACCAGATCCTCCGCCGCCCGGCCGACCAACGCCCAGAGCCGACGAATCACGTGAAGATCTGGTGGGCGACGTGGGCGGCGTCCGGCCTGCTCTTCGCCGTCACCGTCCTGTGGCGTTTCCGCGACTCGGTACAGGCCCGAGCGGACGGCGTGGTGCTGAGCGCACTGACCGACCTGTCCGCGGCCGGCTTCGCGGTACTGACCGCACTGATGATCCGCCGCCTGGTCATGCTGCTGGCCCCGATCGACTCGACCACGGTCCGGTACCAGCGTGTCGTCCGGGTGGAAGGCGCACCGGAACCCCCACTCCGCGCGGTGAAGACACTCCCGTCCCGCCGCTGATCGCCTGCTGCGGGCCGCCTGGACTCGGCTTATGTTGTGACCCATGACGCGCTACGAAGGTCGTCCACTGCCCCGGCCGGATGAGGAGATCGTCGACCAGGGGCTGGGGTTCGACATCGGCACGCTCCTGAGCCGGCGGCAGACGTTGCGCGCGCTCGGCCTGGGTGCCGTCTCCATCGGACTGGTGGCGTGCGGTGACGACGACACCGGCTCGTCCGCCACGACCACCTCGGCGTCGACGACCACCACCACGACGAGCGCGGCGACCTCGTCGGGCACGGCCGTGACCGAGGAGATCCCCCAGGAGACCGCGGGTCCGTACCCGGGCGACGGCTCCAACGGTCCGGACGTGCTGGAGCAGAGCGGCATCGTCCGCGCCGACATCCGGTCCAGCTTCGGCGACTTCAGCGGCACCGCGGAAGGCGTGCCCATGACGCTGGAACTCACCATCTACAACCTGGCCGAGAACAGCGCCCCGTACGAAGGCGCCGCCGTCTACGTCTGGCACTGCACCCGCGAGGGCGGCTACTCCCTCTACTCCCAGGGCGTCACGGACCAGAACTATCTGCGTGGCGTCCAGGTCGCCGGCCCGGACGGCAAGGTCATGTACACGAGCATCTTCCCGGGCTGCTACTCCGGGCGCTGGCCGCACATCCACTTCGAGGTCTACCCCGACCAGGCCACCATCACCGACGCCGCGAACGCCCTCACCACCTCGCAGGTCGCGCTGCCGGAGGACGTGTGCAAGGAGGTGTACGCCCAGAGCGGCTACGAACAGTCCGTCAGCAACCTCGCCAAGGTCAGCCTCGCGACCGACAACGTCTTCAGCGACGACCAAGGCGTGCACCAGCTCGCGACCGTCAGCGGCGACGCCTCGAACGGCTACACCGTCTCGCTGGGCGTGGGGGTCGGCTAGCTTCGCACACTCGGAGAACCGGGCAAGCGCCGTCCGTCGCTAACGTCCTTGTACATGCCCATCACCAACGAGCGATGGCAGGCCACCCGGACGGCCGTCGCGGCGACCGCCACGCGGTTCGTCGAGTTGGTGGCGGCGAGTGACCCGCGAACCATGGCCACGGCGGACTGGTCGGTGGCCGACACCGCCGCCCACGTGGCCACGATCGCCTTCATGTACACGCACATCGTGCGGTCCGACGAGCCCGCCATCCCCGCGATCCAGGAACAGGTCCTGGCCACCAGCGTGGACACCGTCGCCGATCTGAACGAACGAGCGCTCGAGTTGTTCGGAGAGCGCGACCCGGCGACACTGGTCGAGCGGCTGCGCGCGGACGTCGTCGAGATCCTGCGGGTCACCGAGACGCTGGACCCGGCGACGGTGGTGACCTGGCTCGGCGACTCGAAGGTCCCGATCGCCGGCGTGCTCGCCCACCTGGTCAACGAGCTGCAGATACACGGCCGCGACATCGCTCGCGCCACCCGCACGCCGTGGCCCGTCCCGCCGGCGGACGCCGCGCTGTTCTTCGAGGTCTTCTTCGTCGAGCTGATCCGGCACGGCGTCGGGCACCTGCTGGACAACGACGAGCCGCCGAGAGCCCGGCGGATCGCGGTGAGCTTCCGCTCGCGCCACACCGCGCCGGTGACCATCGTGCTGCACAACGGTCAGGTGTCGGTCGAGGAGCCGGGCGAACCCACCGACGTGCGGATCTTCTTCGACCCGCCGACGCTCAACCTGATGATGTTCCACCGCGTCGGCAAGGCCCGCGCGGCGCTCACCGGCAAGGTGATCGTCTCGGGTCGCCGCCCCTGGCTGCTCCCGGCCTTCCTCAGGACCGTGCGTTGTCCGTGACCGGCAGATTCCGCAGGCCGCGGATCACGAACTCCGGCCTGCGCTCCGGCTCACCCGCCAGCCGCAACCCCGGCAGCCGCGTGATCAACGCCTCCAGCGCCGCCTCGATTTCCACCCGCGCCAGCGGGGCGCCCACGCAGTAGTGGATCCCCGCGCCGAACCCCAGGTGCGCGTTCGGCGTGCGGCCGACGTCGAGCACGTCCGGCGACTCGAACACCAGAGGGTCCCGCGCCGCCGCCCCCAGCAGGGCCGCGATCTTGTCGCCGGGACGCAGCGGGTAGCCGGCGACGACCGTGGGTGCCGTCGCCGTTCGTTCGAACAGCTGCAGTGGCGCGTCGAACCGGATCAGCTCCTCCACGGCCGTCGGCAGCAGTTCGGGGGAGTCGACCAGGCGAGTCCATTCGGCACGGTGTGTCAGCAACGCGAGCATCCCGTTGCCGATCACGTTCACGGTCGCCTCGTGGCCGGCCATCAGCAGCAGGACGGCGGTGCCCACCAGCTCGTCGTCGGAGAGCCGGTCGGTGCCGTCGCGGACCGCCACAAGATCGCTGATCAGGTCCTGGCCGGGCGCCGAGACTCGTTGCGCGGCCAGCCAGCGCAGGTAGTCGACGAACTCCTGGGCAGCGGATTCCGCGGCGGCCGCCGCCGGTGCCGGGAGGGCGTACTCGTACATCTTCACGATCGCGTTCGACCAGGGCTGCAGCCTCGGCCGGTCCGCGACGGGCACACCGAGCAGCTCGGCGATCACTTCGATCGGCAGCGGCGCGGCGACGTGGGTGAGCAGGTCCGCCGAGCCGTCGGCCGCGATGGCGGAGGCGAGCGAGGACACCAGCGAGTCCGCGATCCGCCGCACCGCGGGCCGCAGACGTTCGACGTGTCCGCGCGCGAACGCCGTCGAGATCAGCCGCCGCAACCGGGTGTGGCGGGGCGGCTCGCTCTCCAGCAAGGAGTTCTGGTGCAGCAGGTTGAAGGCCACAAAGGACGATGCGGGCTCCTTGTCCCTCCACAGTCGACCCGCGGACCGGTTCCGCAGCACTTCGGAACAGGCCGCGTGCGACACCGCGACGGCCAGTCCGAGCTCCTCGTGCCAGTGCACCGCCCCGGCGGCTCGCAGCTTCGCGAACTCCGGATACGGATCAGCGAGAAACGCCACATCCCGTGGGTCGAAGACCATGCCGCCACGGTAGCTGTGCGATGATCCCCGCCGTGCAGCCCGATGTTGTCGCGCACCGGGGTGCGTCCGCGCATCGGGCCGAGCACACCGTGGCCGCCTACGCGCTGGCCATCGAGCAGGGCGCGAACGGCCTGGAGTGCGATGTCCGCCTCTCCCGCGACGGTCACCTGGTGTGCGTGCACGATCGCACGGTCAACCGCACGTCCTCCGGTCGCGGCGTCGTCTCCACGCTCACGCTCGACCGTCTCTCCCAACTGGACTATGGCAGCTGGCATCCTGGCCTGCCGGAACACGCCGACGACCTCGTGCTGAGGCCACCCGACGACTCGGCACGCGGCGTGCTCACGCTGGAGTCGTTGCTCGAACTGGTGAAGGTGTCACCGGGCGTCAGGTTGTTCGTGGAGACCAAGCACCCGGTCCGCTACGGCGGGCTCGTAGAGGCGAAGCTCGTGGCCCTGCTGCGCCGTTTCGGCATGGCCCGGCCGAGGTCCAAAGAGGACTCGCAGGTCGTGATGATGTCGTTCTCGTCGCGCGCGGTCCGGCGGATCCGGGGCCACACCGACACCCTGCCCACCGTGCTGTTGCTGGACCAGCTGTCGGTCACCCGCTGGGACGGCACGCTGCCGCCGTACGCGGACCACACCGGTCCTGGCGTGCACATCCTGCGCAACGACCCGGACTACGTGGCGCGGGCCCGCTCCCACGGCAACGACACGTACGTCTGGACCGTGGACGAGCCGACCGACGTGGCACTTTGCGCGAAACTGGGTGTCCGCTTCCTGGCGACCAACTCCCCGGCCACGACCCGCGACCTGTTGAACCGGTAGCGTTCGCTTCATGGCCAAGCGTTCCGCCGTGAAGAGCAAGAAGACCACCGACGGCATCAACCCGAGACAGGCGTGCCCCTGTGGTTCCGGCAAGCGGTACAAGGCGTGCCACGGTCTTACGGGTGGCCCGATCGAGGTGCCGGTGGGCCGTCCGTTCGAGGGTCTGGCAGGCGAGTGCGAGCTGATCGCGCTGCGTGAGTTCGTCCCGTCAGCGACCACCGCCCTGACGTTGACGGTCGACACCGACCGCACGGTCACGCTGGCGACGGTCCTGCCCATGGCCGCGGCGGGCCTGGTCCGCGCGGACGGCAGCGCGCTGGTGGGCCTGCAGGTGCAGACCCGGTCGAGCGACGTGAGCCGCGACGTGGCCCGCGCCCTGCGCTGGGTGCTGGAGGCCAAACCAGGCGATGTCCTGACCGTGGTGGGCCCGGAAACGGAAGAGGGCGACCGGGAACGCCTGCAGGACATGATCGACCCCAAGGCCGAGCTGGAACCGACCCTGCACGGTGACTTCTCGTGGTGGCTGCCGGAGGGCGAGGAGCCGTCCGGCGAGGTGGCGCTGTCCCTGGAGCGGGCGAACCAGGCGATCATGCCGACGGAGCGCATCGGCCCGGCGGCGTACTGGGTCGACGCGGGGGACCGTGCCCACCTGCGCTGGGTCCGCCCGGAGCCGGAGGAGAAGCTGCTGCTCGCGCTGGCCAGGCTGTCGGCGCGCGGCGAGCTGGGCCTGGGCGAGGGCTCCCGGTACGCGGGCTCGTTCCGCGCCCACGGCGTCCTGGTGCCGGTCTGGGATCTGGACCGCGAGCAGCACGCCCGCGAGTGGACCAAGCCGGCGGAGGAGCTGGGCACCCGCCTGGACGAGGCACTGGCCTCCCTGGAAGAAACCCCGCTGACCAGCGAAGAACGCCGAGCTCGCGACGGCCTGATAGGCCGCCAGGTAACAATCCGCTGACCCCCGGGCGGCCTCCGGCCCCCGTTACCCAGCCTAGCGGCGACCACCGACATTCCAGTGGCCGCGACCAACCACCTGTGGACAACCGCGCGTGTCCAACGCTCAGGACCCGCGTGTCCAACAATGTGGACCCCTGAGTTCAACAGTTCGGACACGTGACTGACTTGTCGAACTCACCGGTCCCGCGCGTTGGACACGCGGGTCTGTGCCGTTGGACACGCGGGCGCTGTGGACAAGCGCGGCCTCGCACGCCGAGACTGTCGGTGCTCCATGAGAGGCTGGACCCGGGGGCCGGAGGCCACGGCCGCCATCCGTGATCCTGGGGGTTCGCGGCGGGATGCGGTCACCGCTGTAGGAATTGCGCGCAAAGGGCAACGATGAGGCAACCTTTTGCGTCTGGGCGGTGTGTACCTGACACGGGGGCCGATGTCATCCCGGAGGGAGGCACGATCATCTGGGCTGGGGAAGTGGAGCCACTGCGGTGGACGATTTCGCTGACTTCGTGCGAGAGGCACTGCCGGGGCTGCTCCGGTACGGCCACATGCTGACAGGCAACCCGCACGACGCGGCGGACCTTGTCCAGACCGTGCTCGAGCGGATCGGGGCCCGCTGGCAGACCATCGCGCGCAAGTCCGGGGATCCCGTCGCCTATGCACGCAAGGCGATGGTGAACGCGCATGTCAGCCGCTGGCGTCGGTCGCGGAGGGAGAGCCTCCTGGCGGAGCTGCCCGACGCGCCGGCCGCCGCTCACGACGACCCGTTCGAGAACGAGCCGTTGTGGGATGCGCTACGCGGGCTACCGCCGAGGCAACGCGCGGTGCTGGTGCTGCGTTATTACGAGGAGTTGTCGGAAACGGAGATCGCGGCTGCGCTGGGGGTCAGCCGCGGCACGGTGAAGAGCCAGACGAGTAAGGCCATGGCGCATCTGCGGAGCAGGCTGGGTACCTCGGTCGGGGGAGGTGCCTGATGGACCTCGACGGCGACCTCGACGCTGAGCTGCGGCAACTGTTCACGAGCGACCAGCTGGACGTGGCGGTCCGGGCGGACGCCGAGCAGGTCATCGTGACCGGCGCCCGCCGGATTCGCCGACGCCGGATCGCGACGGCGACGGCGGGTGGGGTGTTCGCGGTCGTTGCCGTGATCATCGGTGGCATCGTGTTGACCGGCGGCAACCCCGACGCCATGCCACCCGCGACCACCAAACCCGCACCACCGCCGGCGGCCACGTCCATCGAGGGCACGACGACGTTGCCCGCGGCGTCCAGCGCCGCGGCGCCACCCCTGGGTGGCACCACGACGACCGTGACGAAGACGCCGAAGGCGCCGGTCACCACCAAATCGACCGAACCCGGTCCGCCGGACCTGAACTACGCGGTGCTCGGCCCGACCGGCATCGGTCAGCTGGAGCTGGGGCAGACCCTCGAGGAAGCGCAGGCCACCGGGCAGCTGGGCGAGGTTGTCGAGGACGGCGGCCCCGACGGCTGCTCCACCTACAAGCTGGCCTCCCGCGCCGCCGGGGAGGTGTACGTGGCCGGCACCGTGCAGGCCATCGACGTGCGACCGGCGCAGACACCGGAGGGTGTCGGCCCCGGCTGGTCGGTCAAGCACGTCAAGACCGTGTACTCCGAGGTCGACGAGACGTTCGTGAAGGACAACGGGGAGATCCTCGTGTCGGTGCCGGGCAACCAGTCAGCCCACTACCGGCTGAAGTTCGCCGACGGCCTGGTCACGGGCGTGTCGCTGCAGGCCGCCGACCGGAGCTGTTTCTAGCGGCTACACCGAGCCGCCGGCCGCGTGCGGAGCGAGCGGGTCGTCGCCGTCGGCGCCGACGGACTCGCGGGCCAGGAAGTTCTCCACGTCGAAGAGGTTGCCGTTCGCCCGCTCCATCACGTTCAGCAGCGTGGTCATCTGCGCGACCTCCTCGACCTGCTCCTTGAGGAACCACTGCATGAACTGCTCGCCCCGGTAGTCGTCCTCGTCGCGGGCGGTCTTGGCGAGGTTGATGACCTCCTCGGTGACCTGCTTCTCCTGCTTCAGAGCCAGGCTGACGAGGTCGATGGGGGCGGAGAAATCGTTCCGGATCTCGTCAACTCCCGGAATGGTGGGCCGGATGTCGTTGTCCAGAAGATATTGCACGATCATCATCGCGTGGTTTCGCTCTTCCAGCGCCTGGCGGTAGAAGTGCTTGGCCAGCTGTGGCAGGTCGTGCCCGTCGAACCACACGGCCAGGGCGATGTACTGCTGCGACGCGGTGAACTCGTGCCGCACCTGCTCCTGCAGGAGCGAGTGGAACTTCGTGAGGCTGCCTGTCTTCGTCATGAATTCGATAATACGCACTGACCCTTTCGTGGGCAATTTTTCCACTATTTAGGCAAGCCTATCAAAATGCAATTCAGGTAAGGCATTCCTAAATCGCGACTGGGCACGGAACATGCCGGTGTGGCCACGGACGACACGTAACGTCGTTGCACACACCGGCATCGGCCATCGAGGATGGTGTGGTGGCCGGTACCCCTGTTCTCACCGACGGCGTGATCACCCTCCGCCGGCACCAACTGTCCGATGTGGACGAGATCGTCGAGCAGTGCACGGACCCCGAGTCGATCAGATGGACGACCGTGCCCAACCCGTACGACCGTGTGCACGCGAAGTCCTTTGTGACGGAGGACGTGCCGGACGGTTGGCACACACGCAAGGACCTGAACTTCGCGATCGAGGCCGAGCACCCGGACGGCCGCCGCAAGTTCTCCGGCTCGATCTCCCTTCGTCCGATGGGGGACGGCATCGCGGAGATCGCGTTCGGCCTGCACCCGGCCGTGCGCGGGTCCGGTGTGTGCAGTCGGGCGGTGAAGCTGATCCTGGACTGGGGCTTCCAGGAGCCGGACATCGACGTCGTGGTGTGGTACGCGTACGTCGGCAACTGGGGTTCGTTGCGCGTGGCGTGGGCAAACGGTTTCACGTGGCACGGCACGGTGCCGAAGTTCCTCAGACAACGCGGCGAGCGCAAGGACACCTGGTACGGCTCGCTGCGCGCGGACGACGCCCGCGAGCCCAAGCACCCGTGGCACACCCCGCCGGTGCTCGAGTCGGACCGTCTGCGGCTGCGCCCACACCGCCTGGAGGACGCGCCCCGGTTCGCGGAGGTGCTGGCCGACGAGCGCAGCCGCCACTTCGCCGGCAGGGCTCCGTGGATGCGCAACCTGCCGCCGAACAAGGAACAACTGATCAACCGGGCTCTGGAGTTCGACGCTCGGGGCGAGCGCTACGACTGGACGATCGCCGACCGGGACACGGACCTGCTCATCGGCCAGATCCAACTTTTCCACTTCGGCGGCCTGGACGACACGTCCGCCGAGGCGGGCTACTCGGTGCACCCGGAGTGGCGCGGCCGGGGTGTCGTCACGGAGTCCCTGCGCATGCTGACGGAATGGTCCTTCCGCGCGAAACCCGACGGCGGCCTGGGCTTACGTCGCGTGAGCCTGGGCATCGCCGGCACGAACAAGGCATCCCGGTACGCGGCGGAGAAAGCCGGCTTCATCCAGGTGGCCACACTCCCGGAGGGCTTCCCGATCAGCGAGACCGGCTTCGACGACGAGGTGATCTACCACCAGCTGAACCCGTCCTGGACCGACTAGAGACCGACACTCATCCCGGACGTCCACAGGGCCAGCAACACCCACCCGACCACCATCCCCACCCCGAACCCCCGCGCCGACCGCCGACCCCGCACGACCATCAACACGCCCCCGACCACCCCCACCCCCAGCAACAGCGGCCCGAGCCAGAGCGCGACCCACACGGAGTAGGCGAACACCTGCATCCCCACGAGAAAGAACGCCAACCCCCCGCACACCACCGCCACGCTCACCGCGACGACATCATCAAACCGACTGGGCCGCTCCCGCACGGCGCGTCACCTCCACCCCGTCCCCGCTCACCAACGGTTGTCCACAGCCCACCGAGTTGTCCACAGACAAGATCGACATCACGGTCTCTGTCACCCCCTACCGGTAGACTGGCACGGCGGGACGCCCCCGGGATCGGGTGGGGGTTGGGCAACGCGCGCGCGACGCGAGTGTGCAGCGTTTCGCGAAGATGCCTGCGCCAGCGGGCGCGGTGAAGACGCCCCACCTCGAACGGCGGTGTGGCTTGGTTGGGGCGGCACCAAAGCAACGAGGCAGAGTCGTATTTCTGCGGATGGGCACCCTGCGCCTCGGAGCGATTTTGCAAGCGAACCGCCCGCGCCGGATGCCCCAAGGGCGACGCCCGCTGGGCGCTACCGGGTCAGAGCGGGGCGCGGGTGATCGGGCACGACATGCATCGGGGACCGCCGCGGCCGCTGCCCAGTTCTGAGCCGCGGATGCGGAGGACCTCGATGCCCGCCTCCTCGAGGCGCTCGTTCGTCTCCACGTTCCGCTCGTAGGCGACCACCACGCCCGGCGCCACGGCCAGCGTGTTGTTCCCGTCGTCCCACTGTTCCCGTTCCGCGGTGACGGGGTCGAGGCCGGTGTCGATCACCCGTAGGCGGTCGATGCCCATGGCCGACGCGGCGGCCTTCAGGAACGGGACCGGGCCCGACACGCGCACACCCTTGGCCTCGTCCGGTTGCAGTGGGTACGCGACCAGCGTGTCCCGGACCGCCGGGTACATCACGACCGCGTCCCGGTCGACCATCGTGCACACCGTGTCCAGGTGCATGGTTGCCCTGTCCTGCGCGATCGGCACCGCCAGCACCGTGTGGGCCAGCCCGTCCGCGAACGCAGAACGGGCCAGTGACTCCGCGCCCGCCGGGGTCGTCCGCTCGCCCACGCCGATCGCGAGCACGCCCGGCGCGAGCAGTAACACGTCGCCGCCCTCGACGGGGGCCGAGTGGGCGCCGTACGCGCGGCCGGCCGAGCGGAACCTCGGGTGGTACGCGTAGATCAGGTCCAGCAGCGCCGTTTCCCGGTTCCGTGCCGGCATGGCGAGGGACGCGATGGCCACCCTGTCGCCGATCCACACCGACGAGTCCCTGGTGAACAGCAGGTTGGGCAGCGGGTCGACGACGAAGTCGTGCGGGTGGTGCATCCTCCGCACCAGGGACGCGCCCTCGGCCTCGGGCAGTTCCTCGAACGTCATGCCGCCCATCAACACGTCCGCGAGCGCGGTCGGTGACAGCGCCGACAGGTGCGAGGACAGTGCGTCCGCCAACTCGTGCCCGACCCGCCTGCGGTCCACGGCGGTGTCGGCGGCAGCCGCGTGTGCGCGTTCGTCGCCGAGGGCGGTGACGAGCGTGTCCGCGAGCAGCAGCACCTCGACGTCGCGTGACCGAAGCGTCTCGGCGAACGCGTCGTGTTCCTCCTGCGCCCGGTCGACCCACGGGATCGAGTCGAACAGCAGTTGGTCGTTGTTGCGTGGGGTGAGGCGCTTCATCTCGTCCCCTGGCCGGTGCAGCAGCACGACGCGCAGCGGCCCGACCTCGCTCTCGACCCTCGGTTGTTCGAGCTCAGGTGCGGTCACACCAGCGAGCCTATCCGAGTTCTGGCGGAAACCCGCCGGTCGCGACCGGGCCCCAGCGCTCGACTGTCACGCGGATCAGGCACTTGCCCTGCTTCGTCATGGCCTCGCGGTACTCGTCCCAGTTGGGGTGCTCGCCGGAGATCACGCGGAAGTACTCGACGAGCGGTTCGACCGCGTCCGGCAGGTCCAGCACCTCGGCGGTGCCGTCGACCTGCACGTACGCGTCGTTGAACTCGTCGGACAGCACCAGCACGGACACGCGGGGGTCGCGCCGGATGTTGCGGGACTTGGCCCGCTGCGGGTAGCTGGAGATCACGATCCGGCCGGACGTGTCCAGCCCGCAGGTCACGGGCGACATCTGTGGGCCGCCGTCGGCGCGGCGGGTCACCAGGACGGCGTGGTGGCGGGGACGGACGAAGTCGTTCAGCGCGGTGCGGTCGACCTGGTCGGCCGTTGCGATCTTGGGCACGGACACCAGCCTACGACTCCGGGTAGCGTGCGGCCGTGATTCGCACCTGGCTGAACCCGCCGCGTCCGGAACCACTGCCGGTCGAGAACCGCCGCGTGGTGGTCGTCGAGATCGTGCTCGTCTTCACGCTGACGCTGGGCCTGTCCGCTCTGCGCAGTCTCCTCTCACTGGTGGACTCGCTGCTGCGCGAGCAGGCGCTTGCCGACCAGCGGGTGGCGCTGAACGTCCCGCAGGCCACCAACCAGGTGCTCGACTTCCTGCGGCAACTGCTCAGCGCGACACAGCTTTTCGCGTGGGGCGCGCTCGGGGTCTACCTGCTGTGGCGGGCCGGGATCACGCTGCGACGGATCGGGCTCGACCGGGACCGGCCGGGCGGCGACGCGGCCCGCGCGGCCGGGCTCGCGGCGCTCATCGGCATCCCGGGTCTCGCGTTCTACCTGGTCGCGCGGGCTGTCGGCGCCAACCTCACCGTGGTGCCGACGGCGCTGGACCACTGGTGGCAGTTCCTCACGCTGCCGCTGTCGGCGTTCGGCAACGCGTGGGCGGAGGAAGTGCTGGTCGTCGGCTACCTGATCACGCGGCTGCGGCAGCTGGGGTGGTCGGAGAACAGGACGCTGGTGGCCTCGGCCGTGCTACGTGGTTCGTACCACCTGTACCAGGGGTTCGGCGGGTTCGTCGGCAACGTGATCATGGGGTTGGTGTACGGGCGGGTGTGGCAGCGCACGAACCGGCTGTGGCCGCTGGTCCTGGCGCACTTCTTCATCGACTTCGTCGCGTTCGTCGGGTACGCGATTCTGCGCGGACGTGTGGCCTGGCTGCCCTGATCGCGGTACGAATGATTCATGGCCGGTCTCGACGAGTACCGCAAGAAGCGGGACCCCGCGAAGACCCCCGAGCCGGTGCCGGCCGAGGGGCCTCTGCCGACCGGCGACAACGACGCGTTCGTCATCCAGGAGCACCACGCGAGCTCGCTGCACTGGGACGTGCGGCTGGAGCGGGACGGCGTGCTGGTGTCGTGGGCGGTGCCCCGCGGGCTGCCTGACGTGCCCGGTGACATCCGGTTGGCGGTCCACACCGAGGACCACCCCATGGAGTACCTGGAGTTCTCCGGCGAGATCCCGAAGGGGGAGTACGGCGGCGGCCGTATGTTCATCTGGGACCGCGGCCGCTACGAGACGGTGAAGTGGTCCGACCGCGAGGTCGCGGTCGTCTTCGACGGGCAACGTGCCAAGGGCAAGTACACCTTCTTCCGCAGCGGCAAGGAGGAGAAGGACTGGATGGTCCGCCGGTCCGAGCCGCCGCTGCGGAACGACTTCACCCCGCTGCCGGACCTCGTGGAGCCGATGCTGGCGTCGCCGGGCACGCTGCCCGACGATGAGTCCGACTGGTCGTACGAGTTCAAATGGGACGGTGTCCGCGCGCTGGCCCGAATCGAGGGCGGCCGGCTGCGGCTGCATTCCCGCAAGGGCAACGACATCACGGTCAGCTACCCCGAGCTGCGTCAGCTCGGGGTGGAGCTCGGCTCGACGCAGGCGTGGCTGGACGGGGAGATCGTCGCGCTACGGGACGGCAGGCCGAGCTTTCCGGTGTTGCAGCAACGCATGCACGTCCACAACGACCGGCAGGCGAGAAGCCTGGCGAACTCGATACCGGTGACGTACCTGATTTTCGACGTGCTGCACCTGGACGGTCGGTCCTGTGTGGACCTGTCGTACGCGGAACGCCGTCAGCTGTTGGAAGGGCTCGAACTGAACGGCCCGCACTGGCACATCTCGCCGAGCTTCGACGGCGACGGCGCCGCGGTGGTCGCGACGGCCCATGACCAGCAGTTGGAAGGTGTGCTCGCCAAACGCCGCTCGTCCCGGTACTACCCCGGCCGGCGCACCGCCGACTGGCTGAAGATCACCGAGGTCCTGACCATCGAGGTCCTGATCGGCGGCTGGCGACCGGGCGAGGGCCGACGGGAAGGCAGCATCGGCTCACTGATGCTTGGCGTGCCGACGGACGCGGGCGTGCGGTACGTCGGGCAGGTGGGCACCGGCTTCACCGACGAGGCGCTGGCTCTACTGCACGAGCAGCTGAAACCTTTCGTGCAGAAGAAGAACCCGTTCGTCAACGAGGTGCCGAGGGAACGCGCGAAGGGCGCGACGTGGCTGCGTCCGGAGCTGGTCGGCGAGGTCGAGTTCCGCAACTGGACCCCGGACGGCCGGCTGCGTGCCGCGTCGTGGCGTGGCCTGCGCTCGGACAAGGACGCGGCGGACCTGGAACCGGAGGCCGTGCCGGACGCGGTACCGGAGCCGGTGGAGGAGGAGCCCGAGGCGGAACCGCCGCCCAGCAACGTGCTGGTGGAGGTCGAAGGCAAGCGCATCCGGCTGTCCAACTTGGACAAGGTGCTGTATCCGGACACGGGCTTCACCAAGGCGCAGGTCATCGACTACTACAGCCGGGTGGCGCCATTCCTGTTGCCACACCTGAAAGACCGCCCGGTGACGCTGCGCCGCTTCCCGGACGGCGTTACGGGGCAACCGTTCTACGAGAAGAACGCGGCCCGCAACGCCCCGGAGTGGGTCCGCACGGTACGTATCGAGACGCCCGGCAGCACACGAGGCAACGAGACACTGGACTTCGTGCTGCTGAACGACCTGCCGAGCCTGGTGTGGGCCGCACACATGGCGGCGCTGGAACTGCACATTCCACAGTGGAAGGTCGACCGGAAAGGTGAACGGCTGACACCGGACCTGCTGGTGTTCGACCTGGACCCTGGCCCGCCGGCGACGATCGTGGAGTGCTGCGAGGTCGCGCTCCAACTACGCGAGGTCCTGGCCGGCCACGGCCTGAAGGCGGTGGCGAAAACCAGCGGCAGCAAGGGCATGCAGCTGTACGCCGCGATCACGACGACCGCGGTGGAGCGCACGTCGGAGTACGCGAAGGCGGTCGCCGAACACCTGGCCCGCGAACACCCGAAGCTGGTGGTGGCCCGCATGGCGAAGGACCTGCGCCAGGGCAAGGTCTTCATCGACTGGAGCCAGAACAACCGATACAAGACCACGGTAGCGCCCTACTCGCTACGTGGCCGCCCGTCCCCGACCGCCTCGACCCCGGTCACCTGGGACGAGGTGGCCACCTGCCGCCACCCGAACGACATGACCTTCACCGCGACGGACGTACTGTCCCGACTGGACGATCACGCCGACCTGCTGAAACCTTTGCTGGTGAAGAAACGCCCCGCACTACCGGAGCTCTAGCTGGAAGTCCCAGACCGCCGGCCGCACTCACGCTGATTGGTTTCCTCGCACCGGAGGGGCCCGGTGCCGCCGCGGTTGTCCACAGCCGCACGAGTTGTCCACAACCAAGATCATCAACCCCGCCACTGTCACCCCCCACCGGTAGACTGGCCCAGGGACGCCCCCCGGGATCGGGTGGGGGCGGGCAGAACTCTTCTACGCCGCGCTACCGGAGCTCTAGATGAGTGATTCCGTGAAGTTGGTGTTAGTGGTCGTAGGCGGTCAGTGATCGTTTGCTGGTCACGCCGGTGGTCCAGTTGTGCCAGATGCCGGTGGTCATGGCCAGCAGGCGTTGGGCGACGCGGGTGAATACTCCGGCTGGGGTGCGGGCACCGTGGTCTCAATAACTCGGCCGCCACCTCGCTCCCCGATCTTGGGGTGGGCCAGACGCCACATGATCCCGTCCCCGGAACAGACCAGGTAGAACTTGAGGCCCCAGTAGAAGCGGGAATGCGACGCACAGTAACCGTAACCGGCGTGCCCGGCCAGATCCGACCGCTTGACGGTCGCGCGGGACATGCCGCAGGGCACCGGGGTGGCGTCGGTCATCCACAGGTCGTCGGACCAGGACGGGCAACACGCAGCCAGAGTCAGGATCGCCTTACACAACAACGGCTCTGCCGTCTTCAACCGTTTGTGATAGCCCGATTGGGTCAGCATGTCCGGGAACATGGCCCACCACTCACCGTCGGCGCGGATATGGCGGATCCAGCGCCGCTCGCTGGGGAAGCGCTGCAGCACCTGGGCCACCGCCAAGGTGATCAACTCACTATCAGTCAACTCAGGTCGCCGACCACGACCGGTGCGGGCGGATACCACGTGGTCATCGACCAGCACGTACAGCGCCGTCAGGTTCTTTCGTCACACATTGATCTTGAACACCCTCCTCCCACGCGGTGACACCGACCCGCCTCACGCGATCTTCACGGAATCACTCATCTAGCTGGAAGTCCCAGATCATCATCACGGGTACGCCGGCGTTGGCCGCGTGCGCTGCTTCGGGCACCAGCGCGGCCAGGCTCCACGGCCACAGCTCCCAGGGGCCGGGCTCGTCGGCCGCGTCCCCCGGTGCCCCGGCGCTGACGGGTTCCTCACACCGACGGGGCACCAGCCCGGCGGCGAGAGCGGCACGAAGGTAGTCCCCGACCAGGTGCCGGTGGCTGACCAGCCGCCCGGGCCGCCCGTCCTGGTCGCGCACGGCCGGGACAGCGCCACGCAGCAGGGACTCGGGATGCATGTCCGTGATCACGAGATGTCCGCCGGGTCGCAACACCCGAGCGAACTCCGCCATCACGGGACCGAGTTCAGGCACGTGAGACAGCGCCAACCCGCAGACGACGAGGTCCACGTGGTCGTCCGGCACGGGAAGCGCACGCAGGTCACCGGCCAGGAACTCACCGTCCGGCACCCGCTCACGTGCCAGGACGAGCATGTCGGGCGAGCTGTCCACCCCGATGACCTGGTGGCCCCGATCGGCCAACTCCCGGGTGAGCCGCCCGGTTCCGCACGCCGCGTCCAGGGCCGCACCCGTCGGCAACTCGTCGAGGATGTCCTTGACCATCGGCATGTCGATGTCGAACGCGGCGTTGCCGGGATCGTCATAGGTCGCCGACCACATGCGGTACCCGTCGACCGTGCCCACCCGATCGACCTCGACTCCCGCGTGCACCAGCGACTCGTCGTCGAGCAGCGTGCGCACCTCGGCAAGGCGGGCCGCCACGAACTCACGGTCGAACTCACCGCGAAACGCCCGAAGCAGCCCGATGCCCTCGATGCCCAGCAGGTAGGCCAACGGGTGCTGGTAGATCATGAACCCGACGTTATGGACATGTCGCCCACCGAGCCAACGATTTTCCGGAGCCCCGCATGATCGAGATAGTCCGAGGTGACATCACGCAGCAGGAAGTGGACGCGGTCGTGAACGCGGCCAACTCTTCGTTGCTGGGTGGCGGCGGCGTGGACGGCGCGATACATCGCAAGGGCGGTCCGGAGATCCTGGCGGAGTGCCGAAAGCTTCGGGCCAGCCGGTACGGCAAGGGCCTGCCGACCGGTCAGGCGGTGGCCACGACGGCGGGCAACCTCCCCGCCCGCTGGGTGATCCACACGGTGGGCCCGGTGTGGTCGAAGTCCGAGGAACGTGCCCACCTGCTGGCCGACTGCCACCGCAACTCCCTCGCGGTAGCGGCCGAGTTGGGTGCCAGGTCGATCGCGTTCCCGGCCATCTCGACCGGCGTCTACCGCTGGCCGCTCGAGTCCGCGGCGGAGATCGCTCTGGCCGCCGTGCGAGACAGCTCGATGGAGCTGATCCGCTTCGTCCTCTTCGACGACAACGCCTACCGGGTGTTCAAAGCGCAGTTCGCGTCAGGTGAAGCAGGCTGAGCGCTTCACGGCACGGTTTTCTCCAGGTGGATGAGGCTGAGCGTGTCCGCCACCCGCTCCTCACGCACCCGCTTATACCCCAGCTTCCGGTACAACCCGAGGTTGCTCGCGCTCCGATCACCGGTGAACAGCGCGAACGTCCGCACCGACGCGGGTACCCGCGCCTCGACCGCCAGCAGCAACCGCCGCCCCAGGCCCATGCCCTGCACGTCGGGCGCCACCACGAGCCGCCCGACGTGGCACACGGTTCCCTCGACCCGGCCGCGGACCGCGCCGACGATCCGTGTGCCGGCCCGTGCCACCAGGACGATCTCCGATGCGATGGCCTCGCGCACGGAAGCCAGCGACTCGGTCAGCGCCGACAGGTGCGGGTTGTCATACAACCGTGCCTCGGACACGTACGCCGCCCGCTGGACCGTCAACACCTCGCCCGCGTCCGCGTCGGCGGCGGCCGCGATGGTCACAGCGCGGTCAGTACGCGTGGGCCGTCCGGTGTCACGGCCACCGTGTGTTCGATGTGCGCGGCCCGGCTGCGGTCGGCGGTGCGCAGTGCCCACCCATCGTCGTCCGTGGTGAACGGGTCCTTGCCGCCGGCCATGAACATCGGCTCGATCGCGATCACCAGGCCCGGGCGCAGTGGTAGGCCCCGTCCCGGTCGGCCTTCGTTGGGGACGGACGGGTCCTCGTGCATGCGGCGTCCCACGCCGTGGCCACCGAAGCCCTCCGGGATGCCGTAGCCCGCGGCACGGCCGATGACGCCGACCGCGTGCGAGACGTCGCCCAGCCGGTTGCCGGGGCGGGCCGCCGCGATGCCCGCGTCCAGTGCCTGCTGGGTGGTCGAGATCAGCGCAAGGTCGGCCGGGGACGCCTCGCCCACCACGAACGAGATCGCCGCGTCGCCGTGGAAGCCGTCCACGCAGGCGCCGAAGTCGATGCTCACCAGGTCGCCGTCACGGAGTTGGTAGCCGGACGGGATGCCGTGCACGATCACGTCGTTCACCGACGCGCAGATCACCGCGGGGAACGGGGTCGGCGCGAAGCGCGGGTGGTAGTGCTGGAACGACGACGTGGCGCCGAAGTCGGTCAGCACGTCGGCCGCGATGGTGTCCAGTTCCAGCAGTGACACGCCCACCGCCGCCTTCTCGCGGCACGCTGCCAACGCCGTCGCCACCACGCGCCCTGCCTCGCGCATCACGGCGAGTTCGGTCTCGGTCTTCAGCTCGACCATTGCTCTCCCCATCCGTCGAGACCCTGCGCGAGATCGAGCACGGCCGCGCTGTCGACGTCCCCCTAGACCCCGTTCTGGAGCGCCAGGAACGGGCAGCCCACCATCCGGCGCAGCTCGTCCGACAGCTCGCCGAGCGTCGCGATCGGTCGCGAGAACGCCAGCCGCACGTCGTGGTCGCCGTCGATGCTCTCGACCCGCAGCCGCAGGCCGTACCGGTCGAGCCCGAGCGGGCGCAGGTGACCGCCCTGCAGCTTGGTCGGCAGGTGCCGGCGCAGCGTGTGCACGACCTCCGTGTGCGACAGCTCGAGGTGCCGCAGCCAGCCCGCCTCCTGGTGGCAGAACGGGTCGGGCTGGGACTGCCCGAACATCGCCGTGGTCACCGGGTGCGTGCCGTCGGCGTCGGCGATCACCATGGACACCGGCGTGAGGCGCAGCATCGTGGCGCCGTGCCCGAGGTCGAGCAGGCGCGGGTCAGGACGGAGAGCCGCAATGGACAGCGCCACCTCGCGGGCCTCCGGCAGCGGCAGCGACCCCAGCTGGCCGGTGATCCACAGCAGCCCGCGCACCGACTCCCGCAACGGCACCGGCGCGACGTCGACCACCTCGACCATCGACGTCAGCACCCCGTCCCGCAGCGACACCGGCAGCTCGTGGTCGTCGGGCAGCAGCACCGACACGATCCCGTCGTCGTGCACGTGGTGGAACAGCGGTGTCACGCGGTCCGCCGGCACCCCGGTCGGCGGCAGGGACGGCGTCGGCGGCAGCAGGGTCGCCGGGCCACGCGCGGCAAGCGTTCTCGCCCGCTCGCCAGGGCTCGGAGTCGGGGGTCGATCGGTCAAGGCGGCACCTCCGCGAGTTAGGCTAGCCTAAGTTTGGGCGAAACGACACCGCGGCACCACGTAGTCTCCAGCGGTGCACGTAACTCAGGCAATCGCTCTAAGCGGTGTCATCCTGCTCGCCGCCATGTCACCCGGTCCCGACTTCGTCATCGTCCTCCGCAGCGCCATGTCCGCCGGCCGCCGCGCGGGCATGGCCAGTGCCGCCGGCATCGCTGCCGGTGTGCTGGTCTGGGCCGTCGTCACCTCGCTCGGTGTCGCCGGCCTGCTCGCCGCCTCCGCGGTCGCTTTCACCATCGTCAAGCTGATCGGCGCGGCCTACCTGGTGCTACTCGGCATCCGGGCGCTGCTGGCCGCCCGCCGGGGCGGCTACGACCAGGCTCCCGAAGCCGGCGGAGCCGAAACCCGGGGCGCGTTCGCGGCCGGCCTGCTCACGAACCTGTTCAACCCCAAGGTCGCCGTGTTCTT
>NZ_DASUVO010000154.1:0-7216 GCF_036378875.1 Actinophytocola sp.
CTGGCCGGCGCTGATCAGCGGGCCCATCTCGCTCTCCTCCGACCTCGGGTCGACGACCCGCAGCCGGGTCACGGCGTCGTCCAGCCGGTCGAGGAACTCCTCCAGCACCGGCCGGTGGACCAGGATCCGGGAGCGCGCGCAGCAGTCCTGGCCCGCGTTGTCGAAGACCGCGCCCGGGGCGGCGGCGGCCGCGGCCTCGAGGTCGGCGTTCGCGAAGACGATGTTGGCGCTCTTGCCGCCCAGCTCGAGCGTCACGCGCTTCACCTGGTCGGCGCAGCCGGCCATGATCTGCTTGCCCACCTCGGTGGAGCCGGTGAAGCAGACCTTGCGGACCGCCGGATGGGTGACGAACCGCTGCCCGACCACGCTGCCCTTGCCCGGCAGCACCTGGAACACGCCCTCCGGAATGCCCGCCTCCAGCGCGAGCTCGCCGAGCCGGATCGCCGTCAACGGCGTCACTTCGGCCGGCTTCAGCACCACCGTGTTGCCCGCGGCCAAGGCAGGAGCGAAACCCCAGCCCGCGATCGGCATCGGGAAGTTCCACGGCACGATCACGCCGACCACGCCGAGCGGTTCCGCGAACGTGAGGTCCACCCCGCCGGGAACCGGGATCTGCCGGCCGAACAGGCGTTCCGGCGCGGCCGAGTAGTACTGCAGCACGTCGCGGACGTTGCCGGCCTCCCAGCGGGCGTTGCCCACGGTGTGACCGGAGTTCCTGACCTCCAGGTCGGCCAGGTTGTCCACATCGGAGTCCACGGCCTCGGCGAACCGCCTGAGCAGCCGTGCCCGGTCGGCCGGCGCGACCGCCTTCCACGCCGGTAGCGCCCGGTGCGCCCGCGCGATGGCGGCGTCGGTCTCATCCGCCGAGGTGTGCTCGACGCGCGCGACCACCGCCTCGGTGGCCGGGTTGATCACTTCAGTGACACTCATGCCCGTGCCGCCTCCACCAACGCCTCGAACAGCCTGCGATCCACCCCGTCCTCCTCCGGATGCCACTGCACACCGACCACGAACTCCGGATCGGTCAACTCCACTGCCTCGATCACCCCGTCACCCGCCCACGCGACGGGCACCAGCCCGACACCGAGCTGGTCCACCGACTGGTGGTGGTGGCAGTAACTGTCCACTTCGGAACCGAGGATCGTGGACAGCCGGCTGCCCGGGGCGATCTTCACCGGAACCCGGCCGAACGAACCGAGCTTGGGCAGGTGGTCGGTGTTGCCGAAGACGTACGGCAGGTGCTGGTGCAACGTGCCGCCCAACACCACGTTCAACAGCTGCATCCCTCGGCAGACCGCGAGCAGCGGCACCCCGTTCGCGAGCGCCGCCTCGATCAGCGTGTGCTCGGCGAGGTCGCGGTCGGGCCGTGCCGAGCCGGTCTCCGGCGCGCGGTCCGCGCCATAGTGGACAGGGTCGATGTCCGCGCCACCGGCCACGAGCAGACCGTCCACACGCGACAGCAGGCCGGCCGTGACCTCGCCGACCGGTGGGAAGAGCACGGGCACGCCGCCCGCGGCCGCCACCCCGTCGAGATAGCCGCGCCCCAACACCGCGGCCGGGGTGTCCCACAACCCGAACCTGGTCTGCTCCATGTAGGTCGTGATGCCGATGACCGGTGCGTCAGAGGCGTTCGAAGCCACGGATCCGCTCCCAGTCGGTCACGGCCGCGTCGTAGGCGGCGAGCTCGATCCGCGCGTTGTTGAGGTAGTGCTCGACGACGTCGTCGCCGAACGCCGCGCGGGCGAGCTTGCTCTCGGCGAGCAGCTCGGCGGCGTCGCGCATGTTGGCCGGCACCCTGGGCTTGTCGACCCCGTACGCGTTGCCGTGCAGCTCCGGTTCGAGCGGCAGCTCGTTCTCGATGCCGTGCAGGCCGGCGGCGATCAGCGCGGCCACCGCGAGGTACGGGTTAACGTCCCCGCCTGGCACCCGGTTCTCCACTCGTAACGACTCGCCGTGGCCGACCACGCGTAACGAGCAGGTCCGGTTGTCCATCCCCCACGCGACGGTCGTCGGCGCGAAACTCCCGTCCACGTAACGCTTGTAGGAGTTGATGTTCGGCGCGAAGAAGTAGGTGAGCTCCCGCAGCGCGGCCTGCTGGCCGGCGAGGAAGTGCGTCATCAGCTTCGAGAAGCCGTGCTCGCCGTCGCCGGCCAGCACCGCGGCGCCGTCGGTGCCGCGCAGGCTGATGTGGATGTGGCAGGAGTTGCCCTCGCGCTCGTTGTACTTGGCCATGAACGTGAGGCTCTTGCCGTGCTTGGCCGCGATCTCCTTGGCGCCGGTCTTGTAGATGCTGTGGTTGTCACACGTGGCCAGCGCGGTGTCGTACCGGAAGGCGATCTCGTGCTGGCCAGGGTTGCACTCGCCCTTCGCGGACTCGACGTACATGCCGGCACCCGACATGCCGTTGCGGATGTCCCGCAACAGCGGCTCGAGCCGCCCGGTGCCGAGCATCGAGTAGTCCACGTTGTACTGGTTGGCCGGGACCAGCTCGCGGTAGCCCCGTTGCCACGCCTGCTCGTAGGTGTCGTCGAACACGATGAACTCGAGCTCGGTGCCGACGTAGGCCGCGAGGTCGCGCTCCGCCAGCCGGTCGAGCTGACGCCGCAGCACCTGCCGGGGTGACGCGGGCACGGGCCCGCCCTCGACCCACTCGACGTCGGCGAGGACCAGGGCGGTGCCCTCGTGCCACGGGACGCGCCGCAGCGTGTCGAAGTCGGGACGCATGACGAAGTCGCCGTAGCCACGCTCCCACGAGGACATCGCGTAACCGTCCACAGTGTTCATCTCGACGTCGACCGCGAGCAGGTAGTTGCAGGCCTCGGTGGCGTGCGGCACGACCTCGTTGAGGAAGTACTCCGCCGCGCAACGCTTGCCCTGGAGGCGTCCCTGCATGTCGGTGATCGCGACCAGGACGGTGTCGATCGTGCCGTCGGCGACCAGCGTACGGAGCTGGTCGAGGGTGAGCATGCCGTCGCGGTGGCCCATAACAGTCTCCAAAGGATCACACTTGACCCATTGACGCCTACCTGTCAACGAGCCACTGTAGTCGGGTCCACTCGATAACGACACCTAAAGGACTGATGCTGACCCATTAGGCATCTCAGGGAGGCCTTCGTGACGACCGACAGCACCAAACGCCCGACCGCCCCACCGGCCTCCCTCACCGAGGACGAGAAAAGACTGCACGAACTGGGCTACGCGCAGGAACTAGCGCGCCGAATGTCCGGTTTCTCCAACTTCGCCGTGTCGTTCACGATCATCTCGATCCTGTCCGGCTGCCTCACCCTGTACGGCTTCGGCCTCAACACCGGCGGCCCGGCGATCATCGTCTGGGGCTGGCCGTTCGTCGGTCTGATGACACTGCTCGTCGGCCTGGCCATGGCGGAGGTCTGCTCCAGCTACCCGACCGCGGGCGGCCTGTACTACTGGTCGGCGAAGCTGGCCAGCAAGAACGGCGCGGCGTGGTCGTGGTTCACCGGCTGGTTCAACTTCCTCGGCCAGGTGGCGGTCACGGCCGGCATCGACTTCGGCGCGGCGTTCTTCCTGAACGCGTTCCTCGACCTGCAGTTCGGGTTCGCGGCGACGCCAGGGAACACGATCCTGCTGTTCGGGATCATCCTCGTCGTGCACGGTCTGCTGAACACCTTCGGTGTCAAGCTCGTCGCGCTGCTCAACGACATCAGCGTGTGGTGGCACGTGGCCGGCGTGCTGGTCATCGTGGGTGTGCTGGCGTTCGTGCCGGACAACCACCAGTCCGCGTCGTTCGTGTTCGGCGAGTTCGTGAACAACACCGGGTGGGGTTCCGGCCTGTACGTCGGCCTGCTCGGCCTGCTGCTGGCGCAGTACACGTTCACCGGCTACGACGCGAGCGCGCACATGACCGAGGAGACGCACGACGCGGCCCGCAGCGGCCCGCGCGGGATCATCATGTCGATCATCGTGTCGCTCGTGGCCGGCTGGGTGCTGCTGATCGGCCTGACCTTCGCCATCCAGAGCTACGACAGCGCCACCGGCACGGAGACCGGGGTGCCGCCGGCGCAGATCTTCATCGACGCGGTCGGCCTGACCGGCGGGAAGCTCCTGCTGCTGATCGCGATCGGCGCACAGCTGTTCTGTGGCATGTCGTCGGTGACCGCGAACTCGCGGATGATCTACGCGTTCTCCAGGGACGGCGCCTTGCCGGGCTCGTCGCTGTGGCACCGGGTGAACAAGCGGACGCGGACGCCGACGAACGCGGTGTGGCTGGCGGCCGGCGGCGCCTTCGTGCTCGGCCTGCCGTACCTGTGGAACACGACCGCGTACGCGGCGGTGACGTCGATCGCGGTGATCGGCCTGTACATCGCCTACGTGCTGCCCACGTTCCTGCGGCTGCGCCAGGGCGACGCCTTCCAGCGCGGGCCCTGGCACCTCGGCCGGTGGAGCAAGCTCGTCGGCACCGTCGCGGTGGTGTGGGTCTGCTTCATCACCGTGCTGTTCATGCTGCCGCAGGTGAGCCCGGTGACGGCGACGACGTTCAACTACACGCCGGTCGCCGTGCTGGTGGTGCTCGGGTTCGCCGGGATCTGGTGGTTCGCGTCGGCGCGGAAGTGGTTCACCGGCCCCAAGGTGCAGGGCAGCCCCGAGGAGTTGGCCGCCATCGAACGGGATCTGGACGTCATCTGACGTTCGTTCAAGGCCGCGCAGCGTAGCGCTGCGCGGCCTTGACATTTCCGTGACCGGCAAGTCACAATCCGTGAACAATTGGGAGCGCTCCCAGCGATGAGGGTGGGTGCCATGTTCCGGTTCGTGCTGGTCATCGCGGTCGTACTGGCCGGTTTCCTGACCGGTCCACCCGCCGTCGCGGCGCCGGGTGACGTCAGTGATCCCAACATCATCTACGTCGGGCGGTGGACCAACACCGCCACCACGGCCGTGCCGAACTGGACCGGCACGTACTTCTCGACGCGGTTCACCGGCACCACCGTCAAAGTCAAGGCCAGGGACGCGGTCAACTTCTACGCCAGCATCGACGGTGGCCCGGACGTGTTCTTCGCCGGCGTGCGTGGCACGGTGAACCTCACACCACAACCGCTGCCGGCGGGCACCCACTCGCTGCGGGTGTCCTACCGATCCGGCGACACCGTTTTCCTTGGTCTCGTACTGGACGCGGGTGCGACGACCGTCCGTCCGGCACTGTCCACAAAGCTCGTCGAGTTCGTCGGCGACTCCATCACCGCCGGCGCGCTGACCGACAAGCTGGCGGTGAGCGCGTACGGCTGGGTGCTCGGCGAGCGGCTCGGCGTCCGGCACACCCAGATCGCGCGGTCGGGCTACTGCCTGGTCGCGCAGTCCGGTTGCGTCGGCCAGCGCACGCAGTTCTTCCAACAGGCCAGCACCGGCACCGCGGCGTGGGACTTCTCCCGCTACCAGGCCAGCGCGGTCGTGATCAACCTGGGCACCAACGACATCGGCCACAGCGTCACGGGCGCGACGTTCCAGTCGACCTATGTGGACTTCTTGCGTGCCGTCCGCGCGAAGTATCCCAGCGCGGTGATCTTCGTGATGGAGACATTCAAGAAGCGCTACGTGACCGAGACCCAGGCGGCGGTCCGCACGGTGAACGACGGCAACGTGCGGTACATCAACACCGAGGGCTGGCTGACGGTCGGCGCAGACTACGAGGACACCGACGGCCACCCCAACGAGACCGGTCACGCCAAGATCGCCGATCGGCTGGCGCCGATCATCGGCCCAGCGATTGGACTGTGAGTCATGCGCGCGTTCTGGATCGTCGTGTTCTGCCTCGCCGCCGTACTGGTCCCCGCCCCCACCGCGACGGCTGACGTACTGCCGACCGACTCCAACATCAGGTATTTCGGGCGTTGGAACACCAGCTCCTCCACCGCGTTCGTGTCCGAGTGGGCAGGCGCCTACGTGCTGGTCGGCTTCACGGGCACCACGGTGAAACTGCGGCAGCGCAACAGCATCGACCTGTTCGCCAGCATCGACGGCGGCCCCGACGTGTCGTACAGGAACGTCAGCGGCACCGTCAACCTGACGCCGACCCCGCTCGCCGCCGGCACCCACACACTGCGGGTGTCCTACCGCCCGGTGGCGGGTTCCTACCGCGGTGACGCGGTGTTCCAGGGCGTGATCCTGGATCCCGGCGCCCGCACGGTCGTTCCGCAGACACCGTCACGGATCATCGAGTTCATCGGCGACTCGATCACCGTGGGCCAGCTGTCGTCCAAACAGGCGCTGACCGCGTACGGCTGGCTGACCGGCGAGCGGCTGCGGACCGGACACACCCAGATCGCGGTGGGCGGCGCGTGCCTGTACCCCGCCGCGGACGGCTGCATCGGCATGAGCCAGCGGTTCCTCAAGACCGGACTCGCGGCGACCGCGCCGGACTGGGACTTCTCGCGGTACCAGGCCAGCGCGGTCGTGATCAACCTGGGCACGAACGACGTGGGGCACGGCGTCACCGGCGCCCAGTTCCAGAGCGCCTACATCGCGTTGCTGCGCAACGTTCGCGCGAAATACCCGAACGCCAACATCTTCGCGCTGCAGACCTTCCGGAAGCGATACATCGCCGAGACGCAGGCCGCGGTCGCTGCCGTCGGCGACGCGAGGGTGCGCTTCGTCAACACGGACGGCTGGATCAACGAGGCCACCGACACGGTCGACAACGTGCACCCCAACGACACGGGCCACCGCAAGATCGCCGACCGCCTGGTCCCACTACTCAGCTGACCCCACAGTGCTTGACGCGCCCCGTTGGCCTCCGGCCCCCGGTTCGAGCCTCTCATGGAGCACCGACATTCCGGGCGCGCGTTACGGCGGTTGTCCACAACATCTCGCGTGTCCAACACTCCAGACCCGCGTGTCCAACGTGTGGGACCGGTGAGTTGAACAAAGTCAGTCGGGTGCTTGAACTGTTGAACTCGCCGGTCGGCATTGTTGGACACGCGGGTCCTGAGTGTTGGACACGCGCGTGCCGGGCGTTGGACACGCGGGGTTGTCCACAGGCAGCGGTGCGCGGCACCCGAAACTGTCGGTGCACGTTGGTAGCGTGGAAATCGGGGGACCCCCTGCCGCACGAATGGTCCATTCGCTCCGGTTGGGTGGGTGAATCGGTTGCCGTTTGCCGGTTGATCGGCCGTGGGTGTCGGTGCTCACCGGTAGTGTGGAAATCGGGGGACCCCCTGGCGCACGAATGGACCATTCGCTCGGGTTC
>NZ_DASUVO010000155.1:0-39200 GCF_036378875.1 Actinophytocola sp.
GTGATCAAGATGGTCATGGCGATGCGGCACGGGGTGCTGCCCGCGACGCTGCACGTGGACGAGCCAACGCCGAAGGTGGACTGGACCGAGGGTGCGGTGTCGTTGCTCACGTCGCCGCGACCGTGGTCGTCGGACGGACCCCGGCGGGCCGGGGTGTCGTCGTTCGGGCTCTCGGGCACGAACGCGCACGTGATCATCGAACAGGCTGCCCCGGCTCCGTCGGCCACCGGTGCCGTGGAGGACGGTGTGGTGCCGTGGGTCGTGTCCGGGCGGACGCCGCAGGCCGTCCTGGACCAGGCGTCCCGGCTGGCGTCGGTGGACGAGTCGCGGCTGGACATCGGGTACTCGCTGGTGACCACGCGGTCCCGGATGGCCTACGAGGCGGTGGTCGTCGGCGATGACGTCCAGCCTGTGCGGGTGGCCGAGGGGAGGCTCGCGTTCCTGTTCACCGGTCAGGGTGCGGAGCGGGCGGGCATGGGTGCGGGGCTGTACGAGCGTTTTCCGGTTTATGCCGGGGCTTTTGACGCGGTGGCTGCTGAGTTGGGTGGCGTCGAGCATGCGCAGGAGGCGGTCTTCGCGTTGGAGGTGGCGCTGTTCCGGCTGCTGGAGTCGTGGGGTGTGCGGCCTGACTTTCTGGTTGGGCACTCGGTGGGGGAGGTCGCTGCCGCGCATGTGGCTGGGGTGTTGTCGTTGTCTGACGCGGCGGTGTTGGTGTCCGCGCGGAGCCGGTTGATGCGGGCGTTGCCGGGTGGGGCGATGGTCGCTGTTCGGGCGAGTGAGGCGGAGGTTGTTCCGTTCCTGTCCGATGAGGTGGGTCTCGCGGCGGTGAACGGTCCCTCGTCGGTGGTGCTGTCCGGTGCCGAGGATGCTGTGCTGGCGGTTTCCGCGCGGTTCGAGCGGTCGAAGCGGCTCGCGGTGTCGCATGCTTTTCATTCGCCGTTGATGGCGCCGATGTTGGACGAGTTCCGTGCGGTTGTGGCGGGTCTTTCGTTCGCGTCGCCGAAGATCCCGGTGGTGGCGACCTCGGTTGGTGAGCTGTCCACTCCGGACTACTGGGTGGACCACGTTCGTCGGCCGGTGCGGTTCGCGGACGCGATCACCACTCTCGCGTCGGCCGGTGTCACGACCTGTCTGGAGCTCGGGCCGGACGGCGTGCTCAGCGCGATGGGGCCGCACTGTGCCGACGGCATCCGGTTCGTCCCCGCACTCCGCGCCGGGCGGCCAGAACCGCACACGCTGCTGGGTTCCCTCGCCGGACTCGACGTCGACTGGCGTGCGGCCCTGCCCGGCGGGCGGCCGGTCGACCTGCCCACCTATCCCTTCCAGCGCGCGCACTTCTGGCTGCGCGAGAGTCGCACCGGCGACCCTGGCCTGATCCCGCTCGAGCACCCGATCCTGACCGGTTACCTGCCGGTGCCCGACACCGGCGGGCTGCTGTTCGCCGGCCGTGTCTCGCTGGCCACCCATCCGTGGCTCGCCGACCACCAGGTGCTCGGCACCGTGTTGTTACCCGGCGCCGCGGTGGTCGAGCTGGTGCTGCGGGCCGGTGACGAGGTCGGGTGCGCGACCATCGAGGAACTGACCATCGAGACACCGCTGGCACTGCCTGGGCGTGGCGCTGTGCGGGTGCAGGTCGCTGTCGGAGCCCCGGACGGTTCCCACCGCCGCACCGTGAGTGTGCATGCGCGACCCGAGTCCGGCTCGGACGAGTGGACCCGGCACGCGAGCGGGTTCCTCGCGCCAGGGGCCGAGGACGTCGACGTACTCGCCGAGTGGCCACCGCCGGGCGCGACCGAGCTGTCCGTTGACAGGGTGTACGAGGAGCTCACCGGTTACGGACCCGCGTTCCAGGGGCTCCGCGCGGCCTGGCGTCTGGACGACCGGATCTACGCCGAGGTCGGGTTGCCGGGCGCGGCCGACCGGTTCGCCCTGCACCCGGCGCTCCTCGACGCCGCGCTGCACCCCTCGGCGTTGACCGGGGCGTTCACGGGTGAGACGCGGATGCCGTTCGTGTGGAGCGGGGTGCGCCTGCACGCCGTGGGTGCGGACGCCCTGCGCGTCACGCTGACCGCGGGTCCGGGCGCCGACACGGTGTCGCTGGTCGCGGCCGACCGGTCCGGGCAGCCGGTGCTGACCGTCGACTCGCTGCTGCTGCGCCCGGCCGCACCACGCCGGTCCGGCGCGCTGTACCGGCTGGACTGGCCCGAAGTCCCGTCGCCCGCGCCCGCACCCGTGCGGCCGGGGGAGTGGGCCCTCCTCGGCGACCTGGACGTGGACCTCCCGGTGGCCAGGTACCGCGACCTCGCGGAGCTGGTCCGGACGGTCGACGCCGGTATCGTCGTGCCGTCGGTGGTCCTGGTCGGCGTCACCGGGGACGTGCACGGCGCGACGCGCCGGTTGCTGGCCATCACACAGAAGTGGCTCGGCGACGAGCGGCTCGCCGCCACTCGCCTGGTGCTGGTGACCGCCGGCGCGGTGGCGACCGAGACGCCCGACCTCGTGCAGGCGGCGCTGTGGGGCCTGCTGCGGTCCGCCCAGACCGAGCACCCGGACCGGTTCGTGCTGGTCGATGTGGACGACAGCGCGGCGCTCCCCACGGCCCTCGCGACCGGCGAACCCCAGGTGGCCGTCCGCGCGGGCGTGGTGCGCGTGCCCCGGCTCGTCCGGGTCGAGGCCTCGCCGGCCCGGCTCGACCTCGACCCGGACGGCACGGTGCTCATCACCGGCGGCACCGGTTCGCTGGGCCGCGTCGTCGCCAGCCACCTCGTGCACGCGCACGGGGTGCGGCACCTCCTGCTGGTCAGCAGGAACCCGACCGAGGCACCCGATCTCGACGCCCGGGTCACGGTGGCCGCCTGCGACGTGGCCGACCGCGACGCCTTGGCGCGGCTGCTGGCCACGATCCCACCGGCACATCCACTCACGGCGGTGGTGCACGCCGCGGGCGTCGTCGACGACGCCGTGCTGACCACACTGGACGAGCACCGGCTGTCCTCGGTGCTACGTCCGAAGGTCGACGCCGCGACCAACCTGCACGAGCTGACCGCGGACCTGTCGGCGTTCGTCCTGTTCTCCTCGGCGGCCGGGGTGCTCGGCGCGGCGGGCCAGGCCAACTACGCGGCGGCGAACGCGTACCTCGACGCGCTCGCCACCCGCCGCCGTTCCGCCGGCCTGCCGGCGACGTCGCTCGCGTGGGGCCTGTGGGAGCGGGAGGACGGCATGGCGGGCGCCCTCGACGACGCCTCGCGCGACCGGCTGTCCCGCGCGGGCGTCACCGCACTGTCCACATCGGACGGACTGTCGTTGTTCGACGCGGGTTGCGCGGCCGAGGATGCCGTGCTGGTCCCGATGGGCCTGGATCGCGCGTTGACGAACGTGTCGCCGGCGCGGCCTGGTCTGGTTCCGGCTCGTCGGGTGTCGGTGAGCCGCCCCACGCGGATGCTGGACCTGGTGCGTGAGCACGCAGCGGCAGTGCTCGGCCATGCCACCGCGGCGGCCATCGAGGACACGCGTCCGTTCCTGGAGGTCGGGTTCGACTCGCTGACCGCGGTGGAGCTACGCAACCGGCTGAGCACCGCGACGGGCGTGTCGCTGGCGGCGTCGGTCGTCTTCGACCTGGCGACTCCGACCGCACTGGCCGACCACCTCACCGCGGCCGCGGCGGCACCGGCGCCCGTCGATGACGACACGATCAACACCCTGTTCCGCCAGGCCTGCGCCCAAGGCAAGGTGTCCGAAGCCAACGCGTTCCTGAGCGCGGCGGCCACCCTCCGCGACAAGTACACCGACGACTCGTACGTGAACGAGCTGCCGCCACCGCTACACCTGGCCCACGGCCCAGCCCGGCCAAAGCTGATCTGCGTGCCGACCCTGGCCGCGATGTCCAGTCCACTGCACTACGCCCGCTTCGCCACCGAGCTGCAGGGCACCCGCGACGTGTCGGTGATTCACCTACCCGGCTACCGGAACGGCGAGCGAGTCCCGGCGACTTTCGACGCGATGGCCGACCTGCTGGCCACGTCGGTGCTGCGGTGCGCGGCAGGCGATCCGTTCGCGCTGGTCGGATACTCCGCTGGTGGCTGGCTGGCGGCAGCCGCCGCGCACCGCCTGGAGGAACGCGGCGTGACCTCAGCGGGCGTGATCCTGCTGGACACGTACGTCTTCGACGCCGACCTCCCCCTGATCGAACCGAAACTGGCCGAGGAGATGTTCGCCAGGGAACCCTTCTACGGCAAGATAGGCCACGAACGCCTGACCGCGATGGGCGGCCACCTGAGGGTGCTGGCGGACTTCACCCCGAGAGCCACCAGGGCCCCGACGCTGTTCGTCCGTGCGAGGGACCCACTCCCCACCGACGGCGTCGGCCCCGACCACAGAATCTGGCGCCACACCATCGAGTTCGCCGACGCCGTGGTCGAGGTCCCCGGCAACCACATGTCCATCATGGAGGATGACAACGCAAGGACCGTAGCCCAGGCGGTACACATGTGGCTGTCGGCTAACACGCTCGCTGAGCGCCCGGCATCGTAAACCGTTCGCGTGCGGTTCCAGGGTTGGCGGTGTCCGATGAGTGTTCGAGCCGCCGAGCCCGGGATTCGGCCCGCGCTGGCAGGGGGTATGGCGGCACTCGACATGAGAGGCTCCTCCGGGTTGCGGCGGGTCAGGGGAGGTAGTGGGTCCGGACGGGCAGGATGATCGCCGAGGGGTGGGTCGGGGTGTGGTGGATTTCCTGGTCGGCGGGGCGGAGGGTGGTGGCTGTGGTGGGGGGTTCGCCGGTGCCGGGGTTGCGGGCGTAGCGGGGGAAGGCGCCGCTGGAGACCTGGACGCGGATGCGGTGGCCGCGCTTGAAGCGGTACGCGGTGGGCCACAGCGTGACGTCGGTGCGGGTCTGTTCGTCGGCTCCGGTGAGGCTGACCAGGCCGTCGCACACGTTGTGGGAGCGGCCTTTCGGGTCGACGTCGCACAGTCGGACGAACACGTCGGCATGCGGAAGGCTGGAGCGGAACCAGATCTGGGCGGTGATCTCGCCGATGACCTCGGCGTCGGTGTCCAGTGGCGGTGTGGTGTAGGTGAGGACGTCCGGGCGGGCTTCGAGTTTGGTGTTGTCGACGCGGCCGCTGCCGCGGACCATGCGGACGCCACCCACGGCCGGGGTGGGGTCGGCCGGGTCGTAGCGGTACCGCTTGTCCTCAGCTTTGTTGTCGTTGACCAGTTTGCGGGTGGTGTTGTCGATCGCGGCATGTGGTCGGCGCCGAGCAGGTAGGCGGTGACCCCGAGGCCGACACCCGAACGTGCCCGCCGAGCCCAGGTTGTAACCCTGCGGAGCGACCACGGCCATGCTGCACTGCAAGCAATATGCAATTACTATGCTTCGTAGGACATAACGGTCATCATGCCCGTCTCGCCGTGGTAGACGTTGTGGCAGTGGGTCAGCCACTGGCCGGGGTTGTCGGCGTCGAAGTCGACCTCGAGGGTCTGGTCGGGCAGGACGATCACCGTGTCCTTGCGGGCGCCGGGGCGGCCCTTGTCGACGACCTGGAAGGTGTGGCCGTGCAGGTGCATCGGGTGAAACATCTCCGAGGAGTTCTCCAGCCGCAACCGCACCCGCTGCCCGGGCTGAATCGGCAGGCCGTCGTTCGGGTCGTAGGTCCTGCCGTTGATCGTCCAGTCGTACTTGTCGCCAGGTCCTTCGAGCGTCAGCGTGTGGGTGATGTCGGGCGCCTTGTCCGGCAGCCGCACCGACTCCGCGGCCTCGATGTCGCGGACGGTCAGGGCGGGCAGCGTGGTGAGCTGTGTCGCCGCGGCGTCACTGGTCGTGGGATCGACCGGTCGTCCACTCTGGATGATCACTTGGGCGTAGGCGCCGCGGCCCTCGGCGACCGCGAGCAGTGCGGTGGTGCTGCTCGGCACGGTGATGGTCGCGTCGATACGTTCGCCCATGCCCAGTAGTACGGTCTCGGCTTCGACAGGGACAACCGGGAAGCCGTCGGTGTGCGTGACGGTCATCCGCACGTCGGGCACACCAACGCGGAACGCGGTGTCCGAGCCGGCGTTGATCAGTCGCAACCGGACCCGCTGGCCGGGTTTCGTCGCGAACGTGTGCGGGGCGTTCGCGGTGCGGCCGTTGGCGAGCATGTGCGGATAGACCACGTCACCGACATCGCCGCCGAGCAGGTCCGACTGCGGCATGGACATGCCCGGCATGCCGGTGTGTTCCATTGTCATGCCGTTGGTACGCAGGTCGGCCAGCACGTCGGCCGGAGAGCGGCCGAGTCCGTCGAGCCAGTCGTCGAGTACCACAACCAGCTCGGTGTCGTAGTCGCCCCCGTCCTCGGGATCCTCCACGATGAGCGGGGCGTACAAGCCGGTGTCGAGTTGGGTGCCGACATGCGGGTGGAACCAGTAGGTGCCGGCGTCGGGCACGGTGAACTCGTAGGTGAACCGGCCACCCGCCGGAATCTCGGACTGGGTGAGGTTCGGCACGCCGTCCATGTCGTTGCGCAGCGCGATGCCGTGCCAGTGAATGGTGGTCGGCACCTTCAACCTGTTCGACAGGTCCACTTTGAGCACGTCGCCGCGTTGGACGCGGATCTCCTTGCCCGGCAGCTCACCGCCGTAGGTCCATGTGATCACCTGGGTGGCGCCGAGGTCCACTGCCCCCTCGGTGGACACGAGCGACACCGCCGTGGTCGCGCCACCCCCCTCGCGCCGACGGTTCTCGGCCGCGCCCACTTGCGGCGATCTCGGTCCTATCCGGACCGGTGCCCTCGGAGGGCTGCCACACGCGGCCAGCCCGGCGGTGGCCGCTCCTGCTGTCAGCATGAGAAAGCCCCGTCGGCTGATGTGGTGATGTGCGCGCACGGAGCTACTATACGAAATAGTAGATATTGTGTTCAGCTGCCCAGCGGGCAGGTGATGAGGGCGATCCCGAGTAGGAGACCGGTCCCGGCGAGGAACGGCAGGACCGCCGCCGTGACAGCCATCAGGCCCCAGGAGACAGTCCGTCGCAGCCGACCAGGTGGCCGCGAGTCGTGCTGCAGCCGGGCCAGACGGAGTGCCACGGCGTCCTGAGCCATGGCCAGGGACGTGCTGGGCGCACCGTGCCTGGTGACCTTCAGCAGGGCCGTCCGCACGGCGGCGGGGCCGCAGTTTCGTACGGCGACGACGTCGGCGGCCAGTTCCACCAGGTCCCGGATCGCCCTCGGTGCCTGCCGGAACAGCGGCACGAATGGGAAGGTGGCGCGCACCGCGTCGGCGATCGCGACCAGCAGGTGGTGGCGGCCGTCGAGGTGCGCGCGTTCGTGCGCGAGCACGGCCGCGACCGCGCCGGGATCGAGGTGACGAGCGAGCCCTTCGGTGGCCACCACGGTGCCAGGGCGGCCGGCCATGCTGAACGCCAGCGGCTCGTCGTGTGCCAGCCACAGGATGCCGGACGGGTCCTTGGCTGGTCGCGCGACCAGTCGCAGCACGCCGAGGCTTTCCCGGCGCTTGCGGGACCGGCGCCGGAAGCCGCGCACGGAGACGACCACCAGTCGGATGGCGAACGCGGCCAGCAGTCCTACGCCGACCAGGCCGGCGACCTCCTCGACGCGGGGTGGCGAACCGTGCTGGATGGCCGACCAGCACCGGTGCACGGCGGCGAGCAGGGGTGCACCTGAGCCGTGGCCGGGAAGGAGCAACAGCAGCACCCCGGTCGCGGCAGCGAGCGGCACGCCGGCCGACGACACCAGCCACGCCACGATCAACAGCCCCGGATCGCGGCGCCGCAAATCCACCCGTCGCAGCCCGCCCGGGATGAGCCAGCCCGCGATGACCGCGCCGGCCAGCAGTGCCAGGGCGGCGGTCATCGGCGGGGTATCCGCTTTTTGCGCAGCGCGGCACGCAACAGGTCGGTCTCCTCGTCGGAGACCGTCTCGACGAACCGCATGAGGACGGCGTGGGGGTCCTGCGAGGAGTCGAGCACGTCGCGCAGCGCCCGCGCGGAGGCTTCCTCACGGCCGAAGGTCGCCTCGTACTCGTAGGCCTTGCCCTGCTTCACCCGCTCGACCCACTGCTTGCGGTGCAGGTTGTCCAGCACGGTCATCACCGTGGTGTAGGCAAGCTGCTTGCCGGTGTCGAGGCGCTCCAGCACGTCGCGGACCTTGAGCGGTTCGCCCGCGTCCCAGAGCACGTTCATCACGGCGGCTTCCAGCTCACCAAGACCCTGCATGGCACCTCCCTCGTGGCGCTTCATGTTACGCAGGGTGAACCCCGTGTGGGGAGTGTCCCCAACATCTGGAGCGTCTCGCCAGCGTCGGCGTACGGCACACCGACTCGAGGCTCTCGAGCGAACTCGCACTGGCGGGACGCTCCGGTGTTCGCCCCACCGATCTGTGGTCATGGATCGGTCTCCAGCACCTGCGCATGATGGAACAGGGCACCCGCGCGGTCGGATTCACCCGGCAATGGAACCGGGTGATCGAATGGGGATGCGGGGGTGGAGCGAACGCCGTGCACTTCGCGCCACGCGCCAGGGAATTCATCGGCGTCGACATCTCCGAACAAAGCCTGCACGAGTGCGCGAGACAGGTGGAACAGGGCTGCGACACCCCGTTCCATCCGGTGCTGGTCGGCGTGGCGGACCCCGAGCGGGCGCTGGGCGAGGTCGGCGTTCCGTGTGATCTGTTCGTCTGTTTCTACGTGTTCGAACTGATACCCACTCCGGAGTATGGCGAGCGGTTGCTCCGCATCGCGGGGGAGGTGCTCGCACCAGGCGGGCTCGCGCTCATCCAGATCAAGTACGACGACGGCCGGTGGTCGACCAAGCCCCGGCGACGTGCGTACCGATCTGGACTGGCCGAGATGACGACCTACCCGATCGCGGCGTTCTGGGAACTCGCGTCGAGATGCGGACTCCAGCCCGAGACAGTCCAACTGGTGCCGAAGAACGAACTCGACGAGCGGTATGCCTACTTTCTTATGTCCAAACCGATAGCAGCCCGCTAGCGACGGCGGGTGGTCGCTGACCTCGTCGAGGATCCGCGAGTCGGCGGGGACGCCGAGCGCATCGTCCGACACATCGCGGCACGGCCGGGAAAGCAGCGTGCCCATGGGTCTGTTGTCAACTCGGCATCCCGTGGCAACTGATCGTATGGTGCTCAGCCGACGATGCGTCGGGCGCCGATGTAGTGGCCGTCGCTGCGCATCGAGCGGACGTCCACGAGTTGTCCTTCGGTGGGTGCGTCGACCATCTTGCCGTCGCCGACGTACATGCCGACGTGGTGGATGGTGGCGGGGTTGCCGGTGCCGTCGTCGTAGAACAGCAGATCGCCTGGCTGTAGGGCGTCTTGGGACACGGGCTTGCCGACGGTCCACTGTTGGCGGCTGGTGCGGGGGATGGTGATGCCGGCCTGTTTGTAGGCCCAGGAGGTCAAGCCGGAGCAGTCGAACTCGTTGGGTCCGGTCGCGCCCCACTCGTACTCGGAACCGCGTCTACCCAGCGCGGCCTGCAGGGCGTCGTTGGCCGCCCCGGGTGGGCCGAGGTAGATCCCGTTGTCCTGCACGGTGCCGAGCTCGTCGCGTTCGTCGGGGCTCAGGTCGTTCAGCGCGTCGCGGACTTGCTGGATCTGGTTGTCCAGGTCCGCCTTCTTCGACTTGAGTGTGTTGACGGCGGTCTCGGCGTCGGTGGCGGCCTTGTCTGCGTTCTGCTGGGCCTGCGCGGCGGCTTCCCTGGCGGACGCTGCCTGGGTCGTCACGCCGGCGAGCTGGCCGAGTTTCTCGCTGTTGTCGGCGGCGATGAGGTCCAGGGCGGACATCTGGTCGAGGAACTGTTCGGGTGAGCCGCTGGTGAACGCCGCGGACCACCGCACGACCTGCCCGCCGTTGCGGTACAGGTCACCGGTTATCCGGTCCATCTCGCCGCGGAACTGGCCTTCCGCCTGTTGTGCCTGGTCGACAGCCGCTGTCGCGGTGGCGACGGCCGCGGTCGCCTCGTCCCGTGCTTGTTGTTTCGCGGCGAGGTCGGTTTCCGCCTGGGACAGGTCTTCCTCGGTCTGCGCCGCCTGTGCGCCGAGTTGCTGGTAGCGCTCCATGGCGTCCGAGGAGTCGTCCGGTTGCGCGCCGGCGCTCGCGTGGGGCATCGCGACGATCAGTGCCGCTGAGGCGATGGTTACCTGGGTGACGAATCGGCGTCGGCGCGGTCTCACGACGGCGGGATCTCCTCGTAGCGTAGGGGACTCGGACCGCGGTCACAGTAGGGTAACGGCGGGCGATTGTCTACTAGGTGATCTAGTACTAGGCGCGATAAGAGATCGCGGTCACCGCGATCAATGCGCCCACCTGTTAGTCCGATGCGACACCGAGCGGAAATCTGGCTGCAATGTGGCCGTGACTTGCTGATTGCCGACTGTTCGCCCCGGATAGTGACGTCCAGTGGGCGATCAGTGACTCCTAGTCTCTATAGTAGGTCGGGTACGAGACACTCCGTGACCGCACAGAATCGGTGGGTGCATGCGCAAGGTCGCCGTTGATTGTTCGCTGGCGCACTGGCAGCGGTTGCTGCTGGCCCTCAGCGTGCTCGTCGCGGCGTGGGCGCCCGCGCACTCGGCGGAGATCGCGGCGGTCGATCACAACGTCGATCAAACCGTCGAGCGCGTGGCCCAAACTTCTACGGCTGGTTCTCACGCGGTTCACCCTCATGATTCCGCGGCCACTGTGCCGGACGGGCTGGAAAGCCTCGGCGGGGTCCGCGACCGGGGACCGGGTGGACGTGACGACCAACGGTGCGGCCACCGTGACACCGAGCGTGATGCGACGCAGGCCACAGCAGTGCGCCTGCCCCAGCCAGATGTGGTGAGCGGGCAGCCCGTGACGTCACGCGGTGACGCGGAACCTCGCCCGGTAGTCGCCGACCTGGATGTGTGGGGTGCGCCGCCGGGTCAGACGCTCGTGGTCATGGTGTGCGTGTGGCGGCAGTGACTGGGCCCGTCG
The DNA here is from genome assembly GCF_036378875.1 of Actinophytocola sp. Classification (GTDB taxonomy): domain Bacteria; phylum Actinomycetota; class Actinomycetes; order Mycobacteriales; family Pseudonocardiaceae; genus Actinophytocola. The sequence continues at coordinate 10,969 of NZ_DASUVO010000155.1, forward strand.
GCACCTGAACTCTCCGCCCTGCCGGTCACCGCTCGTTTCGAACGGTGCTGTCCACGGTCGTGCCCGAAACGGGTTCCTGGCGTGGGTAGGTGCGGGTGCCGATCGCGTGTAGTCGTTCTGCTCACACCATCTCAAGGGGAAACGTCACTGATGAGTGTTTCTGCACAGGCAACTGCCAATCCAGCGCGGCTCGTGTTGTCCTCGGCGGGGACGCCGTGCCACACGCCGGCGGGGGCGGTCGGCAACACGCCGGTGTTGTGGATCGATGAGCCGTTCACTGTGGACGGTAGAGGGTTCTGGGCCAAGTTGGAGGGGCACAACCCTGGTGGCATCAAGGATCGGCCGGCCCTGCACATGGTCGAGTGCGCCCGCTCTCGCGGCCACCTGGCGCCGAAGGCGCCGATCGTCGAGTCCACCAGCGGCACGTTGGGGTTGGGCCTGGCGCTGGCCGGCATCGTCCACGGGCACCCGGTCATCCTGGTCACCGACCCGGGGATGGAGCCGATGATGGTGCACCTGCTGCACGCCTACGGCGCCCGGGTCGACATCGTGACCGAGCCGCATCCGGACGGTGGATGGCAACAGGCACGCCGCGACCGCGTAGCCGAGCTGCTGGCTGCGTACCCCGGCGCGTGGTGCCCGGACCAGTACCACAACCCCGACAACGTCGCCGCCTACGAGCCGCTTGCGCTGGAACTGGTGGCGCAGCTGGGACGCGTGGACGTGCTGGTGACCAGCGTGGGCACCGGCGGGCATTCGGCCGGCGTCAGCCGTGTGCTCCGCCGCTACTGCCCGGACTTGCGCCTCGTCGGGGTGGACACCGTCGGGTCGACGATCTTCGGTCAGCCCGCCGGCACGCGGTTGATGCGGGGGTTGGGCAGCAGCATCTACCCCAGCAACGTCGACTACAGGGCGTTCGACGAGGTCCATTGGGTCACCGCCGCCGAGGCGGTGTGGGCGTGCCGCGAGCTGGCCACCTACCACTACGCCAGTGGCGGGTGGAGCGTGGGCGCGGTCGGGCTCGTCGCCGGCTGGCTGGCGAGAACCCTGCCGGCGGAGACCAAGATCGCGGCAGTGTTCCCCGACGGGCCGCAGCGGTACTTCGACACCGTCTACAACGACAACTACTGCCACGCTCACGACCTGCTGGACCGGCCAGCCGCCGCCGAGCCCGAACACATCTCCCATCCGGGAGAGCGGGTGGTGGACCGCTGGACCCGTTGCACCACAGTGGTCGATCCGGTGACCGACCCGCTCCTGGCGCACCTGGGGGCACGGCGATGAGCGACACCGCGACGAGGGGAACCTGGACGTCGTTCCGGTCGCTGCCGGGCAGCGTGCGGCTGCTCGTGATCAACCAGTTCGGCATCAACCTCGGCTTCTACATGCTCATGCCCTATTTGGCCAACCACCTGTCGAGCGGGCTGGGCATGGCCGCCTGGACGGTCGGTCTGGTGATGGGCGTGCGCACGCTGTCCCAGCAGGGCCTGTTCCTGCTGGGTGGCACGCTGGCCGACCGGCTCGGCTACCGGCCGATGATCATCGCCGGGTGCGCGTTGCGCACCATCGGGTTCGCCCTGCTCGGTCTGGTCGCCTCGCTGCCGGCGCTGCTGGTCGCCTCGGTGGCCACCGGGTTGGCCGGCGCGCTGTTCAACCCGGCGGTGCGCGCGTACGTCGCCGCGGATGCGGGGGAGCGTCGGGTCGAGGCGTTCGCCGTGTTCAACGTCTTCTACCAGGCCGGTATCCTGGTCGGTCCACTCGTGGGTTTGGCGCTGATCGCGCTGGACTTCCGGGTGGTGTGCCTGACCGCGGCGGCGATCTTCGCCGGGCTGATGGTGCTGCAGTGGCTGGCCCTGCCGTCGCGCATCGCTCCGGCCGACCCGGAACGTGCCGGGGGAGTGGCCGGGGTGCTGGGCGACTGGCGGACGGTGCTGGCCAATCGTGCCTTCCTGCTGTTCTCCCTCGCGATGATCACCTCCTACGTGCTGTCCTCACAGATCTACCTGGCGCTGCCGCTGGAGGCCAGCCGCGTGTTCGGCGGGATGGGCGACACCGGTTCCAGCGTGCTGTTCGCCGTGTCCGCAGTGGTCGCCATCGCCGGGCAGATGCGTATCACCGCATGGGCCAAGGCCCGGTTCAGCCCCGGCCGCTCGGTGACCGCCGGGGTGGCGTTGATGAGTGCCGCGTTCCTGCTCCTGCTGCTGCCCACCCCGCCGGGTGCGGCGGCGCTGGCGCCAGCGGCCGCGGCCACGGTCGTGCTGACTCTGGGCACGGTGCTGGCCTACCCCTTCGAGATGGACACGATCGTCACCCTCTCCGGCGGACGCCTGGTGGCCACTCACTACGGCTTCTACAACACCCTTTCCGGTATCGGCATCACGGTCGGCAACCTGGCCACCGGCCTGGTCTGGGACGCCGGCCAGGCACACGGGTGGCCCTGGCTGGTCTGGGCGGCCCTCGCCGCCACGGGAGCCGTTGGCACCGCGGCTCTCGCGTTGCTGCTCCGGGCCGGCCACCTGCCCAGCGATCCCGCCACCGAACCGGACTCACAGCGAAAGGTCTCCGTTCGATGAACAGTCCACTTCAGACCGACACGACTGCGGTGGCCACCGACGTGACCATCGACCACGTACGCGCCGCCGCCGCACGCCTGGCCTCGGTCGCGGTACGCACGCCGGTGCTGCCGGCACCCTCACTGGCCGCACGAACCGGTGGCCAGGTGATGCTGAAGTGCGAGAACCTGCAACGCACCGGGTCGTTCAAGTTCCGCGGCGCCTACAACGCGCTCGCGTGTCTGACTGCTGACCAGCGAGCCGCCGGGGTGATCGCGTTCTCCTCGGGCAACCATGCCCTGGCCGTGGCCACAGCCGCTGGTTTGACAGGCACAACCGCGCTGGTCGTGATGCCCGCCGACGCGCCGGGGGCCAAACACGCCGCGGTCACTGGGCTCGGTGCCCGTGTGGTCACCTTCGACCGCTACCGCGAGGACCGGTTCGCCCTCACCGAGCGCCTCGCCACCGAGCACGGGCTGACCCTGATCCCGCCGTACGACCACCCGGACGTCATCGCCGGCGCCGCCACCACCACGCTGGAACTGACCGACCAGAGCGATCCACCCGACGTGCTGGTGGTTCCGCTGGGAGCAGGCGGCCAACTCGCCGGCGCCGCCGTCGTCCGCGCCGCGCTCCACCCGGAGCTCCGGCTCATCGGCGTCGAAACCGCCGCCGGCGACAAGAACCGCCGCTCCCTGCAAGCGGGCCACCGGGTACGCATCCCCGTGCCACGCACCATCGCCGACGGCGTCACCGGCGAAATCCCCGGCGAACTGACCTTCCCCCTCATCCAACGGCATGTCGACGACATCGTGGTAGTCGACGACAGCGACATCACCGTCGCCATGGCGACCCTGTTCGACGAATGCAAACTCGTCGTCGAGCCCAGCGGCGCCCTCGCCGTCGCGGCGATCCAGGCCGGACACGTCAATGCACCGGCACAGCGCACCGCGGCCGTCATCTCCGGTGGGAACATCGACCTACCCAGGCTGGAAACCCTGCTGCGCCAAACATGACCGTCCCAACTCCGCGGGAGCCGTTCGAAGTTCTGTCAGTCAGCAGCAGCTGTTTTGACGCCACCCGCCCGCACTATCTGCGCCATGACGGGCACGGTCCGCCGAGTGCAAGCCGTGCGAGGGCACCTCGCACGGCTTGTCGCCGTGCTGGCCGTGCTCGGCGGTCTGGGGCTCGCGGTGGGCCTGCAGCGCACCGACGGCATGGCCACCGGGATGAACGCGGGCATGCCCATAGCGTCCGACGCGAACCCGGCCGATGCGGCGGCGGGCTGCGCCTCGGCGGCCCGCTCAGTCAGCAGACCACCGAGGACTGACGTCGGTAACGCGAAAGACCCCCCGCCAGCCGTTTGCGAAGTAAGCTCGGGGTTGTGAGTACTGGGGAGGCTCCGTCGTTGCCGGGCGGGCTGTGGTTCGCGCGGCTGGTGTTCGTGTCCATGGGGTTGTTGCTGTTGTTGGCGCTCGTCGTCGGGTTCATGACGCCCGGCTCGGAGGTTGGCGCGTCCGGCGAGAGCGGGAGCGGTGTCGCCGGTCCGCTGGTCTGGGTCGCGCCGATCGCAATGCTGGTGCTCGGCCTGTGGATCCGGGGCGGCGGCAACGTCGTCCGCGTGCTCCTCGCCCTCGTCGTCGTGTTCCTGGTGTCGGGGTCGGTGTTGATCGCGGCCGAGGACTTCGTGTTCGGCGGCTTCGGGGGCGGGGTGGGGTTGGTGGCTGTCTTTGTCGGCCTGGTCGCCATGCCGCTGCTCTACGTGGCGGTGGTGCTGCTCTTTCTGCCGTCGTCCAACGCCTATGTGCGGGAGATCCGGCGGTTGCGGTACGCCACCCAAGCGCCGCTCGGACCGTCTCCAGCGCCTCGTCCGGAGTGATGCCCAGGGCCTTCGCCCCGGTCCGGCTCTGCCCCCGGCGCCCGAGGTCCGGTAGGCCACTGTTGGACATGGCCTGGCTGAGCATTCACAGTGGCCGCATCCTCAGGCGGTGCGCTTGGCAGCGGCGAGCACGTAGGGGGTCAACGACTCGGCGATGACTGCGTAGCCGGCGGCCGACGGGTGGAACCGGTCGGCGGAGAACAGCCGGTCGTCGGTCGCGAAGCGGGTGGCGACCTCGGGTCCGACATGGGCGACGGTGCCGCCCGCGGTTGTCACGGCGTCGGCCTGTGCCTGGGCGTAGAGCATGCTCGCCCGGGACACGACCTCGCGGAACGCCGGCGGCACATGGGCGAGGACACCGAGATCCGGGGCGGTTACCGCGACCGTTCGCGCGCCGGCCCTGGTCAGTTCGGCGACCGCGTCGTGCAGCAGTCGTGCCCCGACCGCCGGTGGGGTGAGCCTGGTCAGGTCGTTCGCCCCGATGACGATCAGGGCCAGGTCGACGCCGGCCCGCACGGCGTTGCGCACCTGCGGTGCGAGGTCGGCGGAACGGGCACCGGGCACGGCGTGCACGCTGAGCGTCACTGCCTGGCCGGTGGCACGCACCGTGTCGGCGAGAAGGTGCCCGATGCTCTGCTCGACCCGCATGCACCCGACCCCGGCGGCGAGCGAGTCGCCGAGCACACGAAAACGGAGTGGAGTGTTCATCACCAGCGACAACGCGGCAGCCACTCCGATTGCTCCGAGGCCAGCCAGTGAGGATGCGTATGTTCGCCGCCGGCGTACACGCCCTGGCGGCCTGGTCTTATGAAAGAGCCGGTCTCAGGCCCCCCAGCGCACGATGTCGAGCAGTGTTCTGACAAGCACGCTGGCCGCCCGGGACTCCTCCTCGGGCCGGGACAGCACCACGGTCAGCACCGGCAGGTCCCGCGAACGCCGGGCCAGATCTGCGAGATCACCTGGACCGGCTATCCGGACGACTTCTCCGAGCTGTCGGTCACCGTCAACGGCGAGCCCGGCCCGAACATGGTCCGCAGGGGAACTGATCGACGCGTACGGCGAGCGGCCCTGAGGTACCGCGCCGGCTGCGTACTATCGAGCCATGCCACAGCATGGGTCACCTGGACAGCTGTCGCCGGCGGTGGAAAACGTGTACGGCGTGGGGGATCTGAGCCAGAACGCCTGCTTCTCCGGCGGCTTCATCAACTTCGGCTACTGGGAGTCGATCGACCTCGACGCGCCGCTGACCGAGTCCGATCGCGTGCTCAGCCAGAAGGCCCTGTACCGCCTCGTGCTGACCGCGGCCGAGATCGACGGGTCCAGCCGGCTGCTCGAGGTCGGCTGCGGCCGTGGACTCGGCTGCGCGTTGGCGTTGAACGAGTTCGGGCCACGCACGGTCGACGGCGTCGACGCGCACCCGGACCAGGTGCGCCGGGCCGAGGCCGCCAACACCGAGGATCCCGCGAAGTTGCGCTTCCGGCTCGGGTTCGCCTCGGCACTGCCGTTTCCGGACAACAGCTTCGACCGGCTCTGTTCAGTCGAAGCCGCGCAACACTTCCCCTCACTGCGGGACTTCGTCGCCGAGTCGGCTCGTGTCCTCGCTCCCGGCGGCAGGTTCGCGGTCACCACGTTCTTCCCCGTGCGGGCCGGGCTGGAGGACCGGATCAAGGACCTGCTCAACCCCTTCGCCGAGGGCCTCGACGTGGCCCATCCCCTGCCATCGCTGGTGAACACACTCGCCGACAAGGGGTTCTCCGACATCTCCGCGACCTCGATCGGCGAGCACGTCTGGCCAGGCTATGACCGCTGGATAGCGCGCACCCAGTACGCGGACTCCTGGCCACGGAACTACAAACGCGCCTACAGCGAAGGCCTGATCGACTACTACCTCGTCACAGCGAACCTGCCACGCACCCCCAAGGCTTGAATTCGACGACAACTCATCCGCCGATCGCCACGTGGGCACAGGACCCCACGGCGGAACGGATACGGGAGATCACCGAGACGGTCCTCGTGGCGTCCACGGACCAGGCCATGCAGCCGATGCTCCGGCCGGGCTTCGGTCCGCCGGTCGCCGAGTTGCCGAAAGGGCCGGACAGCCCGTTCCACGCGATCGTGGTCGAGCTGGAGAACGTCGTCCGGGGCGGCGTCTCACGCGGGAAGTGCCGCTGACCGAGTCCGATCGCGTGCTCAGCCAGAAGGCCCTCCAGCCCGCCGCCCACATGTCACATCCGCTGCCACCTTCGAGGCCGAAGATGTGACAGTCCAACTGGTGTGACGGTTTGCCCTATGTGGCGGACGAAAAGTCGAGTACGGTCGGTTGGCAACGTTGGCGAACCGGGGGTAATCGGCTTGTCTGCGAAGATGGCGATCTGCGTTGTCGTAGCCGGTGTGCTGGCGGGATGCGCGCCGGCCCCACCGGAGGAGAGCACGGCGCCGACCACGCCGCCGACGACCACATCGCCGCTGCCCGTGCCGGTGGTGACACCACTGCCTCCCGCGCCGCCGCCGATCGCCCGACCGCTGGACGTGAGTCGGTACGCCACCGGGGGCGCGGTGTGTGACCTACTGACTGACACCCAGGCCGTCGATCTCGGTCTGCAAAGTTCCGGAAATCCGTACCAGGCGGGCGATGGCAGCCTGCTGACCTGTAACCGGAACGGCTTCGGCACGGAGCGGGACGTCGAGTACAACCTCTGGCCCGACTCCGACGTGTTCGCCTCGCAGTTCGGCGACAAGAGGCGGCAGGGCAGTGACGACGCGTACCTCGTGGACGTCGCAGGCCAGCCCGCTGTGGTGAACGGGAGTGATCCCAAGCCCGCCTGCCTGGTGACCGTCGGGCTCGCGGAGCGTCAGGGCATCGAGGTGTTGGCCAGTGACGGCAAGGACCTCGCCTGTGCGCTGGCGGTGGCGGTGGCTGAGCGGATGGTGCGAAACATCACCGGTTAGGTCGTCCAGCATGCAGATGACGTAGTTCGACTCGTCGATCATCAGCAGACCCATACGTCCTCTTGTGCCGCTGATCGATCGCGTGGAAGTTGACCGCGAAGTGTCAGGCGCCGGGACAATACGTGGTGTGTGGTACTTGCGGGTGGTGTGGATGCCCTGGGGTGTCGTACTCGGCGGCGCTGATCGGCTGGGGTTCGGAGGTGCAGGCTTCGACACGCCGCGCTCCACCGACCACGCCTGGGGCGATGAAGTCGCGAACGGAGTCCGTTCACCCGTCTTCGTACCGCGAAGGCGGTGCGTCAGATCACGGGCGAACTCCGTGGGCAGCCAGACCCAGTCATGCCCGAATCTCGCGGCCAAGCTGGATTACAGCGCAGGCCAGGCATCGAGCCGGTGTTCCTCACCCCTGGAGGGCCTCGTGCTGATCGGCAGCCTGGTCCAGGTCATCGAGTAGGCGCACCGTTACCACGGCGAGTCGGCCATAAGGCGATGCAATTGCACGCCCGCCCCGACGGGCTCACCGACCGGCGGCACCGCGAGACGGGAGCTCTTCCAGAGCGACATTGGATGATGCTCGCCCACTCGCCCAGGTTGGGGGGCCGAGGGTCTGGCAATTGCGAGCGCGACATGGTACGACTAAAATAATATGAGGAGAGATGAATTTCGCCAGGCCAGCGCTGCAGTGGGAACCATAATCAGCTTGGCGGGTCTTGCTTTCACCCTCATTCTCGTGCAGTGGATGTTGAACTGGGAGCACGCGACCATCGCCCGTTCACCGGAGTACGTCACGTGGTCAGTGTTCGCATCGGTGGGTGTGGTTATCTACTGGCACGTGTTCGCGCGGACTCGCGTACATATAAATGCGCCATCGCGGACCGCATTCGTGGTCTCGGCAATCGCGTACGTCATCTTCGCCGGCCTAGTGCTCCTTCTGTTGACCGGCAGGGCCCCGGCCGGCACTTTGCCGTGGGTCATGCGACCGATCTACCTCGTGGCAGAGTTCTGTGCCGCTCCGGCAGTGCTCACATTGTGGCTTTCACGTCCCCGGCTTCAAAAAATACGACTGCACGGGCCTGGCGCACTGAACAACCTCCTCACTATCCGCTGCGACATCAGCCGTAGCCTGATCGGGCTCAGCCTCATCGCCTCCACCGGTCTGATCAATACAGCGGTGCTACGCAAGGCACACATCGCACACGGCCTGGAGCCGGAACTCTTCCCAGTCGCATTGATCCTCGCGTACGGCGGTGTGCTCAGCGGTATCGTCGCGCTCATCTATATTCCTGCGTTCCTCACATGGCGGGACAAAGCAACCGCTTTGGTCAACACCGCATACCCGGTGCCCAAGGACGCGCAGCCCACCGAGGAATGGACGGATGGTCGGACGCGGCTGACCGAGCTCATCAGCCCTGAAAACCCGATCACCAAAACGGTGGGCACGGCCTTGAGCATCCTCGCACCCTTCGCGACCGCCGTACTGGCCTACTATTTGCCGGATCTGAACCAGAAGTGACGGCTGGCTCATGTAACCAAACGCCGTGGATCTTCTACTCAGGAGCATGAGCGTGCATCGGTTCAAGGCCTCAGACAGTCAGCCACATTGCCTCGAAACAGTCGACAGACCACCCGTCGCAAGGTGCGTCATATCGTCGGCAGATGTTGGATGGCGGGATTATGTGGTGTGTTCATCGGGTAGCTCTGCGGTGTTTCATTGGTATGCCTTGGCCACGGGCCTGTTCGTCCTCGTCGCGGGTCGGCTTGGTGACAGCTGATTCGCGATGTAAACCTGAAATCGCTGGTCAGGCTCACTATTGTGAGGACCATGAACATGATCGACGTGGCGGCGGTCGCGCGCGCCATGGCCACCGGCGTCGCCCACCCCGACATGCAGCTCGTACAGACCCGCTTCCGCGCCGGGCTCGTCGAGGGCTGGGACATCCAGCCGGGTGACCGCGTGCTGGAGATCGGCTGCGGGCAGGGCGACATGACCGCCGTGCTCGCAGCCGCCGTCGGCGAGCACGGCCATGTCATCGGTGTCGACATCGCCGATCCGGCTTACGGCGCCCCGGTCACGCTCGCCGAGTCCGCCGAGTTTCTGCGCGCCACCCCGTTCGGCGACCGTATCGACATGCGCTTCGGCTTCGACGTGCTCACCGAGACCTTCCCGGACGACACGTTCGACCACGTCGTGCTCTCGCAGTGTTCCTGGTACTTCGCCTCGCTCGACCAACTGCGCGCCACGCTCGCCCGGGTCCGCCCCTGGGCGCGGCGGCTGGGCTTCGCCGAGTGGGACCTGCGTCCCACGTCTCACGGCCAGCTCGCGCACCTTCTCGCGGTCCAGATCCAGGGCATGGTCGAGGCGGCCGGTGAACGCGGCGAGGGCAACGTCCGCACCCCCTTTTCCTGCCAGCGCCTGCTCGCTGTCCTCGAAGAGACCGGGTGGCAGGCGTCCGGCCCGCGCACCATCGACACCACGGGCATGCACGACGTGGCATGGGAGATCACCGCCTGCCACCAGGTGGTGAAAGAACGCCTGCACACCGTTCCGGCCCCGATGCGCGACCTCATCCAGAGCCACGTCGACGTGCTGGAGACGGTCACGCCGAACAACGAGGCATTACCGGTCTACTCGGTGACCGCCACGCGTTGACCGCCGAACCGGTCCGGCCGGATGCCATCGTTCGTGTGGGGGAAATTCTTCCCCTGCTGTCCGGTGGAAACCGGCGCAGAATCGGTGGTCGGGCTCGCCGACGACGGCACCGTCCGGCGAGGGCCGGAGCTGCAGCGCGACGAGGTCGCCCGCCTCGCTGTGCCCGCCGCACGAACACCCCTGCGTGGGTCGCGGGCGTGTTCGTGGGGCGGGCTCGGCGGTGTGCTGGTAGGCGCGCACGATGCTGGAGTCCATTGACACCTCGCGGTCGAGTTCGTCGATCGTCCGGGCGATTACGTGGACTCGGGATACCGGTGTCGTGAGGTTTCCGTTGCGCGGCCAGTGCCAGAACTCGTGACTGCACATCACGATCGAGGATCAAAGCAGATCAACCATAACTGCTTTGAGGACAGGCCTTAGCGGACTTGGACGCCGTAGTTGAAGGCTCTGTCGATGTCCTCGCAGTACGCTGTGCTCGGCCCGGACCCGGCGCGGGTCCATGGCCCGTAGCGGTTGTAGTCGGGCCAGAGCGTCGCATCGCACCGGGTGTAGGCACGGTACTCGCCGGTGCCGTTCGCGCAGTACGCGGATACCGATGAGTACAAAGTGGAGACGGTGCAGTTCGACGGCGCCGCGACCACGGTCGGACCGGTGGGAGCGGCCACCGCGGTTGCGGTGGTGCCGCCAGCGAAGGCGGCCGCGGCGAACAGAGCGGTCACCCCGATCCGTCGGGCGGTCGATAAGGGTCGTTTCCCGGGCATGGTTTCCTCTCGTGTGGTGGTTCGGTTGTTCGTGGTCCGGCATGCGGGACAGGCGGAGCCCTCGATCGCGGATGTCGGGTGGATGGGGGCGCGGTCATGCCGGAGGTCGCCTCAGCCGGTCTGCATCGCCTGGTTGAACGCGCGGTCGCCGGAGTTGCACCAGGCCGAGGACCAGCTGCCAGGCCTCACCCACGGCCCATAGCGGTCGTAGTCAGGCAGAAGGTTGCGGTCGCACCGGACGACACCGCGGTACGTGCCGAAGCCTCCGCTGCAGAAGACGTCGACCCCGTTGCTGAGCGACGACACCACGCAGCCCGACGGGGCCAGCGCCGTGGCGGGTGCGGCCTGGGCTGCGGTCGCACCGCCGAGCACGGCTGCGCCGGTCAGCACAGTCGATGCCGCAATTCGACTGGCGGCGGCGGAGAATCGTGACATGGATAACTTCCTTCCAACGAAATGTATTCCGGATGACCACGAAAATCCTATTTGCCACCTCTCTCGAGGCTGCATTCATGTGTTCTTCAAGGCAGAACAATCGCTCAGGTTGAGTGAGGGAAGACGGGCTTGGCGTGACGTCCGGGTGCTGCGGACTGGACGAGGGCGGTGACTGACGCCGGTGCCGCGGTGGCCACGAGGGCGAGGGGGCTGCTGCGGCGGCCGGAGCCGTCTACTTGGACGTCAAACACATGGGTTGATCTCCGGAACCGTTCGGCGGCCGTTTGTGGGTCGCGGGCCGTATGGGGTCCTACGATGCGCTACCGATTGTGTGAATCGCTTGCGACTTCCTGCAGTCGCAGGTCAGGACCCGATATGCACGCTGTCGGGGAAGTGGTGCGAACAGGGGGTGCAGGTGGTGGTGTTTCGTCTGTTGGGTGGAATAGCGGTGGTTGTCGACGGTGTGGCGTTGGATCTGGGGCCCGCTCGGCAGCGGTGCGTGCTGGCGGCGTTGGCGGTGGACGCCGGTCGCGTGGTGTCGGTCGAGATGTTGACCCACCGGGTCTGGGGGGAACACCCGCCGTTGCGTGCCAGGGCGACGTTGATGGGCTACCTCTCCCGCCTGCGCCGAATCCTGGGCGTCGGTGCCGTGGTGCGGCATCCCGGCGGGTACGTCCTGGAAGTGGAGCGGTCGGTGGTCGACCTGCACCGGTTCCACGAGTTGTGCTTGAAGGCCCGTACACGCGCTGCCGATGACGCCGAGCGCGTGGTGCTGCTGGAACAGGCGCTGGCACTGTGGCAGGGAGACGCCCTGATCGGCATCGAGGGCGACTGGGCCTTCGCCGAACGCCGCGGACTGCGCCAGCAGCGCCTGGACGCCGAGTGTGATCTGACCGACGCCCTGCTGCGCCTTGGCCACGGTGAGGACCTGGTGGCCACCCTGGGCGCCCGTGCCGCCGGGTGGCCGTTGGACGAACGCGTGGCCGCCCAGTTCACGCTGGCCCTGCACCGCGCTGGACGCACCGCCGACGCCCTGGCCCACTATCGACAACTGCGCGACCGGCTGATCGAGCAACTGGGCACCGAGCCCGGCACCACACTGCAAGGGTTGCACCAGCGCATCCTCGACACCGACCCCGCCCTCACGCCGCCCCCGGTGACAATCGACGGAACATCGGCGGTGTGGAGTTCGGACATGCCGGTGCCCCGGCAACTTCCGGCACTGCCTCGGCTGTTCACCGGCCGAGCCGTCGAACTGGCCCGCTTGGACGAGATGTTGACCGTCGAGCCGGATCGGCACCCGTCTGCATCCGTGCCTGGGGTGTCCGCAACCGAACCGGAGACCGCTCCTGGGGCGCCGGCCGCCGGGACGGTGGCGATCGCGGCGATCGGTGGTGTGGGTGGGATCGGCAAGACCTGGCTGGCGCTGACCTGGGCGCATCGCCACGCCGAGGCGTTCCCCGACGGACAGCTGTTCGTGGACCTGCGCGGCTTCAGCCCCACCGAGCAGCCTGTCCCGCCCGATACGACGCTGTTCGGGTTCCTCACCGCACTCGGTGTCGTCTCCGACCTCATCCCTACCGACCCGGACGCCAAGGCGGCTCTGTACCGCAGCCTGGTGGCGGGCAAGCGGATGCTGGTCGTGCTGGACAACGCCGCCACCGCCGACCAGGTCATCCCCCTACTGCCCGGCAGCCCGACCTGCACCGTGCTGGTCACCGGCCGCACCAAACTGGCTCCGCTGATCGACCGGCACAGCGCCCACCACCTGCAGCTGGACGTCCTCACCGACGCCGAAGCCCGCACCCTGCTGACCGGACGCCTCGGCGACGCGCGCGTGGTCGCCGAACCCAAGGCCGTCGCCGAACTGGTCGCGCTGTGCGGACACCACCCACTCGCCCTGACCATCACCGCCCGCCACGCCCGTACCCGTCCGGACATCTCGGTGGCCGAAGTCACCGCCGAACTACGCAAGGCGGGTTTGGACGCGCTGGACGACGACGACCCCGCCGCCAGCCTGCCCGCGGTGCTCTCATGGTCGCTACGTGCCCTCGCCCCCGAGCAGCAAACGGTCTTCGCCCTGCTGGGCATCGCTCCGGGACCCGACATCGGCCTGTCCGCCGCCGCCGACCTCACCGGTCTACCGGTGGAGCGGACGCGGAAGGTGCTGCGCGCGTTGGAGGACGCCTCGCTGGTGGACCGCCGACCCGACCACCGCTACGCCATGCACGATCTCGTCCGCGCCTACGCCACCGGCCTCGCCCACGACCTGGACGAGTCGGTCCGACAAACGGCCCTAACCCGAGTGATTGGCTTCTACCTGCACACCGCGTTCACCGCCGACTGCCTCCTGGATCCGCACCGCATGCCGATCCGACTTGACCCACCCGACTCCGACGTCCACCCGCAGCCGCTACCCGACCTACCCGCCGCACTGTCGTGGCTGGACATCCACCACCCCCATCTGCTGGCGGCCCAAAACACCGCAGCCGCCCACCACCGCCACCAAGCCGTGTGGCAGTTGGCCTGGGCCTTGACCACCTATCACTGGCGTCGAGGGCATCGCCACGACGCACTGGCCGTGTGGCAGGTCGCCGCCGACGCCGCCGTTCACCTGCTGGACCCGGCTGCCCGTACCGACACCCACCGGCTCCTCGGCCGCGCCTACGCCAACCTGGGCAGGCACGTACAGGCCATCGCCCACCTGAACCAAGCCCTTGTCCTGGCTGAACAGCACCACAACCTCGCCCAGCAGGCCCACACCCACAACGCCCTCGCGTGGGCTTGTGAACTCGGACGGGACGAGCGGCGGGCACTGGAGCACGCCCGCCACGCCCTAGACCTCTACCGCACCCTCGACCACCCGGTGCGGGAAGCCGTGGCGCTCAACGCAGTGGGTTGGTACACGGCCCGCCTGGGCGACCACGGCACTGCCCGCGCCCACTGCCAGGCCGCCCTCATCCTGTTCCGCCGCCACCACGACTACGACGGCGAGGCGACCACTCTGGACAGCCTCGGCTGGATCGACCACCACACCGGCCACCACGACCAGGCCGTCCACCACTACCAGCACGCCCTCACCCTGCGCCGTGCCGTCGGCCACACCAGGGGAGTCGCCGACACCCTTGACCGCCTCGGCCACTCCCACGGCGCTCTCGGCCAATACAGCCTGGTGCGCAGGGTGTGGCAGGAAGCGCTGCAGCTGTACCGCGAACAAGGACGCAACACCGATACCGAACGACTGCAGCAACAGCTCGATGCCCTGGACTGAGCGTTTTGTCCCGGTCTGGATGCGTTGCCACTCTTACACTCCGGCGAATCGAGTTCGCCACGCCGCTGCGGAGCAACACGACATTGGTGCACCGGTGGGTGGCCGAGCACGACGTGACCGTCGACGGAGTGCCGATCCCGATCCACCGCGCCCGCATCCGCACCACCTACCAGAATCTGCTGTCTCGCCGCGGGTGGACCGGCCGCACCACCATCGACCCCAACCACAGCTCCGCAAAGCGGCGCCGCCGACCGTGCTGACCGACCAGGAAGCCGCCGACACCGCCGTCAACACTGCGGCCGCCTTCCCGCAACTGGTCGCCGACCACGGACTGGACCAGGACGCGATCACCGAACTGCTGGCCGGTGAGCGGGACGTGTTCGTCGCCGCGTGGGCCAACCAACTCGCCAGCCCGTTCGGACCGGCTGGGAAAACCGTGTCCAGCCCGACCTTGGGTCTGTCTACTGTGTCCGCTCGCGGTGTTCCTGCCCCGGCACCTGCCCAACCTGGTCCGGCTGCGGGGGTTCTGCTCCCGCCAGTTCCGCCAGCAACCCACCGCGGCGTTGGTCAGTGGGCCACGCCGACCGACGCGCTGGAGGCTCGCTTATTCGCCGAGAACCGCCTGCCACGGTGGTCCGGCTCGTGATCAAGACATCCTGTGACGTTGGCGTGCGGATCACGGTGTGAGCGTGACGGGCAGGGCGAGGTACCCGTTTGAGACGAAGGACTCCAGTCGCAACAACTCACTGGGCTCGGCGGCCAGGGTCAGCTTCGGAAAGCGCTCGAAGAGCGCGGGGAGCGCGATCGCGGCCTCCAGTCTGGCCAGCGGGGCGCCGAGGCAGTGATGCACGCCGTGACCGAAAGCCAGGTGCGCCTTGGCCTTGCGGGTGACGTCCCACCGGTCAGCGTCCGGCCCGTGCACGAGCGGGTCACGTCCGGCGGCCCCGTAGCAGGCGAGTATGGCCTCGCCCGCGCGCAGCGTGACGCCGTCGCCGATGTCGATATCCTCGACGGCGTAGCGCAGCGGCAGGTTCGCCACCGGCGCCTGGTTGCGGAGCGTCTCCTCGATCACGTCCTCCCAGGTGACGTCGCCGTCGCGGACGAGGCCGAGTTGGTCGGGATGGGTGAGCATCGCGACGATCGCGTTGCCGAGCAGGTTGACGGTGGTCTCGTGGCCCGCGCTCACGAACAACGCCAGCGTGTCGACCAGCTCTTCCTCGGTCAGCGGCGACGTGTCGTCGCGGGCGGCGATCAGGGCCGAGGAGAGATCGTCGCCGGGGCGCTCGCGCTTCTCGGTGACCAGTTCCTCGAGAATCTGCCGCAGACGTGCGAAGGCGGCGATAGTCTCTCCGGGTGCCTTCCCGGCATTCAACAACACGTCCACGCACCGGGACAGTTCCTCGCGGGTGGCCTCGTCGTCGATGCCGAACAGCTCGCAGATCACCTTGACCGGCAGTTGGTAGGTGTAGCGGTCGCGCAGGTCGACGGGCGTGTCAGGAGGCACGTCGGTCAGCTCGTTCAGCAGGTCGTTGGTGATCGCCTCGATGCGCGGCCGCAGCGCGGCGATGCGGCGTGCGGTGAAGGCACCGGCGATCAGCCCACGCAGGCGGTCGTGGTCGGGACCGTAGGCCGTGAGCATGTTGCGTACGGCCGCCCAGGGGAACAGCGGCGAGTCCGAGGAGATCTCACCGTTGATCCAGGCCGGCCAGTGCTGGTATGCGTCCTTGGACACGCGCGGGTCGACGAGCAGGCGCCTGAGCAGCCCCTGGTCGCTCACCGCCCAGGCCAACACACCGCCGGGTAGCTCGACGCGAGCTACCGGACCGAGCGCGCGGATGTGACCGGCCTCGCCGAGAACATCGCGGCCGGAGGGATCGATGACGTAGGGGGTGACGTCGGCGTGGCTGTCCATGATCTTCTCCAGAGTCGTGACAGCGTCACCATCCGGCGTGGCAACGGAATCGGGGGTTGGATCACCGCGGCGCGAAGCTGTCCACCGTCGCCGCGGATGCCCCGAGCAGCCCCCGCGCGCGGACCGCGGCCACCAGTTCAACGGTGGTGCGTTCGAAGAGGGGCCATGGGAGGCCGGCTATCCCGATGGCCGCGGTGAAGTCGTCGAAACCGTACCTGCGGCGAGTCTGCTCGATCCGGGCGGCACAGGACGAGGCGTCGCCGAGGAGACTGAGAGTGGTGCGAAGGACATCGGGTGGGGGCAGGGTCACCTGGCGCAGGGCCAGGCGCTCGCAGAACCAGCGGACGTAGGGTTCGAGCTCCGTCCATGCGGTGGGTTCGTCGTCAGCGATGTGGACGCCGTGGGTGAGGGTGACCGAGCTGTCCGGGTTGCGGTTCCTGACGTGGTCGACGATGCGGCCGAGGTTCTCGCCGGTCGCGTTGACGAGGACACCGTGGCCATGGTCCGTGGCAAGGTCGAGAGTGCGTGGGGTGCCCGAGGTGGCGATCCAGATGGGAATCGAGGCGGTTTCCGGTGCGGCGGTCAACCGGTGGACGAGCAGGTTGTGGTTGTGCTCGAAACGTTTCGAGCTGGTCCGCGCGTCCAGCCCGTACCCGGCGTAGTCCAATTCGGACAGACCGCGGCCCAGGCCGAGTTGCAGCCGACCACCCGACACCGCGTTGACCAGCGCTGCCCGCTCGGCGATCTCGACAGGGTTGTGCAGACCGAGGTTCACCACGGATGTGCCCAGCCCGATCCTGGTCGTCGCGGCGGCCAGGTGGGTCAGGACGAGCAGCGGGTCGGCGATGATGTTCCATGCCGTGTCGTGGTGTTCGGGCAGCCAGACGATGTCGTAACCGGCACGTTCGGCCAGCCGCGCCTGGCGGACCAGGCGGTCCAGCACGTCGGCGTCGCTGTGCCCGGCACGCCTGCTGCCGATCAGCTCGATCCCGAGACGCATGCGATCACCCCGCGACACTGGTCGCCAGACCAGTGCCGGCGATCCGCGTCCGGATGTCACCCGCGGTGTACAGCCCGGCGAAGAGTGTCCCGCCGGGGTCGAGTGGGCCCGAGTCCGCGAGCCCGCCGATGTCGACCGGGTCGAACCCGGCGTCGCGCACCAGATCCGCCACGGTCTCCTTGGCAGTGGGGTCATCGCCCGCCAACGCCATTCCGGCTCGCAGCGGCACCCCGAACGCCCGGCTCACCAACGCCTCCACGATGACGTGGTTGAACGCACGCACCACAACACTGTCAGGGAGCAACGACGCCATCCGGTCGCCCGCGGTGCGGTCGGGCAGCCCGGAGACGATCCGGCCGTCCGCGGACACGGCCATGGGGTTGGTCGCGTCGATGACGATCTTCCCGCGGAGGGCGGGCCGTAGCGCGGCGGTGATCTGTTCGACGGCGTCGTAGGGAACGGCGAGCAGGACGACCTGGCTCTTCTCGGCAGCCTGGACGACCGACACCGCCTCAGCGCCCAGCGCCGCGGCGGTGTCCCCGAGTGACCGCGGGTCCCGGGTGCCGAACAACACCCTGTGCCCGGCCCGCGCCCAGTACCCGCCGACCGCCCTGCCGACCTGCCCTGCCCCGATGACGCCGAGGGAAAGCGGTGCTGTCGTCCGTTCCATCATCCATGTCCCTTCTCGTAGTCCTCAGCCTGATCGCGCGATCTCGTCGGCGACGTTCATCGCCGCCAGTTCGCGATCGGTCCGGGCGATGGCCTCGTCCACCGGCATCACGGTGTCGAAGCCGAAGATGCCGACGATCGTGCGCAGCCGCTCGGTGACCGAACCGCCGACGATGTGGTACGGAATCCCGTGCTCCCGCAAGGTGGTCAGGAGCACGTCCTCGGACAGCCGGCGGAACCGTTCCGACACCGGGCGATGACCGTCGGCGACCAGTGGGAACTCGATCGGCAGGTGGGCGAACGCGTCGTAGGTCCGTTGGGCGTGCTGCTTCACGACCGCCCCGAGATTGTCCAGCACGTCCTCGAAGAAACGCATTTCCGCCGTTCGTTCGACATCGATCTCGACCGAGTCGTCTGGATGGATGCCGACCGACATCCGCACTTTTCCGTAAACCCACTCATGAATGGAGGAACCGTCGGAGATGAACCCGTTCGGCAGGTGGCTCTCGTGTACCGCCCGCTCGGCGTACCTGCGTATTCCGAGCTGGATCAGCTCTGCGGCCGTGCAATCCTCCAAGCGCTTTCCGGGAAGCGCCTCGGGAAGGATCTCCCGCATGGTTTTCGCGTGTGTCCGGGGGATGCCGGTGAGATGGGACAGCGCGATCGAGGTCGTGGTCTTGCCGGATGAGTACGTGCCCGAGATGGCGAGTTTCATCGTGTCCGCGCCAACGGCAACTCGTGGGCGATCGACCCTGACACCGAGATGCCCGCCAGGTGACCGGTCACGTCGACCTTGCGCCAGGACCGGCCGCGCAGGCTCAGCAGTTTGTTGTCGCTCAGCTCGGCCCAGGCGCGGCATGGGACGGACAGCGGCTGGTGCGGCTCCTCCACCTCCATCCGTAGGTTGCGCAGCCACATGGTGTTGGTCCGGTTGCGGTCGACCACGTCGATCTCGTACAACAGCGCCTGGGCCAGCTGCGCCATGACCAGCAGCCCATCGACCATGGTCAGGGACGGCTGGTACGCGGCACCCATGCCGGCACCCTCGGCGTCCCCGGGCTCCACCACCACGTCCGCGGCGAACCGCCCCTCCTCGGTGTCGATGTCCACATTGGTCATGACGTGCCGCCGGTCGTGGTATCCCGCACCGACGCACTCGTCCTCGGTGGGACCGAGCAGGTCACCGGCCGCGGCGTAGAAACTCGGAGCCCTCTCCTCGGCCGCCCCGTCGTGCTCGATGTCGCAGGCCACTTTCATCGTGCCGAGCCGAGCCCGCAGGGCGGAGACGTTCGCGCACACCGCGCCCGCACCGACCTCCGCTGTACGCGCCACCTCGATGTCGAACCCGGTCAACTCCTCCTGCGGTGCGGTACCGGCCTTCAGCCCTACCAGCCGCGGCCACATCCGGCGCCGTTGTGGGCCGTCCAGCCCGTGCGCGTGGATCAGGTACGCCTCGGCGAGCGCGAGGCCGAGCACCATGGCGTCGACGCTGCTGAGATGGGGCCGCAGTTCGGTGTCCTCGTCCTTGAGTGACCAGTCGGCCGGATAGTCGAGGGTGGCGCGGGCCTGTGCGCCATTGTGGACGCTCAGGTCGTGGATCCGCCGAGTCACCCTGCGGTATCCGCTGCCGAAGAACCGCTGCTCCGCGGGTCCCAGACACTCGTCAATCGATTCAAAGCGGCGACGCGACTGAGCCATGGCAAATCACCTCGTGTGCTAGCAAATAGTCGTGCGTCTGCCTCCTCGCACAGGCGTCGACGTTAACGCCGACCCATTTGCCGCGCGAACGCGCACCAGGACATGTCGGAGCACTCCGTGTCGTTCCGAGAACCTGTCCCGAGTACTTCGTCAACACCACGGTTGTTCAGCCACAAAACGCGGCGGCGTCACCAGGAACGGCTACCTCGACCAGGGGCGATGACACCGTGTGCCGCTCAGGTCCAGTCGGTGCCGCCCGCCTCCTAAGTGGACGCGTCGGCGGGTGGCTTGCCGCGCCATCGTTTTATCGAGGTGATCTCACCAAGGTCGGGTCGGTTGTGCGAGTGTTCGCCGGATCTGTTCGCGGTGCAGGGATCCCGGTCGAAGACGGGCATGGAGTCCTCATCGCGCGATCACCGTGGCGTACTCCGACAGGACGACGCGGCTGGCACTGTGGGTCTTCGTGAGAAGGCTGGAGACGTGTTTCTCGACCGTTTTGGGAGAAATATGCAGCCGCTTGGCGATCTCCTTGTTGCCGAGTCGTTTGGCGAGCAGGCAGAAGACGTCGTACTCGCGAACGGTGACACCGACCCTGCGTAGTTCTGCCGGGACCGACTCGTGGCCCGTCCTGCGCTGGTTGACCGCTTCGCCGTGGTTTCTGAGTAGTGACCTGCACGCGCTGGCTACCGCCGGAACAGATGCCTGGTAGAAGTATTCCTCCGCGCCGCGGAGCCAGCCGACGGGATCGCCCCAGCCATCCGCGGTAGCTGCTTCGGTGACCAGCCGGGCGCCAAGGTGCCGGGCCATCCGGTACGGTTCGGCGGCCGTCAACGCCGAGGCCGCTGCGCGGTTCGCCGCGGCTGGGTCGCCGCGCCGGCCGAGTTGTACCGCCGTCGCCCAGTGCACGAACTGGCGATTCCACCGCATCCTGCCGGCCGCGGAGGACGGGAGATCCTGATCGGGGGCGAGGTCGCCCGCGAGCACGTCCAGGAGTACCCGCAGCCCGTGCTGTCCGGTGAGGTGGAATCCGGACGGCCTGGCTTGCTCCGTTTCCGCGGCCAGGTCCAGTTCACGGCGTGCGCGGTCGACGTCCTCCTCCAAAAGGGAGCAGAACGGGCGCGCCAACCCGGAGCACAGTGACATCTCCTGCGAGGTCTCTCCGCCGTACTCCTCGAGATCGGTGATCGCCGCCGCCATGTCCACGCGGTTTCCCCTGTGCGCGGCCAAGATCGCGCGCGTCGCGTGTGTGTACCGAACCAGGTCGCTCAACTTGAGGCGCGTGGTCCGGTCGAGGTTGTCCGGGAGGCGGCGAGCCGCCGCGGGGAAGTCGCCCCGCAGCACGGTGTTGAGGGTGTCGATCGCGTCAAGTGCGCACGTGGCGGTGATCGCGCCGGTGCGGGTCGCCTCCTGCCTGGCCAACTCGAGCGAGCTGGTGTCGGCATCAGACAGGACGCGATGGCCGGCGAGCCGCACCAACACGTGTGTGCGCATCAGTGACAGTCGATGCTCGTCGGCCACCTGCTGAGCCTGCTCGAACCGGCGCTCGGCCTCGTCGAGGTCACGTTCCCGGGCGGCGATGCCGAGAACCTGAAGTGCTTGGCATGTGATCGCCGGCACCCCGTGCTGTTCGGCCAACGACAGCGCCTGGTTCGCCAACTGCTCAGCGGTGGCGATGTTGTCCTGTCCTGGCATTTCCAACAAGAGGTTCGCGTGCACGGCATCCATCGCGGCCCGCTGCTCGTCGTAGGGCGCGACGCCGTGCGCGGTCCGGGCGGCACTGACCTGGTGGATGCCGTCCTCGTAGTTCCCAGCGAGATAGGCGAGCCAGGCCATCCTGACGTGCAGCGCCACGACCTGCGTGGGCGTCGCCATACCGGAGAAGCTGGTCGCCAGCTCGAACGCCTGCTCGAACCGACCGATCTCACCGAGTGCGTAGACCAGGGTCTCCCGGACCTCGCCGCGGAAGCCGAGATCGAGATGCTCGGTGAGCAGATCGTCCGCCTTCGTGAGCAGTGTGACGGCGGAGTCGGCGGCGGCGCCCATGAGGGCGCGACGCCCGGCCCTGGCGAAGAGCGCCGCAGCGTCGAACCGGTCACCGGCCGCCAACCGCAACGAGCCGACCAGCGGGCACCATTCGCCAGGGAGTTCGGGATACAACGCCGCTATGGCGTCGGCGACCCGTGCCGCGAGCCTGCCGCGGGTGGTCGGCGTCAGTTGGGCGAGGAGCGCCTCCGCGGTCAGTGGATGGCGAAAGCAGTACCAACCGGGCTCCGTCTCGTCATGCACGATCAGCTGAGCGGCAACCCCGGCACGCACGTAGCTGAGTAGCCGCCGGTCGTCCATGGCCGTCGCGCGCTGCACCACCGACAGGGGAAAGCGCTGCCCGGCGGTCGCCGCCGCCGACAGCATCTCGATGCCCTGTTCGCCGAGGTGCTCGGTGCGGACCGCGATGTTGTGCACCAGCGCGGCCGGGACAGCGGCCGGCAGATCGCGGACGAGGTGCCAGCTTCCGCCACTGCGGACGAGCCTTCCGTCGTCGAACCACTCCCGCAGCAGTTCCTCGACGACGAACGGGTTGCCGGCGCTGGTACGCCACAGTTGCTCGGCGACGGTGCCGGGCAGTTCGGCCGCCTCCGCGTCGAGACAGGCCGCGGCCATCCGGTGCACGGTCTCCTGGTCGAGCCCGGCCAACTCGAGCATCGCGCACGAGCCGCGTTGAGCAGCCGAACGAGCAATGCGCGCGGCGTCGGACGGGACGTCTCTGATCGTGCCGATCAGCAGCGTCCGACTGATGGCCAGGTTGTCGGTCAGGTACTCGAGGATGAACAGTGTCTCGGCGTCGGCGTCGTGCAGGTCGTCGAGGACGAGCGCACACCCGTTGCGCTCGCTCACGTGCGTCAGCAGGCGAAGGATCGCCTCCGCGATGACGGTCAGCGAGAAACCACCGCCGGTGTCCTGCTGCCACTCCGGCACCAACACACCGAGGGCCGGCAGGTAAGGACCGATCTCGTCGGCGAGATCCTGGCCGTGATTCCTGGCCACGCCCAGCAGTGCCTCGGACAGCGGGCGGAATGGCACCATCGGGCCGATCGTGCTGCTACGCCCACGCAGAACGCGCATGCCGTCCGCGGCCGCGAGTTCCGCGACCTCGACCGCCAGCCGTGTCTTGCCGATACCGGCCTCGCCGACGACGAACACCGCACCACCCCGGCCGGAGCGGGCGTCGTCCAGAACTCCTTTCAGGGTACGGAGTTCGGCTCTTCGACCTATCACCTGAGGCGAGCGAATCCACACTTCGACCACCCCAATCGATCACTCCACCGGCAGACGCGCATGCGGGTGATACCGGTGAATGTGAAAGATCAGTCGTTGGGCTTGCGCAGGCTGATGGTCCCCGGCGGCACCCAGGTTGGGATGATCGAGATCGCGCCCATCTGCGGGGTTGTGCCGCCAAGTGCCGCATTCCGCACGCCGATCGCCGGCGGGGTGGGCAGGACGAGCTCTCCGATGACGTTGTCGACCGACTGATTTTTCTCGCTCATGGCTGAACCCCCGTTTGCTTGTATTCCATTGTGGTCACTGGCGTTTCCAGTAGCAACAAGGAAGGAACATGATCAGCGAACCCGATGCGGACGAGAGAGTAGCCGATTCCGGACAGACCTGTCAGGAGGTTGGGTGAAGATTGGACGTTCGGTGTGCCACAACCCGCACCGGACTGTTCGATGGTCGCGAGTACCTCACCGGCACGTGCCGTGCGTGCGGCGGACGCATTGTCCGAATATCCAGCGAGTGCGCAGAGTGCGTCGAGCACACCGGCCTCGCCGTGACAAATGCTCATGTTGCGAAGCATGGGCCGCGCGGTCAGCAGGCGGGCGCACTCGTCGGGGCCGCCGAACTGTCGTAGCGTGTCCTCATCCCTGGCGCGAGCGAGGATCGTCCCGGCAACGCCGCCGCACCAGCCGATGTCGGACACGTCCCGGGCGAGGTCAGCGGCGAGCGCGGCATGCCCGGCCGCGGCGAGGTCGCGGTCGTCGTGAGCCGACGCGTACCGCAGCAGGGCCCAACCGACCCCGGCCTCGCCGCGAGCGAAGCCGGTCGCACCACCGGGGCCCGCCTTGCCGGGCGCTGTGAGCCGGGCGGCGTATCCCTCGGCCAGGCGGCCCGCCGTCGCCATGCCGGTCATCTCGTGTACTGCCTGCATGGCGGCCAGACCGCCGGCGAGTCCGACGGCGACACCCCTGGGAGATTCCGGTTCCCCGTGGGGGACAACCTTCAGCAGGTCTGCCAGCAGGTCGAGGAGTGTCGGGTCGTCGAGCAACACGGCCAGCCTCGCGAGTGCGTAACTCACGCCACCGAGCCCGAGATGGCCACCACAGCCGGCTGCGCCCGCTACCTCGGGATGCGCGGTGAGGGTCTTGACTAGACCGGGCAGTGCGCGCACGGCCTCGGTGGCCGTGCCGTGGTAACGAGACAATCCGGTGAGCAGAGCCATCTCGGCGAGGAATACGGCGACACCGCAGTAGCCCTCGCCGAGCCCGGCCCCCATCGGTAACAACTGCCAGTACTGATCGTCCACGAGTTCGATGCCGAGCCAGTTGGTCCTGCCGTCCCGCCGCATCGCGGACGCGACGATCTGGTCGGCGATCCCGGACGCGGCGGCGAGCAGGTGTTGGCGGGTCATCGGTCCGGTGGCCGTCGCGCCTGCCAGAGTTTCGGTGCTGTGGTGGCTGACCGGTCCCGGGCGCGTGGCGAGTGTGGCCCTGATCGTCCATTCCTGGTCACGCAGATCGACCCCGTCCATCGAGGCGATCTTCGCAAGCGCGGCGGCCAGGCTTGATGTGCTGAACAGGCCGGGGAAACGTCGTCCGTCCGCCGCCCACACGTCGAGCGAGCCGGGCCGGGTGGTGAACATCGGGATGTCGCCGGCCCACAGGTCGGCCATCTCGGCGCCGATCAGGTGGCGGTGCTCGATGGCGGCTTCCTGGTCGGCCCACAGAAGATCGAAGATCCGATCCCGGTCCAACGCGTCGCGCAACAGGTCGGGATGCGTCGACTCGTCGAGTAGGGTGGCGTAGAGCCTCGTTGGGCGGATCAGCACCCGGACCATCTCGTCGGCCATGCCGCGGAGCAGCCCGTCCGGTCTGGTCAGGTGGTCCCGGCCGGTCATGATTGCCCGGTACCCGGCCCGGAACCCGGCGATGAGCGCCGGCAGGTTGTCCGCCGGCTCGCTCTCCTCGCCGTCCAGCAGGGGCCGGTTCCCGCTGCCCGGAAACTCGCCAGGCACGCGGATGAGACGCATCTTGTCCGTGCCGGCGTCGGCCCAGTGCACCGAGGCGGACGGGTAGGTGGCGCCGCGATCGCCGCCAAGGCCGGAGATGTCCAGCGCGCCGTGTTCACCGAAAATCATCTGGGGTAGCAGTGCGGTCCGGTGCACCGATCGGCGAAGGTAGTGTGCGGCCGGGTCGGTGTCGGCGCCGCCGGCCGGCAACTCGGGATGGAACATGGTCTCCGCGTCGACCACCACCGGCTGGTCGCCGCAGGCGACGACGTTCTCGCAGTGCATGTCGGTGCCGCCGATGGCGTGCAGGAGCGCCAGCAGCGCGCCTTGGCGGCGGTAGAACCTGCTCACCTCGGCGACGTCGCGGCACGGTCTGGACTCGATGAACTCCGTCCAACCGTAGTCGGGCCGCACGAGCACCTTCGCCGTGCGCAGGCCCAGGTCCGGAACACGGTCGTTCAGCCAGCCGACCAGTTCACCGAAGCGCTCGTGCACGCCCATCGGCCGCGGTTTGTAGACGACGGCCCGACCCTCGGCGAAGCGCAACATCCACACCGACCGGCCGTGCTGGTGTGGGTCGCCACCGGTTCCAGTGACGTCGACGAGCGTGCCCGGCTCCCCGTCACACAGGCCGGCGGCGATCTCCTCCCGGTCCCGCGCGAACCGTGCCAGCAACTCGTCGAATGCCTCAGCTGAGTACTGGCACGTCTGCCCGACCAACCTGGCGAGCACCGGGAACTCGTGGAAGAACTCGGCGAGCCGTCGCGCGTCGCACAGGCGCCGCACGAAATCCTCGAACCGTGCCGCCGGTGTGTCACCCGTCAAGGTGCCGGCGGCCCGCTCCCGGTTCATGACGAACACCTGCGTTCGGACCGACAGCTCCACCACCCTGTTGGTCAGTTGTGTGGCGAACCTGGCCGACAACGAGTCGATCGCCGCGGCGTGCGGCGCCACGAGGCGCTCCGCCCGCGCGGTGGCCGCTCTCGTCGCCGCGTCGACGAACGGCCGGAACGGTAGTGCGAAGGCGTCCTGCCACGCGGTGCCCGAAGGTAGCTCTGGGAGCTGATCGTGGCCGCGGGGCGCGGCGGTGAGAGCCTGTTCGATGAACTCGGCCCAGGCCGGGCGCGCCGTCCTCGCCGCCACCGACTCAGGTGGCTCGTCGTGCACCAACAACAGGTTCTTTTCGTCCGTGTCGAGCGCGGCCAACCGGTCAGCGGTGCGGTCCGCCACGTCGAGGCCGTGCGCCGTGCGCCAGGCCTCGACTCGTTCGTACGCGCGACGCGACGGCTCGCGTGGGAGCCCGCTGATGTCGGGCAGTCGTTCGCGCAAGGTCAAACCGAGGCTCCACCAGTCGGGCGGGAGCAGGTCCGAGGCGTCGGGTGACGGTAAGCGCACGGCAGCCAATGATGCCAGCGGTGCGGCGAACAAACATGAGGAGTCTTCCCCCAAATTCTCACCCAGTGGCGCTGAGCAGCGGCGAGCGCACGAGCCGACCGACTCTTCTGCGGGTGCGGTGCGGGCCGGAACAAAATATGGGGGCGAATCCCTGATGGCGGCGAGCACGAAGTTAACCAGGGTGTTGAGCCATGGAGAACGCCGCAGGGAATCCCGCCGCCCAACCACCCGGGCGTGAGCACGTCTGGCATCAGGTCGACTCAGGTGGAGTTCTTGACGGTTGCTTCTGTCAGTGGGCCAGCGGGGATCTAGGGGTTGTCGGATATGTCTATTTTGTACTGTGCGTATGCTGAAAACGCGGATTGGCGCCTCGTGATTGGCGTGTCCGCGCTTGGAGATGGGGCTGGAGCCGGTGGTGAGTGCTGAGTCACCGCCGGAGCTGGTGCCGACTCTCGACGATGCCGACGATCCGACCGGGGTCGGCATCACCGAGAGCGGAGAAAGCCATGCCGCCCAGACCGTGTTGATCGCGGAACTGACGGTGCGCGACTCGCCGCGTCTGACTGGAGAGGACGAGGAACACGTCCGGCGGCTCGCCGAAACCGACGACACGCTGCCACCCATCCTGGTGCACCGGTCCACCATGGCGGTGATCGACGGCGTGCACCGCCTGCGGGCCGCTCAGCTCCGTGGCAGTAGTACGATCCGGGCGGCATTCGTCGACTGCCCGCAACGCGCGATTTTCGTGAACGCCGTGCGTGCCAACGTCACCCACGGGATGCCACTGTCCCTCGCCGACCGCAAGGCCGCCGCGGGCAGGATCCTGATCTCTCATCCACAGTGGTCGGATCGGGCGATAGCCGCGGTGACCGGTCTCGCGCACAAGACCGTGGGCAGGATCCGCCGTGGCTCCACCGAGGACCTGCCCGGGCCGGGTGCTCGCATCGGCATGGACGGCCACGTCCGCCCGGTCACGAACCTGGGGCGCGTGCTCGCCGAGAAGATCATCAGCCAGCAGCCCGGGATGTCGCTCCGAAAGGTTGCCAAGGCGGCGGGAATCTCGCTCAGTACCGCGCATGACGTGCGCCGCAAGATGGATCTTCCGCGCAAAGGCGACACGCCGACAGCAGACTCCGATGTGACGTGGAACGGCAGGCCCGTCACGGAGCCGGAACCTCTCCAGCGGCCGCGCGAGGCGGGGGACGTCGACGACGTCCCCCGTGCCGACCACACTGCTCAACCGTCGATGGCACCGATCCGTTCGCTTCGTCATGCGCGGCGGTGTGCCTCGGTGGTACAGCGACTGAGGGCGGATCCGTCACTGCGTTTCACCAACGGAGGGCGAGTGCTGCTGCGTATGTTGGGAGTACACGCTCTCACCGAGGATGACTGGCGTTGGCTGCTCGACAGCGTTCCCAGGCACTGGGCGGCGACCATCGCCGAACTCGCCAGGGAGTTCGCCTCGGCATGGGAGGAGTTCGCCGCGCGGCTGGACGATTCCATCCAATAGTAGGGCCGGTAGCTCACGCAAGGGTGTTCGACTGGGGAACTTCCCCACCGAACGCCGGCTAGATCGGTGCCGTATCGAGAACGGTTGCTTCCGTGTGAGCCTGTGCCTAAGGTCACCGATGCCGCCAGGGGAGGCGGCCGGACTATTTACTTATTCCAGACCATTTCGACATCGGAGAGCGCTTATGGCGACGTTGCTGTCGACGTCTAATCTTAGCGGGCATCATGGCCTGGTGATCGAAAAAAGGGGGAGCGCAGGCCTCGCTGATCTCCC
>NZ_DASUVO010000156.1:0-40434 GCF_036378875.1 Actinophytocola sp.
GACCGTCGGGCCGGGACGGCCGCGAGGGTCGGGCGGATGGTGCCGGTGCTGTACTCACTGATGATCACGAGGGCACCGAGCGTGCCGAGGGCGAGCATCATGATCAGCGCGCTGTTGGAGGTGAACGCCTCCAACAGGGGTATCCCGTCTCGGATGAAGTCGGCGCGGTCGGCGGCGTCCTGTTTCCAGTGGCTGTAGGTGTCGTAGGCGATGGCGGTGTTCAACCCGATGACGGTCAGACCTGTGGCGCCGTAGGCGATCCAGGTGGAGCGCAGGGACCGAAGTTTGATCCACTCGGCGGCGGCCAGGTCGCGAAAACGCGCGCGGGGTTCGATGGACACGTTCGCCGGGGTGGTGTTGGTCGTGGTCATCGGGGTTCTCCTGCGGGGTACTGGACGCTGTCGGCGGTGAGTTCCATGAACGCCTCTTCCAGCGAGGCGGACCGGGCGTCGAGGCGGTGCAGCGGGATGCGGTGCTGCTGGGCGATCTCACTGACCCGGGCCGCGGTCAGGCCGGTCACGGTGAGCAGGTCGCCTTCGGTGTGGACCGCCGCGCCCGCTGCCGTCAGCAGGTCCTTCAGGACGGGCGCTGCCGGTGTGCCGACCGTGACGCTTCGCCGGGTGCCACGGGCCGAGAACTCCGCGAGACTCTCCGCGGCGATCAGCACGCCACGGCCGATGACCACGAGCTGGTGGGCGGTGTGTTCCATCTCCGACATCAGATGGCTGGAGACGAACACGGTGCGGCCCTGCGCGGCGAGCCGCCGGAACAGGTCGCGCACCCACTTCACGCCCTCGGGATCCAGGCCGTTGAGTGGTTCGTCGAACAGCAGCACCGGCGGGTCGCCGAGCAACGCGGTGGCGATGCCCAGCCGCTGTTTCATGCCGAGGGAGAAACCGCCGATGCGGCGTCGCGCGGCAGAGGCGAGACCAACCTCCGCCAGTACCTCCGTCACCCGGCTCCGCGGGATCCGGTTGCCGCGGGCCAGGGCGGACAGATGGGCTATCGCGGTATGCCCGCCGTGCACATCGTGTGCGTCCAGGAGCGAACCGACGTGACGCAGGCCGCGGGACCGGGTCCGGAAGGGGCGACCGTCGACGGTGACCGTGCCGCTGGTGGGCGCGTGCAGGCCCAGGATCATGCGCAGCGTGGTGCTCCTACCGGCGCCGTTGGGCCCGAGGAACCCGGTCACCAGACCGGGCCGCACGGTGAAGGTCAGGTTGTCGACGGCCGTGGTGGCGCCATATCGCTTGGTGAGTTCGTTGACTTCGATCACGGCGACAACGGTGGCGGTGAGCGGGCCTGCTCGTCGTCGGACCGCCGCTGACACTTTGCCGGGCGGCACCAGCCCTGGTTGTACAACCACGGACCGATGCCCGGTCACGATCACACCTTTACGATCGCGGCATGCCCGCCGCACCCCGCCTGCCGCTGCTCAAGCGCATCCCGCCCGGCTTGTGGACGGCACTGGTGTGGTTCGTGGCGGCGGTGCAGCCCATCGTGGAATACGTCGTGCTGCCGCCGCGGGACGAGTACTCGCTCAGCTATCCCCGTGACGGTCTGGGTTCGTTCGAGGCCCGGGCGCTGCTCGTCCTCGCCGCCGCGCTGGTCGTGGCCGGCGGCGCACTGCTGCGCCGCCGGACGTCGGTGGGGTACGTGCTGGTGATCGCCGCCACGGTCGTGTCCACACTGGCCTGGCGGCAGGACGGGATTCCACCGTTCCAGTTCCTGGCAACCGATGTCGCCCTCTGCTACGTCGCCGCCACCCAGCCCCGACGCGGCTCGCTCACCGCGGCCGGCGGGACGCTCGGCGTCCTCGCCGGCTACCTCGTCCTGCGGTTGATCACCGGCGGCGACCTCAACACCGCTCCCGAGGCAGTTCTGGCCCTGACCGTGGCCATCGCCTGGCTCATCGGCAACTCGACGTCCCAGGCCCGGGCCCACACCCAGCAACGGCACGCCCAGGCCGCCGCGCAGGCGGTCACCGCCGAACGGCTGCGCATCGCCCGCGAGATGCACGACACGGTCGCCCACAGCATCGGCATCATTGCCCTGCAGGCCGGCGCCGCGGTCCGGGTCGCGCAGACCCAGCCAGACCGCGCCCGCGAAGCGATGCGCACCGTGGAGAAGACGGGCCGCGAGACACTGTCCGGACTGCAGCACATGCTCGGCACGCTGCGCGAGACCGACCACGACCACGCGCCGTTGCGACCCGCGGCCGGCCTGGCCGACGTCGAACAACTCGCCGCCACGACCACAGCGTCGTCGCACGTCCACGTGCGGGTGTGGTGGAAGGGCACACGCCGCCCACTGCCCGTCGACATCGACCTGGCGGCATTCCGGATCATCCAGGAATCGGTGACCAACACCGTGAGGCACTCAGGTGCCGATACCTGCCAGGTAAGCATCGGCTACCACGTCGACGAACTCGCCATCGAGATTCGCGACCGCGGGAACGGCGCCAGCACCGGCAATGGCACTGGCACCGGCTACGGGCTGGCCGGCATGCGCGAGCGAGTAGCCCTGCTGCACGGTGACCTCACCGCCGCGCCACATCCGGCGGGCGGCTTTCTGGTCACCGCCCGGCTGCCGATACCCGCGGAGGCCGGATGACCATCCGTGTCCTGCTCGCCGACGACCAACCCCTGGTCCGCACCGCACTCGAGATGGTGATCACCGACGCCGACGATCTCGAGGTCGTCGGCGAAGCCGCGGACGGCGTCGAAGCGGTCCGGCTGACCACAGAACTCGCCCCCGACGTCGTGGTGATGGACATCCGGATGCCCGGCACGGACGGCATCGAAGCCACCCGGCAGATCACCACCGGCACCCGCGCCGCCACACGGGTAGTCGTCCTGACCACCTTCGACGACGACGAGTACGTCTACAGCGCGCTACACGCCGGCGCATCCGGATTCCTCGTCAAAGCCATGGCCCTCGACGACATCCTCGCCGCCGTCCGCACCGTCGCCACCGGAGACGCCCTCATCGCCCCCAGCGTCACCCGCCGACTGATCACCGAATTCGTCAACCGCCCCACATCGACACCCCCACCACAGGCACAGCTCACCGGCATCACCGACCGGGAACGCGAAGTCCTGACCCTGGTCGGCAAAGGCCTGTCCAACACCGAGATCGCCCACGAACTGTCCATCAGCGTCGCCACCGCCAAGACCTACATGACCCGACTGCTGTCCAAACTCAGCGCCCGCGACCGCGTGCAACTCGTGATCCTCGCCTACGAAACGGGACTCGTGACAACAACCCGATAAACGCCAACATTCACCGACACGGCCTACCCGAACACAGTCCCACCGTTGGTGCGAGCTGATGCGGATCCGGTTGGGCTCATCCTGTTCGCGTGGTTCGACGGGCCCAGGACGTCGCCACCAAGGCTGCCAGGGTGCATCCGGCCAGTGTGGGGACGATCAGGTGCGGGCCGGCGAGGGTGATGACCGTTCCCACGGCAAGTGGCGCGGCGGTGCTGCCGAGCATCGCGCACGCCACGCCCGCGGCGCAGGCACGGCGAGGATTGGACGCCGTGGCGGACAACCATGCCAGGCACGTGGGCAGGACGGGGCCGGCGGCCAGACCTGCCAGGGCGTAGCCCGCCGGTGTGAGGCCCGGGATCATCGCGACGGCCAGGGCTCCCAGCCCGCCAGTCAGACACCAGGTGACCACCCGGTCCGGTGACGCGCGCCGTGCCAGCGCCGGGATCACGAGTCGGCCCGTTGCCAGCCCTGCCCAGAACAACGCGCTCAGCACGGCTGCCGCGCGTGGCGAATGGCCCTCCACCACCAGGTGTGTCGGCTCCCATGTCGCCACGCTCGACTCCAGGGCCGCGTAGCAGAACAGCAACGCGCAGAACGGGACCGCGACGCCTGTCCTCCCCGGGGAGGCAGTGGCCCGCGGGGTCAGGGACGGTGCGATGCCCGTCACCGGCACGACCGCGACCAGAACCACTGCCAGGACAAGGAACTCCACCGGGTAGGCGTCGGGCAGGCACAGTCCGGTGATGGCCGGGCCGGCCAGCGCACCGACGCCGAACGCCGCGTTGGCCAGGTTTACCCGGACGAAGCCGCGGCGGCCGGGCTGCCCCGCGAAGTAGGTGTTCACACACAGCGTCAGTGCGCCAAGTCCCAACCCGAACACGGCCGCGGCGACGACCTTGCCCCACCACCCGGGGGCGACGGCGATGCCCGACACCCCGGCGGCCGCCGTCACCAGCATGCCAAGCACCGCCGCGCGGGTGAGGCGCGCTCCCGGCAGTGCGCCGACGACCACCGTGCCGGTCAGCGCGCCCGCGAAGAACGCACTGACCAGCAGTGCCAACGATGATGCCGGCAGGTCGAACTCCTGCCTGAACACAGGGAGAAGGGGACCGAGACTGGCTTCTCCCACGCCGAGCAACGCGAACAGCAGGAACGCCGACAACTCCGTCGCCCCACCACCGGCCTCCCGCACGCGTCGACCGGCGATCACCCCGACGCGGGTCCGATCGGCCGTCACGGTGTGCCGTAGAACCCGCGCACCGTCTCGCAGACGTAGGAGATGTCGCCCTCGTCCAGGTCCGGGCGGATCGGGAGGCACAACGTTTCCACCGCGAGCTTCTCGGCGACCGGGAACCGGCCACGGCGCAGCCCCAGGTCGGCGAAGGCCGGTTGGAGGTGCAGCGGCACCGGGTACCGGACCACCGCGTCGATGCCGTGGTCCTGCAGGTGGTCGACCAGCGCGTCCCGCACGCGTTCGCTCTCGGTGCGGACCTGGAAAAGGTGGTACACGTGCTCCTCCGGCGCGGCGCCCTCCTGGAAACGCAGTGGCAGACCGGACAGTTCGGCGCGGTACCGGGCAGCCACTTCTCCGCGCGCCCGGCTCCAGTCGTCCACCATGTCCAGCTTGTGGCTGAGCACCAGCGCCTGGATCGCGTCGAGACGGGAGTTGTAGCCCAGGATCTCGTGCTCGTTCTGGCGCGGTTGGCCGAAGTGGCGCAGCAGCGCCACTCGACGGGCCACCTCCGGGTCGGGCGTGCTGATCGCACCGGCGTCGCCGGCCGCGGCGAGGTTCTTGGCCGGCGAGAAGCTCCAACACCCCGCGCTGGAGCGGGTGCCCACTCGGTGGCCGCCCGAACGGGCGCCGACGGCCTGAGCGCAGTCCTCGACCAGGGTGACACCGCCGGCAGCGCAGATACCGATCGCGCGCTCGACGTCGACCGCCTGCCCGAACAGGTGGACGACCACCACTGCCCGGGTCCTCGGCCCCAGCGCCGCGGGCACCTGGTCCAGGTCGACGAGGAAGTCGCTCTCGCGGCAGTCGACGAAGACCGGGGTCGCGCCGAGCCGCGCCGCCGCCAGTGCCGTGGCGTGGAACGTGTTCGCCACGGTCACGACCTCGTCCCCGGCACGCACCCCGACGGCGTCCAGGGCGAGCACAAGGGCATCGGTGCCGGAGTTGAGGCCGGCCACCCCGACACCGCCGAGGAAGTGGGCGAAGGCCCGCTCGAACTCCTCGGTGGGCGGACCGAGCACGTACCGCCCGTCCAGCAGGAGGCGCTCGATCTCGGGCACGAGGCCGTCCCGCAGCGCCCGGAACTGCGCGGCGTAGTTGTACTTGGGGACCTTGTAGTCGCGCATCTCGTCAGTGCTCCTCGGTGATCCGGCCGTCGACGCGCCCGTAGTCGTCCTCGACGCGGACGTTGTCGCTGCCGTCGTCACAGGTCGACGCCTCGACGAGGACCACGTCCGTCACCGCCGCGACCCGGTGGATGGCGCCGGGGTCCACGTGGGCGACCGAACCCGCCGGGAAGGGGATCTCCTCGTCCGGGGAGTCGATGCTCGCGCGGTAGTGGAGGACCGCGTCGCCGTCGAGGATGAAGTAGGTCTCCCGCTTGCGTTCGTGGTACTGCAGGCTGGTCCGGCGGCCGGCGAGGATGCGCACCACCTTGAAGCCGAACGGGCTGTCCAGCTCGTGCAACCACCTCTCCTGGCCCCATCGCTTGACCACGTTCTTGATCTCACGGAACGGGAGCATCCTGATGCCCGTCGTCACCACCTCCGGCGTGCCACACTCGTGCGGCACGTCCGGGGGCACCGGTTCCGCGATGCCCCTGGCGCGGTCCGCCGTTCCCGTCGACACCCTGTCCACTTGACCACTCCTGTCGGTTTCGCTGTTGATCAGAGCTGGTGATCAGCTGAGACGGCGCGCACGCGCGGAGGTCGTCGACCACAGCCGGATGGTCCGCCGCGACGACTCCTCCCATGTGGGTGCGGCCCACTGGTTGGCCGCGAGCACGGCCCGCCTGCGCCGCCGCTCGGCGGGATCCACGCACAGCCGGACGACGTGACCGGCGAACGTCGTGGCGTCGTCGGCGAAACAGACCGCCGAGCGCAGTGGCTCGGGGATGCCGCGGATCCCACCGACCGTCGTCGACACCAGCAGGCACGACCGGCGGATCGCCTCGATCACCTTGACCTTCACGCCGCCGCCGATGCGCAACGGACACAGGACGACGTCGGCCCGGTCCAGTTCGGCCGGGAGGTCGTCGACGTACCCGACGACGTCGACACCGGCCCGTTCGGCGACCGACCGGGCCAGGGCCGCCCCCACGTTGACCCCGACGAGCCGCAGCCGCGCACCAGGCACCCCTGCCTGGATGAGCGGGAAGACCTCGTCGACCAGCCAGCCGAGCGCGTCCCGGTTGGGCGGGTAGTCGTAGTCGGCGACGAACAGCAACCGCGGGGCGGTCAGACATCCGTCGTCCGGTGGCCGAGGAGGGGCCTCGGGCAGGTGGTCCCAGCCGTTCGGGATCAGGTGTGGCACGACGGTCGGCTCCCGACGGTGCATCTCGTCGGCGTCCTCGGGGCTGAGCGCGACGACCGCGCCCGCCTGCCGCCACGCCCACCCCTCGTGCCGCTCGATCTCCCTGATCCGGCTGTCCGGCACGGGTTCACCCGTGCTGGCGCGCTGCGCCACCAGCTGGGACTCGACGTTGTGGTCGACCAGGATCGTGCGGCCGTGCAACCTCAGGGGGACCAGGCGCACGAGATAGTGCCCCTCGACGTGCACCGCGTCGACGGGGTCACCGTCCCCGGTAAGCCGCTCGATGTGCGCGGCCGCGGCCCGCGACGCCCGGTCCGGCGTCGGGCCGGGCGGTGACTCGTCGACGAAGACGTGGGTCGTCAGGCCAGGGAGGTCGGGTACCGCGTCCCTGTGCCGGGCGACGTCGTCGGCCGGCGCGACGACGACCAGGTCGACGCGTGCCTCTCGCAACGCGTGCCGCACCAGGATCTCGCAACGCATCCGGCCGCCGCCCACGGGCGGCCACAGCATGTCGTGCGAGACGACGAGCACGCGTGGCCGCACGTCATTCGTGCCACCGATGTCCATGAACAGTCCTCCCCACGTCAGTGAGCTCTTCCCGGCACGACGGCCGGGTCGCCGCCGACCACGCGGGCGGTGAGCGCCCGCAGGTCTTCGACGCACCACTCGCACCCGAGTCGGTCGCGCCCGACGGTCGTGGTCACGCCCACGACCCGCATCCCCGCCGCACGCGCGGCGGCCACCCCGGCCGGGGCGTCCTCCACCACGACGCAGGCGGTGGGCCGGCACCCCAACCGCGCGGCGGCCTGGAGGTAGCCCTCGGGGTCCGGCTTGCCGCGCTCGACGTCGTCCGCGGTGACGAGGACCGGCGGGAGCTCCAGGCCGGCGGCGCCGAGCCGGATCCGCGCCAGCCGCCGCCACGCCGAGGTCACCACCGCCCAGCGCGCGGCGCCGAGTTGGGCGAGCAGCCGCCGCGCCCCCGGGACGGCCGCGATGCCGTCCCGGCAGTCCTCCTCCGCACTGGCGAGCCGGGCCAGTTCGCCCGCCACATCGAGCCACGGCGCCACGAGCCGGACGACCTCGTCGTTGCGGCGGCCGTGCGAGAGCCCCATCAGCTCGTCGACGTCGAATCCGTGGCCGTCACCCCAGTCCGACCACACCCGGCGCACGCACTCGGCCGAGTCGAGCAACGTGCCGTCCATGTCGAAGAGCACGGCTGCGCAGGAGATGGTGTGCCGAACCGGCCCGTCCGACACCCGGAGCTCTAGCACGAGGCACCGACCAGCCAGACGTGCTGGCCGCGGTAGGCGTCGGCCAACGCGGCCCGCTCGCCGGACTCGGCGACCCTGCGAGCGCAGGACAGTACCGCCGCGACGGGATCGGTGAGGACGACGACCGGGTGTCTGCCGCACCGGTGCTCGACCGCGGCGCGGACGGCCGCCGCGAACTCCGGCAAGCCGGTGACGAGACCGCCGGTGACGACCGTGCCGTCAGTGGCGGTCAGGCCCGACAGCTCGCGCACCCGGGCGGCCCCCGCGGCCAGTGCGTCCACCGCGGCGCCCACCACGTCCGCCGCGACCTCGTCACCGTCGAGCCAGCAGCCCAGCACCACGGGGGCCAGGCCGGCCACGGCCTGTTTGGGAAACGGCAGGGCGGCCATGCGCCTTGCCTGGGCGGCGACGTCCACACCCATCCGCCAGGACAGCGCGTCGGCGAGCGCGGACGGCGGGCCGGTGCCGTCGCGTGCCCGCAGTGCCGCCCGCAGGCCGCACAGGCCGATGTCGAACGCACTGCCCTGGTCGGCCCCGAGGTACTCGTGGCCGCCCACCTGCACCACGGTGTCCCCGTTGCCGCCGAGGAACCCGCTGCCGGTGCCGGCCACCACCACGGCCCCGCGGCCCGCGAGCGGAGGTGCGACGAGCATCGGGACCGCGTCGTTGGACACCGCGGTCACCCGCGATCGCGGCGGCAGCAGTGCGGTGATCGAGAACAGTTCGGCGGCCGCGCTCGGCGCCACGATCCCCGCCCCGGCGATCCAGCCCACCAGCTCGTGTCCCCTGGCCGCGTCGGCGATGACGGTGAAGACCTCGCGCAAGCGGTGGCGGAGGACGGCCTTTCCTGCCACGGCCGGACTGACCGAACCGAGCTCCCGCCGCACCGCGGGACGGCCGGGCACCTCGATCGCGACCCGGGTCGTCGTGCCACCCGCGTCGACGCCGTAGACGGCCGGCGGCCGACTACTCCTTGCCAAGGGGGGTCTCCTCGACGTGCCCGTCGACCAACCGGACCACCGAGGGTTCGGGGAGCGGGAAGATCATGGCCCCGCCGGACTCGAGGAAGTCCCGCTCCCGCGCCATGAAGCTGGCCCGGAAGTGCCACGGCAGGACGAAGTAGTGGTCTGGTCGAAGCGCCCGGGAACCCTCTTCGGACACGATCAGGATGTCCGTGCCCACGGTCCGCAGGCCCCACTTGTCCCGGTTGCGTTCCGCCGCCGCCGTGAAGTGCCGGTGGTCGAGGCCGAAGTACTGCAGGATCGTGTTGCCCTTCGTGGACGCGCCGTAGACGTGGAGAACACGGCCTGCCGCCAGCTCGCCGAGGACGAACACGCGCACCGCGTCCCGGATCCCGGCGATCCGGGACGCGAACTCCTGGTATGTCCGCACGTCACCCAGCCCCATGTCCTGCTCGGCCCGCGCCAGTGCCGCGACGCGTTCCGCTCCGCCGGAAAACGGCCACGGCGCGTCGTGGCCGTCGTGCTGGACGTAGAGCCGGAAGCTGCCGCCGTTGACGTCGTTGCGCTCGACGTCCCGTATCCGCAGGCCGTGCGCCCGGACCAGCCGGTCCATCACGTCCAGCGAGTAGTACCCGACGTGTTCGTGGCAGATGTTGTCGAAGTTGTTTCCGGCGAGCATGGTTGGCAGGTAGGCCATCTGCACGACCCAGAGCCCGTCGGGGGCCAGGACCGAGGCGATGTCGCGCACGAAGTCATGGGGGCGTTCGAGGTCGTAGAACATCGCGATGGACGTGACCACCTTGGCGCGCACCGACGGCCCCAGGTGCCGCCGGAACCCCTCGGCGCTGAAGAGTTCCGGCACGACCAGGTCGGTGCCGGCCGCCGCCTCCTGCTGCAGGTTGCGCGCCGGCTCGAAGCCCACCAGCCGCAGGTCCCCACGGCCGTAGGTCCGCAGCAGTGTGCCGTCGTTGGCGCCGATGTCGAGGACGACGTCATCCGCCCGCAGCGGAACGGCGGATCCGGCCCTGGCGGTGATGTCGGCCAGTGCCGCACGCATGGACTCGTTGGTTCCGGACCGGTACCAGTACTGGCTGTACAGCAGGGAAGGGTCGACGCCGCGGTGTTTGAGCTGCACGAACGCGCAGCCACCCTCGCCCGGGTCGCAGATCGCGAGGACGAGCGGGGCCAGGAGCGGCTCCGCGTCGTCCGCGAAGTCGGCCACGGCGAGGTTCCCCAGGTCGAGCACTTCCCGCAGGGCGCGCTTTCCGCAGGTTCTGCAGTTCTGAATTTCGTTGGCCGGCAGGTCCACCGGTGTCCTCCCCAGTCGCGGTCGGTGCGTACAGGACGATCGGCGTCAGGCGACGAGACTGGCGGCCGAGACGAGTTCGGCGAGCCCGGACTCGAGGTCGACGTCGGCCGTGAAGCCCTTCGCGCGCAACTTCTCGTAGGACACCGAGTAGTCGCGCTGATCCGGGTCCTCGGCGAAGTCGGCGAAATGCAGGTAGCAGTTGACGCGCCTGCGGACGGCGTGGACGATGTCCGCCTTCGACAGGTTCAGCGCCTCGTTGCCGACGTTGTAGACGTCATCGGCGACGACGTCCCAGTTCCTCAGCGCGAACACGATGGAGCGCGCCATGTCGCGGACGTGGACCAGTGTCCGTCGGGACTGCCCCTGGTAGACGACCAGGTTGCCGCGATGGACGGCCTGGTGCACGAAGTCGTTGACGAGCAGGTCGAAGCGCATGCTGGGGCTCACCCCGAACGCGGTGGCGTACCGGTAGACGACGCTGTTGCCGGCCGCCAGCACCAACTCCTCCGCCGCTGCCTTGGCACGGCCGTACAGCGTCAGCGGGGTGAGCTCCGTCTGTTCGGTACACACCGCGTCCAGCACCTTCCCGTAGACGCTCCCCGTGGACGCGAACACCACCCGCTGGTGGTTCCCGCGCAGCTCGAGCAGCAGGCGGGTGCACTCCACGTTCGTGGCCCATGCGTGCGCCGGTTCACGCTCGCACGCGGGCTGGCCCACGATCGCCGCGAGGTGGACCACGGCGTCGACGTCGGCCATGGCGACCGAGAGGGTGCCCTCGTCGGACATGTCCCGCCGCACCATGTCGAAACGCTGGTGCGTGCAGCACGACAGCAGACCGGGCCTGCCGGCTCTGACGGGGTCTATCACCCGGACGAAGTGCCCGTCGTCGAGCAGCATGGGGACCAGCACGGAACCGACGTAGCCGGCACCCCCGGTGACAAGTACACGCATCGTTCCCCTCTTCCTAACAACATGGATTCCCCCGTACGACCGCCGGAAGGCGTGGCTCGTGTGGTCACGACCGTGGCACGGGCCGTCCACAACCCGTCGACAACTGGGTGACACCGCGGGTGGTCGGGGCGGCGGCACGGCCGGTTCGGTCGGATGTCTTGATGTATCTGGACATCGTGGCCGTGGCTCATGTCAGTAGCGCATGGTTCGACGGGGTAGGGCGGGGTGGTGCTGGACCTTGGCAGAGGCGAAGTGGGGTGCGGCAGGCAGTGCGTGGACGTTCGGGGTGCTCGGCCCGTTGGAGGTCGCCGTGGGTGGCCGGGTTCTCGCGGACCTCGGCGGCCCCCAGCTGCGCGTCGTGCTGGCGTTGCTGGGGGCCAATGCCGGCCGTGCGGTGAGTGTGGCGGCGTTGGTGGAGGGGTTGTGGGGGACGCACGCTCCGTCGGACGCCGCCCGGACGACGCGCACGTATGTGTCCAGGCTGCGCAAGACGCTGCGGGCCGATGCGGGCATGGGGGCGGAGGACCTGATCGTGACTCGCCCACCCGGGTATGCGCTGCGACCGGATCCGGACACGGTGGACGCGGCACGGTTCGAACGACTGGCCACCGCCGGGCGGCAGGCCCTCGACGCCGGGCATCCGGCGCGTGCGGCCGAGCGGTTGACCGCCGCGCTGGAGTTGTGGCGCGGCGAGGCCTACGGCGAGTTCGCCCACGTCGCAGCACTCCAGGCCGAAGGCGAGCGGCTGGACCGGCTTCGCCTGACCGCCGTACAGGACCGGATCGAAGCGGACCTGGCGACCGGGATGGGCGAGGTGCTGATCGCGGAGTTGGAGGGGCTGATCACACGGCATCCCGGACACGAGCGACTGTGGGGCCAGCTGATGACGGCCCTGTACCAGGCCGGGCGTCAGGCCGACGCGCTGCGGGCGTTCCAGCGGGCCCGCGAGGTGCTCTCCGAGGAGTCCGGCCTGGAGCCGTCACCCAGGTTGATCGAGATTCAACGGCAGGTCCTGGCCCAGGACTCCCGCCTGCTCCCCACCCGTACCGCCAAAGCGGGCGGCGTCCCGGCCGCCCGGCCGGCGCAACTGCCGCCGGCGGTGCGGGCCTTCGCCGGCCGCCGCAGCGAACTGACCGGTCTGGACGCGGTTCTGCCTGGGCAGGCCGGGCCGGCGGGCGTGGTGATCTCGGCGGTGTCCGGGACCGCCGGGGTGGGCAAGACGGCGTTGGTCGTGTACTGGGCGCACCGGGTGGCCGCACAGTTTCCGGACGGGCAGCTGTATGTGAACCTGCGTGGGTTCGACCCGGCCGGGGCGGCGCTGGATCCGGCCGACGTGTTGCGGGGGTTCCTGGATGCCTTCGGGGTGCCGGTGGCGGGGCTTCCGGCCGATCGCGACACGTTGACCGGCCTGTACCGCAGTGTGTTGGCCGGCAAGAGGGTGCTGGTGGTGCTGGACAACGCCGGCGACGTCGAGCAGGTCCGTCCGCTGCTGCCCGGTTCTCCCGGCTGCCTGGTCGTGGTGACCAGCCGCCACCAGCTCACCCCGCTGGTCGCCGTCGAAGGCGCTCACCCACTGGTGCTGGGCCTGCCATCGCAGTCCGAGGCACGGGACCTGCTGGCCCGCCGGCTCGGACCGGAACGGGTCGCGAACGAACCCGCCGCGGTAGAGGCGATCATCGCCGGATGCGCGCGGTTGCCGCTGGCACTGGCCGTCGTCGCCGCCCGGGCCGCCACTCACCCCGGCTTCCGGCTCGCCACGCTGGTAACGCAGCTACGCGACGTCACCAGTGCGCTGGACGCTCTTCACGGCGGTGACGCGGCCACCGACATCCGGGCCGTGTTCTCCTGGTCGTACGGCGCGTTGAGCACAACCGCCGCCCGGCTGTTCCGCCTGTTGGGCCTGCACGTCGGCGCGGACATCGGGACAGCGGCCGCGGCCAGCCTCGCCGGTGTCCCGGTCCGAACGGTGCGGGTGTTGCTGGCCGAGCTGACCCGGGCCAACCTGCTCACCGAACACGCCCCCGGCCGGTACACCTTCCACGACCTGCTGCGCGTCTACGCGACCGAACAAGCCCACACCCACGGCAGCGACAGCCAGTTGCGGAGGGCCCGGCGACGGCTGCTCGACCACTACCTGCACACCGCCCACGCCGCGGCCCTGCTGCTCCACCCGCATCGTGCCCAGCCGATCACCCCGACCGCGGCCGAGACCGGAGTCACCGCCGCGCATCTCACCGACCTCGGGCAGGCACTGGCCTGGTTCACCGTCGAGCACCCCACGCTCCTGGCCGTGATCGAACTGGCCGCCGACACCGACACCTGCCAGTTGGCGTGGGCCCTCGCGACCTTTCTCGAGCGGCAGGGGCGCTGGCACGACCTGGCCGCCACCCAGCACGCCGCCGTAGGCGCCGCGCGGCGGCTGGCCGACCGGCCCGCCCAGGCCCGGGCCCACGGCAGCCTGGCCGGCGCCGATGTCCGGCTGGGTCGTTTCGCCGACGCCCACACTCACCTGCGGCTGGCCCTCGACCTGTTCGACCAGCTCGGCGACCGTGTCGGACGGGCCCACACACACCTCGACTTCGGGTGGCTGTTCGAGCGGCAGGGTCGCCACACCGAGGCGCTCGGCCACGCCATGCAGGCCCTCGACCTGTTCCGGGCGGCCGGCCACCAGGACGGGCAAGCAAGGGCTCTCAACCAGGTCGGCTGGTGTCATGCCCAGCTCGACGACCACCACCAGGCCCTCATCTGGTGCGAGCAGGCTCTTGTCCTGCATCAGGCACTCGGCGACCGCGCCGGCGAGGCCCACACATGGGACAGCCTCGGCCACGCCCACCACCACCTCGGCGCCCACGAGCACGCCGCCACCTGCTACCAACACGCACTGGACCTCTTCCGCCGGCTCGGCGACCGCTACAACGAAGCCGACACGCTCACTCATCTCGGCAACATCCACTGTGCGGTCGGCGACGCCGACGCCGCCGACGCCGCCTGGCAGCACGCCAAGACCATCCTCAGCGAGCTCGACCACCCGACTGGTGACGCGTGGGTCAGGTCAGGAGTGACTCCAGGAGTTGGGGCAGCACAGTGAGTTTGTGCGCGCACGTCCCGGTTGGCGCCCGGCCAAGCGGCACAGGAGGAACGCGCCATCGAACGCGACGAAGACGTGGGTCGCATCACTCCGCTTCGTGTGCGCGGGTGGCCTCGACGAGGGCGCGGATCGTCGGGTATCGGTAGAGCGATCGCAGTGGCACTGCCGGTAGCCGGCGTTCGCGGGACTTGGCCGCTATGCGCACCGCGAGCAGGGAGTTGCCGCCCAGGTCGAAGAAGTCGTCGTCCGGGTCGACAGGTATACCCAGGACAGAGCGCCACACCTCCAGCAGGGCTTGGATGAAGGCGTCCTCCGGTGGCTCACGTTCGCCGGCGGTGGATTTCGCGGGTGGCTTGGGGGGTGGGAGTCGGCGCAGGTCGATCTTGCCGTTGGTTGTCAGTGGGAGGCTCGGCACGGCGGTGACGGTGGTCGGCACCATGTGGTCCGGGAGGATGCGGCCGGCGCGCTCGCGGACCTCGTCCGTCGACGAACCGTCGAGCACGACGTAGGCGTCGATGCCGGTCGTGGCACGGTCCCCTTCGCGTAGCACCACGGCCGCCGCGCGTACCGCGTGGTCCTCGAGCAGCACCGACCGGACCTCGTCCAGTTCGATGCGGAAGCCGCGGACCTTCACCTGGTTGTCGATCCTGCCCAGGTGTTCCAGCGTGCCGTCCGGGCGGAGCCGGCCCTCGTCCCCGCTGCGGTAGAGCCGTCCGCCGCCGAACGGGTCGGCGATGAACCGCTCGGCGTTGAGTTCCGGCCGGTTCAGGTATCCAAGCGCCACCCCGGCCCCGCCGACGTGGATCTCACCGGGGATCCCGGGTGGCAGCAGCCGCCCGGCGGGGTCGAGGACGTGCGTGCGCCAGCCGGGGAGCGGCCGGCCGACCGTGCGGGACGCCGCGAGCGCCTCGCGGCGGGTGATGGTCCCCGCCGTCACGTGCACCGTGGTCTCGGTGATGCCGAACATGTTGACCACGCGGCATTCCGTCTCCGGGTGCCGGTCGAACCACGGCAGCAGCATCCTCGTGTCAAGCGGCTCCCCGCCGAAGACGACCAGGCGGACCGCGAGCGGCGGCCGTGTCCGGTCGGCCTCCAGCAACTGGGTGAACGCCGACGGGGTCTGGTTGAGCACGGTGACCTGCTCGTCGACGAGCAGGTCGTGGAACTCCTCCGGTGATCGGGACACCCAGAACGGAACCACCACCAGCCGCCCTCCGGTGAGCAGGCAGCCCCAGATCTCCCACACGGAGAAGTCGAACGCGCTCGAGTGGAACAGCGTCCACACGTCGTCGTGGCCGAGGCCGAAGTCCTCGCGGGTCGCGGCCAGCAGTGCGATCACGTTGGCGTGCGTGACCACGACGCCCTTGGGGCGGCCGGTGGAGCCCGAGGTGTAAATGACGTACGCGGGGTCGGCCGGCGTGGTCGCCGGCTCGGGTGCCGCCCGGTCGCCGAGCGCGGCCAGTTCCTCCGGGGTCACCAACCGGAGGCGGGCCGCGGTCGGGAACTCCTCGTGGGTGGTGACGACGACGCCGAGATCGGCGTCCGCCGTCATGTAGGCGAGGCGCTCCGCCGGGTAGGACGGGTCCATCGGGACGTAGACCGCGCCCGCCTTGAGCACGGCGAGCATTGTCGCCACCAGGTGTGCCGAGCGGTCGAGGCAGACGCCCACCCGGTCGCCGTCGCCGACGCCCGCGCGGCGCAGCCCGCCGGC
Organism: Actinophytocola sp.; assembly: GCF_036378875.1. GTDB lineage: Bacteria > Actinomycetota > Actinomycetes > Mycobacteriales > Pseudonocardiaceae > Actinophytocola. Next base: position 16,109 of record NZ_DASUVO010000156.1, read on the forward strand.
CAGCCGGTCGGACAACTCGTCGAGCTCCCGGTAGGTGAGCCGCTCCCGCTGGTGGCACAGCACGACAGCGTCCGGCCGCTCGGCGACCCTGGCCGCGAACACGTCGTGGATCCGTGTCGCGCCGCCCTCCGGCGGTGCGGCGGAGCCGCCGAGGGCGATGACCCGTTGCCGCTCCCCTTCGTCGAGCAACTCGACGTCACCGACGGGCAGCCGGGGTGTCTCGACGACCTGCCGGTGCACCTCGGCGAGATGACGGACGAACTGCGCCGCGATCTCGCCGCCGATGCACGCCTCGTGCTCGTAGCGCAGTCGTGTCCGCCCGATTCCGATGGTGAGGGGGAATGGGAGCGCGAGCCAGCCGCGGTACTCGCCGGCGGCGGGTGGGTCGGTGTCGAAGACCAGGCCGACAGCGACCTGCCCGGCCGCCGTGCTCGCCGGTGACCGGAACCGGGTGACCAGGTCGTCGAGGGTGCGCGCCGCCATGTCCTCAACCGGTCCCGTCCCCCGGGTGGTCACGGTGTCGAGCACGGCAGTCAGCGCGCTCTCGCCGCCCTCGTAGCGCGACAGGACCACGGCGAGCGCGGCCAGCCAGGTGGGCGGGTCGCTGCCGTCGGCCCATGGGCCGAGGTCGAACTCGCCCGTGCCGGCCGCGGACCCACCGAGCCCCCACCGGGGGGCGGCCGTGGTCACCCGTGCCGGTGCCTGGCGGGACCACAGCGGTTCTGGTGTGGCACCACCGGTCAGGGCCGCGACGAGCCCGTCGAGGCCGCGCCGGCCGACCACCGCCCGGTCCGCCACGAGAACCAGGTCGACGCGGTCGTCGCCGCACAGCAGGACCGCGCGCAAACCGCGGGCGGCCGGGACGGCGAGTTCGGCGGCGAGCCGGCGCCGCGCGGCGGCGGTCGGCACCCGCTCCACCCAGAGCGTCGCCGGCACGTCCATCCCGGCCCGCCGAACGATCGCCGCGTAGTGCTCGGCGACCACCGCCGGCTCGACCGGTCCGGGCAGGCGGCTGCTGATGGCGTGACACCACACCGGGCTGACGGTGCTCATCGGACCGTGAACCCCCCGTCGACGGTCAGCACCGAGCCGGTGACCTGGCGGGACTCGTCCGACGCGAGCCAGAGCGCGGCGGCGGCGACGTCCTCGGGCTCGACCAGCGCGTTCATCGGCTGTGCCTGGACGAACGTGTCCTCGTGGTCGGTGACCGGCACGTCCAGCGCCCTGGCGATCTCGGACAGCATCCGGCCCTCCACCCATGCCGCGTCCCGGACCGACCCGGGGCACAGCGCGTTGACCCGGACCTTCATCGGGGCGTAGTCCAGTGCCGCGGCCCTGGTCAGGCCGATGAGTCCGTGTTTGGCGACGACGTAGCCGGCGAAGTTGCGGTAGCCGACGAGACCGGCCGTGGATGACACGTTGATGATGCTGCCGGCGCGCCTGCCGGTCATCATGGCGGCTACGGCCCGGGTCATCCGCCACGCGCCGGACAGGTCCACGTCGATCATGAGCCGCCACTCGTCTTCGGTGATTTCATGCACCGGCTTGCCGGAGGGCGCCGCGATTCCGGCGTTGTTCACCAGCACATCGACCTGTCCGAACCGTTCGTGCGCCAGGCCGGCGACCTCGGCGCTGTCCGCCGGCTCGCGCACGTCGGCCTCGGCGGTCAGCACGATCACGCCGTGGTCACGGCACAGGTCGGCGGTGTGCGCGAGCTGGCTCGCCGAGCCGAGCGGGTACGGGACGCCCGGCAGGTCCTTGGCGATGTCGACGAGCACGAGGCCCGCGCCTTCCCGGGCGAACGCGACCGCGCAGGCCCGGCCGATGCCCCGGGCCGCGCCGGTGATGATGGCCGCCTTGCTGGCGAGCCGCATGGCTGTCTCCCTCGTGGTCGGTCAGGCGGCGAAGGTTTCGACGTGGCGCAGCACCGGCTCGGCCCCTCGGGTGAGGTACATGTGCCCGCCGGGCACCTCGACGAGGGTGAAGTCCTTGCTGGTGACCGCCGCCCACTGCCCGGCCTGCTCACTACTCACCAGGTGGTCCTCCCGCCCGCGCAGCGAGATGATCGGCACCGGAAGCGGGGCGTCGTCGCTCGGCAGGTAGCTCTCGTGCATCGCCACGTCCGCCCGCAGGGTCGGCAGGATGAGCTGGCGCATCTCCTCGTCGGCGAGCGCCTCGTGGCTGTACCCGGCGAACTCCTGCACGCGCAGGAGGAACTCCTCCTCGGGCAGCCCGGTGGCGCGGCGCTCGCGCGGCGTCCACGGACCGGGCGAGCCGCTCACCACGAGCCCGGCGACGTCGTCACCGCGGGAAGTGAGGCGGTAGGCGAGTTCGTAGGCGAGGACGGCGCCGAGGCTGTGCCCGAACAGCACCAGCGAACGGCGTTGGGCGAGCCGGGCGGGCAGTCCCGGCAACACCTCCTCGATCGCCGCCGGCACGTCGCGGTGCGGCTGGTCGTCGATGCGCCGCTCCCGGCCGGGGAGCTGCGGTGCGAGGATCTCGATCGCCTCGCCGGCCAGCGCTGCCCACGGGCGGAAGAAGGAAGCGCCGGCGCCGGCGAAGGGCAGGCAGACCAGGGTCACGGATGCGTCGGCCTTGCTGGTCACCGGTCCCCCACCGCGGGCACGGCCGTGATGGCGTCGCCGAGCAGCGCGTCGTACCGGGGGCCGCCGAGCCAGCGCGCGGAGATCTCGGCGTACTCGCGCTCGTCGCCGTCGTCGAGCTCCGCCCACAGCGCCGCCACGCGACGCCGTGCGTTCGCGCAGTGGATGGCGGCGATCGAGGCGGCGTCATCGTCGCTCGCCGAGGCCGACCGGGCCAGGACGGTCGCCGCGGTGAGCAGTTCGTTGGCTATCCGGTTGAGCGTGAGCACCGTGTGCTGCCGGTTGAAGAGGTCCTCCCGGTCCGGGTGGCGCTCGGTCAGGTCGCGGCAGGTCCGGCCCAGCCGTGCGGCCTGCTCGGTGACGAACTCCACGTGCTCGGCGCCGTGGCGCGCGACGAGCCGCCGGGCCGCGGCGGTCTCGCCGTCGGCGCCGCTGTCCGCGGTGTAGAGGCGGTCGTAGTAGCAGTCGGTCAGGCGGATGCGGGCGGCCAGGTAGTCCACCAGGAAGTCGACCCCACCGGAGATCCGCAGCCCGCGGATGTCGCGGAAGAATCGTTCGACCGGCAAGGGCTGGGCGCCGCGGCGGGCCTTGCTGTGCGCGGTTTCGAAACCCTCTCCGCCGAGCAGCCCCATCGTGCGGTCGATGACGCGCCAGCAGCTCTCGGAGGCGACGTTCTTGAGCGCGGCGTGCTCGTGCAGGACATCGGCGCCCCGGCCGAGCATCGTCCAGTGGACGAGACTCTCCATGGCGAAGGTGTCAGCGACCGTGCCGGCGACGATGCGGTGGATCTCCTGGAACGAGCCAAGCGGACGGCCGTCGATCCGCCTGCGGTTGACGAACTCGCGGGACCAGTGCGCGCACAGCCTGGCTATGGCGAGCGAGGGCGGCACCACGCTCAGCGTCCGTGCCAGGTAGATGTGCTCCTTCATGTCGCGCGTGCGGCGGTCGCGGAACATGCGTGAGCTCGGCACCCGCACGTCGCGCAGCCGCAGGTTCGCGATGGGCGCGCCGCCCAGCCCCATGAAATCCTGACGCTCGACGACCTCCAGCCCGGGGGTGCGGGCGTCGACGAAGAACGACACGTCGCTGTCCACCACCCCGTCGGCGACGACGGTGGCGGTGACGTCGAGAAGATCCGCGATCGCGCCGTTGCCGATGAAGACCTTCTCGCCGTTCAACAGGTACGCCGTGCCGCCGTCGACCGGTGTCGCCGTGGTGCGCTGGCGAGGGTTGGCCGCGCCGGCCGGTTCGGCGTTCCCCGCGCCCGCCGGTTCGGTGTCGGCGCGGCCGGAGAAGTTGCCGGCGGCGACGTGGGCGCGGATCACTTCCCGCAGCGCGCCTTCGGGCAGCATTCGCAGGTAGCCGCCCGCGCCGAACCCGTTGCCGATCCCCATCATGTTGGCCACGGCGAGCGACCAGCTCGACGCGGTCTCGATGAGCCGGAAGGTGTTGAACGGGCTCAGGCCGACACCACCGTCCTCCTGGCCGACGAGCAACCGGAGGTAGCCCCTGTCCCGCACCGCCTCGATCACGTCGGCGGGCAGCTCGCGGGCGGCGTCCACCGCGTTCGGGTCGACATGCGCCCGCAGGTACCGGGTGAACTCGGCGACCCGCTCGTCGCCGACACGGCGGTCTTCGTCGTCCTGGACGGGAAACGGGACGAGCAGGTCCCAGCGCAGGACGCCGAGGAACAGCTCGTTGGACAGGCTCGGCCCGCCGGTCTCACCGGCGTTCTGCCCCGGTTGCCCGGCGGCTCCGGTCGACCGATTCGCGAATGACCCCAACGACGTCGTCATGGTGCTCCCTCAGGTAGAAGTGGCCGCCGGGCAGGACATGCAGGTCGAACCGGTTCGTGGTGTGGCCGGCCCAGCCCGCCAGGTAAGGGGTCTGCTGGTCGTCCGCGCCGCCGAGCGCGATGACGGGCATGTCCAGTGGCGGCGCGGGGGCATGGCGGTAGGTGTCCAGAACCGTGGCGTCCGCCCGCACACACGCCAGGACGATCCGCCGCATCTCGGCGTCCTGGTCGATGATGGCGGGCAGCTGCCCGCCATCGCCCGCGACGGTCGCCAGCAGTCGGTCATCGTCGAGTTGGTGCGTCGGCGGGCGCAGCGGCTGCACGTCCGGCGCGCCGAGTGCGGACACGAACAGCAGCGCCGGTTGCGGTCGGCCGGCGGTCCGCAGCGCACGGGCCACCTCGAACGCGAGGAGGGCGCCCAGGCTGTGTCCGAAGAACGCGAACGGCGGGGCGAAAGCCGCCTCGGTGGCGACGGCGTGCACGAGGTCGCTCATCCGGGTGTACGGCGTTTCGGCGATCCGCCCGCCCCGGCCGGGTGCCTGCACCCCGACCACCTCGAGGTCGGGCAGCTGGTCGGACCATCTCAGGTACTCGCCGGGCGAGGCGCCGCTGTGCGGGAAGCAGTACAGCCGAAGCGCCGCGTCCGGGACGCGCCTGCGGCACAACAGCCAACGGGGTGCGGGCATCACGTCGGCTCCTCCGCCTCGATCCGGGACAGCAGCTCGGCGACGCTCGGGGACAGCAGGATGGCGCGCACCGGGATCGCCACCCCGAAGTCCCGCTTGATGACACCGGCCAGCCGGGTGGCGATCAGCGAGTCGCCGCCGAGTTCGAAGAAGTTGTCGTCCGCGCCGACCTCGGGCAACCCGAGGACCTCACCGAACGCCGCCGCCAGCGTGCGCTCCGCGGCGGTCCCCCAGCTCGCCGGCGCGGCCGAACCACCGGGTTCCGGCTGCACCACCGCACGCGCCGGCGGTACCGCGAGCGGGATGGTCTGGCGGCCGGGCGCCTGCTCGACGGGCCGGGGCGCGTACTGCCGCCGCTGCCACGGGTAGGTCGGCAGCGGAACTCGGCGCGGTCGTGCGGGATGCATCCGGTTCCAGTCGAGTGGGACACCGCGCGTCCAGAGCCCGCCGGCCGCGTCGAGCAACGCCGCCCTGGCGGACGCCTGCTCGACCGCGTGCGGCAGGCTGGCGAGCGCGCCGCGCCGGCCGGCGACCGCCCGGTGGTGGCGGGCCAGCGTGGACAGCGTGCGCCCCGGCCCGACCTCCAGCAGGACGCTGTCCGCTCCGTCGAGCACGGTGGACAGCGCGTCGGCGAAGCGGACGGTCCGCCGCAGGTGCGCGGTCCAGTACGCGGGATCCCGTGCCTCGTCCGGTTCGACCACCCGGCCGTGTGTGTCGGAGATCCACGGCAACGTCGGGGCACGCAGCTCCATGTGCCGCACCTGCTCGGTGAACTCCCCCAGCACGGAGTCGACCAGCGCCGAGTGGGCCGCGCTGACGATCCGGAGCCGGCGGCTGTCCACCCCGCGCCCGTCGAGGTCTTCCTCGAACGCCGCCACCACTGTCGCCGGGCCGGACACGACGCACTGCGCCGCGCCGTTGACGGCGGCGATGGACAACCGGTCCGGCAGTACCGACTCGAGATCGCTCTCGGACAGCGACACCGCGAGCATCGCGCCGTCGGGGAGGCTGCCGAGCAACCTGCCGCGCGTGACGACGAGCGTCAACGCGTCACCGACGGAGAGCACTCCCGCCTCGCACGCCGCCGCGTAGGCGCCCAGGCTGTGCCCCAGCACGCACGCGGGCGACACGCCCAGGGCACGCCACAGGCCCGCGAGGGCGTGCTCCAGCGTGAACAGCACCGGTTGCGCCAGCTCCATGGTGTCCAGGCTCGCCCGTGCCGCCGCGAAGTCCCGCGCGTCGTCGGGGTGCGCGAGGAGGGCGGCGCGCAACGCCGGGCCGAGGTCCGCGCCGGCGAGCTCGACGCAGGCGTCGACCCGGTCGCGGAACGCGGCGGACCACTCGTACAGCTCCCGCCCCATCCCCGGATGCTGTCCGCCCTGCCCGGGGAACAGCAACGCGACCGAGGGCGAGATGGTGTCCTCGCGCGCCTTGCCGGCCGCCGAGCGCAGCAGTCGGGCCGCCGTCTCGTGGTCGGCGGCGACGACGTGGGTCCGGTGCGCAAACTCGCGTCGACCGGTCTGCAGTGTCCAGGCGACGTCCGCAAGCGCGTTGTCGGGGTGGTCGGTGAGATGGTCGGCCAGCCGCGCGGCGGCGTCGGCGAGTGCCGGCCCGGTTCGCGCGGACAGCACCAGCAGCTGTGATCCCGCACCCGGCCGGGCCGAACCGGACACCGGTGGCTGTTCCAGGACGACGTGTGCGTTGGTCCCGCCGATGCCGACCGAGTTGACCCCCGCCCGGCGTGGACCGTCCGCGTCGGACCACTTGGTCAGCTCGGCGGTGACCGTGAACGGGCTGCTGTCGAACGGGATGCTCTCGTTCGGGGTCTCGAAGTGGAGGCTGGCCGGCACGAGACCGTGCTCGACGCACAGCGCCGCCTTCATGAGGCCGACGACACCGGCGGCGGCGTCGGTGTGTCCGATGTTGGACTTGACCGAGCCGAGCCCGCAGTACCCGACGCGGCTGGTGCGGGTACGGAACGCCTTGGTCAGCGCGCTGACCTCGATCGGGTCACCCATGGGCGTCGCCGTGCCGTGCGCCTCGACGTAGCCGACGGTGGCCGGGTCGACGTCCGCGACGGCGTATGCCGCCTCGATCGCGGCGGCCTGGCCGGTCACGCTCGGTGCGGTGAAGCCGACCTTGTCGAAGCCGTCGTTGTTCACCGCGGAACCGCGGATCACCGCGTGGATGTGATCGCCGTCCGCGAGCGCGTCGGACAGCGGCTTGAGCACGACGACTCCCGCTCCGTCCGCGCTCACGGTGCCGCGCGCCCGCGCGTCGAAGGGGCGGCAGTAGCCGTCCGGCGCGTGGATACCGCCCTCCGGCGGGATGGCGACCGGGTACGGGGTGCGCAGGCTGACGCCACCCGCCAGCGCGATGTCGCACTCACCGGCGAGGACCGCCTGCGTAGCCACGTGGATCGCGACGAGCGACGTGGAGCACGCGGTCTGCACCGTGACGGCCGGGCCGCGCAGGCCGAGCTTGTAGGCGACCCGCGTGGTGAGGAAGTCTGCCGCCGTGGCGAGTTGGAGGTGCCATTCGGGCACGGTGCCCGCCACCGCGGGGTCGGCACGCAACTGATCCGCATAGGTCGTCACGCCGCTGCCGCCGTACACGCCAACGGCGCCGGTGTACCGGACGGGGTCGCAGCCGGCCCGCTCCAGCGCCTCCGCGCAGCATTCGAGAAACAGCCGTTGCTGCGGGTCGATCAGCACCGCCTCCGCAGGGGAGTAACCGAAGGCCGCGGCGTCGAACCAGTCCGCGTCCGGGGTGATGCCGTAGGCGGGGACCGCGTGCCCGTCGCCCGCCTCGGGGAAGCGGGTGACCAGGTCGTCGCCCGCCAGCAGGTGCCGCCAGAACTCACCGACGTGCCCGGTCCCGGGGAAACGGCCGGCCATGCCGATGATGGCGGCACCGTCCACCGTGGACTCCGTGTCGCTCATGCCCGATCGACCGCCTCGCGCAGGCTTCGCGGGCGCATGTCCGTCCACACCTTCTCGATGTGCGCCAGGCACGCTCGTCTCGGCCCGCGCATCGGCTCGTCGGTCCACCCGGGCGGCAGGGCCAGGTCGGCCGGCCAGATCGAGTACTGGTCCTCGTGGTTGCGCACGACGACGAACTCCGCACAGTCCTCGAAGGGCATGTCTCACTCTCCTCTTCCGCGAACTGCCCGCCGGTGCTGGCGGGACCGGGTCGACGGTGACCGACGGCGGTCCGGCGGCCGGTTCGGGGTGGTGGCCGGCGCGGCACGGCCAGACAGGTGCGCGGCCAGCGCCGCGATGGTCGGGTGTTCGTAGAACGCGACCATCGGTAGTTCTCGGCCGAGCTCGCGCTCCATGCGCGCGTGGACGATGGCCATCGTCAGCGACTGCCCGCCGGCGTCGAAGAAGTTGTCGTGCACGGTGATGCGGTCGTTGTCGAGCACCTCCCGCCAGATGCCGGCGAGCACGTCCTCCAGCACCGCCCCCGACGGTGTGTCCGCCCTGGGGGGCGCGTGCGGCGCCAGCCGCCGCAGGTGGGTGTCCGGCGCCTCGACGGCCGCGGCGAGCAGATCGCGATAACGCCGCACGAGCTCCAGGGCGGTCCGTTCCGTCAGCGTCCCGGTGCGGTAGGTGAGCGCGACCTCGTGCCCGCCGTCGGCCTTCGCCTGCACCGCCACACCCAGATCGAACTTCGACGTCGTCGCCGCCAGTGTGCGCGGCTCCACCGACAGGCCGGACAACGCCGGCACCGGAGGCGGTCCGGGTTGGACGGCGAACACCGTCTGCACCAACGGGTTGCTTCCCACCGTCCGGTTCGGACGCACAGCGTCGACGATCCGGTCCAGCGGCACCTCGTCGTGGGCCAGCGCGTCCAGGGTGGACTCCCGGACGTGCGCCACCAACTCGGCGAACGTCCTTTGTGCCTCGAGATCGACGCGGATCGGGATCGTGTTGGCGAACAGGCCGATGAGGTCGTGCAGCTCGCGTCGCGGCCGGCCGGCGACCTGGGTGCCGATCAGCACGCTGCGGGCTCCGATGTGCTGCGTGAGCAGCACGGCGTACGCGGCGAGCAGCACCATGAACGGGGTGGCCGAGGCCGTGCGGGCGATGGCCGAGACGCCGGTAATCGTCGCCGCCGGGAGCTCGGCCACGACCCGGGCGCCGTGGCTGGAGCGGCGCTCCACCAAGCCTTCCGCCGGCAGGGCGAGCGTCGTCGGCGTGCCGCGCAGGTAATCCAGCCACCACCCGAGCTGGCGGGTGAGGCGGTCGCCCGACAGCAGCTCCCGCTGCCGCCTGGCGTGGTCGGCGTACCGCACGGCCGGCGCCGGCAGCGCACCAGGCTCGCGGTTCGGCGTGTAGTAGTGGGCCAACTCCCGGAAGAGCACCTCGGTGGACCAGCCGTCGATGACGGCGTGATGGAGGAACACCCCCAGGACGTGCTCCCGGTCGCCGATCCGGACGAGGCGGACGCGTATCAGCGGACCACGCTCCAGGTCGAAGGGCTCGCCGGCCCACTCCCGCACGAGCGCGCCGGCCGCGTTGCGCGACGCCGCCTCCGGCAGCGACGACAGGTCGACGACGTCGAACGGCAACTCGAAATCCTCGACCACCCGCTGACAGGGAGCGCCGTCGGCGCCGATGGGGAATATCGTGCGCAATGTGTCGTGTCGCGCCACTACGCGCTGGAAAGCGCGGCGTAATGCGGCGGTGTCGACTTCACCACCCAGGTCCATGACCAGGTCGAAATTGTAAGCGGAATCGTGCGGCGCGAGCCGGTCGATGAACCACAGCTGTTGCTGCGCGAACGACAGCGGGGCGTCTGACACGGCACCTCCGTAATCACCATACGAACGTCGTTAAGCCTGTGCCGCAAGGCTCCTCGCTGTCAACGGAGTCCGTCTCAACCAACCGTAAATGTCGGCTAAACACATTATCAAACCGGCTCTGGCATGATGACCACGTGACACAATCAACGGTGCACAACACTGCGTCCGACTACACGGTCAACGTGTTGCAGACGATCTGGGCACACGAGCTTGGCGTGGACCGGATCGACGCCGACGAGGATTTCTTCGACCTGGGCGGCTATTCGCTGCTCGCCATTCGCATCACTGCCGAGGTGAACGAGGCGTTCGGGATCGAACTGCCACTGCCGGTCCTTTTCCGGAACCCGACGCTCACCCGGTACGCCGCGGTCGTCGACCGCGCGGTCCGCGAGCGGCACGGGCCACTCGTCATCCACCAGGTCTTCGAGGAGCAGGCGCTCCGGCGGCCGGAGGCGGTCGCGCTCGCCGGCGGCGGCACGCTGATCACCTATGCCGAGGCCAGCCGGTGCGCCAACCGGTTGGCGCACCGGCTGATCGGGCACGGCGTCGGTCCAGAACAGCGGGTCGCCATCTTGCTCGCACCGTCCACCGACTACGTGCTCGCGGTGCTCGCCGTCCTCAAGGCCGGTGGCTGCTATGTGCCACTCGACACCACCTACCCCCGCGCTCACCTGGCGGCGATCCTCGCGGACACCGAGGCCGAGGTGGTCGTCACCACCGGCGAACTGGCGCCGCTGGTGGCCGGGTGCCCGGTCCGCACGGTGTGCGTCGAGGACCCGTCGCCCGGCGGCGAGGAGAGCGACCCGGGCGTGCCGACCAGTCCCGACAACCTCGCCTACGTGGTGTACACGTCCGGTTCGACCGGCCGTCCCAAGGGCGTGATGGTGCGACACGGCAGCGTCGTCCGACTGGTGCGGGACCCGATGTGGGTGCGGCTGGGGCCTGGCGCGGTCATCCCGCAACTCACGTCGATCTGCTTCGACGTCTCGATGTTCGAGATCTGGGGTGCGCTGCTCAACGGCGGCCGCCTGGTCGTCGAGCCGGGCGCCACCGGGTCCCTGCGCTCGCTGCGGCGCGTGGTCGCCGAGCACGGCGTCACCACGATGTGGCTCACCGCCGGGCTCTTCCACGCCGTGGTCGACGAGGACGTCGACAGCCTGAGCGGCGTCGAGCAACTGCTCGCCGGCGGCGAGGCCCCATCGGCCAAACACGTGCGGAAGCTCCTCCACGCACACCCGGGCATGCGGTTCATCAACGGCTACGGCCCAACAGAGGCGACGATCTTCGCCACCACCCACACGGTGTCGCCGGATGACGAGACGGGCGCGTCCATCCCGATCGGCGACGCGGTGCCCGGCGCCCGTCTGCGGATACTCGACGACCGGCTCCATCAGGTGCCGGACGGCACACCCGGACAACTGTTCATCGGTGGCACGGCCCTGGCCCGTGGCTACCTCGGCCGACCCGCGCTCACCGCGGAGCGGTTCATGCCCGATCCGCACGGGGACGTGCCCGGCGGCCGGCTGTACGCGACCGGGGACCTCGTGCTGCGCAAGAGGGACGGGTCGATCGAGTACCTCGGCCGGATCGACCGCCAGGTCAAGGTCCGAGGCTTCCGCGTCGAGCTGGGCGAAGTCGAGGCCGCGGCCCGCCAGCACCCCGCCGTGCGCGACATCGTGGTGACCGCGCACGGCGACGCGCCGGAGAACCGCCTGCTCGTCGCCTACCCGGTGCTGGATCCGGCGCAGGACCCGGCTGAGGCGTTGACCGCGGTGCGCGCGTGGCTACCGGAGCGACTGCCCAAGCACCTCGTCCCCGACGTGTGGCTGCCACTGCCAAAGCTCCCGTTGACCGCGAGCGGCAAGGTCGACCGCCGCGCGCTCCCCGACCCACTCCAGGGCGGATCGGTCACGCGCACCGAGGGGCGCCGAGCGGGTGCCGCGGGCACAGACCCCGAGCGAAATCCCTGACCAGCATCGGTTGCCGGTACCGGGGGCGGCCGGCGCCGTCGCGCCCGGCCGGCGCCACGAGGTGCGCGGACACGAGCCGATCCACCGCGATGTCCACGGTGGGCGACGAAAGGCCGGTGTCGCCGGCCAGCGTGTCGACGGTGGCGCCGGCCGGCTCGGCCAAGGCCAGGCAACGGAACACCGCCTGCTCGTGAGCGTCGAGCCGGTCGTAGCTGTGCTGGTAGCGCACGCGCAGGTCCAGCTCACCCACCCGGAACTCGCCCAGCCGCCGGTTCTCGTCGGCCAACTGCCCGACGAACTCGGTCAGCCGCAGCTCAGGACGGAGCGCGAGCCGGGTGCCGGCTATGTGGAGCGCGAGCGGACTGCCGTCGCACAGTGCCACTATCCGCTCGGCCGCCCGCCGGTCACCGTCGACTCGCCGGCGACCGAGATGCCGTTCCAGCAACCGCAACCCGTCCGCGCGGTCCAGCCCACCGATCCGCAGGATCCGGGTGAACTCAAGGGCGGACAGCCGGCTGTCCGACGCGGCCAGGAGCGCGCTGCCGGGCGAGGTGGGGGTCAGCAGCGCGACCTGGGACTCGGTGGCGACGTTGTCGAGGATCACCAGGAGCCGGTGGGTGGCGGTGACGCTACGGTAGAGGGCCTGGCGGCGTGCCGGGTTCGTGGCGGCGTCGGCCACACCCAACGCGAGGAGGAAATCCTCCTGTGCCTGGTGGACTGAGGTTTCCGCGAGGTCGGCGTAAAGCTCCCCGTCGGGGAAGGCGTGCCGCGACGTGCGGACCGCGCCGAGCATGACGGCGCTCTTGCCGACCCCGGGTGCGCCGGTGATCAACAGTGTGCGGGCGGAGGTGTGCGTGGTGTCCCCCGCCGCCGCGAGGAACCCGCGAATCGCCCGAACCTGTGTGTGCCGGCCGATCAGGTCGACCGCGCCCGGCGGCACCTGGTGCGGCACGACGCCGCGCGAGCGACCGTCCGGTGGCGCGCCGTCGGGTTCCGCGTCCGCCCCGTCGACGAGGATGTCGCGCACCAGCGTGTGAAGGTCCCGGCCCGGCTCGACACCCATCTCCGCGACCAGGGCGGCCCGCGCCCGCCGGAAGGCGGCCAGCGCCTCGACCTTGCGGCCGCACTTGTTGAGCGCGAGCATGTACAGCCCGAGCAGCCGCTCCCGATAGGGGTTCTGGTCGACCAGCGAGCGCAGCCGGTCGGCCAGGTCCGCGGACCCGCCGAGGGCGAGCTCCGTCTCCGCCAGGTCCTCGACGGCGGACAGCCGCATGTCGGCCAGCCGCGACCCGTGCACCCGTTCCAGCAGCGGCGAGTCGACACACGCGCCCAACGGCTCCCCCCACAGCGCCAGCGCGGCGCGGAACCCGGCTGCCGCGCGTGCGAAGTCACCATCCGCCATGGCCCGTCGGGCCTGGCTCGTCTCCCGTTCGAACACCCACAGGTCGAGGTCGGTGTCCGCGACCCGGATGGCGTAACCACCGGGTTCGGTCACCACGTCCGCGCCCGCGGCACCCAACTTCTTGCGCAGCTGGTGCACGTACACCCGGATGAGGTTCTCGGCGCTGCGCGGCCGGTCGCCCTCCCACAGCGACTCCGCGATGTGGTCGATGGACTGGTACTCGTTTGCGCCGAAGAGCAGGGTGGCGAGCAACGCCCGCTGCTTCGCCCCGCCGAGGTCGACCTTCCGCTCCCGCCAGAACTCGACGCGCCGGAGCAGGCGGTACCTCACCGGGACACCTCACCGCGCGCCGTCCGCTCCGCCACCAGCATCGCCACGTGGCGCAGGTCGGGCTGGCGGAGGAGTTGGGGGGCTCGCAGCCGCACGTCGTATCTTTCCTCGAGGGCGGCGAGCAGTCGCGCCGCGCCAACCGAGTTGCCGCCCACCGCGACGAAGTTGTCCCCCGGCCCGAGCCCGGGCAGGCCGAGGATCTCGCGGCACAGCGATACCACTGCCCGCTCGGTCGGCGACCCGTCCGTCGCGGCGTGCGCCGTGCCGCGCGCGTCCGTCGCCGCGAGCAGCGCCCGCCTGTCGACCTTCCCGTTGGGGGTCAACGGGAACCTGTCTACGACCTCGATCCTCGCTGGCACCGCCTGCGCCGGCAGCCATCGCCTCGCGTGGTCCCGCAGCTCGGCGGTGGCCGGCGCGGAGCCGTCCGGCACGGGCTGGACGAACGCGACGAGCTGGCTCGCACCGGCGCCGTCCGTGCGGGCGACGACGACGGCCCGCCGGATGCGCGGCTCTCGCTCCAACGCCGCCTCGACCTCGGCCGGCTCGATGCGTACCCCGTCGACCTTGACCTGGTCGTCGAGCCGGCCGAGGAACTCCAGCACACCGTCCGGACGCATGACGACACGGTCGCCGGTCCGGTAGACCCGGTCCAGGTGCCCCGAGCCGGTGGGTGGGGAGACGAACCGCCGGGCGGTGAGCTCGTCGTCGAAGTAGCCCAGTGCCAGGCACGGCCCGCCGATCACCAGTTCGCCGGCCTGGCCGCGGGGCACCGGCTGGCCGTCAGCACCGACGACCAGCACCGTCGCACCCGGGATCGGCCTGCCGATCGGCGGGTGACCACCGGTGTCCGACGCGCCACCGGGCGGCATCGGGTGCACGGTCGTCACGACGGTGGCTTCGGCCGGACCGTAGGCGTTGTGCACCCGCGCGGTCACATCCGCCGCGGGCCAGCGGCGCAACCGGTCCCCGCCGATGCAGAGGTGGCGCAGCGCCAGCCCCGCCGGCCACGGCCGGTCGAGTACGGGCTCAGCCATGGGCGTCGGCAGGAAGGCCGCCGTGATCCGCGCGTGCCGCCACCAGTCGGTGAGCGCCCGGGAGTCCCACTGGACGTCCGGTGGCGCCACCGAGAGCGCCGCACCGGCCGTGAGGACCGCCCACATCTCCATCACGTGGGCGTCGAAGGGTGCGCCCATCAAGAAGCTGTGGCGTTCACCGGGACCCAGTTCCACGAGGTCGCGGTACCAGCGCAGCAGAGCGCCGAACGACTCCGCGCCGACCGCGACCGCCTTCGGATCACCGGTCGACCCCGAGGTGAGCACCGCGTAGTGGGTGCCCCTCGGCGCGGTGGCGGCATCGGCCGTCAGCGCCGCGACTACCGACGGGGCGGCCTTGGCCCCGGTGACCGGCACGGCGAGCGGGAGCGGCTTCTGGTCAGTCGCCGGCCACCGCGCGGGGTCACCGATCAGGCAGCGCACGCGGAGGTCGCTGGTGGCCGCGCGGAGCCGCTGCTCACCGGGTGCCGTCCCGAAGGACAGGTAGACCGCGCCCAGCCGCGCCACCGCGAGCGCGACCGCGACCAGCGCCGCCGAGTGGTCGAGGCACACGCCCACCAGGTCGCCCGTTCGGACGTGGTCGCGCAGGGCGTCGGCCACCTCGTCGGCCGCCCGGTCGAGCTCGGCGTAGCTCCAGCGGAGATCGCCGTCGTGTAGGGCCGGTGCGTCCGGGGTTCTCTCGGCCCAGTCCCGGAACAGCTCGTGCACCGCGCCGTTGCGGGGCATCCCGCCGGATTCGATGCTCGGGGAACTCAACGTCGCCTCCTGTGCTGGTGTCGCGTCACTTGCTGGCTCATTCCAGGCCCATGGCCTTGGCGACGATCACCTTCTGGACCTCGGAGGTCCCCTCGATGATCGTCGTCATCCGGACGTGGCGGTACAGGAACTCCAGTGGGTGGCCGCGCACCCAGCCCGAGGCGCCGTGGACCTGGAGCGCGCGGTCCACCACCCGGACCGCCACCTGGGTCGCGGTCAGCTTGGCGAGGGCGGCGTTCTCGAGCGCGTCCGCTCCCCCGTCGACGAGTTGGGCCGACGCGAGCGTCAGCAGCTTGGCGCACTCCACCTCGGCGTGGCTGGTCACCAGGTGTTCCTGGATGTGTTGGAAACCGCCGATGCGCCTGCCGAACGCCGTCCGGTCCCTGGCGTGCTCTACCGCGAGCCGCAGCGCGTGCTCGGCGATGCCGTTGCACTGGCCGGCGACGATCAACCGCCCCCAGGAGAGGCTGTCCATCGCGAGCGCGGCGGCCGCCCCGACGCCGTCTTCTCCGCCGATGACCGCGTCCGGCGGGACGTGCACCCCGTCGAGCAGCAGTTCGAACAACGGCTCGCCGGACATCCCCGTGTAGCGCTGCCCGATCCGCAGCCCCGGCCGGTCCATCTCGACGACGAACGCGGATGCGCCCGCCGTCGGGCCGGCACCCAGGTCGGTGGCCGTGACGACGATGGCGATGTCGGCCTGGTCCGCGTTGCTGACGAACGTCTTGTGTCCGTTGAGCGTCCAGCCGGCCGCGGTCCGGGTCGCGACGCTGGTCAGCTGGAAGGCGTCCGAGCCGGCCCGCGGTTCGGTGAGGGCGAAGCAGCGGGTCAGCTCGCCACGCACCAGCGGCACCAGGTAGTGCCTGATCTGATCCGGTGTGCCGTGGCGGAGCAGCGGGCTCGGCCCGTCGGCACCGCCCAACGCGTACGGCGCCAGTGGGCAGCCGTCGCGGTTCGCGGCCTGGTGCAGAAGGACGACGGCGGTCAGGGGCATCCCGGCTCCGCCCCACTCCTCGGGGTACTCGCCCGCGTAGAAACCGAGTGCCGCGGAGCGTTTGCGCACGTAGGACCGCAGGTCGGCGGGTGGCGGTGCGCTGGTCTCGGTGACCTCGGCCGCCAACGGGACCAACTCTCGCTGAACGAAGCTCTCGAACGAGCTCACCAGATCGGCGTGGCCGCCCTCGAGGACGGCGGATGGCGCAGACCGCACCGTTGGCCTCCTAACCCCGTTGTTCCAGTACGAGTGCCTGGTCTGCCAGCACGGGGTTCTGGAAGAACGTGCGCAACGGCGGACGGTGACCCAGGTGCGGTTCGAACCAGGCGGCGAGTTGGGCGGCGAGCAGGGAGTGCCCGCCGACCTCGAAGAAGTGGGAGTCGGCGGCGAACCGATCGTGCCCGAGCACCGCACGCCATCCCCGCGCGACCAGTGTCTGCCCGGGACCAGTGAAGTCCGGCTCCGGGCGCGGGCGCTCGGCCTCCACCTTGCCGAGGTCGGCCGCGATGCGGGTGAGTGCCGCCCGGTCCGGCTTGCCGCCGGCCAGAGTGGGCAACTCGGTCAGTGCGAACCACGTGCTCGGGACGAGCGCGGCTGGCAGGCGCCGAGCCAGCGCGGCGGTGAGGGCGGCCTGGTCCGGCCGGTCGGCGCCGGCCACGAAACCGACCAGACGCGGGCCATCGTCGGTGTCCCGGCTGAGCACCACGGCACAGGTCCGGCCGTCGAGCGCGCCGGCGGCGATCGCCTCGATCTCCTCCAGCTCGATGCGGTGACCGCGGAGCTTGACCTGGTTGTCCCGGCGGCCAAGGAACCACAGCCGGCCACTCGGGTCGCGATAACCTCGGTCGCCGGTGAGGTACACCCGCTCCCCGCCGAGCGCGGCATGGGCGACGAACCGGGAGGCGGTGGCGTCGTCGTGGGCCACGTAGCCGTCTGCGAGCAGCGAGCCGCCGATGGCGAGTTCGCCCACTCCGCCGGCCGGCAGCGGCCACCCGCCGTCGTCCAGCACGTGCACCCGCACGCCCGCCAGCTCGACGCCGAGCGGGAGGTCCAGCTCCCCAGCCAAGTCCGCCTCGGTGACCTCGTGCACGGTGGAGGTCACCACGGCCTCCGTCACGCCGTAGGCGTTGCACACCGTGGCGCCCGTGTCGGCGAGCAGGCCCCGCAGCGCGAGGGCGGGCAGTCGTTCACCACCCAGCACCAGCAGCCGCGGCGACCACCGCCTCTTCCGGGCGGCATCCCGCAGCGCCTCCTGGGTGGCCAGGAAGTAACTGGTCGGCAGGTTCGCCACCGTCACACCGCGCAACGCCAGCACCGCGGCCAGCTCGGGCCCGGTCGGCACCTCGCGCTGCGGCAGCACCAAGCAGCTTCCGGCGGCCAGTGACGGCAGCACCTCCTCCACCGCGACGTCGAAGGAGGGCTGGGCGAACACCAGCACCCGGTCCTTCGCGCTCAACTCGAACCGCGCGGTGATCGCGCCGACATAGCCGGCGAGTGCCGGCCGGCTGACCAGGACCGGCTTGGGTGTGCCGGTCGACCCGGAGGTGTGGATGAGGTACGCGCCGTCCGCCAGCACCGCCGCCGGTTCGGCCGAAGGGAACGCCGGGCCGTCCAGCAGGGCCGGGACGCGGTCGACGGGAAGCGCGAGCGAGCTCTCCCGAGTGGCCAGCACCAGCGCTGGGCGCAGTCGGGTCAGCAACCGGTCCAGGCGTGCCACCGGATCCCTCGGCGACAGCGGGGCGTAGACCGCGCCGGACCGCAGGCACGCGAGCAACGCGACCAGGTTGTCGATACCGCGCGGCAGCACGACGGCCACCGGCTGGCCCGCGGTCACGCCCGCCGCGCGGAGCCGTTCGACGAGGGCGCTGACCCGGTGGTCCAACTCGCCGTAGCTCAGCTGGTCGTTGCCGGCGATCGCGGCGAGGGCTCCGGGGTCGCCGGCGCGGACCGGGTCGAGCAGCGTGAGGTCGGGCTCGTGGGCGGCGGCCTCGGGTGGGAGCGGTGGCACGGCGAGGGCCGCCAGCTCCGTGTGCGGTTCGGCGACGTACGCGCGCAGCAGCGCGACGAACCGGTCGGCCAGCAACGCGACGATGCCCGCGTCGAACAGGTCGCTGTCGTGGTCCCAGAGCAGGGTCATACCGGCCGCCCCGAGGCGCGCCCCGACCACCCTGCGGTCGTCCGGGAGGAGCACGACGTCGAGGTCGAACCGAGTGGTCCCGGTGTTGTGCCCTTCGTACAGCGAGACGTCCAGGCTGGGGACCTCGATTTCCGGCAGCGGCGCGTCGTGCGCGCTGAACATCACGTTGAACAGGGGGTTGTCGGTGCCGCTCGTGTGCAGTCCCAAGGCCCTGGTGAGCTCCTGCACCGGCACGTCCTGATGGGGCAGCGCACGCAGCAGTGTGTCCGTGACGTCGTCGACCGCCTCGCTCGCGGCGGCGCCCGGACGCAGCGAGACCCGGAGCGGCAACGTGTTGACGAACATGCCGATGGCGCGCTCGAAGCCGACCGGCCGGTTGCCCACGGCGGTGCCGACGACCATCTCGCGCTGACCGCTGTGCCGCCGCAGGAGCTCCCCGAAGAGGGTGAGCATGGCGCTGAACGGGGTGTGGCCGTCCGTGCGGCAGCGCGCGCGGAGTTGCTCGGCGAGGTCGGCGTCGATGTGTTGCCGCAGCTGGCTGCCGCGATAGCGGCGCACGGCGCCGGGTGTGCGCAGGCCGGGCAGCGTGATGTGGAACGGGACGTCGCGCAGCTCGTCGCGCCAGTACGCGAGGCCGCGATCCCGCGCGTCCGCCCGGTCGCCCCCGGAACCGACGTGCTCCGCGTAGGACCGGGTGGGCGCTAGTGCGGGCGGTTCACCCACGATGTGCGCCCGGTAGGCGGTGAACACGTCGCGCAGCAGGATCGCGAACGAGTGGCCGTCGTGGATCAGGTGGTGCTCGACCTGCACCAGCCGGTGATGCCGCTCGGCGAGTGTCACGAGGTGCCAGCGCAGCAGCGGCGCGAGCCCGGTGTCGAGCGGTTCCTCCGCCTCCGCGGTCAACAGCGCGGCGAAGGCGGCCTCCGGATCCGCGGCGCCCGTCAGGTCGGTGACGCGCCAGCGCAACTCGGCGTCGTCCCGGATCCGTTGGCGGGCGATCCGACCGGCGGTGCGGACCAATTCGAGCCGCAGTCCGGGATGGTGGGCCATGGCCGTGGCGAAGGCGGCACGCAGCGCGGCCGCGTCGAGCGTGCCGCGCAGGTCAAGCACGGCGGTGAAGTTGTAGCTGCGGCTGCCGGGCATCAACTGCTCGTGCAGCCAGACGATCTCCTGCGAACTCGAGAGGTCGAACATCGCGAGAGCTCACTCCTTGCCGGGGATGTGCGCCACGGAGCGGCTGGTTCCGTGGCGAGTCGGTTGGTCAGCGCCGTGGTCGAGGTGGTGGCGGAGGGTGTGCAGCAGGACCGTGCCGGCCGCTCGCGCGTCGTCGTCGGCCAGCCGGCCGCGGTCCCACACCACGCGCACCAGCAGGTCCTCGCCGAGTGAGAAGGCGACGGCCAGCGGCGCGGCGTACCGGCGGGGCGTCGTGAGGTGGACCTCCCGACCGGGTGTGCCGCCGAGTGTCAGCGGCGGTCGGCGCCCCAGGTCCTCGAACACGACGAAGCCGTCCAGGCTCCCCGACCAGCTCGCTCCCTCCCGACGTACGGCCCGGAGCACCTCGTCGTACGGGGTGTCGGCGTGCTCCAGGTCGTCCCACCACATGGCGGCGGTCTCCTCGAGGCTCACGGCCTGCTCGCGGACGGGATGCACCACGGTGTTGAGGAAGCAGCCGAGGATCTCCGGTGTGCCGGGCGGGCGGCCGCCCCACGTGTAGCCGAGCGCCGGGACGCCGGCCCCTTTGCGGAGCACCACCGAGACGGCGTCGAGGAGCACCGGGAAGACCGATCCCCGCATTCCCTCGGGAGCGGGCAGGCGGTGGCTCAGCATCCCGTTGTCGGCCGCGTCGTCGGGTGGCGACGTGGCGCCGGGGTGGACCGGATCCTGGTTGGTGAGCACCGACAGCCGCGTAGCCCAGTAATCGAGGTGCGCCGGCCGGGACGCCTCCTCCTCGGCGGCGAGCTGGCGGGTCACCGCGTCCCGGTACGCGGCCGCGTCCTCAGGTGCCGTGCGGTGCGGAATGTCTTCCGTGTACGCCTCGGTCAGTCCGGCGGTCACGATGCCCAGTGCCCGCTCGTCGCAGACCACGTGGTCCAGCACGATCGCCAGCAGCTCGTCCTCCTCGTCCGGGCCGCGCGCCAGCAGGAGGCGCAATACCGGACCACCCGCCCGCCACGAGCCCAGTTCGGCGCGCACGGCGTTCCTGACGGTCGTCCCCGCCGACACCTCCCGGACCTCGACCGAGGGTGGACCGAGACGCAACGCGGGGGTCCCGCGCACCACGGTGACGGACCCGCGGAGGGCCGTGTGGCGGCTCGCGAAGCGGAGCGCGGCACTGCGCAGACGCGCCACGTCGACCGTGCCCTTGGGGAACGTGAAGAACAGGGGCACGATGTCGGGGCACCGGCCGGGGCCGAGGTCGCTGGTGAGCAGGAAGCGCCGTTGCGCGCCGGTCAGTGGGAACAAGGCCGCCGAGTCGTCCGACTGTGCGATCACCGCCCGGTACTGCGCCAGATAAGTCTCCGTGATGCTGCGCGGCACTCGGCTGTCACCCACCCTGCTCGGCCTCCGTCGTCGTGCGTGCGAGCGTCTCGGCCTGGTCTCCGGCGCTGTCGTCCGTCGGCACGGTTCGCAGGCGCCGGAACGGCGACAGCAGCAGGGGAACGGGTCCGGTGAGGAAACCGATCGCACACACCCACAACGCGGCCCGGGGACCCCCCACCGTGGCCAACGCCCCGCCCGCGACCGCACCGATCGGCATCACCGCGGACGCGACGAAGCGCATCGTGGCGTTCATGCGGCCGAGCAGCTCGTTCGGACAGATCAGCTGGCGGAAGGTCAGTTGCGCGACGTTGTAGACGACCGCGCCGAACCAGACGACCGCCAGCCCGACCCCGAACATGACCGCCGCCACCGACCCGGCCGACAGCGGCCACAACAGGGCGAACGGTGAGGACACGGCGATCGACAGCAGGATCAGCCGCACCTGCCCGACCCGCCGGGACAGTGGCTGCGCGAGCAGCGCGCCGGCGACGCCACCCACGGCGGAGGCGGACAGCAGCAGGCCGATCGCCAGCGGCGACAACCGCAACTCCTGTGTCCAGAACACGACCTGCACGGCGAACAGGTACGCGGTGAACAGGTTCGCCAACCCCGTGGTCACGGCGATCACCCGCAACAGCGGGTGGCGGAAGACGAAGCGGACGCCCTCGGTGATGTCTCGGCGCAGCGACCGCTTCCCGGTCGACTCCGCCACCGTCTCGCGCACCCGGATGCCCAGCAGCAGCACCGCGGACACCACGTAGCTGATCGCGTCCGCCACGAGGGTGAACGGCGCCCCGATGGCCTGTACCAGCCCGCCGCCGAGCCCGGGACCGGCGACCTCCGCGCCCGACTGCACACCCGCCAGCGCGCCGTTGCCGCCGATCAACCGGTCCCTTCCGAGCACGGCCGGCACCAGCGACTGGGTCGCGATGTCGGAGAAAACCGTTGCGGCGCCGACGATCGCGGCCACGACGTAGAGTTGGACCATCGTCAGCCGGTCCACCGCGGCAGCCACCGGAACAGAGCCGATCGCCACGCACCGCACCACATCGGTCTGAATGAGAACCGGAAGCCGACGCAGCCGATCGACCCACGCTCCGGCGGGTAGCCCCACCACCACCAGGGCCGCCGTTTCCGTTGCCGTCAGCAGACCGAGTTCGAAGGGCGAGGCGTGCAGATCCAGTAGCGCGACCAACGGCAGCGCGACGAGCGTCACCTGGCTACCGGTCTTGCTCGCGGCGAACCCGAGCAATAACAACCGGAAATTGCGCACGCCCATCAACCGATCACCAGAGGTTTTCCGGCCCCCAACGAAGCGCCGCCATGTCGCCGTCACAGTGGCGAACGTACAACTCGATCGCATTGGCAGGGAACGGCTTCTGGCGCGGGTTGCCCTGTAATGCGATCGAGTTGCCCCATTGGCCTCAGGCCGGTCAGGACACGCGATGCCCGTCGGTCAGCACACCGTGGCGCATGGCGTGCGCGACGACGTGCGCGCGGTTGCGCAGCCCCAGTCGCGCCATCATGTTGCGGAGGATGTTCTTGATCGTGCGCTCGGAATAGTTGAGATTCGACGCGATCTCGGCGGTGCTGTGGCCGTCGGCGAGGAGCCGGACCACGTGGATCTCCCGCATGGTCAACCCGAGACGGCTGTCCGCGTCGTGATCCTGGTGCATCGACCGCACCCGTTCGATCAACGCGCGCACCATGGTGTCCGGGAGATCGGCGCGACCGCTGTTGCTGTTCTCCACCGCACGTATGATGTCCCTGGCGCCGACATGGCGACGGCACAGGATACTGACCACGCCGTGCGCGACGAGTTGCACAACGTATTTCTCGTCGACGATGTCGGCGATCAGGACGATCCGCATGTGCGGGTTGGTCGACGCCATCTCGACGTCGGCCACACGGGTCAACGTCTCGTCGGTGACGACGTCGACGATCATCAGCACGACGTCCGCGGCGGGCTGCCGTTTCGGTGTGAGCAGCCGACACCCGCGGTACAGACGTAACATCGCATGCGCCCCTTGCTGGGAAAGTTGATCATACGAGTCTATTGCGATCTTCACGACTCTGTTGACCATCGATGCACCCTCCGACCTCATACCGGGATGGCAAGATCAGTTGCCATTGATTCGGGACGTGGGCGGTGCGAAGCATGGCCGAACAGTCGCGTGAATGACGTGGTGAACCAGTTTGGTGCCCGCGGTCGCCGACGCGGGCCCCAGGACGGCCGGCAAGGGTTTCTCGCGTTCCCCCAACCAAAACGCCAGAACGCGCCCCCGCGGATTTGGACAGGCACGTTGTGTCGCACGACCTCGCCCCCACAAGCCCCCCGACCATCAAGGCATCGCCACACAGACCCGAATTCGAGAGTAGGTCGGCGCCAGGGCCCGGACATCGTGATGGGTGCCGCACCCTCTCCGCTTGCCACGCGGATCGCCGATGTCACACAGATCCGAGCCACACCATCCGGCGATCATCCGTCTGACAACCGCACGGACAGCCGCGCCAAGTGGCTCGCCATCCTCGGCACGAAGCTCGACATCGCCAGAGCGGTCGACCCCGGCGGGTTCTTCGGCCTCGGCGGTATCTGCTACGCGCCAGCCTGACTGTCCACTTTGCTCAGTGACAGCGAGGTCCGGCCCTGGCTGACCGACGCCGTCGCCGACGGCACTTGATTCGCCACCGGACAGGCCGGCGGTCTCGCGGTTATGTGGTCCGACGCTGACGCGGGCGCAGGTGTGGACGACGACCGGGGACGGATTCACGCTGCTGTGGCGGGCCCTGGCGTGGAGTTCGGGCAGTCGTCTGCGGCAGAAAAGCCGTCGGCTGGACAGCGTCGCCGCCGATGTGTCGCGGGCAGAGAAGCTGCTGACAGCGGCGGCTGAGGTGTCGCGTCAGGATCCGGCCGGTGCGTGCGCCGTGTTGCGGCCGGATCGCCGCAACGCGCTGCTGTCGCCGGGGCCGTCGTTCTTCACGAAGTTCCTCTACTTCGCCGGCGGTGGCGCGCCGGAGCACCCGTGTCTCATCCTCGACCGGGTCGTGGCCACCGCGCTACGCGATCACTGCGGTTGGACATAGCTGCACCGCATGGGTCCCTGGCCCGCCTACACCTATCAGCGTTGCTGCGATCTGCTCGCCCGCTGGGCCGGAGACCACCACCGCGCGCCCAATGAGATCGACGGACGCTCACCCGCGGATCTCAGGAGTCGTCGTGATCATCACCTAGCCGAAGTGCTTCAGCGCGACG
>NZ_DASUVO010000157.1:0-24034 GCF_036378875.1 Actinophytocola sp.
GATGTAGGCCGCGGCCCGCTCCTCGGCGTCGCCACCGATCTCACCGATCATCACGATCAGCTCGGTCTGCGGGTCGGCCTCGAACGCCGCCAACGCGTCGATGTGCGTGGTACCGATGATCGGGTCACCACCAATGCCCACGGCCGTCGAGAAACCGATGTCGCTCAACTCGTACATCATCTGATAGGTCAAAGTGCCGGACTTCGACACCAGACCGATCCGGCCCGCCCCGGTGATGTCCGCCGGGATGATGCCCGCGTTGGACTTGCCGGGGCTGATCACACCGGGGCAGTTCGGGCCGATGATCCGGGTCCTCGGGGTGCGGGGTGTCCCCGAAGACGCTGTGCCGGTGGCCACCGCGTGCGCCCAGAAGCTCGCGGTGTCGTGCACCGGAATGCCCTCGGTGATCACCACGGCCAGACCGATGCCGGCGTCGATGGCCTCGACGACCGCGTCCTTCGCGAACTTCGGCGGCACGAACACGACCGTGGTGTCGGCTCCGGTCGCGGACATCGCCTCGCCGACCGAGTTGAACACCGGCAACTCCCGGCCGCCGATCTCGACTGCGCGGCCGCCCTTGCCGGGGGTGACTCCGCCGACGACGTTGCTGCCCGCCGCGAGCATCCGCGCGGTGTGCTTGGTGCCCTCCGCGCCCGTCATGCCCTGGACGATGATCCTGCTGTCCTCGTTGAGGAAGATAGCCATCTCAGGTCCCCTTCGCGGCGAGCTCGGCTGCGGTTCGGGCCGCGTCGTCCATGGTGTCCAGACGTTGCAGACCGGGAAGAGCGGCGGCGTCCAGGATCCGGCGACCCTCGGCGGCGTTGTTGCCGTCGAGGCGCACGACGACCGGCTTGTTCACCGACTCCAGCAGCTCGAACGCCTGGATGATGCCGTTGGCGACCGCGTCACACGCGGTGATGCCGCCGAACACGTTGACGAACACCGACTTCACGTCCGGGTCGGACAGGATGATCTCCAGGCCCGCCGCCATCACCTCGGCCGAGGCGCCGCCGCCGATGTCGAGGAAGTTGGCCGGCCTGACCTGGAACGCCGCCCCCGCGTAGGCCACCACGTCCAAAGTGGACATGACGAGGCCGGCGCCGTTGCCGATGATGCCGACCTGGCCGTCGAGCTTGACGTAGTTGAGGTCCTTGGCCTTCGCCGCGGCCTCCAGCGGGTCCTCCGCCTCGGTGTCGACGAGGGCGGCGTGCCCGGGGTGCCGGAACGCCGCGTTCTCGTCGAGGGTGACCTTGCCGTCGAGGGCGAGGATGGCGCCCTCCGGGTCACGCACGAGCGGGTTGACCTCGACGAGCGTGGCGTCCTCGGCGACGAACGTCTCCCAGAGCGTGACCACGACCTCGGCGGCCCGGTCGACAATGGACTCCGGAAAGTGGCCGGCGGCAAGGATTTCCTTGGCCTTGGCCAGGTCAACACCCTCGTTGGCGTCGACCGGTACCTTGGCGAGCGCCTCGGGCCGTTCGGCGGCCAGCTGCTCGATCTCCATGCCACCTTCGGCGGACGCCATGGCGAGGAAGGTGCGGTTCGCGCGATCCAGCAGGAAAGAGAAGTAGTACTCCTCGGCGATCTTCGAGGCGGGCGTGACGAGCACACGCCGCACGGTGTGGCCCTTGATGTCCAGGCCCAGGATCGCCTCGGCCTTGGCCTCCGCGTCGGCGGGGTCGGCCGCGACCTTGACGCCACCGGCCTTGCCGCGCCCGCCTGTCTTCACCTGCGCCTTGACGACGACCGGAACGCCGAACTCGGCCGCCGCGTCTAGGGCCGCGACGGCGTCCGTCACCACCCGCTGCCCTGACCCGACCGGCACACCGTGCGCCGCGAACAGGTCTTTTGCCTGGTACTCATACAGGTCCACGCGCCCAACCTCTCGTTCGGGGCTGTGACCGACGCCACCATGTGTTGTAGACTGTATGCAGTATGGAACTCGTTGTCTAGGAGGGGTCGCTGTGACGAGCACCATTGACTTCCTCGGCCGCCGCTTCGAAGTCGGTCCCACCGCGGACGAGCTTCTCGGCCGCCCACGCACGTGGATGCTGCGGGCGTCCTGGGTGGCGATGGCCGCGATCGGGATCCTGCAGTACGGCTTCGGCTCGCTGGTGCCATCGCTTCTCGAGCGTGGCTGGGGCGCGCTCGACCTGTTCTGGCTCTTGGCGTTGTGGACGGTTTTCCAGGCGGGGGCCGGCTTCCCGATCGCGTACCTCCGGGAACGCGGCCGCATCGCCCCACGCACCGCCATGATCGCCGGCGCGGTCCTGCTCCCCCTCGGCCCACTCGCGCTGGCGCACGGCTCGGAACTCGTTGCCCTGCTTGGCTATTCGGTGCTGAGCGGCACGGGCGCCGGCATCGTGTACGCGACGTGCTCGGCCACGGTCGCGAAGTGGTACCCGGAACGGCAGGCGGCGAAGGTCAGCCTGGTGACGGGCGCGTTCGCCTACGGCTCGGTTCCGTTCGCCGTCGCGTTCCTGTTCGCTCCGCTTGCACCGGCGCTGACGGTCACCGCGGTGCTGATCTTCCTGGCGGTCCTGGCCGCCGGCGCGCTCCTGGTGGACCCGCCCGCGAACTGGTGGCCGCCGGACGTTGACCCTCGCGAGTGGACACTGGGCCGCCGGTCGGTGAGCGCGGTACGGCAGTACTCGCCGCGTGAGGCCATGCGCACCGGGGCCGCGCCGCTGATGTACCTGATCCTGTTCTTCGCCAGCGCGGTTTCCCTGTTCGACATCACGTTCCTTGCCACGCTGGGCGCGAACATCGAGGCGACGGTGGCCGTGGTCGCGGTGGGCACGGGTGTACTGCTGGCCGCGAACGGGGCGGGCCGGGCACTGGCGATCCGCGTGTCCGACCGGGCCGGCCGCACCCGCACGCTGGCGTGGGTGCTCGCGACACTGGGGCTGGGACAGCTGTGCCTGGCGAGCGCGGCCAGCACCGGCAGCGCCGCGATGCTGGTGTTCGCGACGGTACTCGCGGGCGCAGGCGGTGGCGCGTTCTACCCACTGTTCGCAAGCCTGGCCCGCGAGTTCTTCGGCGACCAGAGCCCAGGGGCCCGCCGCACCCACGCGGCCGTGTACAGCGCCAAGGCGTTCGGCGGTGTGCTGGGCGTCGGCGTGGCCGCGGCGGTGCTCCCGTCGTGGGGTTACGCGCCGGTGCTGTTGCTGGCGTGCGCCTTGGCGGCGGCTTCGGCGGCGATGTGCGTGAAGCTCCGCCAACCGGGCCGGTTCCTACCCGGCGTCCCACCGCAGCGCGTGGCGACGTCCGATTCCTAGGGCAACAGGTCGTCGATGTCCGGCTCGCTGGAGAGGAGGTTCTCCTCCCTGGCGAGTTCGGCGACCGCGGTGATCGATTCCCGGTTGATCTCGGCCGGCCACTTCGGGAACACGAGGTCCGGAATGACTTCTGGCCCGATCCTGGTGTAGGTCGGCAGGATCTCGCGCACCTCGTCCGGGTGCGTGTCCGCGTAGGCGAGGGACTCGTTCATCGCCTCGGTGAAGCGGCGGGCCAGGTCCGGGTTCTCCGCGACCATCTGCTTCGACGTGAAGTACACGGCCACGGTGAGGTCCGGTGCGATGTCCACGAGGCTCGACGCGATCGCGCGGCCGCCCTGCGAAAGCACAACCTGCTGGAACGGTTCCACCACGAACGCCGCGTCCACCCGGCCGTCGGCCAGTGCCGCCGGCATTTCCGGGAAGCCCAGTTTCACGTACTCGATCGACTCCGGGTCGATGTTCGCTTTCTCCGCGGATGCGCGTACGGCCAGCTCTACCACGTTCTGGAGGACGTTGACGGCGACTTTCTTGCCCGCGAGGTCTTTCACCGACCGGATGGGGCTGTCTCCCCGCACCATCAGCGAGCCGAAGTCGGCGCCCTCTACACCCGTCGAGTTGGTGCCGTTGCTCACGACCTTCACCGGCAGTCCCTGTGCCTGCGCCAACAACAACGTCACGACGTTGCTGAAACCGAACTGCAGGTCGCCCTCGAGCACGGCCGGCACCGTCTCCGTGCCGGCCTCCGCGGGCTTGAGCGTCAGGTCGATGTTCCGATCCGCGAAGAATCCTTTCTGCTTGCCAAGATAAATCGGAGCCACGTCGAGGATCGAGATCAGGCCTACCGTGACGCCGTCCGGCTGGCCGGGGTTCGAGGACGGCACGGTGTCGGCACCGCAACCCGCCACTGCCAGCAGAAACGCGACCACCGCGGCGAAGCGCCTCATCGTGCCCCCATGTTCGTATAACGAACAGCAGTTCAGAGGACGAACGTATTGGCCGCCTGCCGACCCGTCAACCGGCGGCGTTTCATTCATTGAAACGCGCGCCTTGCCGATTGATCAGCGTCGCCAACAACATTGCGGCACGTCCCCGCGCATTGTCGCAAGTGGACTCGGCCGGTTTCCCGTAGGGAGAAGGATGAACCCGCTGGACGCGCTGCTCGAGATCCTGCGTGACGAGGGCGTGGACAGGATCTTCGGCAATCCCGGCACCACGGAGCTGCCTCTCCTGGACGCCCTCGCGCACGCACCCGACCTCGAGTACGTCCTGGCGGCACAGGAGGCTTCCTCGGTCGCGATGGCCGACGGCTACGCCCGTGCCACCGGCCGGACCGCGTTCGTGAACCTGCACATCGCGGCCGGGCTCGCGAACGGGCTCATCGGCATGCTCAACGCGAAACGGTCACGCACTCCCCTGGTCGTCACCGCCGGACAGCAGGACCGCCGGCACCTGGTCGAGGACCCCATGCTGGCCGGCGACCTCGTCGGCCTCGCCGCTGCCGCGAGCAAGCAGGCGATCGAGGTCCACCACGCGTACGACCTGCCGATCATCATGCGCCGCGCGTTCGCGCTGGCCGCCCGACCACCGGCGGGTCCGGTGTTCGTGTCGCTCCCCATGGACCTGCTGTCGGAGGACGTGACGATCGAGGTACCCCCGCGGTCACCCCTGGCCCCGCTGGGCCCCGCGACGACACTGGACACGGCCGCGGACCTGCTCAGCAGGGGTGACCATCCCGCGATCGTCGCCGGAGACGGAGTCGGCCGGGACAACGCGGTGGCCGAACTGGTGACGCTCGCGGAAAGTCTCCGCGCCACCGTGTACCACCAGCCCATGCACGATCGGGTGAATTTTCCGTTCACTCACCCGTTGCATGCGGGCATGATCGCGCCACGGAACGCGGCCGTGCGGGAGACGCTGAGGGGTCACGACGTCGTGTTCGTGGTCGGCTGCCATGCCTTCTCCCCACACCACTACACGCCGGGACCGGCCATCCCACTCGGTACCTGCGTCGTGCAGCTCGACGACGACCCGGCCGAGCTAGGCCGGAACTTCGCGGTGGAGCTGGGGTTGACCGGCGGCATCAGGGCAACGCTCACCGAACTGGCCGGACTGCTCGGCCGCGGCTCACCCATGAGCCACAAACCGGCCCCACGCCGTGAACCCGCGATGCCGGCGAACGCGCCGCTCGACCCGGGGACCGCCGTACGAGCCATTGCCGACGGCCTGCCCGCCGACGCGGTCGTGGTCGACGAGGCGATCACCGTCGGCATCCTGCTGCGTCCGCTGCTGCGGCCCGACCGGCCGGGCTCGTTCGTGCACACCGTCGGCGCCGGGCTGGGTTGGGGCATCGGCGCCGCCATCGGCACCCGCATGGCCCAGGACCGCCCGGTGGTGGCCGTTCTGGGTGACGGGTGCGCGATGTTCGGCCTCCAAGGGCTGTGGAGTGCCGCCCGCTACCAGGTTCCCGTGCTGTTCCTGATCATGAACAACGGTGAGTACCGGACACTGAAGGACACGCTCGCCGCGTCGTACGGCACTGGACCGCACCCCGGCGTCGACCTCGGGCGGCTGGACTGGTCGAAGGCGGCCGAGTTCTTCGGTGTCGCCGCCCACCGGGCGTGCACCGACGCCGAGCTGCGGGCCCTGGTCGCATCCGCCTCGTCGCTCACCGCGCCGCTACTGGTCGACGTGCCATTGCGTTGACGGGCACCCACCACAAGGATCGGCACATGGGTGCGCCGCCGAAGTCGGTCCTCGCTCGCGGGTTGCTACTGCTCGACGCGTTCGGCGCCACCGACGTCGAACTGACGTTGGCACAGCTGTCCGCACGTACCGGCCTACCGAAACCGACCGCGCACCGGCTGGTCGCGGAACTCGTGGCCTGGGGTGGGTTGGAGCGCACGGATGGTGGCTACCGGCTGGGCATGACGTTGTTCGTGCTCGGCCAGCGCGTGCCGAGGCAGCGGAGCCTGCGTGAGGCGGCGCTGCCCTACCTGGAGGACCTGCACGAGGCGACGCACGAGAACGTCCACCTCACCGTGTTCGACTCGACCGACACGCTGTTCCTGGAGAAGGTGACCGGTCGCCGGTCGATGCCGATCGTCTCGCGGGTCGGCGGCAAACTGCCGGCGCACTGCACGGCCAGCGGGAAGGTGTTCCTCGCGCTCGGCCCACCCGCCTACCTGCGCCAGGTCCTCGACGCCGGCCTGCGGCGGCTCACGCCCAGGACGGTCATCCTGCCCGGCCTGCTGCGCCAGGACCTCGACCGCACGCGGGAGCGCGGCTACGGCATCAACCGCGAGGAGTCGGAGACCGGCGTGGTCGCCGTGGCGGCCCCCGTCCACGACCGGAATCGCCGTGTCATCGCGGCGTTGTCCATCGCAGGCTCGGCGCATCGGTTGGACCTGGAGCGCCTGGCCCCGGCCGTCCGCACGGCGGCCCTGGCACTTTCCCGGGAAATGGCGACCGGAAGTTGAGGAAAGTTGGGAAACGCTCCCGTACAGTTGTGATCTAGACCTCATAGAAGGTATCAATTGGTCTAGTGTTGCTGGTCACAGACTGTGAACGCGCTCACGAGCCCGCTAACCGGACATGCCAAGACTGTATGCTGTAGGCAGTCGACCAGAAACACTAGCCGACTACGCAAGAACCTAACCCACTCCCGTTGGAGACCACCATGCAGCCGAACGAGTTGCCAAAGGAACTGGCGGCTCGCCGGATCGATCGGCCAGTGCCCCTGCGTGAGCACGTCTACCAGGCGATGCAGGAGCTGATCATCTCCAGGAGGCTGGCCCCCGGCCAGCACCTCGTGGAGAGCGAGCTGGCCCAGATGCTCGGTGTGTCCCGTCAGCCCGTGCGCGAGGCACTGCAGTGGCTGAACAACGAGGGATGGGTGGACCTCCGACCCGGTTACGGCGCGTTCGTACACCAGCCGACGCCGGACGAGGCCGACCAGTTGCTGGCCGTACGCACGCTCCTGGAGAGCGAGTCGGCGCGGCTGGCGGCCGAACACGCCGACGAGGAGGGCATCGCGCGCCTGCGGGACCTCAACAAGCAAGGTCTCGAGGCGCTCGCCGCGGACGACGTCGATACCGCGGTCGCCCTCAACGCCGCGGTGCACCGCTGTGTCACGGAGCTGTCCGGGAACAAGGTGCTGCTCGACTTCGCGACCCAGGTGGACCGCCGGGTCCGCTGGTACTACACGCCGATCGCCCGGCAGCGCGGCAAGCAGTCCTGGACAGAACACGCGAAGTTGATCGACGCCATCGAGAAGCGGGACGCCGAAGCCGCCGCCCGGATCATGCGTGAACACACCGAGCGGACCCGGAAGTCCTACCTCGAACAGCGGGACGCCGAGGGCGAACAGGAGCAGGTGATCGAACTCCCTGCCCGTCGTCGTCGCAGGTCTCCCGCCAAGGGCTGACCCCGCCCCACCACCACACCCGACCAGCGGCTTCATTCGCCGCTGGACCAACCCTGGCCGCATCGCCGCGACCCCGGGTCGATGAACCCTGCCCGCAAGGAGGTGAAGTAGATGCGTAACTGGCTGCAGACGCTGCGCGGCTTCAACGCCGACGGCCGTGCCCTCGGCGTCGGCCTCGCGGCCGCGATGGAGAAGCAGCGCCAGGAGGCCGCCCGCGAGGTGGAGGACTACCTGCGCGAGCAGACCCCCGAAGGTGTGACGACCACCTCGGTCTAGTCCCCCGTGATTATGGGAAACCTGTAGACGTGGTTGAGAGAGATGGAACCGAGACGCGGTCCGTGCGGCTCGTTTCCCACTCAGGAGGTGAGAGAAATGCGTAAGTGGCTACTGTCGCTGACCGACTCTCCGCGCGGCTTCGCGGCCGACGGCCGCCGGCTCGGCCTGGGACTCGCGACCGCGATGCGGAAGCAGCGTGAGGCGACGACTCGGGAGGCCGAGGAGTACCTGCGCAACCAGCCCGCCGCCGACCGGACGGTCGACGCGAAGGTATGAGACCCAGTGGGGCTGGGCCACGGTCCGTGTGGCCCAGCCCCACTGAGACAAAAGGCTCGGGTCGCGGTCCATGCGACCCGAGCCTTTGTCTTGCATACCATCAGGCTGGGTCGGCGTCTCGGACGGGTTGTTCCGCGGTGACCTCTTCCAGTTCCTTGTCCCGGTCTCGGCGGACCTTCCACAGGCTGAGGATCGTCGTGATGGCGAGAGTGCCCACGATCACGCCAAGCGACACCAGGATCGGGATCTCCGGCGCCCACGCGACGCCGTCGTGGTGCAGGGCCTCCGACACCAGCTTCAGGCCGATGAAGCCGAGTACCACCGCGAGCCCGTAGCTGAGGTACACGAGCCTGTCCAACAGGCCGCCGATCAGGAAGAACAGCTGCCGCAGGCCCATCAGTGCGAACGCGTTCGCCGTGAAGACCAGGTACGGCTCCTTCGTCAGGCCGAAGATGGCCGGGATGGAGTCGAGCGCGAACAGCAGGTCGGTGGTGCCGATGGCGATCATCACGATCAGCATCGGCGTGACCATGCGGCGGCCGTTCACGCGGGTGGTCATCCGGGCGCCGTCGTAGCGCTCCGTCGCCGGCAGGACCTTCTTGGCGAGGCGGAGGACGGCGTTCTCCTTGAACTCCTCGTCCTCGTCGTCCTTGTGTGCCATCAGCTTCCACGCCGTGTAGACGAGGAACGCGCCGAACACGTAGAACAGCCAGTCGAAGCGGGTGATGGCCTCGTAGCCGACCATGATGAAGACGCCGCGCATGACCAGCGCGATCACGATGCCGATCGACAGCACCTTCTGCCGGTACTCACGGGGCACCGCGAACGACGACATGATGATCAGGAAGACGAACAGGTTGTCCACCGACAGCGAGTACTCGGTGATCCATCCGGCGAAGAACTCACCGCCGTACTGGGGCCCCTCGGTGAAGAGGAGCAGCATGCCGAACACGACCGCGAGTCCAACGTAGACAGCGATCCAGGCCGTGCACTCCTTGAGCGAGGGGGCATGGGGGTTGCGCGAGATCAGATAGAAGTCGAAGAAGATAACGGCGGTCAGACCGAGTACGGTCACCACCCAGAGCCATGCTGGGACGTTCATCGCTACCTTTCGCCCGCGCAGGAGACACCCACCAGTGCGCTCGAACGACGAGCGCACCGGTGAGTATTCCCGAGGGACTTCCTAGAACAAGTCAGCGGGGACCAGTGCCCGCCTTGGGCTTCCTCCCTCTCGCGGCACGTCGCCGCTCGTTGGCCTCGACGATGACCCTGGCGTGCGAGGCATACCTGAGATATACCTCACGTGCCTGATCGTCATGCGCGGCGAGCCGCTGCCAGTAGCGGGGAGCGACCCGCTCGTGCAGCCACAGGAACCCGATCGCGAACCCGGCGCTGACGATCCCCTGGTAGGCGAGGAAACCGAGCGGGTCCGGCGGGAGGCCGGGCTGGCCCGTGAGGATCAACCGGGTCAGCACCTCGTGCAGCAGCCGGGCCAGCGGGAAGCCGACCAGCCAGTACACCGCGGCCGGCGCGAAACCACCCAGCCGCACCTTGCCGTTGACCAGGAGCATCGTGTAGCCGGCGCCGAGCAGTCCAAGTGGGACACCCAGTGTGAGCGCCGACACCAGCGCCCAACCGGCGGGCTGACCGACAAACGCGGCCAGCCCACCGGCGACGACGCCGGCGATGAACCCCACGGCGAGCCCTGGCAGTGTCAGCCGGGCCAGTTGAAACAGGCGCATCGCACTCAGTCCCTCATCCGAGATCAGCCACGCCGAACACGATCAGGCTGTAGAACAGCATGCCCAGGTAGAACACCGCGCCGAACCCGATGATCGCGTTCGACCACCACTTGGGCCGAATGGGTTTCGGCAGCATCCGGTTGTTCACGAGCAGCAGCGTCACGCAGTACGCGCCCATGGCGAACGTGGACAGGAACGCGAGGATGTCCAGGATCCCGGCGGGTCCGTCGGCGGGTCCGAACAGGAGGATCAGGATGCCGAAAGTGATGACACCCCACAAGAACCCCGCGTAGATGTGCGACATCTTGAACCGCCGCGCACGCTTCACGTGGAAGTAGGTCATGTCCGCCTGGCCACGCGAGAACGAGTCGAACAACCCGAGGGTCGCGTTCAACCCGATCAGCGCGATGAACCCGAAGAACAACCCACCGAGCACCGGTCCGCCAGCACTAGCGAAGGCGTCGGACATGGCGGAGAGCGCGGCGGAGCGGTCGCCGTCCTCGATCAGGTCCTTGACGTTCGGGTTCTCCCGTGCCGCCGACCGGGCGAGCACGGTGAACGAGATCGTCACCAGCATCGTGATGCCCCAGAACAGCAGGAAGGCGTCGAACGTGACCCACTTGCGCCAGCCACGCCACTTCGCCATCTCGTTCGGGTCGTCGGTGTCGAACATGAACCCGTGCCGAGGAATCTGCTCCTGTTCCTTCGCGTTGCGCAGCCCGCGGATCTGCGGGACGTGCGCGCCCATGCCGGCGCCCGACTCCCGAAGGTGCAGCGTGTACCACATCTGCTGCATGCCGGACGGGCCGGCGAACGCGATGGAGCCGACCACGATCGGGAACCAGGTCGAGGACAACGCGTCGGACGGCAGGTACCCGAACGCGAACATGCCGCCGATCGTGGCGCCGAGATCGCCCCAGGTGCCGACGATCGACGCGATGACCGACGTGCCGATGACGAGAATGCCGATCAGGACCGCGAGCAGGTTCTCCAGCACGTTGTAGATGACACTGGCCAGGCTGAAGAGAATCCCGACCAGAATCAGGACGACGCAGGCGGTCACGACCCACGGTATGCCGGTGAGTTCCTCGAACGCCGACGTGCCCGCGGCCAAATGGCCTGGCCAGATATAGACGAGAATGGCCGTGACGAAGAAGAACCACATCAACGGTTTGAACACCCGGGCCGCACCGTTGAAGATGCTCTCGCCGGTGGCCATGGCATAACGTGCCATCTCGAGCATCACCACGGCCTGCAGGGTGACGCCGATCAGGAACAGCCATCTGATTTCCGGGCCGAAGACCAGCACCAGCCTCGGCCACATGTAGGACTCGCCCATGCCGACGCCGAGTGCGACGAGGAAGACGGTCGGGCCGAGTAAGTGAATGGACGGTGGCGCTTCAGGGAGCGGGCGGATTGGCATCGGCTCCAGTTTGCCGGCATGCCATACCCGTTCCTCCCCGGCGGGCGCCGGGGCCGCGTCCCTGCCCGTGCTGGGCAGTCCCGCGGCCGGGGGGTTGTGAGAATCCACCATTGGACCTCCAGAGAAATACATGATGAAGCGGTTTCACGGCCTCCACACCGCATCCTCCGGAAACCACTTCTATGCCTGCCTGTTGACCCCTGCTCGATCACCCATCACTGCGGGTCGGTCAATCTGGCCGGCCCTTTGGTTGTGCCGTCTTGACGAGCAATCACCAAAACGGCACAACCAAACTCTTGTGGCGGTTCTTTGTCAACCGCCGATCAGGCCCGCTGCCCTGGCCCACCGGTATTTCGCGCCGAGCACGGCGACCGGGCGTTCCGTGGTGTACGGATAAGCCACGATCCGGTGCTCGAACAGGTAGTCACTCGCCTGCTCGACCTCGGTGTCACCCGCGAGCGACGCGACCACCGGCTTGTCGATGCCCTTCGCGCGAGCCTCCTCGACCACCTTCGCGGTCAGCTCGGCGAACACCATCGGCGGCGTCACGATCGTGTGCCAGTAGCCCAGGATCAGCGCGTGGATGCGTGGATCCTCAAGGCCGAGGCGGATCGTGGCCTCGTACGTCGACGGGGGCTCGCCACCGGTGATGTCGATGGGGTTCCCCGCCGCGCCGAACGGCGGGATGAACGCGCGGAACGCCTCGTCGAGGTCCGGTGGAATGTCCATCAGGGACAGTCCTTCCGCGACACAGGCGTCCGACAGCAGCACACCGGAACCACCTGCGCCGGTGATGATGACGACGTTCTCGCCCTTCGGCGTCGGCAGCAGCGGAAGACCCCGCGCGTACTCCAGCATCTCGTTGAGGCCAGGGGCGCGCACGACTCCTGCCTGGCGCAGGATGTCGTCGTACACCTTGTCGTCGCCGGCGAGCGCGCCCGTGTGCGAGCTGGCGGCCCGGGCACCCATGGCGGTGCGGCCGGCCTTGAGCACGACGACCGGCTTCTTCTTGGTCATCCGCTTGGCGGTCTCGACGAAGGCCCTGCCGTCCTTGAGGTCCTCGAGGTGCATGGCGACACACTGGGTGTTGTCGTCGTTCTCGAAGAACGTCAGCAGGTCGTCCTCGTCCACATCGGACTTGTTGCCGAGGCCGACGATCGCGGAGACGCCCATCTTGGTGGTGCGGGCGAAGCCGAGGATGGCCATGCCGATGCCGCCGGACTGCGAGGTCAGCGCCACGCCGCCCTTCACGTCGTACGGCGTGCAGAACGTCGCGCACAGGTTCTGCGGGGTGTAGTAGTAGCCGTAGATGTTCGGGCCGAGCATCCGGACGCCGTACTCGTTGGCGATGCCGACGACTTCCTTCTGCAGCTCGACGTTCCCGGTCTCGGCGAACCCGGACGGGATCATCACCGCGGCCGTGACACCCTTCTTGCCGCACTCGGTCAGCGCGGCCGGCACGAACTTGGCCGGCACCGCGAACACGGCGACGTCCACCTCGCCGGGCACGTCGCCGATCGACTTGTACGCCTTGCGGCCCTGGATCTCGTCGGCCTTCGGGTTGATCGGGTAGATCTCGCCCGCGTAGCCGCCGTTGATCAGGTTCTTCATGACCGAGTTGCCGATCTTGCCGGCCTGGTCGGAGGCGCCGATGACCGCGACGGAACGCGGATTCATCAGCCGGTTCATCGCCGAGAGGATGTCCTCCTGGCTGTACTGCACGGGTTGCGCGCGTTCCTCGGTCTCCAGCAGGATCCGCACATCGGCGGCGACCGCGCCGCTCGCCGAGGCGAACACCGGGTTGAGGTCGAACTCGCTGATCTCCGGGAAGTCCGTGACCAGCTGGGACACCTTGCTGATCACGTCGGCCAGCGCGTCGAGGCCGACCGGTTCGGCACCACGGGCGCCCTGCAGCACCTCGGCCGCCTTGATACCGGTGGTCATGCTCCTCGCCTCGGCGGCGTCCAGCGGAGCAAGGCGGAACGTGACGTCCTTCAGCACCTCGACGAGCACGCCGCCGAGTCCGAACGCGACGATCTTGCCGAACGTGGCGTCGGTCGTGGCGCCGATGATGACCTCGACGCTGTCACCGCCGCCGACCATCTCCTGGATCTGGACGCCGGTGATGTCCGCGTCGGCCTTGTATGCCTTGGCGTTGGCCAGGATCTTGTCGTACGCCGCACGCGCTGCGTCCGCCCCGTCGACGCCGACGATGACGCCACCGGCTTCGGTCTTGTGCAGGATGTCCGGCGAGACGATCTTCGCGACAACCTTCCTGCCGATCTCCTCTGCGAGCTTCGCCGCCTCGTCAGCGCTCGTCGCAAGCCCTTCCTTCGGCGTCGGAATCCCGTACGCGTCGCAGACCCGCTTCCCCTGCGGGGCGGTGAGCGAGTCCCGTCCGGCTGCCCTGACCTCGTCGAGGACCGCGCGTACGGTGTCCTTGTCCACGGAGGACAGTGTTGCTGTCATGATCCTCAGATCACTCCACTCGCCTTGAGTTCGGCCATGTCGCTCTCGGACAGACCGAGTTCAGTACCGTAGATTTCCTGGTTGTGCTCACCGAGAAGTGGCGAACGCTTCACCTCTGCCGGTGAGTCCGACAGCTTGATCGGCATGCCGACCGTCGTGAACTCGCCCCGCTCCGGGTGGTCCACCTTGACGACGATGTCGTTGTCCGCCAACGAGTCGTCCTCGATTATCTCCTTGGTCGACAGGATCGGACCGCAGGGGATGTTGTGCTCGTTGAGCTTCGCGAGCACGTCCCACTTGCCGTGCTCGACCGACCATTCCTCGATGAGCTGGAACATCTTGTCCAGCTTGTTGAGGCGTGCCTCGGGGGTGGCCCACTCCGGGTCGTTCGCCAGCTCGGGACGGCCGATGAGCTGGGTGATCGGTGCCCAGCCGACCGGCTGGACGATCACGTAGATGTAGTCGTTCGGCCCGCCGGGCGCGCACTTGATCGCCCAACCAGGCTGGCCGCCGCCGGACGCGTTGGCGGAGCGGGGAACCGTGTCGCCGAACTCCTTGTTCGGGTACTCGGCGAGCGGCCCGTGCGTGAGCCGCTGCTGGTCGCGCAGCTTGACCCGGCACAGGTTCAGCACCGCGTGCTGCATGGCGACCGTGACGCGTTGCCCCTCACCGGTGTGCTCGCGCTGGTACAGCGCGGCCAGGATGCCGGCCACCGCGTGCATGCCGGTGCCGGAGTCACCGATCTGCGCGCCCGTCGCGAGCGGCGGGCCGTCCTCGAAGCCGGTGGTGGACATGGAGCCACCCATGGCCTGGGCGACGACCTCGTAGGCCTTGTAGTACTTGTACGGGCCGTCGCCGAAGCCCTTGATCGACGCGTAGATGAGCCGGGGGTTGATCTCGTGGAGCTTCTCCCACGGGAACCCCATCCGGTCGACGGCGCCGGGACCGAAGTTCTCCGCGAGGATGTCGAACTTGCCCACGAGCTCGGTAAAGATCTCCTTGCCCTTGGGAGACTTCATGTTCAGCGTGATGCTGCGCTTGTTGCTGTTCAGCATCGTGAAGTAGAGGCTGTCGACGTCCGGGATGTCACGCAGCTGCTTGCGGGTGATGTCGCCGGTCACCGCCTCGAGCTTCACCACGTCCGCGCCGAGCCACGCCAGGATCTGCGTCGCCGACGGTCCACTCTGGACGTGCGTCATGTCGAGGACCCGCACGCCCTCCAGTGCCTTGCGCATGTGACAAGCCCCTTTACTTGTACATGGTCTGGTTCATCGTGCCCGGCGCGTAGACCTCCGGGTCGACCCAGACGTTGATCAGCGACGGCAGCCCGCTCTCCCTGGCGCGCTCGAGCGCGGGGCGAATGTCCTTGGGGTCGCGGACCTCCTCGCCGTAGCCGCCGAGCAGCCGGGCGAACTCGTCGTAGCGCACGTCGCCGAGCGTGTTGCCGACCCGGCCGCGGTCCGCGCCGTACTTCTGGATCTGGCCGTAGCGGATCTGGTTCATCGACGAGTTGTTGCCGACGATGCCGACGAACGGCAGGTTGAACCGCACGAGCGTCTCGAAGTCGAAGCCGGTCAACGAGAAGGCGCCGTCACCGAAGAGCGCGACGACCTCCTTGTCCGGCCGGGCGTACTTGGCCGCCATCACGAACGGCACGCCGACCCCGAGTGTCCCGAGTGGACCCGGGTCCATCCAGTGGCCGGGCGACTTCGGCTGCACGACCTGACCGGAGAACGTCACGATGTCGCCGCCGTCGCCGATGTAGATCGAGTCCTCGGTGAGGAACTCGTTGATCTCGTGCACCAGGCGGTACGGGTCGATCGGCGAGGCGTCGGAGAGCTGGCGCGGCAACCGCTTCTCGTACGCCTGGGTCTCGACCGTGCGCAGCTCCTCAAGCCAGGTCTTCCTGGCGACCGAGCCGTTGTCCACCCGGCCGGACGCGGCCTGGGTGACCGCGGACAGGACGAGTCCGGCGTCGCCGACGATGCCGAGGTCGACGTCGCGGTTCTTGCCGACCGTGCGGTAGTCCAGGTCGATCTGGACCACGGTGGCGTTCTGCGACAAGCGCTTGCCATAGCCCATGCGGAAGTCGAACGGCGTGCCGACGATGATGATCAGGTCGGCGTTCTGGAACGCGTAGCGGCGCGAGAGCTGCAGGTGGTGCGGGTCGCCCGGGGGCAGGGTGCCGCGACCGGCGCCGTTCATGAACGCGGGGACGTTCAGCGTGCGGACGAACTCGGTCGCCGCGTCCGTGCCGCGCGTCGTCCAGACCTGGCTACCGAGCAGCACGCACGGCTTCTCGGCGCCAACCACGAGGTCAGCGAGCTTTTCGATGGCCTCCGGGTCGCCGGCCGAACGGGGCGAGGCCCGGTAGGCACCGGCCTTGGGAATGCGCGCCTTGTCAACCGGAACCTTCGCGTCCAGCACGTCACGGGGGATCTCGAGGAACGACGGGCCCGGGGCGCCGTGGAAGCACTCCCGGAAGGCCATCGACACCAGGTCGGCGGCGCGCTCGGTGCTGGGCACGGTCGCGGCGAACTTGGTGATCGGGTTCATCATGTCGACGTGTGGGAGGTCCTGCAGCGAGCCCATCTTGTGCTGGCTGAGCGCGCCCTGGCCGCCGATCAGCAGCATGGGGCTCTCGGCACGCAGGGCGTTGGCCACGCCGGTCACCGCGTCGGTGGTGCCGGGGCCCGCGGTCACGACCGCAACGCCCGGCTTGCCGGTGATCCGCGCGTACCCGTCCGCGGCGTGGGCGGCCACCTGCTCGTGGCGTACGTCGATGACGTCGATGCCCTCGTCCACGCAGCCGTCGTAGATGTCGATGATGTGGCCGCCGCAGAGCGTGAAGATCACGTCCACGCCCTCTGCCTTCAGCGCCTTAGCCACAAGATGTCCGCCGGAGATCATCTCTGGGCTCTCCTCCGGCGTCGTCCCTGCCTGTGAAGCCATCTGTCGTCATCTCCTTATCGGGGGCCTTGGCGCATACTGCATACCGTATGACTCTAGTGAGGACCCTGGCCCAGGTCTAGGTGTCAATCGCCGGGCGTCAGTCGCGCCAGTCGCAGGTGGCGCCGGACCACCGGTCGGTCAGGTCAGCGAGGCGCGCCGCCGCCTCCCGCGGGTCGGCGCCACGACCCACCGCGACGCCCAACAGGTACACGGCAACGATCGCGGCGGGGTTTGTCACCGCACGCTTCACGTTCCTCGCGAGCTCCAGGATCTCAGCGATATCGGCCTGCTCGATGTCCAAAGCCAGCAGAGCACTGGCCGACGAGGTCCAATCCGCGAGTCCGTCCATGCTCACCACTTCTCGTTTCGCCGAACATCTCATACTGTATGCTGCATACCATTTTTAGACAAGAACGGAGCTTGCGGTGAAAGTTGCTGTTCTTGGGGCCGGCGCCATCGGCGCGTACGTCGGTGCGGCACTGCATCGGGCGGGCGTCGAGGTTCACCTCGTCGCCAGAGGCCCCCACCTGGAGAAGATTCGCGAGTCGGGCGTTCGCGTGGTGAGCCCCCGAGGAGATTTCGAAGCACGTCCGCACGCCACCGACGACCCGGCCGAGGTCGGCCCGGTCGACCATGTCTTCCTCGGCCTCAAGGCGAACCGGTACGCCGAGGCCGGGCCGATGGTCAAACCGCTGCTGCACGATGACACCACCATCATCGCCGCACAGAACGGGATCCCGTGGTGGTACTTCCACGGGATCGAGAGTCGTTACCGCGACTACCGCATCAACAGTGTCGATCCTGGCGGTGCCGTGAGCGCCGCGCTACCCGTCGATCGGGCCATAGGTTGCGTGGTCTACGCGGCCACCGAGATCGCCTCCCCCGGCGTGATCAAGCATCTGGAGGGCACCCGCTTCTCCATCGGCGAGCCGACGGGCGAGATCTCCTCGCGCTGCACGGAGTTCTCGCAGGCCATGATCGCCGGTGGCCTCAAGTGCCCGGTGGAGCCGGACCTGCGCAAGGACATCTGGCTCAAGCTGATGGGCAACATCGCGTTCAACCCGATCAGTGCCCTGACCAGAGCCACCATGGCGGGCATCTGCCGGCACCTGGACACCCGCGAGGTGGTGATCCAGATGATGCGCGAAACCCTGGACGTGGCGGCCCGGCTGGGCTCCCACCCGGAGATCTCGATAGAACGCCGCCTGGCCGGCGCCGAACGCGCCGGCGAACACAAGACCTCCACCCTCCAGGACCTGGAGAAGGGCAAACCCATGGAGCTGGACGTCATCCTGAGAGCGGTGGTGGAACTGGCGGACCTGACCGGCGCGGAAGCCCCAACCCTCCGAGTGGTAGCCGCACTGGCCGACCTACTGAACACCAAGCTCTAACGCCCAAAGCGAGACTCGCGGTTTTTGGCGCCCCGCTAGATCTGATCTAGCGGGGCGTCTCGCGTCTTCGGGGTGGAAGGAGGCGTGGGCCATGCGGGTCGTGGTGATCGTCGGTAGTACGCGGGAGGGGCGGGTCGGTGACACCGTCGCCTCGTGGTTCGCACGCGTGGCTGATCGGCGGGACGACGTCGAGGTCGATCTCGTCGATCTCGCGGGCTTCGACTTCCCGGCGCGGCTGCCGCGGCGGGCGACGGCGGAGATGAACCGCTTCACGGCGGCCATCGACGCGGCGGACGGCTTCGTCGTCGTGACACCCGAGTACAACCGCAGCTTTCCGGCGTCGCTCAAGCAGGCGATCGACTTCGCCTACGACGAGTGGCACGCGAAGCCCGTCGGGTTCGTCTCGTACGGCTGCGGCTCACGCGGCGACGGCGCCGTGGCCGCGCTGCGGGTCGTCTTCGCCGAACTGCACACCGTCACGATGCGCGACCACGTGGCCGTCGACGTGATGGCGGCAGAGCCGGGCGCGGCCGACGAGCCGGCCGCCACGGCGTTGCTGGACCAGCTCGTCTGGTGGGGCGAGGCGCTCCGGGTGGCCCGCGCCGACCGACCGTACATCGCATGAGAGGGGACGGAAATGAGTGAACTGGCCATAGAAACAGTCGGCCTGGTAAAGGTTTTCGGGGACAACCGCGCGGTCGACGGCATCGACCTGGCGGTGCCCGCCGGCACGGTCTACGGGGTGCTCGGGCCGAACGGCGCGGGCAAGACCACCGCGGTGCGGATGCTCGCCACGCTGCTACGACCGGACGGCGGCGAGGCACGCGTGTTCGGCCACGACGTGCGACGCGAGCCGGACGCCGTGCGGCAGCGGGTGGCGCTGACCGGCCAGTACGCGTCGGTCGACGAGGACCTCAGCGGTGCCGAGAACCTCACGTTGCTCGCCCGGCTGCTCGGACACCGCAAACCGACGGCGCGGACAAGGGCCGCGGACCTGCTGGCGGCGTTCGGGTTGACCGACGCCGCGGACCGGCTGGTGAAGAACTACTCCGGCGGCATGCGGCGGCGGCTGGACATCGCCGCGAGCATCATCCGCACACCGGACGTGCTGTTCCTGGACGAGCCGACCACCGGGCTGGATCCGCGCAGCCGCAACCAGGTGTGGGACATCGTGCGGATCATCGTGGCGCAGGGCACGACGGTGCTGCTGACCACCCAGTACCTCGACGAGGCCGACCAGCTTGCATCCCGTATCGCGGTGATCGACCGCGGCAAGGTGATCGCCGAGGGCACACCCGGCCAGCTGAAGGCGTCGGTCGGCGCGGGCGCTGTCCACGTGCGGCTCCGCGACGCCTCGCAACGTCACGAAGCACTGACGGTGCTGCGAACCGTTCTGGGCGGCAACGTCCAGCCCGACCCGGACCCGGTGGCGCTGACCGCGCAACTGTCCGGTGAGGACAGTGACCGGGTGGCGGCCGAGCAGGCGTCCCGCGCACTGGCCGAACTGGCCGCGGCCGGCATCACCGTCGACAACTTCGCACTCGGCCAACCCACCCTGGACGAGGTTTTCCTGGCTCTGACTG
Organism: Actinophytocola sp.; assembly: GCF_036378875.1. Classification (GTDB taxonomy): domain Bacteria; phylum Actinomycetota; class Actinomycetes; order Mycobacteriales; family Pseudonocardiaceae; genus Actinophytocola. The sequence goes on from NZ_DASUVO010000157.1 coordinate 19,814, forward strand.
ACAAGGAGGTTGCGGCATGACCACGACCATCGACACGACCTCTACCTACACACCGGCGGCCGAAAGCCTCAACGCGGTGCTCGCCGCCGGGGACCAGCCGTCACGACCGAGCGCGTGGTCCGCCTCGGTCGCGTTCGGCTGGCGTGCGTTACTGAAGATCAAACACGTGCCGGAGCAGATGTTCGACGTGACGGCGTTCCCGATCATGATGACGCTGATGTTCACGTACCTGTTCGGCGGCGCGCTGGCCGGCTCCGTGACGGAGTACCTGCAGTACCTGCTGCCGGGCATCATGGTGACGAGCGTCGTGATGATCACGATGTACACCGGCGTCGGCCTCAAGACCGACATCGACAAAGGAGTGTTCGACCGCTTCCGCACACTGCCCATCTGGCGACCCGCCGCTCTGGTCGGCGCGATCTTCGGTGACGTGCTGCGGTACGTCACGGCCGGCACGGTGATCCTGGCGGTGGGCCTGGTCCTGGGCTTCCGCCCCGGTGGCGGGGTCGACGGGGTGCTGCTCGGAATGGCGCTGCTCGTCGTGTTCTCGTTCGCGTTCTCCTGGGTGTGGACCATGTTCGGGCTGCTGCTGCGCACGGAGAAGTCGGTGATGGGCGTCAGCATGCTGGTGCTGTTCCCACTGACCTTCCTGTCCAACGTGTTCGTCGAACCCGACACGATGCCCGGCTGGCTGCGCGTGTTCACCGAGATCAACCCGATCACACACCTGGTCGCCGCCTGCCGTGGCCTGATGTCAGGCACACCGGACACCGGCGAGATCACCTGGGTGCTGGTGTCGTCCGCGGTACTGATCGCGATCTTCGGCACGCTGACGATGCGCCTGTACAACCGCAAGTGACCCTGAAGGGCGCCTTCGTCACGAAGGCGCCCTTCACAGCTGCCACGTGAGTGGCTCGGACGTGCGGTAGCTGCATGTGGTGCCCGTCGACACCGACGATCTCAGGTGTGCGGCCAGTTGTGGGTGGCTCGTGTCCAGCTTGCGGAGTGTGTCGCGGATGCGGGCCGTCACGGTCTTGCGGGCGCGTTCGGCCTCGTCGCCAAGGCGGCGGGTTCTGCCGCCCAGTCCGGTGGCGGTGCGGAGTTCGGTCAGCAGTGCTTCGCGTTCGCGGTCGTACTCCGCCGCCTTGCGGTCGTCGCCGGAGTCCACGGCCTCCGCGATCAACTCGTCCAATGTGGACAAGCGGATGCGGTAGCGGGACCTGGCCTGCTCGTCGAGCACCGGGTCGCCACCCATGCTGGCCGCGGTGGCCACCGTCTCGCCGCCCGCCGGGTTGAGCAGCCGGGTCGCCGGGATCTCCTTGCCCGGAGCGAGAAGCAACACGTGCAGGTCGCGTAGCCCCTTGCTGTCCGGCACATGGACGGTCTGGCCGGCCATGGACAGCGACCACGTCTCGCCGGTGAAGCGGAACTCGTTGTGCGGTAACGGTTCCGCGTCCGCAGCGAGGTGTCGCATGCCGAGTGACGCCGCCTCCCCGGCCACCGACGCACGCAGCCGCGCCACCTCCGCACCGGTGGCGGCCAACGCGGACGCCAGGCCTGCCTTCGCCTCGACCACCCATGGTCGCGCGCCGAGCAGGTCGGCCGTGTCCCGTGCCGCCTCGAAATACGGAACCGCGGCCGCCGCGTCCCCTCTGGCCATGGCGAGGTGCCCCAACCACAACGCGACCGGCCCACTGACGTCGCACCCGTACATCGCCACCAGCCACGAGCCGGCATGCGGCACCAGCTCGTCGTGCAGTGCCTCACATCGCGCCACGTCCCCGGCCAGCACCGCCAGCTGCACCCGCAGACGGATGAGCAGCGGTTCGTACGCCTTCGACATCGGCTCCCGCGCCGACTCCAGCTGCGCGAGGCACCCCCGCGCCGTCACCTCGTCACCACGGGTGGCCGCCGTGATGCCCTCCAGCAGCGCGGGGTACGGGTGTTCCGCGGCCGCGGCCCGCGCGAGGATGTCCGCCAGCTCGTCGTACCGCCCGCGCAGCAACGCCATGGCCCACTGGAGGTGGAGGACCACGGCGACGGCGAACTGGTCCTGCGGATTCGGGAACCCGGCGAGGTACTCGGCCGCCTCGTCGAAACGGCCACGCAGCGTCGCGATGATGGTCGAGTCGATGTGCACGTACTCCGTGACGTGCGACGGCGGAGAGGTCGCCACCGTGGCGACGAACTGGCGATACCGCTCGTAGTAGCCGGGGTCACCCAGCTCGAGCTTCGCCACCCAGCCGAGCGACACGGCGTACAGCTCGGTGTCGATGTCGTTGGTACGGCGCGAGATGGCCGCGAGCTCGTCGGTGAGCGCCAGGCGCTCGGCCGCGTGGCCCAGCCCCCACAGCTGGTCGTGCTGCGCCCACAGGCTGAACCCGAGCACGTCGTCGTCGCCGTCGTCGCGTGCGATCGCGACCAGCCGGACGATCACCTCCTGCGCGAGATGGTCGAGAGAGCCGGCCGGCGGTTCGGTGCCGGGTACGAGCCGGGAGAAAGCGGCACGAAGCAGGTCGTGCTTCAGCGTCACCCGGTTCTCCTGCGCCGGCAACCCGTACAGCCGCAGCGCCGTGCGTACGAGCACGTCCAGATCGTCACCCGACAGCGCGGCGGCGGCCACCTCCTCGAGCACCCGCCACGCCTCGTCCCGCTCGTCCACGTGATGCAGCTGCATGCCGAAGTCCAGCGCGATCCGTGCCCTGCGCGGGTCCGCGGGGTCCATGATCTCGACGGCATGGCGGTAGTGGTTGCCCGACTCCTCGTACGCGGACCGCCGCGCCGCGTCCTTGGCGGCGGCCACGAGCAGATCGACGACGCGCCCGGTGTCGAGGTACGCGCGCCCGAGGTAGGCGTGTCTGGCCAGGTCCGCCGGGAAGATCCGCTCCGCGAGCACGGGTGAGCGGTCCAGCGCACGCACCACCGCCGCGTGCCGCTCCCCCACGGCCGCCTCGTCGAGCTCCAGGTACAGCGTCTCCCGCACCAGGTCGTGGGCGAACGCGAACCGCCCGTCGCCGAGCACGGACACGAGCCGCGCCGCCACCGCCTGCCCCAGCTGCCGGTCGACCTGCGCGACCGGCGCGCCGACCGCCGCGGCAAGCACCTGCCGGTGGAACTCCCGCCCCAGCACGGCGGCCGAGGTCAGCAACCGCGACACCGCCTCGGGTAACAGGGACAGTCGGCGCCGCACCGCGTCGCTCACGCCGGGCGCGACGTCGGTGACGGATCCGCCGGTGTGCCAGAGCCGCACGGTCTGCTCGACGAAGAACGGGTTGCCGCCGGTACGCAGGTGCACCTCGTCGATCAGTTCTGGTGCCGCCGCCTCGCCGACCGTGCGGGTCATCAGATCAGCGACCCCGTCCCGGTCGAGCCCGGTGAGCGTCACCGTGGTGGCCTTGGTGAGCAGTGGCAGCATCAGCGGCGCGAGCGGGTGCCCGGTCGCCTCCACCTCCACGTCGCGGTACGTGCCGACCAGGAGCAACCGCTCGAACCACGTGTGTTGCGCGACGAACTCCAGCAACCGCACCGACGACGGGTCGGCCCAGTGCAGGTCGTCCAGCACGACCACGACCGGCCGCCGCTGTGAGACGGCGACCAGCGCGGAGGTCACGGCGTCGTACATGTCGAAGCCGTCGGCCACCTCGTCGGCACTCGGCTCGCCCAGGAGGACCGCGAGCCGGCCACCCGCCGCTTCTTCCGCCGCGGTCAGCTCGTCGGGGGTCGCCTGCCGGCGAAGGGAACGGATCACCTGCACCCACGGCCAGAATCCCGGTGCCGCGGCGGAGTCCCAGCAGGACCCGGACAGCACCAGGGCGCCCTGCTCGCGGGCAGCCTCCATGGCATCGGTGACCAGCGTGGTCTTGCCGATGCCGGCTTCACCCGTGACCAGCACCAATCCGCCGTGGGAATCGGTGGCACGGCTGATCTCGGCGCGGAGTACGCCGGCGGGATGGTCCCGCCCGATGAGCTGGAGTGCCATGCCCGCGATCGTAGGCCGCGGGTACGACAAAACGTGCTGTCCCGGGCCGGTGACCCGGCCCGGGACAGCACGTGTCGGCGGAGCTGGTGAGGTGATCGAGACCCTGCTGGCCATGACACCGGTGGCGTTCGACGAGGCTGGTGAGCCTGATCCCGGTGCGGCGCACGGGTTGGCGGAGCTGGTCGGCTGGCTCGCGTCGGAGCGTTTGGCTTCTCGACGGGCGGGTCTACGACATCAGCAGC
>NZ_DASUVO010000158.1:0-2868 GCF_036378875.1 Actinophytocola sp.
CCCGACGCTGGCCCGGCAGGACACGGCGGCGCAGGCAGGACAGCTGAAGCCGGGGCCGCCAGCAGAACCAGCGGAACAACCGGCCCGGAAGCCAGCCAGCAACGCGGCGGCCCGACCGCAGCCGCCGGTCTCGGCAACCGCCCAGGCAGAGGCACCACCCCCGACGTTGGCCTGGCAGGACGTGGCGGCGGAGCAGTTCGCGAAGCCGGCGTTGGCCCGGCTGCTGAAGCAGGGACCGCGGCCGGGCATGGCAACGCGGCCGGACCAGGCAGCGGGCGCCGCAGCGCCGCCAGCGGCGGCTCCGACGCGGCCGGCACCGGTCGTGGCGGAGCTGGCGGCATGGCCATTCCCGGCGCGAGCGGTCCCGGTGCGCCTATTCCAGGCGCGGGCGTTCCCGGTGATGCCAGGCTCGGTAGTGGGCAGGGTCGGGGTGCGGCGCAGGGCGGTGGACGGGGCACCGAGTCGATTGGTCCGACGACCCCGCTCGGGGTCGGGTCGGGGCTCGGGGCTCGCTCGGGGCGCGGAACCTCCTCGGGTGGACCGCGTGCCAGCCACGCTGGGACGACTCAACCGTTCGAGGTGGATGGAGAGTCCGGTGCCGAGCCATCGCGGGTGGGACCGCCGCCGGAGGCGGCGGCTCGGCGGCGGCGGGTACTCGTGATCGCCGCGGGAGTTGTGGCGCTCGTGTTGCTGGCGGGGGTGGGGGTCGGGCTCGCCGTGCTCGAAGGGAACGACGGCAGCTCGGCCTCCTCCAGCGAACCGACCTCGAACACCCCGGCGTCGACGCTGCCCGTGGACGAGCAGTGCACCGACGCGATCATGAGTAACCCGCGGTGGGTGTGCCTCACCTCGGCGATCGTCGCCGATGGGAGGTTCACCCTCGACTACCGCGGCGACGGTGGACTACTGAACATCAACGGCGGCTACCACCTGCACGTCTACGGCGGCGACGGCACGAACCCGCCCGCTGCCGTGATGGGCATGCACGCGCCGCCCGCCGAGCAGGGCACGTGGTACGTCGAGGACCGCCGTCCCGCGGTGCTGGACGTCACCGACGAGCGCTTCCGCACCGCCATCGGCGACGCCCCCAAGGTGTGCGCCCGCATCGCCGACGCGAACCACCACCTGGTCCCCGACACGAACGACACCTATGTGACCGGCAACTGTGTGCCCATCACCCGCACGGAGCCCTCGGTCACCAAGGCCACCCAGGTCCAGCCGACCCGCGGCAACAGGCCTACGACCACCAAGCCGACGACGACCACGGAGTCCAGCACCACCACCGACACGACCACCACCACGACCACCACGGAACTCGAGGTCCTGACGCCGGGCCCCGCGACCTGACCGGCACCGCGGGCGAGGACCCGGCCTGCACCTCACGGGACGCCCTCAGATCCGCCCGGGCCGTCAGTTCAGAGACTCCTCGTCCGGTTCATCGTCCGGCTCATCCTCTATGTCCAGGTCCTCGAGGTAGGCCTCGGTGACCTGGTCGGACGTGGTGGGCTCGGGAGTCTCAGGCGTGTCAGGGAACGTCGCTGGTTCCGTCACCTCGTCCAGCGGCGCGGTGAGGTCGAGCGCGTCCACCGCGCCAGTGCCGAAGTCCAGGCCCTCCCCCTGATCCGACTCGACATCGTCCTCCGGTTCCGCGGCCGGAGAGCCGTCCAACGCGTCGGGGTCGTCGGCGAGCGCTACCGGCGCGGAGGTGAGCAGGTCGAACCAGTCCGCGGTGTGCTCGCTACCGGCTGTGTATGCCGTCACGAAAGGCGCCAGTTGCTCGGCCACCTCCGGCGGTGCTGTGTCCGCGAAGCTGACCACCGCCTGCGCCACCAGTTCCGCCGGCAGGTCGGGATAGCCGTGCTCGGCAAGGTAGGCCTCGGGGCCGCGCACATCGGCATCGCCGACCAGGTCGGCGAGCAGTTCGCGAAGGGGGCGCACGGAAGCCATGTCCACCACTCTACGAACCCGCCGCCGGCCCGGCCTCGGGGAAACCCCCACCGAAGCCCCGTAACCGGTCAGGAATCGAGAAGCGTCGGTCATCGAACCGCACTTAGCGTGAGCTTCCTACCCAGGAGGTCACATTGAACTGGAACAAGCGGGTTCGGCAGATTCACCGCTGGGTGGCGATCACTTTCACGGTGACCGTCATCATCACCTTCATCGCACTCGCGCAGGAGGAACCGCTCATCTGGGTGTCCTATGTGCCCCTGCTTCCGCTCGCCCTGCTCCTGTTCACCGGCTTGAACCTGTTCGCGTTGCCGTACCTCGCCAAGCGGCGCGCACGTCAACGGTAGGTGCGGCGCATCACGAACCGTCTCGCAACGCGGCGAGCAGCCTGGGCGGCCGTCCGTCGCATCAGGTCCACGACGCCGCGGGTCCCGGCCATCTCCGAGCCGCCGCCTGCCCGGCCGGGACCGTCGTGTTTCAGCGCGGGCAGCGGGGAGCCGTGGCCGGTCGTCTGCGTCATGGTCACCGAGTCCAGGATGTGCAGGCGGCCGTGCCACGGGGCCGCCTCCTGCAGACGCGCCCTTCCTCGGATCGGGCGCCGTCGGAAGCCGGGTTGCCGATGACCACTGTGGACAGCTCGGCCGAGATGGCGTCCAGCGCGGTCGTCTCGAACTCGGCGGGCACCAGGACTCGGCGGATGGCGGTGCACTTCTGGCCCGCCTTCACGGTCATCTCGGTCACCACCTCCCGGACGAAAGCGGCGAACAACGAGGTGCCAGGACTGACGTCGGGCGCGATGGCGTCGACCGAGTCCGCCTCACCGGCCCAGCACGTTCGTCGTGGGCACGGGCAACCATCGCCGTTGGGAACTCATGATCAACCCGGGTGAACAGCCTTCGGACGTGTCCACTTCGGACTCAG
>NZ_DASUVO010000159.1:0-143566 GCF_036378875.1 Actinophytocola sp.
CCGCGGGGGCGGTGGGGTTCTGCTGGTCACCGACGCGATCGTGGCACCCCGCAGCGGGGGGCCACGATCCGATGATCAGTTCCCGGCGGTGGCGAAGCGGCGCTCGGTAGACGAGCTCCGGTGCGACATGGCACGATCCCGCAGGTGACCAGCGACCCCGCCGCGCACCTGAGCGACCTCGCGCGGCTGCGCCGCGTACGCGACCGGATGGACCGCGAGTACGCGCAGCCGCTGGACGTCGAGGCGCTCGCCCGCGGCGTGAACATGTCGGCCGGGCACCTCAGCCGGCAGTTCAAGCTCGCCTTCGGTGAGTCGCCGTACTCCTATCTGATGACGCGGCGCATCGAGCGGGCGATGGCGCTGCTGCGTCGTGGTGACCTCAGCGTCACCGAGGTCTGTTTCACGGTCGGCTGCTCGTCACTGGGGACCTTCAGCACCCGCTTCACCGAGCTGGTCGGGGTGCCGCCCAGCGTCTACCGGGACCAGGCGGCCGAGGCGACGGTGGGCATGCCGCCGTGCGTGGCGAAACAGGTGACCAGACCGATCAGGAATCGAGAAGCGCGGGCGCCGAGCCGCACCTAACGTGACCGCCATGGAAATCACCATTGCCCAGACCTACCTCCCCCACAACGACCCCGAGGCCGCCGTGGCCTTCTACCGCGACACGCTCGGCTTCGAGGTCCGCAACGACGTCGGCTACCAGGGGATGCACTGGATCACGGTCGGCCCAGCCACCCAGCCCGGCACGTCCATCGTCCTGTACCCGCCGGCCGCCACCCCCGGCCTCACCGACGACGAGCGCCGCACCATCACCGAGATGATGGCCAAGGACACGTTCGCCAGCATCAACCTGGCCACCAAGGACCTCGACGGGACCTTCGAGCGGCTGCAGGCGAGCGACGCCGAGGTCGTCCAGGAGCCGACCGAGCAGCCCTACGGCGTCCGCGACTGCGCCTTCCGCGACCCCTCGGGCAACATGATCCGCATCATGGAACAGCGCTGAGCCGCGCTTGAAACAGATGGAGACACGATGAGCACGGCCATGAGGACGAACACGCCCTCGCCGCACATCGCCGACAGCCATGACCTGATCCGCGTGCACGGCGCCCGCGAGAACAACCTCAAGGACGTCAGTATCGAGATCCCGAAACGCAGGCTGACGGTGTTCACCGGCGTCTCCGGCTCTGGCAAGAGCTCCCTGGTCTTCGACACGATCGCCGCGGAGTCGCAGCGGATGATCAACGAGACCTACAGCGCCTTCCTGCAGGGCTTCATGCCGACGCTGGCGCGGCCCGACGTCGACCTGCTGGAAGGGCTGACGACGGCGATCATCGTGAACCAGGAGCGGATGGGCGCCAACCCCCGCTCCACCGTCGGCACCGCGACCGACGCCAACGCGATGCTGCGCATCCTGTTCAGCAGGCTCGGGAAGCCGCACATCGGGCCGCCGACCGCCTACTCGTTCAACGTTCCGAAGCGCACCGCGAGCGGGTCGATGACCGTCGACAAGGGCAAGGGCGAGCGGGTCACGGTGCGCAACGCCGTCTACCACGGCGGCATGTGCGCGCGCTGCGAAGGCATGGGCTCGGTGAGCGACATCGACCTGACCGCGCTGTACGACGACAGCAAGTCGCTCAACGAGGGCGCGCTCACGATCCCCGGCTACAGCATGGAGGGCTGGTACGGCCGCATCTATCGCAGCGCCGGCTACTTCGACCCGGACAAGCCGATCCGCAAGTTCAACAAGAAGGAACTGCACGCGCTGCTGTACCAGGAGCCGACCAAGATCAAGGTCGACGGGATCAACCTGACGTACGCGGGGCTGATCCCACAGATCCAGAAGTCGTTCCTGTCCAAGGACGTCGACGCGATGCAACCGCACATCCGCGCCTTCGTGGAGCGAGCGGTGACGTTCACGATCTGTCCCGACTGCGACGGCACACGGCTGAGCGCGGAGGCCCTGTCGTCGAAGATCAAGGGCAAGAACATCGCCGACCTCTGCGCGATGCAGATCAGCGACCTGGCCGGCTGGGTCAGGGCCCTCAAGCTGCCCGCGGCGGCACCGCTGCTCAAAGGGCTGCAACACCTCCTCGACTCGTTCGCGGACATCGGCCTGGGTTACCTCTCGCTCGACCGGCCGGCGGGCACCCTGTCCGGCGGCGAGGCGCAGCGCACCAAGATGATCCGCCACCTCGGCTCGTCGCTCACGGACGTCACGTACGTCTTCGACGAGCCGACGATCGGTCTGCACCCCCACGACATCCAGCGGATGAACGACCTGCTGACGCAGCTGCGGAACAAGGGCAACACCGTGCTCGTCGTCGAGCACAAGCCGGAGACGATCGCGATCGCGGACCACGTCGTCGACCTCGGCCCCGGCGCCGGCACGGCGGGCGGCACCGTCTGTTTCGAGGGCAGCCTCGAAGGACTGCGGAAGAGCGGCACCATCACCGGCCGCCACCTCGACGACCGGGCCACCATCAAGGACTCGGTGCGGACGTCCACCGACGCGCTCGAGGTGCGCGGCGCGTCGACCCACAACCTGCGTGACGTCGACGTCGACATCCCGCTCGGCGTGTTGTGCGTGGTCACCGGCGTGGCAGGCTCCGGCAAGAGCTCACTGATCCACGGCTCGGTCGCCGGCCGCGACGGCGTGGTGGTGGTCGACCAGGGCGCGATCCGCGGCTCGCGACGGAGCAACCCGGCGACCTACACCGGTCTGCTCGAGCCGATCCGCAAGGCGTTCGCCAAGGCCAACGGCGTGAAGCCGGCGCTGTTCAGCGCCAACTCCGAGGGCGCGTGCCCGACCTGCAACGGCGCCGGTGTGATCTACACCGAGCTGGGGATCATGGAGACCGTCGCCACGACCTGCGAGGAGTGCGAAGGTAAGCGGTTCCAGGCGTCGGTGCTGGAGTACTCGCTGGGCGGCCGGAACATCGCCGAGGTGCTCGGGATGCCGGTGACCGAGGCCGAGGAGTTCTTCGGTGCTGGCGAGGCACGCACGCCGCCCGCGCACGCCATCCTCAGCCGGCTCGCCGACGTCGGACTCGGGTACCTGAGCCTCGGCCAGCCGTTGACGACGCTGTCCGGCGGTGAACGGCAGCGGCTCAAGCTGGCCACCCACATGGCCGAGAAGGGCGGCGTCTACGTCCTCGACGAGCCGACCACGGGCCTGCACCTCGCCGACGTCGAGCACCTGCTCGGCCTGCTCGACCGGCTCGTGGACGCCGGCAAGTCGGTCATCGTCATCGAGCACCACCAGGCCGTCATGGCGCACGCCGACTGGATCATCGACCTCGGCCCCGGCGCCGGGCACGACGGTGGCCGGATCGTCTTCGAGGGCACTCCGGCCGACCTCGTCGCCGCCCGCTCCACCGTCACCGGCGAGCACCTGGCGGCCTACGTCGGCGCCTGATCCTCCTGGGCCGCGGCGCGCAGCTCGCGGAACGCCGCGGCCAGGGCGGGCGGCTGATAGTGGGCGTTGAGCCCGCTCGGGTTGGGCAGCAACCACAACCGCGCACCGGCGAGCCGCTCGTCCTGCTCACCCATGGCCGCCTTCGGACGGTCGAACGCCGTTCTGTAGGCGGAGATGCCGACGACGGCGACGAAGGCCGGCGCGTACCGGGTCACCAGTGCGGTCAACCTCCGCGCGCCGGCGCGCAGTTCGTCACGGGTGAGCTCGTCGGCGCGGGCGGTGGCGCGGGCGGCGATGTTGGTCACGCCCAACCCGTGGGTGAGCAGCTCGTCCTGCTCGGCGGGGCTGAACTGGCGCGGGGTGAAGCCGGACTGGTGGAGCGCGGGCCAGAACCGGTTACCCGGCCGGGCGAAGTGGTGGCCGGTCGCCGCCGAGTACAGGCCGGGGTTGATGCCGCAGAACAGCACCGACAGTCCGGGCGCGACCACGTCCGGCACGGTCTTCGTATGCGCGGCGGCCAACTCGGCCGCGGAGGGCTTCGGCACGCCTCGGCAGTCTACGTACGGTCACCACTCCGCCGCGCGTGCCACGAGGAGGTCCCGCGCCCGCGCGATGTGCGGTTCGGCGAGGGCACCCGCGCGCACGGCCAGGTAGATCGTGTTGGTGGGCAGTTCACCCCGGATGATCACCTCACGGAGGGCACCGGTCGCGAGCTCGTACTCGCACAGGTATCTCGGCAGCACGGTCACACCCGCCCCGGCGATGGTCGCGGCCAGCACCGCCCGCAGGTCAGGGACCACGACGACCGCGCTGCCCGTGGGCGGTGTCTTGTAGACCGTGTGCCAGTAGCGGCGAATGAGCGGCAGGTCCTCGGCATACGCCACCCATGGCGCGTCGCCGAGGACGCCGGAGGTGTCCGGATAGTGCCAACGGTCCGCGGCGACGACGGTGAGTTCCTCGACGTAAAGAGGTTCGGCGGTGACGCCGCGAACGCGCGGTCTCGCCCCGGAGATCACCAGGTCCAGGCCACCTTTGACCAGCGCGTCGAGTAGCTCGTCCGGCATCCCGAAGGTGACGCGCAGGGCGGTGTCCGGCAGTTCCGCCAGTGCCGGCACCACCTTCACGCTGAGGAACTCGGCAGGGCCGCCGACGTGCAGCGCGACCTTGCCACCCACGAAGTCGCCTACCGCCGCTGCGAGGTCGTCGAGCGGACCGGCCAGCCTGCGCGCCAGGTCCTCGCCGGCCGCAGTGGTGGTGACGCCACGGGCGTGCCGGTGGAACAGGGGCTTCCTGACGCTCTTCTCGAGGGCCTTGAGCTGCGCCGTGACGGCAGGCTGGGACAGGCCGAGCAGCTGCGCGGCCGCGGTGATGGAGCCGGCGCGGTGCACGGTGAGGAACGTGCGGTACAGGTCAAGTGATGTCATCAGAAAACTGATGATACGCCACGTAAGTTCTATTGGTGCTCGATGGCTCCGACATGGCAACCTGTCCTCATGAACGCAATCCTGATGGCTCTGACCAGCCACGATGACCTGGGCGGCGTCCGCCCGACCGGTTTCTACGTGCCCGAGGCCGCGCATTCCTGGCGCGTCTTCCGGGACGCGGGCTACGCGGTCGACCTGGCGAGCGTGCGGGGTGGGCGCCCACCGATGGACGGCTACGACGCGGAGGACCCGACGCAACGGGAGTTCGTGGATCTCCCCGAACTGGGCGTGACACGACACGCGGCTGAGGTCGACGCCGTCGGCTACAACGCCATCTTCTACGTCGGCGGCCACGGCACCATGTGGGACTTCCCGAACGACACCGCCCTCGCTCGCCTGGGCCGCGACATCTACGAAGCGGGTGGTGTGGTCGGCGCTGTCTGCCACGGCCCGGCCGCACTGGTCAACCTGACGTTGTCGGACGGCACCTACCTCGTGGAGGGCAAGGAGGTCTCGGCCTTCACGAACGCGGAAGAACAGGCTGTCCACCTGACCGGGGTCGTGCCGTTCCTCCTGCAGACCGCGCTGGAAGACCGCGGCGCCAAACACGTCGCCGCGCCGAACTTCGAACGCCATGTCTCGGTGGCGGACCGCCTGGTGACGGGCCAGAACCCGGCGAGCACCACGCAGGCCGCGGAGGAGGTGGTGCGCCTGCTGACCGCCTGACCCCACGGCGACTCGCTCACCGTCAACCTTGGAAGGAGAGGTGACCCGTCACGATCGGATGTGACACACCTGGCCAGGCTGCGAGACGGGCTGGTGTTGATCGTGGGCCGGCCCGACGAGATCGACGAACAACGGCGGGAAGGGGGCGTTGGGTGCGCTGGTCGCCGAACGTGCTCACGTGTTGGGCTGGTTCGATCGCCCGTTCGGCGGTCTGGATGCGGTTGTTGGCCGATGGCTGGGAGCCGACCTCGTGATCGGGGCGAGGACGGGCGGACTGGGTGTCGTGGCTTTACCGGGCGTCGAAATGGAGTGAGGAGCGCACGGTCGCGGGCGTAGCGTCGGCGACCGTGATCGGTGAGGCGAACGCGGGAGATGACCCGGCGGACGGCTGGTTCCCCGAGAGCGTGGCCACGGGCTACGACGCCCCGTGCGGCGCCTGAGGTGGTGACGGCCGCGGTGGATGTCCTCGAAGACCTGGCCGACGGCCCGGTACTCGAGTTCGCCGTCGGGACCGGGCGAATCGCCGCGCCCCTGGCCGCTCGCGGTGTGCCGGTGAGCGGCATCGAGCTGAGCCGTGCCATGGCGGCGCGGATCGCGGGCAAGGCCGCGCACCTGCGGCCGGGCGGGCTGTTACTCGTCGAGGTGGGCCTGCCGGACCTGCGTCACCTATCGCCCTGGCAGGACACCGTCCCGAGATGGACCTCATGGCACGCATCGCCGGGATGAGCCTGAAGTACCGCTGGGCGGACTGGGACCGCTCGGAACTCACCGCCGAGAGCACCAAACACGTGTCGATCTGGGAGACAGACCGAGCGCGTGATGGCGGCTTCACGTGTAGTGGGGTCATAACGCTGTGTTGCAGACGACCCCGTTCTCTACCAGGATTTCACCACTGGTCACAGCGCGATTACGCAACGGCGCAACGACTTCGCGGCGGCAGTCCGCTGTGGCAGGAAGCACATTTTGTTGTCCCACGGAGGTTTGAAGCGAGGAGGAACGGGATACACCAAGCGACGCGCCGGTGTTGGCATCGGCGTCAGTGAGTCGTGACTCAACGAGGAGGTCCGTAGTGGACTCAAGGGGCAGTTGCCCGCCACTGGTCTATGCGCCCCCCTTGGGGCCGACACGTCGGGTTGCGACATGCGGGATGATGGCGTGGTGAGTTCAGAGCCGTTTCAAGACACCGGGCCCAAGCAGCCCGCCCCGTCCGGACTGTCCGTCCTGGTGGAACCGCATGGCGAAGCCGTCGTGCTGAACGTGGCCGGGGAGATTGATCTGGCCACCGCCCCACAGCTCGGCGAGTCCATCAACGCCGCCATGGAGCAGAAGCCCGGGACGTTGGTCGTGGACCTGAGCAAGGTCGACTTCCTCGCCTCCGCCGGCATGGCGGTGCTCATCGGCTGCCACCAGCAGGCCCAGGGCAACATTCGGTTCCGGATCGTCGCTACCGGCAGTGCCACCTTCCGTCCGATGGAACTGACAGGGATGACCGAAGAGATCTCGATCTACCACACTCGCGACGAGGCACTGGCTGCCGACTGAATGACCGCGCCGGTCGAGCGAGTGGAGACCGGAGGCTGAAAGTTGGGAGCTTCGGCCGTGAACCTGGGGCAGCAGGACCTGGACAGCGTCCCAGAGGGGGACCTGCACTTCCGGGTTCCCGCTGTGCCCGGCCGGCTCGCCGGCTTACGTCACGCTCTTGCCGAGTGGGCCGTCCGGGCCGGGCTTCCCGAGGAAGACACCGAGGCGCTCGTGCTCGCGAGCTACGAGGCGATGGCGAACACCGTCGAGCACGCCTACCGCGACCAGACCCAAGGCCTGCTGGAAGTCAAGGCACAGGTCGACGACGCCTCGGCGAGGGTCGTCGTCACGGTCACCGACTACGGAAAGTGGAAGCCGCCTCAACCGGGCGGCGGTCTACGCGGCCGCGGACTGTCGCTCATCCGAGGCCTGACGAAGACCGCGACGATCAACCCGACCACCGGCGGCACCACTGTGACAATGTTCTGGCCCCTGCCCAGCGGTAACGAGTAACCGCAATTCTTTCCCCGAATCTCGCGGCCATTCGCAAAAAGAAAGCATTCTGCGCCCCGTATCCGGATCATGCCCGTCCGTAATCGAATTACTCTTGATGGTCCGTCCCGGACGGTCGCTTGGGTCCGTTCGGGCGATTCGCCCGTGTCTGCGGCGCAGGTAGCGTCCTTTCCTGAGTGGGCATGGCAGGAAAGGCGCGTGGAATATGAGCGAGGTCGACGGTAGCCACTATCGGGTGGTGGTCAACGACGAAGAGCAGTACTCCATTTGGCCCGTCGAACAAGAGCTGCCACCGGGATGGCACGCGGAGGGCACCGAGGGTGCCCGTACCCACTGTCTCGAGCACATCGACCGGGTCTGGACCGATATGCGGCCACGTAGCGTTAGGGAGTACCTCTCCGCATAACCGGGAAGCCGTGACGGCCGGCACCCGCTGAACACCTCTGTCTGGGGTCTTCCGTTACCTGATTGAGGCTCTCGCATGCCCTCGACCAGGTATTGCCACAATCTCGGGCGCCGCCGCACCGAACCGAAAACAAAGACGCGACAATTGCCGCCAGGCACTTGTCGCGGTTTTTGACGACCTCGCATTCCAGCGGGATGCGTTGGAGGTTTCGTGCACCCAAAAACAGCCGCAAGCCCAGAGACCAGCTATCCCGCGCTACCGCTACAGCAGGGGATGCTCTTCAACGGGCTGCGTCTTCCGGATGCGGGCATCGACGTCGTCCAGTGCGTCATCCGGTGGCCGAACCTGGACGTGACCAGGTACCGCGCAGCATGGGAACGCGCAGTCGCGCGACACCCAATCCTGCGCACCGGCTTCCAACTCGCAGGCGACGCCGACCCGACACAGGTGGTGCACCCAGCGGCAACCCTCGACTTCTCCGTCCGCACCGACAACCTGCCGGACTTCCTCACCACAGACCGACTCCGCGGCTTCCCCTTCGACGAACCACCACTAGTCCGAGTCACGGTCCTGGACCGTGCCCCAAGCAGTCCGAGGCAGGACGCCCCCCGATCGAGTGACACCAGCCTGGGCGAAACTCAACGGACCGGAACGACAAGAGGAGAAGCTGGCCAGAACAGCTCCGGTGGGACCTGCCTCGATGGCGCCGCCTCCGGCGAGGCCGGTTCCGGCGAGGCCGGTTCCGGCGAGGCCACCTCCAATGGCACCTCCCCCAGCAACACCACCGGCGAAGCCACCTCCGAAAGCACCCCCTCCAGCGACGCCGGCTCCGGTGGGGCTGGTGGCAGCGTGGTCGTTCGCGATGCGGGTGGGGCCGACGAGGGCGGTCAGGGCGATGTGATCGTCGTCGTGTCGCTTCACCATGCTGTGCTTGATGGGCGTTCGCTCGCGATGTTGCTTCTCGAGGTTGACAGTGACTATGAAGGGCGGCCTCTGTTTCCTGTTCGGGGTCGTTATCGGGAGTTCGTCGAGTGGTACGTTCGGCGTAACCAGGTCGGCGGGCATGCCGCTGAGCAGGATCGCTTGTTCTGGGCCTCGCATCTCGCCGGGGTGAGCGGTGCTACGCCACTGCCCTTTGGGAAGAGTGCTGACGCCGGCGGTGGGTTGGCCGCCGGGCGGGCCGGTGAGGTTGTTCGGTTCTCGTTGTCCGCCGAGGAAACTCTTGCCCTGCAGCGGGTTGCTGACGCCGAGAGCGTCACCCTCAACACGATCGTCCTTGCCGCTTGGGGGCTTGTGCTCGCGGCCCACGCCGGGACCGATGACGTCGTGCTTGGTGTTACTCGTTCCGTGCGGCATGGGTCCGTGCCCGAAGCGAACAGCATCATCGGCATGTTGCTCGCCACCGTTCCTCTTCGGGTCATCGTTGATCGGACGTTGTCCGTCGGGGAGTGGTTGCGGGAGGTTCGGCGTGCGGCCGTGTCGGTCCGCGATCATCAGCTCACCCCGCTTGCCGAGATCCAGCGCTGTGCTGGCACCACCGATCTCCTCTCCAGCCTCGTGCTCTTCGAGCGGCAGGATCTGGAGACGCTCCTGCGTCGGGAGAATCCACGTTGGACGGACCGGTCAGTCACACTGCATCGCCGGCTTGCCTATCCGCTCACCGTCTACGCCTTCGCCGAGCCAGTACTGAACGTCACGATCACTGACGACCGGTACAGCCGCGCTGAGGCTGACGTGCTCGCCGGACACCTGCGTTCCGCCCTGGTCCAGCTCTCGCGGAGTCCACTTCGGAGGGTTGCGGGGTTGACGATCGCGCCCGACGCGGAGATGACGCGGCTCGTTTCCGGCGAGCATCGGGACTATCCGCGGGATGCCACCATTCCGGAGCTGTTCGACCTGCAGGTTCGGCGGAATCCGCATGCCGATGCCGTCCTGGATGGTGACGTCTGGCTGAGTTACGCCGATCTCGCCGAGCGTGCCGATCGCATTTCCGCTGCCCTCCGGCGGCGTGGCGTCGGTCTCGAAGAGACAGTGGCAGTCGCGTTGCCGCGTGGCGCTCGGATGATTACCGCCTTCCTCGGTGTGCTCAAGGCTGGGGCCGCCTACCTGCCCATTGACGCCAGCCACCCGCCGGCTCGCAACGCCGTCATGCTTGCCGACTCCGGCGCCACGGTGATCATCGCGGACGGCGGGGACTGGGCGGTCGACGTCATGAACATCGACGAACTGCCTGCCGCACCACCAGTCGCTTGTCCTGCCCGGGCCGACAGCCTCGCGTACCTCAACTACACCTCGGGGTCCACCGGGACGCCCAAAGGTGTTGCCGTGCCGCATCGTGGGGTGGTTCGGCTCGTCAGCGAACCCAACTACGCCCAGGTCGGCCCAGGACAGACCTTTCTGCACGCCTCCGCTCCCTCGTTCGACGTCACCACGTTCGAGATCTGGGGTGCGTTGCTCACCGGCGCCCGGGTCGTGCCGGCGCCGCCCGGACCGCTCGATCCGCCCGTCCTCGCCACACTCCTCAAGGAGCACGACGTCAGCGTGCTGTGGTTGACCGCGGGGTTGTTCCACCAACTCGTCGAGTACGACGTCAGCACGTTGTCCGAAGTGGACCAGTTGTTGGCGGGTGGGGACGTGCTCGCGCCCGACGCGGTCCGTGCCGCTCTCTCGGCTCGGGGTGGGAAGCCGGTCGTCAACGGCTACGGGCCTACCGAGAACACCACGTTCACCAGCTGCCACATCATGCGTGGGCCGGATGATCTCGGAACCTCCACGCCGATCGGGCGGCCGATTCAACAGACCACCGTCCACGTGCTGGACGACGACCTGCGACCAGTGCCGATCGGCGCTGTCGGCGAGCTGTACTCCGGTGGCGACGGCGTTGCTCGCGGGTACCTCAACCGGCCCGCTCTCACCGCCGCCAAGTTCCTGCCCGATCCCTTCGGCCCGCCCGGGTCACGCATGTACCGCACCGGTGACCGCGCGCGGTGGCGGGCCGACGGCACGCTCGAGTTCCTCGGGCGGGTGGACAACCAGGTCAAGGTTCGCGGGTTCCTGGTCGAGCCCGGCGAGACGGAAGCGGTGCTGCGCACGCATCCGCAGGTCAGGGACGCCGCCGTCGTGGTGCGCGGTCGCGACGACATGCGCCAGCTGGTTGCCTACCTCGCTCCCACCGCAGGAACACTCGAACTCACCAACGTGCGTACGCATGTCGCCGCCGCCCTGCCCGAGTACCTGCGGCCCGCGATCTACCAGGTGCTTCCTCGACTTCCGTTGAACGCCAGTGGAAAGGTCGATCGGGCCAACCTTCCGGCACCCATGACCACTGTGGACAGTGAACGCCTTCCGCTGGTCACGGATGGACAGCGGCGGATGGCCGCTGTCTGGTGTGCGTTGCTCGGCGTCGACGACATCGGGGCTGGTGACGACTTCTTCGATCTCGGCGGCAACTCGTTGCTTGCCATGCGGCTCACGTTCCGGATCCGGGACACGTTCGGTGTCGAGGTGCCGCTCAAGGAGATCTACCGGGCCGGCACGCTCGCCGCACTCGCCGAATCCGTTGCCACAGCGACGACACCCGCCACCAACGGGATCGTGCGGCGTGATCGAGCCGCGTATCGGGCCGGACCTCCCGCACACCTGGCGGCGGCGTCGGACCGCAACTGGGCGCTGTGGCGGTGGGTCGAGCTTCGGGGCACAGGTTTCGACATCGCCCCCATGCTCGACCTCGCCAGTCCGGACTGTGCCGAGGCAGCCGCGCACGTCCTGGCCTGTGAGCAGGAGTTCCACGCGTATCGGAGCGCCGTCCTCGACGGCATCAAGGCCGAGTTGGTGACCGCGCCCGCCGACGCGAAGCCCGCGTTGCGTAAAGGGTCCAAGCTGATCTGCAAGGGACGGCTCGGCGAAGTGGGCCCCTACCTCGGGCAACGACCCCACGTCGAGGACCTGCTGGCCGCCGCGGCCGCGCTCGACGACGCGCGGGCGGCCTATGCCACCGCTTTCGCCGCGGGCGCCGAGCACGTCGGGGTGGCGCTGCGAGATGTGGCCCGCGATCCCAAATTCCGTGAGGCGGTGGCCTGGCAGAACCCGCGGGCACTCCACACGGCCGTCGACTCGCTGGCCAACACCGAGGCACCGCGGCGCAACTCCCAGTACCGGCAGTGGATCGCGCTCGTCACCAGCTACCTCCAGCGGTACACCACCAAGAACGACACGATCGGCTTCTTCGGGCCGGTCGGGTGGGCACGTGTCACCGACAATGCCCGCGCCCTGGAGGTACGGCCGGGGCCGGACCTCCTCGCGCAGCGGACCGTGTACCTGGAGAACTGGGCGGTGCACGAACTCGCTCGCGCACTGTCCACACCAGACGCATTGCCGTGGGCGACACCGCGGCGAATGCCGTTCGTCGGGATCGACGGCAACCTCCTCCACGTCCCGCTCCAGGCTCCGGTCGAGTTGCCGGACGACGACGCCGCCGTGCTTCGTGCGGTCGACGGCGTCCGAACCGCGCACGAGATCGCCGCCGCCCTGCCTGGGGTGGACGTCCTCGCCGTCCTGGCACGTCTGAAGGACGAGCGGCGGATCGCGTGGAGCTTCGAGGTGTCGCCCGCCGAACTGGTGCCGCAGCGGACATTGTGGGAGCAGCTGGTCAGGATCGACGACCCCGCTGTGCGTGAACCCGCGCTCGCCGCGCTCGACGAACTGGAGGCAGGCCGCCAGGCAGTGGCGGACGCCGTCGGGGATCCGGATCGGCTCACCAGCGCGACGGCCGCGCTCCAGGACGTGTTCACCCGGCACACCGGGACCGCGGCCGTACGCCGACCCGGCAAGTTCTACGCCGGACGCACGCTCGTGTACGAGGAGTGTCGGCGTGATCTCGACGTCGTGATCGGGCCGGACCTGCTCGCGACACTCATGCCGCCCCTGTCGCTGATGCTGGAGAGCGCTCGCTGGTTCACCTCGGCCGGCGCCGCGCTGTTCCGGCGAGCGTTGCGGGACACGTTTCGCTCGCGCGGCGAACCGACCGTCCGGCTCGCCGACTTCTGGTTGTGGGCCAACGACATCATCTTCCGGCTCGACAAGCGGGTCATCGGTCGGCTGACGACGGCACTGCAGGAACGCTGGGCCGCCATCCTGCAGGTCGATCTCACGCAGCGCCGGGTCAGCGTGAGTGCGGATGGCGTGCGGGACAAGGTGTCCTCGGCGTTCGCGGCACCCAGGCCGGGGTGGCGTAGCGCTGTCCAGCACAGCCCCGACGTCATGATCGCGGCCCGGGACGTGGCGGCCATTCATGCCGGCGACTTCCAGTGGGTTCTCGGCGAGCTGCACGCGGGTGTGAACACCATGCGATCGGCGCTGTTCGTGTCGCAACACCCGAACGCCGCCGAACTGCACACCGCCATGGCCCACGATCTCGCCGGTCCGCGGATCGTGCTCGCCGCGACCCGTGAGGAGGGCGGCACACCGCAGCGGCTCGCCGACGCGCTCGTCCAGCCGACCGACCTCCGCGTGGTGTCCGCGCACGACGCCTGCGGACCGGACCTCGTTGGGGCGACGCTGGTCGCGGACCTACTGGTGTCCGAAACAGACGGTCGACTGGTGGCCCACGACCGGTCCGGCCACGTGCGGATGGATCTCGTCGAACTGGTGAGCGAGCAGCTGATGGGTCAGCTGGTGCAGCACTTCCGGCCACTGCCGGCGGCACCGCACACCCCGCGTGTGACGATCGACAAGCTCGTGGTCAGCCGGGAGAACTGGCGGCTGCCGTCCCGGGACCTGTCGTTCGCGTTCGCGGCGGACGAGCCGACCCGGTACCTCCGCGCGCAGAAATGGCGGCGCGCCACGGGACTGCCGCGGTTCGTGTTCGTGAAGAGCCCGGTGGAGTTCAAGCCGTTCTACGTCGACCTCGAGAACCTGCCGTCGGTCGAGCAGTTCGCGCACGCGATCCGCGCGCTGGACCGCGAGGAGCCGGATGGGCACATGAGCATCGGCGAGATGCTGCCCGGTCCGGACGAGTTGTGGCTCACCGACGCCGCCGGCGCCAGGTACACCGCGGAGTTCCGTTTCGTCGCCGTGGACCGCCGCGGCCCTGCCCCGGAAGGTCAGTCGTGAACACCGACTCGTTCGTCTTTCCCACCTCGTCCGGACAGCGCCGGCTGTGGCTGCTGGACCAGCTGATCCCGGGCAGCCCGGCATACAACATCGGCTGGCACGTGCGGCTGACCGGACCGCTGGACAAGTCCCGGCTCGCGTGGGCACTCACGTCCGTGGTCAACCGGCACGAGGCGTTACGCACGACGTTCACCGCCACCGATGGTCTACCGGCCCAGGTGGTGGTGTCGCATGTCGACGTACCCCTGCCGGACATCGTCGAGTCCACAATAGACATGCTGGTGCGCCAGCCGTTCGATCTCGCCACCGGACCGCTCGTCCGGGCCGGGCTTGCCACGGTCGGCCCGGACGAGCACCTTCTCCTGCTGGTCGTGCACCACGCGGTCGTCGACGGGTGGTCGTGCGGCATCCTGTTCGACGAGCTGGCACGCTGTTACGCCGGCGAGACACTCGCGGAGCCGGCCATCCAGTACCCGGACTACGCGGTGTGGCAACGAGAACAGGTCGAGGCCAACGCGTTCGCCGGCGCCGCACGGTACTGGCAGGCCGAGCTGGCCGGTATCCCGACCGTGTTGCCGCTGCCGACCGATCGGTCGCGGTCGGCGGCCTCAGCGCGTGGCGCAGAGCTGGTCCGAAACCTCGGACCTGTGGCGGACGCGTCGTTCGGCACGCTTCTCGCGGTCTACCAGGCATTGCTGCACCGGCTGACGGGGCTGACGGAGTTCCTCGTCGCCACCCCGGTGTCCGGCCGCACCCGGCCCGAGACCGAGCACCTCGTCGGCTTCCTGGCCAACACCCTCGCGTTGCCGGCCCGGATCCCGCCGGGGACGACGTTCGCGCAGCTGAACAAGCAAACCGCGGAGGCGGTGGCCGGTGCGCTCGCCAACCAGGATCTGCCGTTCGAGGACCTCGTCGACCTGTTGGCACCGCAGCGGACGCTCATGCACGCGCCGGTCGCTCAGGTCATGTTCGCGGTCGAACCGGTGCCCGCACCGATCACTGTGGACGGCCTGACGATCGCACCGCGCCTGCTGCCCAACGGCGGCTCGAAGTTCGACCTGTTCCTGACCGTCGTACCTGGACAGGACGGCTGGTACGCCAAGTGGAACTACGACACCGACCTGTTCGACGAGACCAGCGTCCGGCGCTTCGCGGACCTGTACGCGACGCTGCTCGAGAACGCGCTCGCCGAGCCGGACCGGCCGATCGCCGAGATCCCGCTCGGTGACACGACTCGCGCGGTCGTGGCCACCCCGCCGGCCGGCGAGGTCACGTTCGACCTCGCGCGTTTCGGTGACGCGCCAGCGGTGTCCGACGCGTCCGGCACGTTCACCTACCGCGAGCTGGACGAGACCGCGAACCGGCTCGCGCACCTGTTGCGTGCCAAGGGGGTTGGTCCGGACGTCCCGGTGGCGCTGTGCCTCGAACGTGGCAGGCACGTCGTGGCCGGCATCCTGGCCGTGTGGCGAGCCGGCGGCGGCTACCTGCCGTTGGACCCGAGCTGGCCGGTCGACCGCCTCACCAAGATGGTCACGGACGCCGGTTGCCCGGTGTTGGTCACGCACGACGCGGCTGGTGTCGAACTCCCCGGCGCACCAACGGTGATCAACCTCGACTCGGCCGACCTGGCGACGCGGCCCACCACACCACTGGAGCCGACCGCGAGACCGGACACCCTGTCCTATCTGCTCTACACGTCCGGTTCCACCGGCAGACCGAAGGGTGTCACGCTCACGCACGGCGGTGTGCACAACCTGCTGTCCGCAATGGACGAGCTGCTGGGTCTCAGTGCGGATGACCACCTCGGGTCGATCTCCAGCCCGTCGTTCGACGTGTCGATCGTGGAGATGTTCGCTCCCCTGCTTCGAGGCGCGCGGGTCACGATCCTGCCGGCGACCGAGGTGTCCGACGGGCACGTGCTGCGGCAGCGGTTGGTCGAGGTCGGGGCGACCGTGGTGCAGGGCACGCCGTCCGCGTGGCGGCTGCTCGTGGCAACGGGCGGGGTGCCGGCCGGCGTGCGGCTGCGGGTCACCGGCGGCGAGGCGCTGACCAGCGAACTCGCCGCCGAGCTGACGTCCGGTGACACCCGGTTGATCAACGCGTACGGCCCGACCGAGACCACTGTGTACTCCACGGCCGGGACCGTCTCCCATGGACTGGCGCCGATCCGGTTGGGTGGGCCGGTCGGCGCCACCACGCTGCACGTCCTCGACCCGGCCATGCGGCCCGTGCCCGAGGGTGTGCTCGGTGAGTTGTACATCGGTGGCGCGGGAGTCGCGCGTGGCTACCACAACCGGCCGTCGCTCACCGCTGAGCGGTTTCGGCCGAACCCGTTCAGCGCCACCCCGGGTACCCGGCTGTACGCGACCGGTGACCTCGTGCGGTTACGTGACGGCGAGCTGGAGTTCCTCGGCCGCGCCGACAACCAGGTGAAGGTTCGCGGGTTCCGCATCGAGCTCGGCGAGATCGAGTCCGTGCTGCGGGAGCACAACCTGGTGCGGGACGCGGTCGTGACGGCCTGGCGGCACAGCGACACCGACGTGCGACTCGTCGGTTACGTCCTGCCCGGACCGCGCCTCGAACCGCTCGAACTGCGACCGTGGCTGGCGACCCGGCTGCCGGAGTACATGGTGCCGAGCCTGATCATGACGATCGACGCGGTGCCGAGGACACCCACCGGCAAGGTGGACCGGTCCGCGCTGCCGGAACCGGTGTGGGCGCCGAGCCGCATGCGGGTGGTCGCGCCTCGCACCGACGTGGAGCGGCGGCTTTCGCTGGCGTGGCGGGAGGTGTTGGGTCTCGGGCCGGCTGTGGACCTCGGCGTCCACGACGACTTCTTCGCCATGGGTGGGCATTCGCTGACGGCCACACAGCTGCTCGCCCGGATTCGCACACAGCTGTCGGTGACGCTACCGCTCGCGACGCTGTTCGGTGCGCCCACGATCGCCGGTCTCGCCGAGGCAGTCGAGAAAACACGGTCCGGCGCGATCGCGGACAGGCCGAGGACACTGCTCGACCAGCTGGACGAGCTGTCGGACGCGGAGGTCGACAAGCTGCTGAGCACCCTCATCGAGGACTGTGAATCATGACAGAGGTAATCGTTGCTGGTGCCGGTCTTTCAGGCTCGCTCGTCGCGATTTATCTGGCTCGCCGAGGCTATGGCGTCCGGGTCGTCGAGCGGCGACCGGATCCCCGAGAGTCCACAGCGGAGGGACGGTCGATCAACCTCGGGATGTCGCAACGTGGCATCCAGGCGTTACGCGAGGTCGGGCTGCTCCACGTGCTGTGGCCGAAGACCACGCCCATGCGTGGCCGCATGGTGCATGCTCCCGATGGGACGCAGTCGTTCCATCCCTATGGCACCGAGGACCATCAGATCCTGCATTCGATCCTGCGGGACGAGCTGAACGCTGCACTCATCGACAAAGCGGAAGCGAAGGGCGTCCGGTTCGACTTCGCGCACAAGGTGACCGGCCTCGACAAGGCACTGCCGGCGGTGACGGTCGCGAACCCGGCCGGTGAGGTCCAGGAGCTGAAGGCGGACCTGGTGATCGGCGCGGACGGCGCGTTCTCCGCCGTGCGCGGGCACCTGCTGAAGGGTGAGCGGGCCGAGTTCTACCAGGAGTTCATGGACTGGGGCTACAAGGAGATCACGATCCCCTACCACGAGCGGACCCGCCTGGAGGCACTGCATCTCTGGCCGGGCCGCACCGGGCTCGTGGTCGCGCACCCGAACTACGACGGCACACTCACCGCGACCGTCTTCCTCCCGTTCGAGGGGCCGGGGTCGTTCGCCGAACTGACCACACCGGACCGCGTGGCGGCGCACTGTGCTGCCGAGTTCTCGGACCTGCCCGAACTGGTGCCGAACCTCGTCGACCAGTTCCTGGCCCACCCGGTCGGGAACCTCGTCACCATCCGCACCAACCCGTGGCAGCACGACGGCAAGGTCGTGTTGATCGGCGATGCCGCACATGCCGTGTACCCGTTCTACGGACAGGGTATGAACGCGGCGTTCGAGGACTGCTCCGTGCTCGACAAGTGCCTGGCCGGCGGCGACATCGTGGCCGGGTTGCGGGAGTTCGAACGGCTGCGTCGCCCGCACACGGACGTGCTGGCCGAACTGTCCAAACAGAACTTCCTGGAACTGCGGGACGGCATGCGCTCCCCACTGTTCGTCGCCCGCAAGAAGGCGGACCTGCTACTGCACCAGCTCTTCCCGAACGCGTGGACACCGCTTTACACGATGATCGCGCACACCACCACCCCGTACGGCGACGCGCTGGCCAGGGCGCGGCGTCAGGACCGCGTACTGGCCGCTCTGTCCACTGTGGCCGCCATGGCGATGACCGCGCTCCTGGCGACCCGATCGAAAAGGCAGGTTCCGTAGTCGTGCTCACCCACCCGACGCTCGACATCCCCCCACTCGTCGAACCACGCGACCTCGACGGGGAGCTGCCGGACGCCGTGCGATTATCCGAAGAACCGTTACGTGCCATCGTGGACTGGGCCTACAAATACCTGTGCCAGCCGCATCCCGAGCTGGGCCGCAAGGGCGACGTGTGCCCGTTCACCGAGTCGGCCCTCGTGCGGAACACCTTCTACATGGCCGTGTGCGAAGGAGTGCCCGCCGACGCGAGCCAGGTCGCGAACACCGTCGCACACTACCGGGACTGGTTTCTCGAGCTGCCGCCCACCGGTGGGCCGAACGCCCAGTTCAAGACCATCCTGATCCTGTTCCCCGACCTGGCCGGGCCGGAGCTGCACCCGGTCATCGACGCCGCACAGCGGATGCTGAAACCGGCCTACGTCTCCCGCGGCCTCATGATCGGCGAGTTCCACGACGGGCCGCCCGACAAGGCGGGGTTGTGGAACTCCAAGTTCCGGCCGCTGCGCAGCCCGGTGCCGCTGCTCGCGATCCGACACATGGTGGCGACCGACTTCCCGTTCCTGTCACTGGACGACGACCACGTCGCCGCGTACCTCCACCGGTTCGGCGACCGGGTGCCAACGCACCTGCAGCCGCAGGTCAGCGCGGCGACCGCACGAATGGGGAGGGTGTTGCCGTGACGGACCAGCTGCCACCGGGACGGAAGCGCCAACTACTCGCCGAGGCGCTGCGCCGGCGTTCCGCCACACCGAAGGCGTACCCGCTGTCGTTCGGCCAGCAGCGGTTGTGGTTCCTGGACAAGTTCGCGCCGGGCCTGCCCGTGTACAGCATTCCGATGGCGTTCCGGCTGCGCGGCCCGCTGGACGCCCCAACACTGCGGTCCTGTTTGGACACCATTGTGGCACGGCACGCGTCGCTGCGGACCACCTTTCCCGACCAGGGCGGTGAACCCGTACAGGTGGTCGCCCCGACCGGGACTGCCGAGTTCGAGGTCATCACGGTCACCGACGTGGCCGAGTTCATCGACGCGCAGGCACGACGCGGTTTCGACCTGACCACCGGGCCGCTGTTCCGCGCCGCACTCGGGGTCGTCGGGCCGGACGACCACGTGCTGGTGCTGAACCTGCATCACATCATCTCCGACGCGTGGTCGCTGTCGGTGCTGCTCCGCGAGCTGACCACGCTGTACCAGGCCGAGTCGCTGCCGGACCTCGCGCTGCAGTACCCGGACTTCACCACGTGGCAACGGGAGCGGCAGCGCACGGACGCGGCGCGTGAGCAGCTCGAGTACTGGCGGACACACCTGGCTGGCGCGCCGGAGCTGCTGACACTGCCGACGGACCGACCGCGGCCGGCAGTCCAGACCTACCGGGGAGCGCTGCACTCGACCCGGCTCGACACCGAGTTCACCACGTCGCTGGAACGGATGGCGCGGGAGTGCGGCGGCACGTTGTTCATGGTGTTGCTGGCCGCGTTCGGCGCGCAGCTCAGCCGCTTGGCCGGGCAGGACGACGTCGTGGTCGGCACGCCGGTGGCGGGCCGCACGGACACCGACGTCGAGCGGATGATCGGGTTCTTCGTGAACACGTTGCCGCTGCGGCTGTCCGTGACCGGCGACCCGACGTTCGCGGCGCTCGTGCGGCAGGCCAAGGACGTCACGCTCGGCGGACTGTCCAATGCGGAGGTCCCGTTCGAACGGCTCGTCGAGGCGCTGCAGCCCCAACGCAGTCTCGGCCACGCGCCGCTGTCACAGGCGCAGCTGATCCTGCAGAACGTGCCCCGGCTGGACCTCGACCTGCCGAACATCGCCTGCGAAGGAATACTCCCGGATCCCGGCGTGTCCAAGGTGGACATCACGCTCGCGGTCGAGATCATGCGGGACGGGCTGTTGATGTCGGTCGAGTACAACACGGACCTGTTCGACGCGGCCACCATCGCGCGGTTGACCGACAACCTCGTCGCGTTCTTGTCCGCCGCGGCGGCCGACCCGCACCGGCCGGTGTCCGCGCTGACGGCGGTGACCGGGGTCGAGCGGTGGCAGATCGTGCACGGCTTCAACGACTCCGGCACGGACCTGCCGGACGCGACCACGGCGTTGGACCTGATCGACTTCACCTCGACCGAGATCGCGTTGACCGGGCCGGACGGCACTCTGACCTTTGCCGAACTTGGCTCCGCGGTCGAGCGGCTCGCCGGCCGGTTGCGGGACTGTGGGGTGGGACCGGAAACGCCCGTCGGCCTCTACGTCGATCGTTCGACCGCGATGGTCGTGGCGTTGCTCGCGGTCTGGGCGGCGGGTGGCGCGTACGTGCCGCTCGACCCGTCGTGGCCGGCCGACCGGTTGGCCTACATGCTGGCGGACTCCGGCGCGCCGGTGCTGCTGACGAACCGGGACGACCAGCTCACCAACGACTTCAGTGGCACCATCGTGCGGCCCACCGACGACGGGGAACCAGCCGATGCCGCCAGGGTGACCGGCGAACACCTCGCCTACCTCATCTACACGTCGGGTTCGACCGGCCGACCCAAGGGTGTCGGGGTGCCCCACCGGGCGGTGGTCAACATGCTGTCGTCCTTTGTGGACGTCCTGGCGCTGGAGCCGGAGGACCGGTTGGCGGCGGTGACCACGCTCTCGTTCGACATCTCGGTGCTGGAGCTGCTCGTGCCGCTGGTCGCTGGCGCGCGGGTGATCGTCGTCGCGGACGCGTCGGACGGGCCCGCACTGAGACGCCAGCTGATCGACTCGGGGGCGACGGTCATGCAGGCGACCCCGGCGACGTGGCGGCTGCTGGAGACCGCGGGAGGCGTGCCGGCATCCCTGCAGGTGCGGATCTGCGGCGGCGAGGCGTTCCCGCCGGACCTTGCCGCAACCCTCCTGGCGGATGGCGGCGTGGTGTGGAACGCGTACGGACCGACCGAGACCACGGTGTGGAGTGCGGCCGGCATCGTCGCCGACGAGCAGGTCCACATCGGACCACCCATCGCCAACACCCGCCTGTACGTCCTGGATCCACGCGGCGAGCCGGTACCCATCGGCGTGGTCGGCGAGCTGCACATCGGCGGGCTCGGCGTAACACGCGGCTACCACGGGCAGCCGGCGTTGACGGCGGCCAGGTTCGTGCCGGACCCGTTCGGCGAGCCGGGAGCGCGGCTCTACGCGACCGGTGACCTGGCCCGCTTCCGACCCGACGGGTTGCTGGAGTTCCTCGGGCGGGCCGATCACCAGGTGAAGGTGCGGGGTTTCCGCATCGAGCTCGGCGAGATCGAGATGGCGCTGCTGTCCTGTGAGGACGTTCGGGCTGCCGTGGTCACCACGTTCGGTGTGGGACAGGACGTCCGGCTCGTGGCGTACGTCATCGGCGCGGCGGACGAGCACGTCCTGCGCCGGAGGTTGCCGGAGTACATGATGCCGGCGCGGATCATGTCACTGGACGAGTTCCCGTTGACCCCCAACGGCAAGGTCGACCGGCGTGCCCTACCGGCGCCGGAGTTCACGTCCACGGTGACCTGGGTGGCACCCCGCAACCCGGTCGAGGAGGTGCTCGCGGGCATCTGGTCGGAGGTGCTGGCGAAGCCCAGGATCGGCGTCCACGACGACTTCTTCCGCATCGGCGGCCACTCCCTGCTGGCGGCGAAAGTGCTGGCCAGGGTGCGTGACGCGTTCGCGGTCGACGTGCCCATCCACCGGATGTTCGCCATGCCGACGGTCGCCGGCCTCGCGGACGTGCTCACCGACCTGCACACCGAACCCGACCAGGTCACGACGATCGCGGCGCTGCGACTGGAGATCGCGTCGCTGTCGGACGACGAGGTGCGAAAGCTGCTGGGTGAGTGATGCGGACGTTCGGGATCATCTGGGGCGGCCAGCTCGTCTCCGTCATCGGGTCGGCGCTCAGCGCGTTCGTCATCGGGGTGTGGGTGTACCTCGGGACGGGGTCGGTCACGCAGTTCGTGCTGATCCAGTTCTGCGCGGCCGTGCCGGGGATCCTCGTGTCCCCGGTCGCGGGCGTCATCACCGACCGGTGGGACCGCAAGCGGATCATGCTCGCCGCCGACCTCGGCGCCGGCGTGGCGACGGCGATCCTGCTGACGCTGGTGGTCACCGATTCCCTGAGCGTGTGGCCGATCTACCTCACGACGGCACTGTCGTCGGCCTGCAACTCCTTCCACCTCATCGCCTACACCGCGCTCGTGCCGTCGCTCGTGCCGAAGAAGCACCTCGGGCGCGTCAACGGGCTCATGCAGATCACGCAGGGCGTGCAGATCGCGGCTCCGCTCGTCGCTGGCGCACTGCTCCAGCTGGTCGGACTGCGCGGCGTGCTGGTCGTCGACCTCGTGTCCATGGCGGTGGCCGTCGGCACGCTCGCGGTGACGCGGCTTCCGGAGGACGCCGTCCAGCCGGCGCCCAGCGACAAGGCGCCGAGCGGGTTCATGGCCGGGCTTCGTTACCTGGGTGGCAGGCCAGGGCTCGTCAACCTCGTGGTCGTGTTCTGCGCCTTCAACTTCCTGTTCGCCATCGCCGGCGGGCTGGTCCAGCCGCTGATCCTGTCGTTCTCCAGCCCGGCGACGCTCGGTGTGCTGATGGCCGCCGGCGGGAGCGGTCTGTTCGTCGGCAGCCTCGTGATGGCCGCCTGGGGCGGGCCGAGGCGCCGGGTCGACGGTGTCTACCTGGGACTCGTGCTCGGCGGGTTTTTCCTGGTCCTGCACAGCCTCTACCCGTCGCCGTGGCTGATCGCCGTGGCCGCACCGTGCTTCCTGTTCACGCTGCCGTTGATGAACACGGCGTGCACGACGCTCATACAGACCAAAGTGGACCCAGCGTTCCTCGGACGGGTGCTCGGCGCCGTGCGGATGCTCGTGACCGCCGCGACCCCGGTGGCGTACCTGCTGATCGGCCCGCTGTCGGACGGGGTGTTCGAGCCCCTGATGGCCGACGGCGGTCCGCTCGCCGGATCGGTCGGCGCGGTCATCGGCACCGGTGACGGGCGCGGCGTCGCACTGATCTTCCTCGTCGTCGGTGTGCTCATGCTCGCCGTCGCCGGCTACGCGTACACGCGGCCCCGGCTACGCGGCATCGACGTCGAGCTACCCGACGTGGAATCGAGAAAGGAACCAGCTCGTGACTGACCGGGACCGGTTACTGGCCCGCCTCCTCGCCCAGCGGGGCATCGAGTTGGCCGAGGAACCACGCATACCCCGCCGCTCCCCCGACGAGCCCGTGCCGCTGTCCGGCGCGCAACGCGGGCTCTGGTTCACCGAGCGCATCGGCCTCGACCAGGGCGCCTACGCGATGCTGTCGACAGTGCGGCTGACGGGTGACCTCGACATCCCGACGCTGCGCCAGGCGTTGCGAAAGGTGTTGGGCCGGCACGAGGCTCTGCGCACCTACGTCGTCGAGAAGGACGGCGTGCCGGAGCAGCGGGTCGCCCCGCTCGCCGAGCTGTCCGAAGAGGACTACTTCACCCTGGTCGAGGAGCCCGGCGAGCCGGACGGCCTGCTGGCCGAGGGCGTGGACCGGCCGTTCGACCTCACTCGCGCGCCGTTGCTGCGGCTACTACTCATTCGGCGCTCACCCAGCGAGCACGTGATGCTGCTCACCGCGCATCACATCATCTGCGACTACGACTCCATGAACCAGGTGTTCGCGGATCTGGTGTCCTACTACGGCGGCGAGGAACTCGCCGAGCTACCGCTGCACTTCGCGGACTACGTGCGCTGGCAGGAGGGCCAGCTCGACGCCGGGGCACGCGACGAGCAGCTCGCGTACTGGAAGGAGTCCCTCGACGGGGCGCCACCCGTACTGAACCTCCCGACCGACCGGCCGCGTATAGCGTCTCGTGGGGTTACGGGTGCGAGCCACATGCTCACCGTGCCGGCGGAGCTGGCGGCGAGGTTCAGCGAGCTGTGCCGGGCACACGGCTGCACCACGTTCGCCGGCCTGCTCGCCGCGTTCGGGCTGCTACTGGGCCGGTACAGCAGCTCGACCGACGTCGTGGTCGGCTCCGCCACCACACGACGGCCGACTCAGACGCAAGGCGTGGTCGGCATGTTCGTGACACCGACGGCCCTTCGCGTGGATCTGTCCGGCGCACCAACCGTGGCCGGGTTGCTGACCAGGGCTCGGGAGGTGGCGGCCGCCGCGCTCAGCAACGCGGACGTCTCGTTCGACCAGGTCGCGGCTGCTGTCGCGCCGCGGCGGGACCTGTCCTACCACCCGCTGTTCCAGGTGATGTTGGTGCAGAACCGGATCGGTGGCTCGATCGACTGGCCCGGCCTGACCGTGACGCCAATCGACGTCGGGCGCGCCACCAGTCGGTTCGACCTGACGCTGCAGGTGCGGGAACGTGCCGGCGCCTGGCCCGTGAACCTGGACTACAGCGCCGAGCTGTTCGACCAGGAGACGATCGCGCGGCTCGGCGAGCACTTCGTGGCGATGCTCACGGCGATGGTCGACCACCCGGCCGCACCGGTCACCTCACTGGATCTGTCCGCAGAGGATGACCGGAGCCTGCTGGCACGGCTCAACGACACCGAGACGATCTATCCCGATGTCGACAGCGTCGTGGACCTTATCGAGGCTCAGGCACGGGTGACGCCCGACGCGCCTGCCGTGTTGACCGTGGCCGGCGACACCGTCACGTACCGGGAACTCGACCAGCGGGCCAACGCGTTGGCGGTGTCGTTGCGTGAGCGTGGTGTCGGGCCCGAGACACCGGTGGGGCTGCGGCTCAAGGCCGGCCCGGACGCCATCGTCGGACTGCTCGGCATTCTCAAGGCCGGCGGCTACTACGTCCCGCTCGACCCCGGCTGGCCGGAACTGCGGTTGCGGGCCATTCTCGACGACTGCGGCGCGACGGTCGTCCTGTCCGATGAGGACACATCGGCCACGGCTGCCGAACCACCAGCTGTGGCACGGCATCCCGGCCTGCTCGCCTATGCCGTGTACACGTCCGGCTCCACCGGCACGCCCAAGGGTGTTGGCGTGCAGCACGAGTCGCTGCTGAACCTGACGCGGGCGTTCGTCGAGCGGCACGGGTTCACGGCCGGGCAGAAGCTGCTCATGGTGCCGCCACTGTCGTTCGACGCGTCCGTCGGCGACGTCTTCCCCGCGCTGGCGACCGGCATGACGCTGGTGCTGCACCCGGAGCCGGCCGCGCTCGGCGGCGCGGAGCTGCTGCGGTTGTGCGCGGAACACGGCATCGCCGCCGTCGACACGGCGGCGGCCCTGTGGTTGCGGTGGGTCGACGATCTGGCCGGACTGCCGGGGGCGGCGCAGGACAGCCCGCTGCGCGTGATGATGGTGGGCGGCGAGGCGGTGCCCGCGACCGCGGTCCGGGAGTGGGCCGGGCTGACCGGCGGCACGGTCATGCTGCACAACCACTACGGTCCGACCGAGGCCACGGTGTGCGCCACCACGTACTCGACCATCGACGGGTCCGAAGTGGACAACGTGTTGCCGATCGGTTCGCCGCTGCCCAACGTGCGTACCTACGTGCTGGACGCGACACTGCGGCCGGCGCCGGTCGGTGTGCCGGGTGAGCTGTACGTCGGCGGGGTGGCGCCGGCACGTGGCTACCTGTCGTCGCCGGCCGCGACCGCGGCGGCGTTCCTGCCCGATCCCTTCGGCGGCGGCCGGATGTACCGGACCGGCGACCTCGCGCGGCTGCGGTCGGACGGCACGCTGGAGTTCCTCGGCCGCGCGGACGAGCAGGTCAAGCTGCGGGGCAACCGGATCGAGCTGGCCGAGGTGCGTGCCGCGCTCGCCGCGCACCCGCAGGCCGGCGAGGTGGCGGCGGCTGTCCGGGACGAGATGCTCGTCGGCTACCTCGTGCCACGCACCGGATCCACCTTGCCGGGCCCGGCGGAGCTGCGGGCGTTCTGCGCGGAACGGCTGCCCGACTACATGTTGCCGACCGCGTTCGTGGTGCTCGACGCGCTGCCGTTGTCCCGCAACGGAAAACTCGACTCGGCTGCGCTGCCGGCGCCGGCCGGGTCGGCGGCACCGTACGAGCCTCCGCGTACCCCGGTCGAGCTGGCGCTCGCCGAGATCTGGGCCGAAGTGCTCGGCACGTCCGCGGTGGGGCGACACAGCAGCTTCTTCGCACTCGGCGGGCACTCGCTCGTCGCGGCGGCGGTGCTCGCGAAGCTGCGTGCGTTGCTCGGCGTGACGTTGCCACTGCGTGCGTTGTTCGCCACCAACGACCTCGCCGAGCTGGCCGAGGTCGTCGAGCAGGCACAGGTCAGCGACGAGTCGTTCGCGCGGAACTACACGCAGGGCATCCCGTCGATCGAGCAGATGCGTCGCGACGCCGAACCGCCGGCGGACATCGTGCCTGGCGGCCCGGTCGTCGAGGGTCCGGCGAAGCGGGTGCTGCTGACCGGCGCGACCGGGTTCCTCGGTGCGCACCTGCTGGCCGAGCTGCTCGCCCGTACCGATGCGGACGTGTACTGCCTGGTGCGGGCCGAGTCCGTCGCGGTCGCGAAGGCCAGGCTGCTCGCGAACCTGCGGCGGGCCAAGCTCTCCGTGCCCGAACACGACCTCGCCAGGATCGTGCCGATCATCGGTGACATCGCGCTCCCCCGGCTCGGGCTGTCCATATCGGACTACGAGCTGCTCGCCGACTCGATGGACGCGATCTACCACAACGGCGTGGTGATGAACTTCGTGCTCACCTACCGGTGGCTGATGCCACCACACGTGGAGAGCACGGTCGAGATACTGCGGCTCGCGGTCCGCAAGCGCACCAAGCCACTGCACCTGATGTCGACGCTGGGTGTGTTCCTTGGCAAGGCGTACGACGAGCAGCTGATCACCGAGTACGACCGCGCCCTCGATCCGTCCGGTTTGGACACCGGCTACCACACGACGAAGTGGGTCGCCGACACCATGGGCGTCAACGCCCGGGATCGCGGCCTGCCGATCTCGATCTACCGGATCGCCGCGATCGTCGGCGACGTCCGGACGGGCACCGCGAAGACCGACTCGTACCTGAGCCGCCAGGTCGCCACGTGCGCGCACCACGGCTCGGTGCCCGAGACCTCCGACGTGATCGACATGCTGCCGGTGGACCTGCTGGCCGCCGCGATCGTCGGCATCTCCACGCGGCACACCGGGCGGGACTTCCACTTCTACCGGGCGGACGGCTACCGGTACGCGGATCTCGGCGCGACGCTGTCCGAGATGGGCTATCCGGTGGCGGCGCTGCCGTACGAACAGTGGCGGCAGGCGATGCTCGCCGCGCCGACCAGTTCGTTCGGCCCGCTGGCATACGGGCTGCCGACGTGGCGCCGCCCGCACCCGGTGTTCGACTGCTCGGCGACGTGGGCCGCGGCTCGGGAGGCCGGCGTCGAGTTCCCGCCGGCGGACGCGGCGATGATGCGCCGGCACATCGAGTTCCTGGCGGACAGCGGAGTGCTGCCCGCACGTGCGGAGGAGGTGACCGCCGATGCCGATCGAGTTGGGTGACGACTCGGCCGTGTTCGCGAACAACGAGGCCCCGTCATCCTTTGTGGACATGCTGGGCACGGCGGCGTACCGGTGCGCGGCGGCGGCCATGCGACTCGGGGTGTTCCGGGCCCTACAGCAGGACGCTCTGTCCATTGTGTCCCTGGCGGCCACGGTGGGCGCGGACGAGCGTGGGCTGCGGATCCTGACCGACGCGTTGGTGGGCTTCGGCTACCTGACCGAGTCCGCCGGGCTGTACGCGCTGACACCGCTGTCGTCGAAGTGGCTGGTCGACTCGCCGTACGCGACGGTCGAGCTGTTCTGGCAGCAGGTGATGTTCGAGATGTGGGACGGCATCGAGGAGTCCGTGCGGACCGGCAAGCCGTCGGTGGACTTCTACGCCTGGCTGGCCGCACGGCCGGAGACGTCCAGGCGTTTCCAGTCCATGTTGGACAGCCACGCGCAGATGCTGGCGACCGAGATGGCTCCACTCATCCCGGTGCCGCCGAGACCCGCGCGCCTGCTGGACCTCGGCGGCGGACACGGCCGGTACTCGACCGCCCTGTGCTCACTGCACCCGTCGCTGACGGCGACCGTGCTGGACTACCCGTCCGCGCTCGGCGCCGGCGGACCTCGGGTGACGATGCGGCCGGGCGACTACCTGCGGGACGACCTCGGCACCGGCTACGACGTGGTGTTGCTGTTCAACGTGCTGCACGGCCACCCCGCGTCGGGCAACCAGGCGCTGCTGGCCCGGGTCGCCGACGCGCTGGCGCCGGGTGGTGTGGTCGCGATCCTCGAACACGGACGGGACGCGCCTGGGCCGGCGGACGTGGCGTTCCTGCGTACGTTCAGCCTCAACCTCTTTCACGGGCAGAACGGCGAGGTGTACGCGATCGACGAGATCACGTCGTGGCTCACGGCGTTCGACCAGCCGACGATCACCCGGCTCCGGAAGTCACCGACGCAGTACCTGATCACGGCGGTGCGGCAGAATCGGTGAGGTGCGGGCCGAACGACTGGTGGCGTTGCTGTTCCTGTTGCAACAGCGACAACGGGCGACCGCCGCCGAACTGGCGGCGGCACTCGAGGTGTCCGAACGGACGGTGTACCGGGACGTCGAGGCGCTGCTCGCTGCCGGCGTCCCACTGTGGACGGAGCAGGGCCGGTCGGGCGGCATCCGCCTGTTGGAGGGGTGGCGCACGCGGCTGGACGGACTGACCGGCCGGGAGGCGGCGGCGATCTTCGCGATCGAGGTGCCGTCACTGCTCGCACAGCTCGGGTTGGGCGCTTCGCTGACCGCCGCACGGGCGAAGGTGCTGGCCGGGCTGCCCGTCGAGCTGCGGGAGTACGCGTCGCGGATCGCGGAACGGTTCTACCTGGACGCGCCGGGCTGGTTCCAGCAGGTGGAGTCGTCACCGCAGCTGACGGTGGTCGCCGACGCGGTGGCGTCGACGCGCCGGCTGGTCGTGGAGTACCAGCGCGGTGGGGCCGTCGTGACGCGTTCGCTCGAGCCGCTTGGCCTGGTCGTGAAGGCGGGTGTCTGGTACCTGATCGCACGCGTGTCGTCGGACATTCGAACCTATCGGGTGTCCCGGATCGTGTCGGCCACGCTGGGTGAGCCGTTCACGCGGCCGGACTTCGTGCTGTCGTCCTGGTGGGCGGAGGCGTCGACCCAGTTCGAACGATCCCTGCTGCGGGAGACCGTGCGGCTACGGCTGAGCCGGCAGGCGCTGAAGCTGCTACGAACCGTCACGGACGAGGACGCGGCGGCCACGGCCATCGCGACAGCGGGCCCACCGGACGATGCCGGGTGGCGGTCGGTCACGCTGGAGGTCGAAAGCCTCCCGGTGGCCACCACCCAACTGCTGTCGCTGGGGCCGGGCGTGGAGGTGGTGGCCCCGGTGGAACTACGGTCCATGCTGGCCGAGCTGGCGCTGGCAATAGCCGCCCGCAACGCCCCCGACCCCGCGTGTCCAACACCCCAGACCCGCGTGTCCAACGAACCAGACGCCTGAGTTCAACAAATCGATGATGCGCGATTTGTTGAACTCACGGGTCCAGTTGGTTGGACTCGCGGGTTCGGAACGTTGGACACGCGCGGGTCAGCGGTAGCCCGTTGCGTCCGCTGGTTTGTCCTTGCTCTCCACCTCTTCTATGTAGCGCCACGCGTCCGGGCGGCTGCCGTCCAGGTCGGTGAAGTCGTAGACCTTGGCCAGTTGGCCCGATGACAGGCACTTGCCGTTCCATCGGGACACGTCCGGGTCCGCGGCCAGTGCGGCTGCCGCGCGGCCGACGAAGGTCGGGGACTCCGAGATCACGAAGTGCGGCACCTTCGCCGTGGCGTCGCGCCAGTTCGACTCCGTCACGCCGTAGATCTCCAGCATCGCCTCCGAGCGGAGCCAGCCCGGGGTCAGTGCCACCGCGGTGCCGCCGTGTTGGCGCAACTCTTCCGACTGTGCCAGCGCCATCCGCTGCACCGACACCTTCACCAGGTCGTAGAAGAACCCGACGTCGGCCCGGTAGTTGGCGTTGTACTCGGCGGTGCCGTCGGTCATCTCGATGACCAGGCCGCCTGGGCGGCGGATCAGCAGCGGCAGCGCGAAGTGGCTGGTGATGGCATGGGTGTCGATGCCGAGGCGCAGCATGCGGAGCCCACCTTCCAGCGAGTGCTCCCACAGCTTCTGCCCGAAGTTGTTGAGGTAGACGTCGCCACCCCAGATGTCGTTGACCAGGATGTCCAGGCGGCCATGATCGTCGTCGATGCGTTTGGTCAGTGCGGACACCTGGTCGGGTTCCAGGTGGTCGACCTGGACGGCGATTCCCGTGCCGCCGGCCGCGGTCACGAGGTCGGCCGTGTCCTCGATCGTCTCCGGGCGGTTCATCTCCGACCGTTGGGCGCGGGTCGTCCGGCCGGTCGCGTAGACGGTGGCGCCGAGCCGGCCCAGTTCCACCGCGATCGCACGACCAGCGGCCCGGGACGCACCCGCCACCAACGCTACCTTGCCCTTGAGTTCGTCCATGACGCCTACCGTGCCGGACAAACATGACAACTGCTGACAAGGTTCTACGCGTTACCCTTGGTTACCAGATCGGCCAATCGGGTAGACAACCGACGTGACCGCGTTCCCTCTGTGAGTTCGATCTAGGGTCGTAGCGGCGGGTCGTGCGTCTTTCGTGCGGCCTGTCGTTGGTGTTGGGGGCAGACGGGGTCGCCGACGCGATCATCCCTGTCCTCGCGGTCGCAACCGGAGGTGTTGCCGGCGTGGTGTTCACCGAGCTCTTCGGCACGTCGTGGCGTCGCGCCCGGCCCCGCAAACCGGGCGGGCGCGAGCCCGACAACGGAGAGATCACCAGTCGCGGTTCATCATCACAGGCACCTCCTCCCGCAGGGACTGCCGCCAGGAACGACATGGCTGGCCAGATCACCGCGGACGCTGGCCAGGAGGAGGGGCTCACCAGTCGCGGTTCATCATCAGAGGCACCTCCTCCCGCGGGAACTGCCGCCGAGCACGGCAATAGGGGTGCTGATCAGGTCGTTCTGGCCCGACCGGCGCGACCAGCATCCACGTCGACCCAGGAGCGGTCCAGGGCGCCACGACGCTGGGCGCTGTGGGGCGAGTCGAAGCGAGTGCTGGCGTTCATCCTGTTCGTGGAGTCCGTCGCAATCGCCTTGACCGGGGTGTTCTCGACCCGGGACGACATCGACTCCGGGGCGTGGACGACCCTTCTCATCATCACCTGTCTCGGCGTCGGGATGGGCGAGGCGACCCGCCACGTGGAGCGGGTGCGGCGCCGGTTCACGGACACCCCGCACGTCAACCTCACCTCGGTGTGGACGTTCTCCGCGGCCCTGGTGCTGCCGCCTGCGCTCACTCCCATCGTGATCGTCGTGCTCTACCTGCACCTGTTCTGGCGCAGCTGGTACCGAGTACGCAGCGTGCACCCCTACCGGTTGGTGTTCACGGCCTCGACGGTCACCCTCGCCGCGTTCGTCGCCTGGAACATCCGGCATGTCCTCGCGCCGGCCGACATCTCGGACTGGCGTACCCCCGGCGCGGTGTTCGCGGTCGCGGTGGCGCTCGTGGCGTACTCGGCGACGAACTCCGGCCTGGTCGCGTGCGCGATCACGCTGCACGAGCGTGAGTGGAACACCCGCCGCGCGCTCGGCACCGCCAAGGAGTCCGCGCTCGAGTACGGCACCCTGGGGTTGGGCGCCATCACGGCGCTGCTGCTCAGCTTCAGCCCGGCGTGGGCGGTGATGATCGTCCCGGCGGTGCTGGTGCTGCACCGCAGCGTGCTGATGCGGCAGCTGGAGGAGGCCGCGTCGACCGACCAGAAGACCGGGCTCACCAACGCGACGGCCTGGACGAACCTGGCGTCCGCCGAGATCCAGCGTGCGGCGCGGGACGGCACGAGCGTCGGCGTGATGATGATCGACCTCGACCACTTCAAACAGGTGAACGACGCGCATGGCCATACCGTCGGCGACCGCGTGCTACAGGCGGTCGCCGACGTGCTGTCGTCCTCGGCCGGTCGCTACGACGTGGTGGGGCGCTGGGGTGGCGAGGAGTTCGTGGTCCTCTGTCCCGAGGTCACGAAGGAGACGCTGCGGGAGATCGCCGAGCGCATCCGGGTGCAGGTGCGGCAGCTGCGGGTGCCCGTGGACAGCACGGTCGTCGACGGGCTGTCCGTGTCGATCGGCATCGCGCTGTACCCGGAGTTCGGGCCGGAGCTGCAGGACGTGCTGTTCGCCGCGGACGACGCGTTGTTCGTCGCCAAGGACTCCGGCCGCAACCAGGTCCAGACCATCGTCGCCGCGATCGGCGACCTGAACTAGCTGCGTGCTTCCTGGGCGGCCTGGTGCGCGGCA
Organism: Actinophytocola sp.; assembly: GCF_036378875.1. Lineage (GTDB taxonomy): Bacteria > Actinomycetota > Actinomycetes > Mycobacteriales > Pseudonocardiaceae > Actinophytocola. The sequence continues at coordinate 32,825 of NZ_DASUVO010000159.1, forward strand.
CGTGCCTCGGCCAGGTCCGTCCGGTGGTCCTCGGCCCACTTGGCCAGCGGGAGCAGTGCCCGCAGCAGCGAGCGGCCCATCGGGGTCAGCTGGTACCAGGTCGACCCGAACCGGCTGGGCCGTTCGATCTTCACGACCAGCCCGTCGCGCTGCATGCGGTGCAGCGTGTCGGTGAGCACCTTCTGTCGTAGCGGGCGCTCGTGGGTAACCCATCCGAGCCGCTCTTCAGTGTTGTTGATGTCGGCGAGCAACTTTGAGTAGGTCATGGGTCGGGCCGTGAGCGATGCCAGGACGGCCGTCACCCACTGCCCGGACAACACGCCCATGGCTTCGTGAATGCCGTGCCGGTACGGCAAGCTCGCGTCACTCATCGTTCTCCCACCCGTGCGGATCTCCAGTGTGCCGGATCGGCGACGTTCCGTATCCCACTGGTCCGCCTAGGCCGAAGGAGTGAATGCCGTTCCCAGAATTCCCAGGTCGCGGCGGCACACTCGCAAGTCGGACAGCTACGCACCTTGCAGTGTGCCGAGTGCCTGCCTGTACGAAAGGGGGGACCGCGGCACTTCGGCTGCGGGTCGGGGAGCCGGGACGGCGGTGGCGCTGACAATCCGAGCCGTGGGTGACCATCCTCATCCACGTTTGTCAACGCCACCGCCGGCCTGCTCATGGCCGCCTGAGCCGCCCCTCAGGCGGCCTCTCTCATGGACGGGTTCCGTCCACTTGACGGGTGAGCAAGGGCGCGACCTTCTCCGTGACCAACTCGAACGAGCGCACACGGTCGGCAAGGTCGTAGACCATCGTCGTCAGCATCAGCTCGTCGGCGCCCGTCTTGGCGAGCAGGTCGGTGAGCTGCCGGGTGACCGTCTCCGGGGAGCCGACGGCCTGGTCGCGCCAACGGTCCTCGACGAACGCGCGCTCCAGGTCGCTGTACGGGTAGGCGGCCGCCTCCTCGGGCGGCACGAGGGCCTCTGGCCGGCCACCGGTCCGCAGCTTCAGGAACGCGAGCGCCGACGGCCCGGCCAACCAGTGCGCCCGCTCGTCTGTGTCCGCGCAGACCACGTTCACCGCCACCTTCGCGTACGGCTCGGACAGCCACTGGGACGGCTTGAAGTGCGCCCGGTACAGCTCCAGCGCCGGCACCGTGTTGGCCGAGCTGAAGTGGTGCGCGAACGAGAACGGCAGCCCCAGCATCCCGGCGAGCTGCGCGGAGAACCCGCTCGACCCCAGCAGCCAGATGTCCGGCTCGTTGCCCTTGGCCGGGACCGCGTCGATCAGGTCGTTGTCGCCCTGGAAGTACCCGATGAGGTCGCGGAGCTCCTGTGGGAAGCCCTCGGCGGACAGGCCGGCCGTCGTGCGGCGCAGTGCCAACGCGGTCCGCTGGTCGGTGCCCGGCGCGCGGCCGACGCCCAGGTCGATGCGGCCGGGGTGCAAGGCCTCCAGCGTGCCGAACTGCTCGGCAACCACGAGTGGCGCGTGGTTGGGCAACATGACCCCACCGGACCCCACCCGGATGGTCGACGTCGACGCCGCCAGGTGGGCGATCAGCACCGCGGGCGACGAGCTGGCGATGGACGGCATGTTGTGGTGCTCGGCGACCCAGATGCGCCGAAAACCCAGCTCCTCCACCCGTTTGGCCAGCTCGGTCGTGTTGTTGAGCGCGTCGGTGGCCGTGGCGTCGCGGGCGGCGGGGGCCAGTTCGAGGACGGAGAGCGGTACCGGTGTCACATCCCGGCCAACCCGTTCGAATGGTGGTTTCTTCCCGCGCGCCCCACGGTTATGGTCTCCGCGCCACCCGCACCCAATGGAGGGCTCGCTGATGTCACTACGCCGCGCCGTTGTCGCGCTCCTGGTCCCGTTACTCGCCGTCGGACTGGTCGCGCCGCCGGCCGCCGCGGAGCGCGGACCGGAGGCCCTGCACTCGCTACGCGGGCCGGTCACCGACGAGAACTTCTACTTCGTGATGGCGGACCGGTTCGACAACGGCGACACCGGCAACGACCGCGGCGGGCTGGCGGACGACCCGCTCGTCTCCGGGTTCGACCCGACACGCAAGGGTTTCTACAACGGCGGTGACCTCACAGGCCTGCGGAACCGGCTCGACTACATCCAGGGCCTCGGCACGACCTCCATCTGGCTGACGCCGAGCTTCAAGAACAAGCCGGTGCAGCTGGAGGACGGCCCGTCGGCCGGCTACCACGGGTACTGGATCACCGACTTCACGCAGATCGACCCGCACCTCGGCACGAACGACGAGCTGGCGGCGCTGATCGAGGACGCGCACCGGCGCGGGATGAAGGTCTACTTCGACATCATCACCAACCACACAGCGGACGTCATCGGGTACACGGAAGGGGCACGCAAGGCCTACACGTCCAAGGACGTGGCGCCGTACACCACAGGCGGGGTCGTATTCGACGACCGGGACTACGCCGGCGGCTCGACGTTCCCGGCACTCGACGCGGCCACGTCGTTCCCGTACACGCCGGTGCTCGACCCGGCGGAGCAGAACCTGAAGGTGCCGGCCTGGCTGAACGACGTGACGCTGTACCACAACCGGGGCGACACGACGTTCGTCGGCGAGAACTCTCAGTACGGCGACTTCTTCGGCCTCGACGACCTGTTCACCGAGAACCCGCGCGTGGTCGACGGGATGATCGACATCTACCAGCGGTGGATCGCCGACTTCGGCATCGACGGCTTCCGCATCGACACGATGAAGCACGTCAACGACGAGTTCTGGCAGAAGTTCGGGCCGAAGGTCCTGAAGTTCGCGCAACAGCACGGCAAACGCGAGTTCTTCATGTTCGGCGAGGTCTTCGACACGACGAAGAGCTACACGTCGCACTTCACGACGACCGACCGCATGCAGTCCGTGCTGGACTTCCCGTTCCAGGCCGCGGCACGGCAGTTCGCGTCCGGCAGCGGCAGAACCGACGCGCTGGACTCGTTCTTCGCCGACGACGACTGGTACACCGACGCCGACTCCAATGTGTACGAACTGCCGACATTCCTCGGCAACCACGACATGGGCCGGTTCGGCGGCATGGTCGTGGCGGACAATCCCGGCGCGGGCGACGCGGAGTGGGTGAAACGCGACCAGCTCGGCCACGAGCTCATGTACTTCTCCCGCGGCAACCCGGTGATCTACTACGGCGACGAGCAGGGCTTCACCGGGCCAGGCGGCGACCAGGACGCGCGGCAGACCCTGTTCGCCTCGCGGGTGCCGGAGTACCTGGACGACGACCTGCTCGGCACCACGTCGACGCACGCGGTCGCGAACTTCGACCAGCGACACCCGCTGTACCAGACGATCTCGTCGCTGGCGGCGGTGGCCAAGCGGCATCCCGCACTGCGTGACGGAGTGCAGCAGAGCCGGCTGTCCGCCTCGTCGGCCGGGGTGTACGCGTTCTCCCGGGTCGACCGGTCGCAGCAGCGCGAGTACGTGGTGGCGCTGAACAACAGCGAGACGCCGGTGACCGCCGCGGTGCCAACCTATACAAACGGTCGTCCGTACAGTCGGGTCTACGGGTCCGGGCCCGCGCGGGTTTCCTCGGCGCGGGACGGGAAGCTGACCCTGACCGTGCCTCCACTGTCCACTGTGGTCTACGCGCTCGACGGACGGATCCCGCGCTCGTCCAGTGCGCCGGCGATCTCCCTGTCCGCGCCGGCGCCGGCGGCGCAGGGCCGGGTGGAGGTCGCGGCCACCGTGCAGGGCTCGTCGCTGTACGAGGTGACGTTCGAGGCACGTGTCGCGGGCGGTCGGTGGCGGCCGATCGGCACCGACGACAACGCTCCCTACCGGGTGTTCCACGACGCGTCCAACCTGGACCCGGGCACCTCGGTCGAGTACCGGGCCGTGGTGCTGGACAACGGAAACCACACGCGGACGAGCAACACCGTGCGGGGCCGCGTGCCCGCGCCACGGCTGACGATCGAGGCCCCGGTCGAGGGCGGCGGCGTGCGCGGCGTGGTCGAGGTCCGCGCGACGGCCGATCCGGAGAGGCCGTCGCACGTGGTGACGTTCGAGCGGAGCGTCGCGGGCGGTCCGTGGACGGTCGTCGGACGGGACGACACCTCGCCGGCCTACACGGTGTTCGACGACCTGGGCGCGTTGAACCTGGCGCCGGGAACCGCGGTGGCGTACCGGGCCTCACTGGGCGGCGCGCGGTCGGAGGTCAGGACGGTCCGGTATGCCGGGCCGCCCCTCGAGACCGCGGAACTGCGCTACTTCCGCCCGGCAGGCGACTACGACCAGTGGGGACTGCACATGTGGGGCGACGCGGTCGACCCCGCCGTGCTGGCGCAGATCGCGTGGGACAAGCCATGGCCGCCGACCAGGATCGAGAACGGCTGGGCGGTGTACGAGATCCCGCTGGTCGACGACACCAAGCCGGTGAACTTCATCATGCACCTGCCCAGCGGCGACCAGGTCCCGGAAACACGTGAACCGGGCGGCGACCGCTTGTTCCGCCCGATCGACACCCCGACGGTGTGGATCAAGCAGGGTGATCCGACGGTCTACCCGAGCCAGCCATGAGGAAAGGGCCCGCGACCGGGATGGTCGCGGGCCCTTTTCACCCCTACGGACGAAGAGACCGGGCTCAGGCCGCCTTGGTGCTCCTCGTCTCGGAGTGGTTGGCGCGGTATCGCCGCCACCAGGACTGGTGCGCTTGCTGTGCGCCACGCAGGTGCTCGAGCGTCGTGCCCGGATCGCCGACGGCGCGCTCGACCCGGTAGTCCATCTCCGCCCGCAGAACCTCAGGTGTCCAGTTCATTTCGATCTCCTCGTCCGGTCTTCCTGCTGATATCCGAAAGACTCGTCCTGAGGTGGGCATCCGGGCATCGGACGATCGCGCACGACCACCCCTTACCCGGCGGGTAAGGGATGGCCTGAGGACCTTAGGTAAGGAAGAAGTCCCTCAGTACCGGGGCCAGCGCCTTGGCCTTCACGAGGTGCGTCTGGCCGGGCAGCGTCGTGTGGGTGGCGTTGGGCAGCACCCTGGCCATGGCCGCCGCGCTGTTGCGCAGGTAGGCCGGGCTCTTGCCGCCGTTGCCGACCAGCGTGGGCATCGTCGCGGACGTCCAGCGGTCGGTGGGCAGCGGCCTGCCCTGCCGCAGCCCTTCCACCAGCATGAGGTCGTTGGGCAGCGTGTGCGCGACGCCCTTCAGCTTCTTCCACATCGGCAGCAGGCGCATGATCGCGACGACGAAACCGGGCACGTCGACGGACCGCATGAACGTCGCCACCGCGTCACCGCGCCGGTCATGGGCGATCAGGTCGCGCATGTCGTCCAGGGCGGACTCGGGAGCCGGCGCGTGCTGGTCGTCGGTGATGATCGGCGGTTCGTACATCGCGAGCTTGGTGGCGCCCACGCCCTCGTTGGCCGCTTCCAGAGCCAGCATCGCGCCGGACGACGACCCGAACAGGTACGCGGCCCCGCCGGCCTCCTTGACGAGGGTGGCGATGTCCTCGATCTCGCGTTCGGGCGTGAACTCGGCGTTGGGCGAGTCGCCCCGGCCGCGCCGGTCGTAGGCGTACACGGTGAAGTCGGTGGCCAGCTCCGCGGCGAGCGGGCGAGCGGGACCGGACGCCCGGGAGCACATCGCGCCGTCGACGATGATCAGCGGCGGACCGTCACCGGACACCTCGTAGGCGATCCTCGTGCCGTCCGCGGAAACAACGGTGTTCATGTCAGGTCCTCCGTGTTCAGCCAGGCCACCCAGGCCCGCTCGGTGTCGTCGGTGCTGTCGAACACGTGGTGGCACGCCATCACCGGACCGCGGAAACCCCTGAGGAAGCGGTAGATCGCGTTCTCCGTCCGGATGCCGATCGTGTCCTCGTTCTCGAAGTAGACGGTGCCGTCGACCAGGGCCAGGCCGGCCGGCGTGAACCGGACCTCATCGCCACGCCGGCCGATCGCGGTCATCAGCTTCGCCCTGGTGCGTGACCAGTCGGTGATCATCGGGCCGAACGCGGTGACCGGGGTGGCGACGCGGCCGGCGAAGTGGTCGAGGTAGGTGGCCAGGGTGTGGAAGAACAGGGCGTTGCCCTTGAGCATGGCGTCGTACTCGTCCGCCCAGTCGTCGCCCGGCAGGAAGCCGGCGGCCACCACACGCAGGACCGTGCTGCCCTGGCCACGGCCCTCGATGAGGAACTCGTAGCCGATGGACCGGCCGTCCTCGCCCTCCGAGCCGTACGCGAGACGCTTGCCTGGCTCCCATGCGGAGATCGTGTGCTCCGGGGTGTAGCCGCCGAACGCGGTCCGCACGACGTTGCCTGGGTCGACCTCGTTGCGGCCCATGAACCAGGAGTCGATGCCAGGGCCGGTCGCGATGGCGTCCCACACCTGTTCCGGGGTGGCGTCGACCCGCAGTTCCTCGACGCCCTCGAACTCATGCCCCATCGCCGGTCTCCTTGCTCGGGTGAACGGCGAGGACGAGCCGGTGCGAGCGGCCTCCCTCGGCCTTCTCGTCGTGGTACTTGCCGATGAGCGTGGTCACCGCGGTGGCCAGCTCCTCGGCGAAGGCGGCCCGGTCCGCGGCGTTGGCGAACCGGACCTCCCCCTCGACCGCGAAGGTCGCGACCTTCTTGTTGGCCTTGTCCGCGCCGGAGATGAGCGTCCCGACGTCCTTGACGAGCCGCGCGGCCAGCGCCAGCAGCCAGCGGGCACTCAACCGGTCCGGCGCCCGACTCGGGTCAGGCGCGACGGCGGCCATCGCGAGCGGCGAGATGACGTACGAGGAGGCCGTCGCGCGCAGGACACGCTCGGTCATGTTCCCCTTGCGCCGCTCCTCGACAAGCTCCACGAGCCCGTGCTTCTCCAGCGCCCGCAGGTGGTAGTTGACCTTCTGCCGCGGCAACCCGACCCGCCCCGCCAAGGAGGCCGCCGACCCCGGCTCCGCCAACGCGGCAAGCAACCGCACCCGAGTCGGATCAAGCGACACCTCAGCAGCCGCCGCGTCCTCGATCACCGCAATGTCGAACATGCCTCAACCCTGACACCGACAACACAACTTGTCAAGACAAAACTTTTTGTCGGCACGCGAGTCTCGCTTCCGGCCCCCGCGAGTCGCGCTCTCGGCCCCTGCGAGTTACGCGTTCGGCCACCCTGAGTTGCGGTTTCGGGTACACGGCGAGCGCGGGGTGCGTACACGAAAACGCAACTCGCCGGGGCTGAACGCGCGACTCGCGCGTTGTTAGGCGAAGGCTTGTCTTAGGGCCCGGGCCAGGGTTTGTGGGTCCACGTCGTGGGTTTGGTCTGGGAGTTCCTCGTGTGTGCCGTTCGGGAGGGTTTTCGCCAGGGTGCGGCCTGCCTCTCGCATCCAGGTCGGGCTTGCGCCGCCGGTCAGGACGGTGACCGGGATGGTCAGGGCGGACACCGCCGGGAGCTGGCCGTCGGCCATGACGGCGTTGTCGTAGCGGAGGGTGGGGGCCAGTGCTTCCATCGCCGGCCAGATCGGGGCCTGCCTGATGCCGGCCACGTGCTCCGGTGGGACGCCGACCGCCTCGATGAGGAACAGTTCGAGTGCCTCGCCCGGGTGGCCGGCGTCGATGGCCGCGGCCAGGCGGTCCGCGTGGTTCGGTGGGGTGGCCGGCGCGTTCAGGGGCGGTTCGTACAGCGCCAGGCGGGTGATCGGCACACCGGCCAGCGCGGCCCGCAGTGCCAGCACGGCGCCGGACGACATGCCGTAGACCATGGCTTCGCCGCCGGCTTCCTCGATGACCGCGGCCAGGTCCTCGATCTCCCGTTCGACCGCGTAGGGCGGAGTGTCACCGCTGTCGCCGCGGCCCCGGCGGTCGTACGAGTACGTCGTGAACCCGGTCAGGTGGGCCGCCACCCAGCCCGTCGAGCGCCGGTCGTTCAGCGCGCCGCCGACGCAGACCACGGCAGGGCCCGTGCCGACCCGGTCGACGGCGAGCATCGTGCCGTCCTTGGAGGTGACCATGGGTGAGCTACCTTCCAGGAGTGGTTGTTCGCCGCACCGACGAACGGCCACTCACCGGATCGACAGCTCACGTCAGGATCTGGCGGATCTCGATCATCCCGTACCGCGCCCACGGGTGGGTGGCGGCGATCTCGCGTGCCTCCGCCGCCGAGGAACACTCGATCACGGTCAGGCCGCCCATCTGTTCCTTCGTCTCGGCGAACGGGCCGTCGGTGAACAGGACGTCGCCGTCGCGGACGCGGACCGTGGTCGCCGAGTTCGGTGGGTGCAGGCCCACGGTGGTGACGAACCCGTCACCCAGCCCGGCGGTCCACGCCACGCATTCGTCCGAAATGTCCACCAGCGGTGTCGTCTCGTCGGCACACAGCAGGAGCAGGTACTTCATGGCCGCGATTGTGCCCCGATAGGTTTTCGGCATGGCGGGTAAGGGAACGCCGGCCACCGCGTTGCTGGTCAAGCAGAAGGTGGCCCACCAGGTGCACGAGTACGCACACGACCCCCGGTCGACGTCCTACGGGACCGAGGCCAGCGAGGTGCTCGGACTGCCGGCCGAGCGGGTGTTCAAAACGCTGGTCGCCGAGGTGGACGGGAACCTCACGATCGGGGTCGTGCCGGTCGCCGGGCAGCTCGACCTCAAGGCGCTCGCCGCGGCGGCCGGCGGCAAGAAGGCCAAGATGGCGGACGTGACGGCGGCCGAGCGTGCGACGGGTTACGTGGCCGGCGGGATCTCCCCACTGGGTCACCGCAAACGTTTGCCGGTGGTCATCGACAGCTCCGCGACCGGCTTCGACACGATCTTCTGCAGTGCGGGAAGGCGGGGCCTCGAGATCGAGGTCGCCCCAGCTGACCTGGTCAAACTCGCACAGGCCACCGTGGCACCCATCGCAGCTGGAGGACACTCGTGAAGCTCCCACGCCTGCTCGGCCTGGCGACCGCCGCGTACGGCGCGGCCATCTTCGTGAAGCCGGCCCTGTTGCTGAAACCGTCCGGGATGCCGACCGGCGACCAGCACCTGGACGCGGTCGTCCGCACGCTGGCCGTCCGCGATCTCGCCTCCGGGGTCGCGATGGTGGTGGCCCCGTCGCGCAAGGCGATGCGTGTCGCCATCGGGGTGCGGGTCGCGTCGGACGCCGGGGACGCCGTCGTGCTCAACCGCGCACTGGCCGGGCGGCCGGAGCGGAAGAAAATCCTCGCGGTGGCGGGCGGTTGGGGCCTGCTGTGCGCGTTGTCGGCGCTGTCCACCCGACGACGATGACGACGACGGTCGCCGTGTTCACCCGCGACCTGCGAGTGCGGGACAACCCGATGCTCGCCGGCGCGGTTCGCGGCGCCGAGCACGTGGTGCCGCTGTTCGTGCGCGACGACCGGGTCACGGCGGCCTCGGCCATCCGCACGCGGGTCCTCGACGCTGCACTGTCCGATCTGGACACCTCGCTGCGCGGGCTCGGCGGCCGGCTCGTGGTGCGGAACGGCGATCCTGTCACGGAGATCAGCCGGGTGGCGGCGGACGTGTCGGCGGCACGCGTGCACATCGCCGCCGATGTGTCGTCCTACGCGCAGGCTCGGGAGAAGGCGTTGCGGTCGGCGCTCTCCTGCCAACTGGTCGTGCACGACGACGTGCACACGGTGGTGCCGCCCGGCGCGCTCACCCCACCCGGCAAGGACCACTTCGCCGTGTTCAGCGCCTATCACCGGCGGTGGGCCGACCACGAGTGGCGCCGCCCGGTGAGCACGCCGAAACGCCTGTCGCTTCCCAGGATCCGGGCAGGCACGGTGCCGCCCGCGAAGGGCGGCGAGACGGCCGGACGTGCCCGGATGACGTCCTGGCTGCGCAACTCCGCCAAGTCCTATGCGGACACCCGCGACCTGCTGGCCGTCGACGGCACGTCCAGACTGTCGCCGTACCTGCACCTGGGTTGCGTGTCGGCGCTGGAGCTGGCGCGGCGGGCGGAGGAGAGGTCGCCGGAGTTCGTCCGCCAACTCGCGTGGCGGGACTTCCACCACCAGGTGCTGGCCGCGCGCCCGGACGCGGCACACGAGGACTACTGGTCACGCGGCGACCGCTGGCTCGACGACGACCACGCGCTGGCCGCGTGGTGCGCCGGCGAGACCGGCATCCCGATCGTGGACGCGGGCATGCGACAGCTGCTCGCCGAGGGTTGGATGCACAACCGCGCACGGATGATCGTGGCCTCGTTCCTGACCAAGACGCTGTACCTGGACTGGCGGGCGGGCGCGGCGCACTTCGCGAAGCACCTGCTGGACGGCGACGTCGCCAACAACTCCCTGAACTGGCAGTGGGTGGCGGGCACTGGCACCGACACCCGCCCGAACCGGGTCCTCAACCCGTTGCGGCAGGCGGAACGCTTCGACCCGGACGGCGAGTACGTCCGGCGTCACGTCCCCGAGCTGTCCACTGTGGATGACGTGCGGCGGCCGCCCGCCACACGTGGCTACCCACCGCCCATTGTGGACCTGGCCGAGGGTCGCGCGCGGTTCCTAGCCGCCCGAGGTTAGCGTCAGGATCTCCGGAACCACGAGCGGCCAGTTGCGGCGCGGGAACTCGTGCCCGGTGTCGGGCAGCACGACCAGCCGCGCGCCGGGAATCTCCCGCGCCAGCGCTTCCCCGTGCGGCAAGGGAAAGAGCGGGTCCTGGTCGCCGTGGATCACCAGCACCGGCACCGTGATCTCGCCGAGCCGGTGCCGCCACGAGCCGGAACCCGCTGCCGCGAGGTGGTTCTTCTGGCTCGACTCGTGGTTCTTCGTGCGGGACACGGCGATCGTGGCCACCGCGCGAACCTCCGCCTCGTCGAACGGGCCCTCGGCCACCGCGCGCTGGCTCTCGACGAGGTACGACACCACCGCGGCATCGTCGGCCCAGTCCGGTTCCGGCACGTCCACCAGCGACGACGGGCCCGGCAGATCGGGATCCCCCGGCCCAGCGGTCGTCGACATGGCCGTCAGCGACAGCACCCGGTCCGGGTGGTTCAGCGTCAGCAGCTGTGCCAGCGCACCACCCATGGAGATCCCCACGACGTGTGCCGCAGCGACTCCCACCTCGTCGAGCACCGCCGCCGCGTCGGTCACCAGGTCGTCACCCGTGTAGCCGGGTCGACCGGGTGGATAGCTCGGCGCGTCGCCCGTGTCCCGGTGGTCGTAGCGGATGACGTGCCGGCCTTCGAGCAAGCGGCAGAACCCGGGCTCCCACCAGTCCATTGTGGAACCGATGCCGGCGATCAGCAGCACGGCCGGCGCCGAGGGCGAACCGAACGTCGAGATCACGCCACCCTCCCCAACCTGGCCAGCAGCACGGTGAACGGCGACGCGCCGGCCGGTGCGGGGACCGGTGGTGCGAACGCACCTTCCGGCGCCGGGCCACCCGAGCGAGACAGCACGTCGGCCACGACCTCCGGCGCCGGTGAGTACGGCACTCCCGCGCCACGCGCGATGTCCCACCCGTGCACCAACGTCTCCGACAGGCTGATCTGCGCGATCACCCGGCCAGGCGTCGGGCCGAACGGGAACGGGTGCTCGGCCGCCAGCACCTCAGGGCGGCTGAACAACGTCAGGCACCGGTCGGCGGCGGCGCGGAACGCACCCGCCGGGTCGGTGCCCAGGTGGTCACCGTCCATCACGTCGTCGCCACCGTCGGCCGCCGCCGCGAACACGCGCAGGGCCGCGACCAGGTGGTTCGCCACCTCCCGGACGGTCCATTCGGCACACGGGCTCGGCGCGTCCCAGTCGGTCACCTTCACCAGCACAGTCTCGGTCGCGTCGTAAGCCTTCGCCAACAGCTCCACGGGAAACCTCCTCGATCCGTCTTGTGGCCCACCGACGAACGGGGATCGGCCGGATCGACACCTACGGCGAGGAAACTTCCGCGAGCCGCTTTGCGAGATACCGCTTCTCGACCTCCGACGTCGTCAGCGCCAGCGCGGCCCGGTACTCAGCCGCCGCCTCGTCGTGCCGGCCCAGTCGTCGCAGCAGGTCGGCGCGGGTCGCCGGCAGCAGGTGGTAGCCGGACAGTCCCTCCAGCGAGTCCACCATCTCGAGCCCGGCGAGAGGGCCGTCGGCCATCGCCACCGCGACGGCGTGGTTCAGCGCCACCACCGGTGACGGCACGTACTTGCGGAGCTGTCCGTACAGCGAGGCGATCTGTGCCCAGTCGGTCTCCGCCGCGGTCCGGGCCGTCGCGTGGCATGCCGCGATGGCCGCCTGCACCTGGTACGGACCTGGTGCGCCGAGCCGGAGTGCCGAGGACAGCAACACCTCCCCCGCCGCGATCTCCGCCGCGTTCCACAGTGTCCGGTCCTGCTCCTCCAGCGTGACGAGCTCGCCGGACGGCGACACCCTGGCCGGCCGGCGCGCGTCGTGCAGCAGCATCAACGCGAGCAACCCCATGGCCTCCGGCTCGTCGGGGAGCAGCGACACCAGCACCCGTCCCAGCCGGATCGCCTCCGCGCTCAGGTTCTGCCGCACGAGGTCCTCGCCGGTCGACGCCGCGTAACCCTCGTTGAACAGCAGGTACACCACGCCGAGCACCGCGCTCAGCCGCGCCGGCAGCTGCGCGGCGGGTGGCACGCGGTACGGGATGCCGGCGTTGCGGATCTTCCGTTTCGCCCGCACCAGCCGCTGCGCCATCGTCGCCTCGGGCACCACGAACGCCCGCGCGATCTCACTCGTGGTCAGCCCGGTGAGCGTCCGCAGCGTCAGCGCCACGCGGGCCTCGAACGCGAGCGCCGGGTGGCAGCACGTGAAGATCAACCGTAGGCGGTCGTCGGGAATCTCCTGCGGTGGTTCGCCTTCCGGCTGGATGAGGGCCAGCTCACGCAGCTTCTCCGCGCCGACCTTCTCGCGCCGCAACCGGTCCACGGCGCGGTTGCGTGCGGTCCTGGTGAGCCACGCGCCCGGTTTCCTCGGCACGCCGTCGCGCTCCCATGTGGACAGTGCGGTGGCGAAGGCGTCCGAGGCGCACTCCTCCGCGAGGTCCCAGTCGCCGGTCAGGCCGATGAGCGTGGCGACGACCTGTCCCCACTCGTCCCGAAAAGCCGCCGAGACGGCGTCCTTCACTCCCAGATCGGCCGCACCTCGACCATGCCATACCGCGCGACCGGATGGGCCGCGGCGATCTCCAACGCCTCGTCGAGATCGGCGCACTCGATCACGCACAGTCCGCCGATCTGCTCTTTCGTCTCGGCGAACGGCCCGTCGGACAACAGGATCTCGCCGTCCCGCACCCGTACGGTGGTCGCGTCCTCCGGCGGGTGCAGCACCTGGCCGTTCAGGAGCACGCGGCGACGCGTCATCTCCTCGGCCCACTCGACCGCGTCGCTCTCGGCGCACACGTCCTGAGAGGTGCGGCCGGAGCCGTCTTCCTCGCCGCCGATGAGCAACAGGTAACGCATGTCGGTCATGATCCCACGCATCAGCAATGCACCGCACGCATACTGAGCATCAGACAGTTGCATTGGACACATAGTCCAGTGTGGCGCACAGTGGTCGCATGAACGAGACACAGAGAGTGGCCATTGTGACCGGCGGGTCGCGCGGCATCGGCAGGGAAACGGTTTCGCGGCTGGCGGCGGACGGGTTCGCGGTCGTCGTCGGGTACGCGGGGCGCGCGGCGGACGCCGACGCGGCCGTCGATGAGGTCACCGCCAAGGGTGGCCGGGCCGTCGCGGTCCAGGCCGACGTGGCGGACGAGCAGGCGATCGCCACGTTGTTCGACCGGGCCGAGCAGGAGTTCGGCGGGGTCGACGTGGTGGTGAACGCGGCGGGCGTGATGAACGACCCGACCCCGTTGGCCGAGATGTCCCTCGCGGAGTTCGACCGGATCATGCGCACCAACGTGCGTGGCGCGTTCGTCGTGTCGCAGCAGGCGGCGCGGCGGGTTCGTGCCGGCGGCGCGATCATCAACTTCTCCAGCTCGGTGACGCGGCTCCAGCAGCCGGGCTATGCCCCGTACGGCGCGAGCAAGGGCGCGGTCGACACGATGACGCTGATCCTCGCCCGCGAGCTGCGCGGCCGGGACATCACGGTGAACGCGGTGGCGCCCGGCCCGACGGCGACCGCGCTGTTCCTCGACGGCAAGCCGCAGGAGGTCATCGACCGGCTGGCCGCCGCACCCCCGCTGGAGCGGCTTGGCGAGCCGACGGACATCGCGGAGGTCGTGGCGTTCCTCGCCGGCCCGGCGCGCTGGGTCAACGGCCAGGTCCTGTACGCGAACGGAGGTATCGCGTGATGGCGAAGATCCTGATCACCGGCGCGTCCAGCGGGTTCGGCGCACTCACCGCCCGCGCGCTCGCCGATGCCGGGCACACCGTCTACGCCGGCATGCGGAACGCCGGCACAAGGCCGGAAGCCGACGAGGCCAGGGCGTACGGGCTGATCCCCGTCGAGCTGGACGTGACCTCCGACGAGTCCGTCGCGGCGCTGGACCTGCCCGAGATGGACGTGCTCGTGCACAACGCCGGGCACATGGTGACCGGACCGGCCGAGGCGTTCACGCCGGAGCAGTACGCCTCGCTGTACGACACGAACGTCCTGGGCACGCAGCGGGTCAACCGCAAGCTGCTGCCGGCCATGCGTGCTCGCGGCGACGGGCTCGTGGTGTGGGTCGGCAGCTCCAGTACCCGCGGCGGCACTCCGCCGTACCTCGCGCCGTACTTCGCGGCGAAGGCTGCCATGGACGCGGTGGCGACGAGCTACGCGCTGGAGCTGGCCAGGTTCGGCATCGAGACGTCGATCATCGTGCCGGGCGCGTTCACGGGCGGCACCAACCACTTCGCCAACAGCGGGACGCCGGACGACGTGGCCGTGGTGGCGGAGTACGAGCAGCGCTACCCCGGCCTGATGGACCAGGTCGGCGCGGCACTCGCCGAGATAACGCCACCGGAAGCCGACGTCGCCGAGGTCGCGAACGCCATCGTCCGTGTCGTGGCCGCGCCCAAGGGCAGTCGTCCGTTCCGCGTCCACATCGACCCGGCCGACGACGGCGCCGCGGTCGTCAACGCGGTCGCCGACCGCGTCAGGGCGGAGTTCCTGGGGAGGATCGGCCTGTCCGACCTGCTGCGCCCGGTGGCGTGAGACAGTGCCCGTCGTGCGCATCACCCAGCTGCAGCGAGTCGACCTGAACCTGCTGGTCGCGCTGGCCGCGCTGCTCGAGGAACGGCACGTGTCCCGCGCTGCCGACAGGATCGGGCTGTCGCAGCCGGCGACCAGCCGGGCGCTGCAACGGCTGCGGCGCACCCTCGACGACGAGCTGCTGGTGCGCACCCGCGACGGCTACCGGCTCACGCCCCGCGCGGAGCGGGTCCAGCGTGAGCTGGCCGGCATCCTGCCGAGGCTGGAGATCCTGTTCGGCACGGAACACTTCGACCCCGCGACGGCCACCGACAGCTTCCGGTTGATGGGCACGGACTTCACGACGTCCGTCCTCGGCCCTGGACTGCTGGGCAGGATCTTCCGCGAGGCGCCCGGCACGACGATGACCTTCCTGCCGTGGCACTACGGCGTGTTCGACGACGTGGCGCACGGGTTGGTGGACCTCGCGTTCTCCGGGGTGTCGGTGGACCCGGCGCTGCGCAGCGAGCTGCTGTTCGAGGAGCGGTTCGTATGCCTGATGTCCACCACGAACCCCCTTGCCGACCGGGACACGTTGACACTCGAGGAGTTCCTCGGCGCGGCACACGTCATGGTCGACGTCCTCCAGGGCCAGCAGTCCGCGGTGGACAGACGGCTCGCGGAGCTTGGTGAGCGGCGCAGGGCGGCACTGTCGGTCCCCTACCACACGGCGGCGGTGGCGGTCGTGCCGGAAACCGCGCTGGTGGCCACGCTCCCGTCCCGCCTCGTGTCCGGTATGGACAACCCGACGCTGCGAGCCGTGGCCGCGCCGCCCGAAATCGACAGCATGCCGTACCTGATGACGTGGCACGCCCGCCTCGACGACGACCTGGCACAGCGCTGGCTACGGGACCTGGTCAGGATCGTGGCCGCCGAAACGTGAGCCTCAGGCTCGGATCGACAGGCGCGCCATGGGTTCCACCAGTTCACGCTCCTCATAGGACAGATGGGAGAGCAGTGTGTCGGTGAGCAGGTCGACGGCCGCCGACACCTCCGTGATGCCGTTGGGGTCGCGCACCATCGCGACGAGCGCCGCGTCAACACGTTCGAGCACGTCGTGGATGACGTGGTGCTCCTCGGTCAGGCGGTCCAGCACCGGGCCGAGACGTGCGTCGCCGCGACGCAGCCGCGGGTAGAGCGTCGTGTCCTCGAGCGTGTGGTGCAGGGTGAGCAGCCGGCAGTAGCTCTCGCAGAACGCGCCGAGCGTCCAGTTGTTCTGCCGCATGGTCATCGTGTTGATCTCCGAGCGGGCCGCGGCGACGTCCAGCGCGCCGCCGGCGACCTGCTTCACCAGCGACCGCACCCGGGACAGCTCGGCACGCAGGTGGTCGTGCACGTCGATCAGGTGCTGGCCGTTCGTCCGGCCGGCGGCGGTGTAGACGGCGTCCGGGTCCGGCGGCGGACCGGTCGGGCGGGCCGACTCGTCCCATAACCGCTCCTTCGACAACCGCCGCCCGTCGTCCTGGGTCGGCGTGACACCAAGACGGTCCGGCTCCGCCGTCAGGACCGGTGGCTCCTCGGTGCGGGACAGCATGGTCCGTTCCTGGTCGACCAGCTCACGCACGCCGGGCGCCACCTCTTCGGCGAACCGGCGCAGGTGGTCCTCGCCGCCGCTGTCGACCATCAGCACGAACCCGCTGATGCCTTCGGTCAACGCCAGCTCTGCCAGCTGCTCGACCCACACCTTGGCCGGGCCACGCAGGAAACCGTTGCCGGTGAAGGAACCGCCGATGTTGTAGAGCCGCCGGACGTCGGCAGGCGAGCGACCGGCCTCTTCCGCCGCGTCGTCGATGATCTGGTTCATCGCGGCCAGTTCCTCCGGCGGCGCGTACGGGCTCGACGGCAGCCACCCGTCGGCGGCGCGGCCGGTCAGCTGGAGCATCCGCTTCTTGTACGCACCGAGCCAGATGCCGATGGGGTGCACGGGGAACGGTCCGGGATGCGCGCCGTTCAGTGAGTAGTGCTTGCCGGAGAACCTCACCCCGCGCCCGGGTGTCCACAGTGTCCTGATCACCTCGATGGCCTCGCCGAGCGCATCGACCGACTCGGCAGGCGTGCGACGCGGTCCACCCATGGCGGCGATGGCGTCGACGAACCCGCCGGCGCCGAGCCCCAGCTCGACCCGTCCTCCGGTGATGATGTCGAGACTGGCGGCACTGCGGGCGAGGACCGCTGGGGGTCGCAGCGGCAGGTTGGCGACGTTGGGGAAGACCCGCACCCGGCTGGTGGCCGCGGCGATGACGGTGAGCAGCGTCCACGTTTCGAGGAACGCCGACTGGTACGGGTGGTCCTGCACGCTGACGAGGTCGAGACCGAGGACGTCGGCGGCCTGCGCCAACCGCAGGGTCTCGTCGAACTGGTCGGCGGCGGGCGGCAGGAAGACACCGAACTCGAGTGGGTGACCGTAGTCTGGCATGCCGACAGTATGCCAGACAGATGTTCTGTTCAACAGACGTTCTGTTTCGGCTATCATTGGCCGGGTGACGGCTCTGGACGCTGACCTCGGCTGGACCCTCGGCGTGGTCTTCCGCGCGTACGTCAAGGCGACGAACGCGGTGATCGGCGACATGCCCGGCGGACACCGCGGCTACCAGGTCCTCACGGCCGCCACCCGCGACCAGCCGGAGAGCCAGTCCGCGCTCTGCCAGCAGCTGGGCATCGACCGCACGGTGATGACCTACCTGCTCGACGACCTCGAACGAGCGGACCTCGTCGTGCGCAAGCCGGCGCCCACCGACCGTCGCACCCGGCACGTGGTCGCGACGGAGACGGGCCGCGCCCGCCTGGCCGAACTCGACCGTCACCTCGCGCACGCGGAGGCACACGTTCTGTCGGGCCTGCCGAAGGCCGATCAGCAGAGCCTCAAGTCGTTGCTGACCCGGCTGGCCACACACGTGAACGCCCTCGATCCGGTGGACAGCGCGTGCGCGGTCGTCGAGGAGATCGCCGCTACCAATCCGTAACCTGAACACCGTCTTGACTCACCTTGGCCTGCTCGTCAATAGTTAGGCAGATTGCCTAACCAATACGCGCATCGAGGCAGGCGACGTTGACAACACAGGCCGGATCTTCCCGTCTACTCCGCGAGATCAACGAGTCCGCGGCACTCAGCCTCCTCCTCGAGCGCGGTCCGCTCACCCGTGGGGACCTGCGTGACCTGACGGGCCTGGCGAAGCCGACGACATCGGATGTCATGCGGCGCCTGCAGGAGGCCGGTCTGGTCCGGGTGATCGGGCGCACGAGCGGCGGTCCCGGCCCGAACGCGGACATCTACGACGTCAACCCGGACGCCGCCTACGCTGCCGCGGCCTCGTTGCAGGAGAAGGACTCCAGCCTGATCACGGCCGTGTGCGACCTCACCGGCGAGGTCCGGTCGAGGGTCACGACGAAGCTCTCCGACGACCCCGTCAAGTCCGTCGCGGAGGGGGTGCAGCTGGCGTGTCAGAAGGCCCGCATCCCCCGCAAGCGCCTCGACCACGTGCAGTTGGGCGTCCCGGGCGCCCACCACGACGGCACGATCCGCTACGTGGACGTGCCGGGCTGGTCACGCCCGGGACTGATCGACGACATCCGCGCTCGCTTGCGTACTCCGGTGAGCGTGGACAACGATGTCAACCTCGCGGCGGCCGCCGAGCGGTCGCGGGGCATCGCCGGTAACGCCGAGAGCTTCGCCTTGCTGTGGCTGGGCGAGGAAGGCCTCGGCCTGGGGATCGATCTCGGGGGAACAGTTCTGCGCGGTGCCCGAGGGGGCGCCGGCGAGATCGGCTACATGCCGGTAGGTGTGCCCCAGCACGACGGGGCGCACGACTTCCAGGAATTCGTGGGCGGTCCGGCAATCCTGGCGCTGGCCCGCGAACACGGCATCGAGGTGGAACGAGCGGAAGACGCCGTCCGCAGCGCGGCCGCAACCTTGACCGAACCAGACACCAGTGATCCGTTCCTCAGCGCGTTGGCCGTCCGCATCGCCACCGGTATCGCCGCCGTGGTCGCTGTGCTCGACCCCGCGCTCGTCGTCCTCGCCGGCGAGGTCGGCCAGGCCGGCGGGCCTGTGCTCGCCGGCGCTGTTGGCGCCGCGTTGCGGGACCTGTCCGTTCTCGAGACCGAGGTCGCCGCGACCGGCCTCACCGAGGACGCGGTCCTGCTCGGCGCGCTTGACACCACCCTCACCGCGGTCCGCACCGCCTTGCTTGACCGCCGCTAGGAGACCACATATGTTGCGCCGTTCCGCGCTGCTCGCCACCGCAGCCCTGCTCATCGCCGCCTGCACCCCAGGTACCAACGCCGACACCGAGATCGCGCCCGCCGGCGAGGACGCCAAGGGCACCGTCGAGTTCTGGCACTTCTTCACCGACCGCGAGGCGAAGGCCATCGACACGGCCGTCGCCGCGTTCGAGAAGGAGCACCCCGACATCGACGTGAAGGTGACCGCCGGTCAGGACGACTCCAAGATGCTCCAGGCCATCTCGTCCGGCAAGGGACCGGACGTCGGCCTGTCCTACTCGACGGACATCGTCGGGAAGTTCTGCTCCGCCAAGGCCTGGCGTGACCTGACCCCGTACATCGAGCGGGACAAGGTGGACCTCGACCAGTTCCCCGAAACTGTGCGGGAGTACACCTCCTACAAGGGCAACCGCTGCGCGATGCCGTTCCTCGCCGACGTGTACGGCCTGTACTACAACAAGGCCCTGCTCGCCGAGGCCGGTTACACGGAGCCGCCGAAGACGATGACCGAACTGGCCGACATGGCCAAGAAGCTCACCAAGCGCGCGCCGGACGGCACCATCGAGGTCGCTGGCTTCCTCCCCGTGCTGAACTTCTACGAGCACTCGCCGCAGCACGCCGCGCCGATGTGGGACGCGAAGTGGCTCACGGACGACGAGAAGTCCGCCATCGGTTCCGACCCGAACTGGGCCGCGATGCTCCAGTGGCACAAGGACCTCGTCGACTGGTATGGCTACGAGAAGGTGCAGCAGTTCACCGCCGGTCTCGGCGACGAGTGGAGCGCCGACAACGCTTTCCAGCAGGGCAAGCTGGCGATGGCCATCGACGGTGAGTACCGCGTCGCGTTCATCGAGGACCAGGCGCCGGACGTCGACTTCGGCACCGCTCCCCTGCCGGTGGCGGACAACCAGTCCGACCGCTACGGCGCCGGGTTCGTCACCGGCAACGTCATGGGCGTCTCCGCGAACTCCGACAACCCCGAGGCGTCGTGGGAGCTGATCAAGTACCTCACGACCGAGACCGACACGATCGTGAACCTGTCCAACGGCATCAAGAACGTGCCGACCACAAAGGAGGCTCTGGCGTCACCGAAGCTGGAGGCCGACGAGCGGTTCAAGACGTTCCTGGACATCTTCGCCAACCCGAACACCGGGACCACGCCACCGAACGCGTCCGGCCCGAAGTACGTGGAGATGGCATCGGAGTTCGTCAACAGCTACCTCTCCGGTGAGGCAACGGATCTGACCGGCGGGCTCAAGGACCTCGACCAGCGCATCGACTCCGCTCTCGAGCTCGGACGCTGACAGTGACGGCCGTCCTGACCCGTCCGCCCACCGTGGCGACGCGACCGGCGCGGCGGCGACCGCCGCGCCGGTGGCGGCACCGGATGACCGTGCTGAGCTTCATGGCCCCGGCCCTCGTCGGCATCACGGTGTTCTTCCTGTACCCGCTGCTCTCCGCGATCTACTTCTCCTTCACCAGGTTCGACCTGCTCACCACCCCGCAGTGGGTGGGCCTGCGCAACTACATCTACCTGTTCACACAGGACCCGAACGCGCAGAAGGCGGCCTGGAACACGTTGTGGTTCGTGGCGATCCTCGTGCCGGCACGGATGATCGCCGCGCTGCTCACGGCGATGCTGCTGGTGTCGCTCAAGCGCGGTGGCGGGTTCTTCCGCACGATCTTCTACCTGCCGGCGCTCGCCCCGCCGGTGGCGGCGACGATCGCGTTCGTGTTCCTGTTCAACCCGGCCACCGGTCCGGTGAACGGGGTGCTGAGCTGGTTCGGCATCGACGGTCCACTGTGGTTCGACTCGCCGGACTGGGCGAAGCCGTCGCTGGTGCTGCTCGGCACCTGGGCGGTCGGCGACCTGATGGTCATCTTCCTGGCCGCACTGCTGGACGTGCCGAAACCGCTGTACGAGGCGGCTTCGCTGGACGGCGCGAGCGCCCTGCAGCGGTTCCGCTACGTCACGTTCCCGTCGCTGTCCCCGGTGCTGCTGTTCGCCGGGGTGACGGGAGTGATCCAGACACTGCAGTACTTCACGCAGGCGGCGGTCGCGGCGAGCGTCGCCAGCGGCGTGGTCACCGCCGGCGGTGGGATCTCCTCCACGTTCGGCTATCCCGAGGAGTCCACTTTGACCTATCCGCTCCACCTCTATGTCGCCGGGTTCCGCTACTACGACATGGGCTACGCGAACGCCCTGGCCGTCGTGCTGTTCCTGGTGGCCTTCGGGGTCACGATGGTGCTGCTGCGGCGGTTCCGTGACTTCGCTGGAGGCGCCCGATGACCGCGGTCACCGCAGTGCGGCGGGGCACCATGGTGCGGGAGTCGTGGCTGATCGTGGTGGCACGCAACAGCCTTGCCATCGCGGCGGCGGTCATCTTCGTGACACCGTTCGTGTTCGTGGTGCTCATCTCGTTCATGACGAGCGACCAGGCGCTGACGTCCAACCTGTGGCCGACCACGTGGCATCCGGAGAACTTCGTCACGATCTTCACGAAGCTGCCGGTGTTCGACTACATGGTCAACACGGTGGTCTACGTCGTGCTCGCCACCGTGTTCATGCTGCTGTCGAGCGTGCCGGCGGCGTACGCGCTCGCGAAGCTGCGCTGGCGTGGCGAGAAGACCGTGTTCCTGGTGATCATCTGCATGATGATGCTGCCACCGCAGGTGGTCACGGTGCCGCTGTACCTGATGTGGTCGAACGCCGGGCTGACCGGCACACTGTGGCCGCTGATCCTGCCGATGCTGGCCGGCGACGCGTTCAGCATCTTCCTGCTGCGCCAGTTCCTGCTGACGATCCCGGACTCCATTGTGGACGCGGCACGGATCGACGGCTGCGGGGAGTGGCAGGTGCTGCTGCGGGTGGTGGCGCCGATGGCGCGGCCGGGTATCGCGGCCACGGCCATCTTCCAGTTCTTCTACGCGTGGAACGACTACTACGGCCCGCTTCTCTACACGAGTGAGAACCAGGCGAACTGGACGCTGTCCATCGCGCTGTCGCAGTTCAAGTCGCTGCACCACGTGGAGTGGAACCTCATCATGGCGGCGACGCTGCTGGTGATGGCGCCGGTGATCATCGTGTTCTTCTTCGCCCAGAAGGCATTCGTGCAGGGCGTGACACTGACGGGAGTGAAAGGGTGAAGGTCGCGGTCGTTGGGGGTGGTTCGACGTACACACCCGAGCTGATCGACGGGTTCGCGCGGCTGCCGTTCGCCGTCGACGAGGTGGTGCTGGTCGACCCGGCCCTGTCCCGGCTCGGGATCGTCGGGGAGTTCGGGCGCCGGCTTCTCGCCCGCCACGACAGCTCCACCAAGCTGTCCTGGACCGACGACCTCGACGCCGGGCTCACCGACGCCGACGTCGTGCTGCTGCAGCTGCGGGTCGGCGGGCAGACGGCCCGGATCAGCGACGAGACGTTCCCGCTGGACTGCGGGTGCGTCGGGCAGGAGACGACCGGCGCCGGCGGTCTGGCGAAGGCGCTGCGCACGGTGCCGGTCGTGCTCGACATCGCCCGCAGGGCACGGGAACGTGCCGCGCCGAACGCGTGGGTGGTGGCCTTCACGAACCCGGTGGGCATCGTGACGCGTGCGCTGCTCGACGACGGGCACCGCGCGGTCGGGCTGTGCAACGTGTCGATCGGCGTGCAGCGGCGCTTCGCCGGGCTGCTCGGCGTGGCACCGGACGAGGTCCAGCTCGACCACGTCGGTCTCAACCACCTGACGTGGACGAGGGCCGCGCGTGTGTCCGGTGTGGACCGGCTGCCGGAACTGCTGGCCGAGCACGGCGAGTCCCTTGCCGAGCCGCTCGGCCTGCCGATCGAGGTGCTTCGGCTCACCGGCACGCTGCCGTCGTACTACCTGCGGTACTTCTACTGCCACGACGAGGTGGTGGCCGCCCAGCGCACCGAGCAGTCACGCGGTGCGCGGGTGGTCGAGATCGAACGGGAACTCCTTGCCCTGTACCAGGATCCGGCCCTCGACACGAAGCCGGCGCTGTTGACCGAACGAGGCGGGGCGTACTACTCCGAGGCCGCGATCGGGCTGCTGGCTTCTCTGCACGGAGAGCCGGGCACGCACGCGGTGAACGTGCGGAACAACGGGACGCTGCCGAACCTGCCCGACAACGCGGTCATCGAGGTGACCTGCGACGTCGACACGGACGGGGCCAGGCCCGCGCCGGCCGCACCGCTCGCGCCGGACCTCGCGGGGCTGGTGTCGCACGTGTCCGGTTACGAGGAACTGGCGGTCGACGCCGCGCTACGTGGTGGCGCGGACCGCGTGTACCACGCGTTGCTGGCACATCCGCTGATCGGCCAGGCGGACCAGGCGCGTGTGCTGACCGACCGGCTGCTGGCGGAGAACGCCGAGTTCCTTGCGTGGGCGCGATGAGCCTGCTCCTCGCCGTCGACGGCGGCAACTCCAAGACCGACGTGGTGGTGGTCGACGACACCGGGGTGGTGCTCGGGCACGCACGCGGGCCCGGCTCCAACCACCAGTCGACCGGACTGCCGGAAGCCATGCGCCGGCTTGGTGTCCTGGTGGACGAGGCCCGCGCCGACGCGGGCCTCGCCGATGCCGACCGGCTCGCGCTCGCCGCCGTCTACGTGGCCGGCGGGGACCTGCCCAGCGAGCTGGCCATGCTCAACGACGCCGTGACCGAGGCCGGCTGGGCCGACAAGGCCATTGTGGACAACGACACGCTGGCACTGCTGCGTACCGGTACCGAAGCGCCGGACGCGGTCGCGGTGGTGTGCGGTGCGGGCATCAACTGCGTCGGCAGGGCCGCGGACGGCCGCATGGTCCGTTTTCCCGCGCTGGGCACGATCTCCGGCGACTGGGGCGGCGGTGACGAGATCGGCCCGCTCGCGTTGTGGCACGCCGCGCGCGCGGAGGACGGCCGGGGCCCGGCGACCGCGTTGACCGGGGCCGTCGCGGCGCACTTCGGCCTCGCCAGCGCGGCGGAGGTGACGATGGCGGCACACCTGGATCCCGGTGTGGCGTCACGGTTGGGTGAACTGGCCCCGGTGCTGTTCGAGGTCGCACGCAGCGGTGACGACGTGGCGAAGTCCGTCGTGATTCGTCAGGGCGAGGAGGTGGCGGTCCTGGCGATCGCCGCACTGCGCCGGCTCGACCTGGTGGCGAAACCGGCGACGGTCGTGCTGGGTGGCGGCGTGCTCAGGGGCAAAGATCCGCTGCTGCACCAGGTAATCCGCGAACGACTGGCATCGGCGGTGCCACTGGCGGAGATCACGGTGGCCACCGATCCGCCGGTGGTCGGGGCGGCACTGCTCGGCCTGGCCGAACTGGGCGGGGCGAGCGGACTTCGTGTTGACTGGAAGAATGCCTTTGCACGGTGAGTACGCGCCGAGCTCGTACGAGAAGGCGCGCAAGCAGGTGAAAGAGTACGAGAGTTCCGGCGGCACCAGTGGCACCACGATGCACGGGTTGCCCGTCGTCATCCTGACCTCGAAGGGCGCGAAGACGGGCAAGATCCGCAAGTCGCCGCTGATGCGGGTCGAGCACGAAGGCCGGTACGCGGCGGTGGCGTCGATGGGTGGCGCGCCGGTGGACCCGCTCTGGGCCCACAACCTCAGGGCCAACCCCGAGGTGGAACTGCAGGACGGGCCCGGCAGGTGGGACATGGTGGCCCACGAGGCCACGGGCGAGGAACGGCTCAGGTGGTGGGAGATCGCCGTGGCCGCGTTCTCACCCTACGCGGAGTACCAGACGAGAACGGACCGGCAGATCCCGGTGTTCGTGCTGACCCGGAAGAGCTGAGCACGGCCAGACCACACACCAGGACGAGTCCCAGCGCCACCAGCACCCCGGTGCGCAACGCGGACGGGCCGGCCACGGTCCACAGAAGAGCGCCCGTGGCCGAGCCCGCCGCGATTCCCACCTGCCGCACCAGGTTCGACGTCGCCGCGGTGAGCCCGAGCTGCTCCCCCGGCGCGTTGCCCATCAGGAACACCTGCAGCTGCCCGTTGAACAACCCGAACCCGGCCCCCGCGAACGCCAGGCGCCACGCGATGTCCGGTGCCGTGCCGGACGTGAAGACCAGCAGTGCCAACCCGGTCGCGATCAACCCGGCCCCGCACAGCGCCACCGGCCGCGTCCCCACCCGGTCGGCCACGAGGCCCGCGCCGTAGCTCGTCGCCAGCGCCGCCACCGGGAACGCCAGCAGCACCAGCCCGGCCGTGCTCGCGTCGCCCACAAAGAACGGCAGCACGAACGTGACCAAGAAAAGTGCACTGTAGACACACGTCAGCGCGATGTGCGGGCCGAGCACCCCTGGCGAGCGCAGCAGCGAACGCACCGGCACGGCGTCCCCGCTTCGCCACCACACGACCAGCGACACCGCTCCCACCAGGAACCACGGACTGAGCAGCAGTCCCAACAGGACGGACACGGCGCCGCAGCCGAACGTGCCGGCCTCCACCAGCCAGCGCCGCCGCGGCCACGCCAGCGACGCACCGCGTGGCATTGAGCGCGCGGACAGCACGACGACCAGCACCAGGGGCACCGCCGTCAGGTAGAAGATCCACGACCAGTCGACCGCCTCCACCAGCCAGCCGCCGAGCACCGGCCCGGTCATCCCACCGGCGGTGCCGAACAGCATGGCGACGCCGAACGCGCGGGCCCGCTTCGCCGGCCTCACGGCCACCGTCGTCAGCACCGGGCTGATCGCGAGCAGCAGCACCGCGAACATTCCCTGTGCGACACGGGCCACCACCAGCCAACCGACTCCCGGTGCGAGTCCACACGCGACACTCGCGACGGCGAAGCCCGCGCACGCGAGCCGTAGCACCCGACGCGGGTCGCTGACGTCGACCCACCGCCCGGCACACAGCGCCAACCCGATGATCGGCGTCAGGTACCCCAGCACCACCCACTGCACGGTGCCCGCGCCGGCATCGAAGCTCGACCCGATCGTCGGCAGGGCGACGTTCACGATCGTCGCGTCCAGCTGTGCCACGAAGATCGCGAGACTGGCCGCGACCACGAGCCCCCAACGGTCCCCCACGATAACCTGCCTCACCAAGACAACTTTGCTTTGCAAGCAAAGCTATTAGGAAGACAGAGGTATGTCAACGGGCCTGAGTCTCACGGAGGCCGTGCGCGCCCTCCTGCTGCTGTTCCCCCGCGTGGTCGGCCGGGTGAAACGCGCCCCCATCCCGGACGAGCTGAAGTCGGTGGCGATCGCCCCGCGCCACCTCTCGCTGTTCTCCTACCTGCAGTTCGACGGGCCGATGCCGGTGAACGAGCTGGCCGCCCGCCTCGAGGTGGCACCGGCGACGGTCAGCCTGATGATCGGCGACCTCAGCCGCAAAGGCCTGATCGAGCGGCGCGAGGACGACGCCGACCGGCGCCGCACGATCGTGAGCATCGCGCCGAACCGCAGGGCGGCCATCGAGAAGTGGATCGTCGCGGCGGCCGGCGCCTGGCAGACGGCACTCGAGCCGCTCACCGACGAGCAGCGTCAGACCTTCGTGGCAACGCTCGCACGCTTCGAAGAGGCGCTGAACCGCTGATAATGGCGATATGACCGAACGCGTGTGGCACGACGTCGACGACTACATCAACGGCCTCGTCATCGACAGGGACGACGCACTGGACCGTGTGCTGGCCAGCACTGTCCAGGCGGGGCTGCCGGAGATCAACGTCGCCCCCAACCAGGGAAAGTTCCTCAACCTCATCGCGCGGATCCACGGTGCGCGAAAGATTCTGGAGATCGGCACGCTCGCGGGTTACAGCACGATCTGGCTCGCCCGTGCCCTGCCCGCGGACGGCAGGCTGATCACGCTGGAGGCCGACCCGCACCACGCCGACGTGGCCAGTCAGAACATCGCCGCCGCAGGCCTCGCCGACCGAGTCGAGGTCAGGGTGGGCAAGGCGCTCGACACGCTGCCGGCGCTGGAGAGCGAAGGCCCGTTCGACCTGTTCTTCATCGACGCGGACAAGGTCAACAACCCGGCGTACTTCCGCTGGGCGGTCGACCACTCGCGGCCCGGCAGCGTGATCATCGTGGACAACGTGGTGCGCGGCGGGCTCGTGCTGGACGCGGGTAGCAGCGACCCGTCCGTCATCGGCACCCGCGAGCTGGGCGCGCTGATCGCGAAGGAGTCGCGGGTCTCGGCCACGATGGTCCAGACCGTGGGCGGCAAGGGGTACGACGGGTTCGCGCTCGCGCTGGTCACGGGCTGATGTCCAGGCAGGACCGGGCGGAGCGCACGCGCAACCTGATCCTCGACGCCGCGGCCGAGGTGTTCGAGGCGCGCGGCTTCGCCGGTGCCAGCCTGTCCGACATCCTCGCCAGGGCGGGGGTGACCAAGGGAGCGCTGTACTTCCACTTCGAGTCCAAAGAGGAGCTGGCGAAGGCGCTCGTCGAGGAGCACTGGACGGTCGACCCGCCGGCCGCCGCGAACCCGATCCAGAGCGTGATCGACCTGTGCCACGCCTTCTGCGACAGCCTTCGCACGAACATCCGCGTGCGGGCCAGCAGCCGGCTGGTGACCGAGACGGACTTCGACCGGCCGTACCCTCGGCGGTGGCTCGACATGATCCGCGAGTTCCTGGAGGCCGCGCGGGAGGCCGGTGACCTGCGCCCGGAGCTGGACCCGGTGAACGTGACCGCCTACGTCGGCGGCGCGGTGCTCGGCATCCAGACGATGTCCGGCGCACTCACCAGCCGCGCGGACCTGCGCGAACGGATGACCGACATGTGGCGGATCTCGCTGCCCGGCATGGTGCCGCCCCGCCGGCTGTCCCGGTTCGACCCGGCCGGCTCCCGGGCCTAGCCTAGGCCTGGTCCAGGCCTGGTCCAGGCCTGGTCTAGGCCGACAGCTCGGTCGCGCCGCCGAACGTGCGCCGGTAGTTCTTCGGCGGGACGCCGACGATCTTGTTGAAGTGGTGGCGGAGCAGCGCGGCGGAGCCGAAACCGCTCTGCTCGGCGACGTCCTCGACGGACATCTGGGTGTCCTCCAGCAGCTGCCGCGCGTGCAGCACCCGCTGCATGATCAGCCACTTGGCTGGCGTGGTCCCGGTCTCGGCGACGAAGCGGCGCGCGAACGTCCGCTCGGACATCCGTGCCCGGCGGGCGAGTTCGGCGACCGTGTGCTCGGCCTTGAGGTTGTCGAGCATCCACGTCAGCAGCGGAGAGAGACTGTCGGCGGTGCACTCGGGGATCGGCAGCTCGACGTACTGGCGCTGGCCGCCGTCCCGCTGCGGCGGCACGACCATCCGCCGCGCGATGGCGTTGGCCGCGGCGGACCCGAGCTCCTGACGGACGATGTGCAGGCAGGCGTCGATCCCGGCGGCCGTGCCCGCGCTGGTGACGATGTTGCCGTCGTGGACGTAGAGGACGTCCGGGTCGAGCAGGATCGTCGGGAAGCGGTCGAGCAGCTGCTGCCCGTGGCGCCAGTGCGTGGTGCAGTGCCGGCCCTCGAGCAACCCGGCGGCCCCGAGGATGAAGGCGCCACTGCACACCGAGAGCAACATCGCGCCACGGTCGGCCGCCTTGCGCAACGTCTCCAGCACGGCTTCCGGGTACTCGTCACGCAACGTCGCCGCCGGTACCGCGACGAGATCGGCCCCGTCGACCGCGTCGAGCCCGTGCTCAGGGATGAGCATCGCCCCCACAGTGGTCCGGATCGGCTCCCCGGGCCGCTCCCCGCACACCCGGAACTCGATCGGCGGCACCCCCTCCTCGGTCCGGTCGATCCCGAAAACCTCGCAGAGCACGCCGAACTCGAAGGGCGCGACCTGGTCGATCACGATGGCGGCGACAGTCCTGAGCATGACTAGAGCGTACGTGGCAGGATTTTGTTGCACAAGGTCTGTTCTGCCACTGTTGGCAGCAATGCATCGGGCGCAAACTTAATGCCATGGAACTCCTCATCACCGCCCTCATCGTCGCCTTCGTCATCTACGGCCTGGAGCGCAACAAGGCCAACAACCCCAACCACCCCCACCTGGCGGGCAGCACCGACATACAAGACCGAGACATGGAACGCCTGTCCACCGAACTACTAACCCGCGCCTGACCCTCGCGTGTCCAACACTCCAGACCCGCGAGTTCAACAAAACAGACACGCGAGTTCAACAAACCCGCCCTGCTATGCCGCGACTCGACGCCAGAAGGCCTGCCGGATCGCGGCAAGCAGTTCGGCGGGGTCCCTGAGGTCGGCGGCAGTCGCCCGGATGACCGTCCAGCCAAGCCTGCGAAGCTCGTTTTCTCGGACCGCATCGCGTAGACCTCGACCGACGTGCGCGGCGAAGCCGTCATATTCGAGCGCGACCCGGACCTCTTCCCAGGCGAAGTCGAGCCGGAACCGCACGTTTCCGTCCAGGTCGGCGACTGGCACCTGCTGCGCGGGGATCGGCAGCCCCGCGTCGAACAGCTTCAACAACAGCCAGCTCTCCGCCGGCGACTCGGCCAGGCCTGTCGCGAGGTCGAGCAGGATCTCGGCCCGGCGGCGACCACGACTGTCCTTTCTCTTCGCCACCCGATGCGCGATCTCGGCACGGAACTCGCCTCGCGACTCGGGCGCCGTCAGCGCCAGGGCCTGATCGACACACGCGAGCGCGGTTTCGCGGCTCGCCCGGCAGAGCAGTTCTGTCAGCGCGCACTCGAACGCGAAGACGCGCAACCCCTCCAGCGACACGACGTCATCCTCGGAAACGGTGCCGTGATGCACGGCGACGTCAGATGTCGAGCGCAGAGGTCGGTCATAGTCGACGAGCACATGCACCCGCCCAGCGTCCGCGGCAGTACAGCCGAACAACACGGCGGCCGTGTGGCTGGTGAGCACCGCCCGGCCCCCGGCCATCAACAAGGCCGCGGCGGCTCGTGTACGCAGGTCGAGTTGGCGTGTTCGGTCGACCAGCACACCTCTGCTCAGACGGACAAGGCGTCCCTCGTTCAGCAACGCACGTACGCGCATGTCCCCCATCTGATGCCGCAGCTCGGAGACCCGGTGTGCGCCGTGGAGGCCCGGTGGCAACTCAGTCATGCGTCAACTGTGCGCGCTGGGGCACGATGCGCGCGGCCGTGGAGCTCTGCCTGTGGACAGGTAGACAGGCTGTGGATAAGCCGCCGGTTTCGAACCGCTCCGATTTGACAACACCCGCCGCCCCACTTCGCTCTGTTTGTTGAACTCAGGGGTCCTGAGTGTTGGACACGCGGGTCTGGAGCGTTGGACACGCGGTGGGGTTGCTTTTGGGGGTGGGGGGCTGGGATGCTCGGGGAAACATTCCAGCTGGATTGTATGTCGGGGGTTGCGATGGCGCGGGCTCGGTCGCTGGTGGGCAGGGTTGTCATTGTCACTGGTGGGGCCCGGGGGATTGGGGCCGCTACCGCCGCCGCGCTCGCCAAGGCCGGGGCTTCCGTCGTCATCGGGGATCTTGATCTCGAGGTGGCCAAGCGGACCGCGGATGAGGTCGGGGCACTCGCGCTGCCGCTGGACGTGACCGACCGGGCCGGGTTCACGCGGTTTCTCGACGAGGTCGAGAAGCAGGTGGGGCCCATCGACGTGCTCATCAACAACGCCGGGATCATGCGGGTCGGGCGGTTCGAGGACGAGGACGACCGGACCACCGCGCAGCACCTCGCCATCAACCTGCACGCCGTCATCCACGGCACGCGGGAGGCGGTCAGGCGCATGCGGCCGCGCGGGACCGGGCACATCGTCAATATCTCGTCCGCCGCCGGGAAGGCCGGTTTCCCCGGTGGCGCCACCTACAGCGCGACCAAGCACGGGGTCGTCGGGCTGTCCGAGGCCGTGCGGGTGGAGCTGCGGGGCTCCGGGGTCGAGATCTCCGTCGTGATGCCGGCGGTCGTGCGCACCGAGCTCGCCGCCGGGTTGCCCGAGTCGCGGTTCATCAAGCCGGTCGAGGCGTCCGACGTCGCCGACGCGATCGTGAAGACCTTGCAGCGCCCCAAGTTCGACGTGTTCGTGCCACGGTCCCTCGACGCGACCTTCCGCTTCACGCGGGTCCTCCCCCGCCCCGCGGCCGAGTGGGTGGCCCGCACGTTCAAGAGCGACCAGGTCCTCTTCGGCGCCTCGCCGGAGGCACGCAAGGAGTACGAGGCCCGCGCCGCCGCGAGCGCGCCTGCCGCTGACCGGGAGAACGCCGGATGAGCCCGCTGACCGAAACCCTCCTGGCCACGCTGAAAATCCGCGTCTGTTCCTCCACTTCGGACACCTACACGACGACCGAGGTGTTCACCGGCGGCGAGTTGGCGACGCTGCCGGAATCGTCCACAACGGACGTACGGACGGCGTACGAGCGGGCATCCCGCGCGCAACGGGAGTGGGCGGCCCGCCCGCTCGGTGAGCGCCTCGCCGTCTTCCACCGCTTCCACACTCTGCTGCTACGCGAGCGTGAAACGGTCGCCGACCTGCTGCAGGCCGAGACCGGCAAGGCCCGCCGCGACGCGTTCGAGGAGCTGTCCGAACCGGCGCTGGTCACCAGCTACTACCTCCGGAAGGCCGCGAACC
This sequence comes from Actinophytocola sp., assembly GCF_036378875.1. Taxonomy (GTDB): domain Bacteria; phylum Actinomycetota; class Actinomycetes; order Mycobacteriales; family Pseudonocardiaceae; genus Actinophytocola. The sequence continues at coordinate 64,620 of NZ_DASUVO010000159.1, forward strand.
TGTTGCGGCCAAGGAAAAGGGCCGGTCTCCTGCCCGGCGCGATCACGGTTCGCGAGCTGCGCCAGCCGAAAGGCGTGGTCGGCATCATCTCGCCGTGGAACTACCCGTTCGCGCTCGCGTTCGGCGACCTCATCCCCGCGCTCATCGCGGGGAACGCCGTTGTGTTGAAGCCGGACAGCCAGACCGCGTTGAGCCCGCTCTTCGGCGCCGACCTGCTGTACCGCGCGGGTCTACCCGCCGACCTGCTGCAGGTCGTGCTCGGCGACGGCCCGACGATCGGCGGCGCGGTCGTCGACACGTGCGACTACATCGGCTTCACGGGCTCGTCGCGGACCGGTGCGCTGATCGCGGCGCGGGCGGGCGAACGGCTCGTCGGCTGCTCGCTGGAACTGGGCGGCAAGAACCCGATGATCGTGCTGGACGACGCGGACATCGCGTCGGCTGCGCGGTCGGCCGTGCGCGGCTGCTTCGCCAACTCCGGCCAGCTCTGCCTCTCCCTGGAACGGATCTACGTGCCGGACGCGATCTTCGACCGGTTCGCGTCGGCGTTCGTCGCCGAGGTCGGTCGGGTGCGGCAGGCCACGGGGTACGGCTACGGCGCGGACGTCGGTTCGCTCACGTCGCAGCGCGCGCTGAAGACGGTGTCGGAACACGTCGACGACGCGCGGGCGAAGGGAGCGACGGTGCTGGCCGGCGGACGGCCGCGTCCGGACCTCGGACCGTACTTCTACGAACCGACGGTGCTGACGGACGTCACGCCGGACATGCTGTGCTACGCGGCGGAGACGTTCGGACCGGTGGTCTCGCTGTACCCGTACCGCGACGAGGACGAGGCGGTGGCGCTGGCGAACGAGACCGATTTCGGTCTGAACGCGAGCGTCTACGGCCGCGACCTGCCGCGCGCGCAGCGGGTGGCGGCGAGGCTGCGAGCCGGCACGGTCAACGTCAACGACGGCTACGCGTCGGCGTTCGGGAGCACGGACGCACCGATGGGTGGCATGGGCGCGTCGGGCCTCGGTCGACGGCACGGGGCGGAAGGCCTGTTGCGGTACACGGAAGTGCAGATCGTTGCGGCACAACGGTTCGACCTGCTGAACCCGCCACGTTGGGTGCCGTACGGCGCGTACTCACGGTTTATGGCGGCCTCACTGCGGGTGATGAAGGCGCTGCGCCTGCGTTAGGAGAGGTACAGCACGCCGACCAGCATGACCAGAACCACCGCGACAGCGGCCGCGGAGAAGTAGGAAAGCTCCAGCTTCTCCCCACGACGACGGTTGCCGAGCACTGCTTCCACGCAGTACAGGACATAGCCGATCACCACGATCGACAGGGCGAAGACGTTCCGGAAGGCGTCCGCCCTCAACCACGACAGCCAGACAAGGGCCGCACCCAAAGCGGCCGGTGAGCCGGTAAGAAAGAGTAGGTAGACGGCTCGGTGCTCCCTGGACCACGGGAGCCCGCACGCGAACGCGAAGCTCAGCGCCGCGACGATGGCGACGACGATCTGCCACGACACGCCGAGAGGCTGGCCCGCCTTCGCCTGCTCCATCGCATGTACGAAGAGATTAAGGATCGTGGTCGTGGCCGTGAAGGTGACCGCGATCAGGTACAGCAGATTGAAGAGCTGGTGCCAGTGCCGCAGTGAGTAGCCGGTGATGTAGTCCTCCCAGCCTTCCTCCCGGTTGACGCGCTGGTCGAGGTCGGCGCACACGGCGACCTGCTGCCAGCGCACGAAGGCGAACACGACGATCACCGCGAGCGGCAACATGACGTTGAACGCGGCCTGGTTCGCGAACGTGTCCGTGAAACTGTCGAAGCCATCGGTGGAGCTGGCCACCCACACGAGTCCCGCCGCGGCCAGCGCGCCGAGCACATTCACCAGCAGATGACCGGGAAACCTGTTCGACGCACCGGGCCGCGCGCCGGTGGAATAGACCAACTGCCCTTTGCTCCGCGATTCGAGCAGGCCCACCACCGGCGGCACGACGGCCATACCCACCAACACAACGGTGAACACGAGCGGATCAGTGGGCCACGCGGCGGGATGCAGCGGCACACCCCCGGCAATGGCGAAAATGCCGATCAAGCCGAGTGATGCCAGGACGTACTTCTGGTGCTTCTCGGGCTGCACCGGCGGCGCGAAGAACGGGACGATCGCCAGAACAGCCTGTAGACCAGTGCTGACCAGGACAGGAGCAGTCATGACCGTGGCTCCGTGGTGAACCTTCGACGGCTCACTCAGGCTAGCCCGAGCCGACCGGCCGGGAGGCCACTCGAACGGGTGGTCTGACTGCACGCCGGGATCCGGAGGGCCGCGCGGCGCCCGCGGCCACACTCCGGCAGGACCGATGACTGACCCCGGAGTCGCCGCTCTGAACTGGGCATATCGCCCATTCGAGTGATCGCCGCTGTCTGTGAAGTGGGAAGAAGTAACGGCCAGACGGCCTCTTGTGAAGTCGACCGTCCCCCGGGGACTATCAGCTATCGACTGGAAGCGGACGGTGAAGTCCGCTTCCAGTCGATAGCTGAACACCAAACCTCCAGCGCCGGCCCCCGGCCGGCGTCCCCTGCGGGAGGAAGCGTGAGACACGCACGTCCGTCCATCGTGGTTGCCGCGCTCGCCGCTGCGACCCTTGTCCTTTCCATGAACGGCAACGCGGTGTCCGACCCGCAAGGGCGTGCCACCGCGGAGTATCTGGTGCCCGGGGCCGACACCGCGAAAGAGCGGAACGCGGTGGCCGCGACCGGGGCCGTCGTCAACTCCTTCGAGCACGGGTCGCTCAACATCACGGCGACGCCGGAGGAGATCGCGCAGATCCGCGAGCTCGGGCTCGAGCCGGAGCAGCAGGACGCCATGCCGCAGGCCAACGACGCCTCGCCGCTCGACTTCCCCAGCGCCGACTCCAACTACCACAACTTCACCGAGATGACCGCGGTCATCAACCAGGCCGTCGCCGACCACCCCAGCATTCTCAGCAAGACCGTCATCGGGCGGTCCCACGAGAACCGTGAGATGGTGGCCATCAAGATCTCCGACAACGTCGGCACGGACGAGGCCGAGCCGGAGGTCCTCTTCACCCACCACCAGCACGCGCGCGAGCACCTGACCGTGGAAATGGCGCTCTACCTGATCAACGAGCTCACCGACAGGTACGGCACCGACTCCGCGATCACCAACGCCGTCAACTCCCGCGAGATCTGGATCATCCCGGACCTCAACCCGGACGGCGGTGAGTGGGACATCCGCACCGGCTCCTACGCGGGCTGGCGCAAGAACCGGCAGCCGAACTCCGGCAGCTCGAACGTCGGCACCGACCTCAACCGCAACTGGCCCTACCAGTGGGGTTGCTGTGGCGGCTCGTCCGGCACCACCTCGAGCGACACCTACCGCGGCCCGTCGCCGTCCTCGTCGCCCGAGGTCACGAACGTCATCAACTTCGTGCGCGGCCGCATCGTCGGCGGCGTGCAGCAGATCAAGACGAACATCGACTTCCACACGTTCAGCGAGCTGGTGCTGTGGCCGTTCGGCTACACGAACAGCAACACGGCGCCCGGCATGACGCAGAACGAGTACAACACGTTCGCCACGCTCGGCCAGCGGATGGCGGCGACCAACAACTACACCCCGGAGCAGGCGTCCGACCTCTACATCACGGACGGCTCGATCGACGACTGGCTGTGGGGCGACCAGCGCATCTACTCCTACACGTTCGAGATGTACCCGAGCAGCGGCGGGCTCTCCGGCTTCTACCCGCCCGACGAGGTGATCGCCGCGCAGACCTCACGCAACCGCGCCGCGGTCCTCATGCTGCTCGACTACTCCGACTGCCCGGCGCGGGTCATCAACCTCACCTGTGACGGCACGACCCCGCCGCCGGACGGCCCGACGTTCGAGAACGCCGGCGACGTCACCATCCCGGACGCCGGCGCCGCGGTCAGCAGCTCGATCGCCGTCACCGGTGTCACCGGCAACGCGCCGAGCGACCTGTCCGTGTCGGTCGACATCAAGCACACCTACCGCGGCGACCTGCAGGTCGACCTCGTCGCCCCGGACGGGACCGCGTACCGGCTGAAGAGCACGTCCACCAGCGACTCCGCCGACAACGTCATCGCCACCTACACCGTGAACGCGTCCAGCGAGGTCGCGAACGGCACCTGGCGGCTGCAGGTCCGCGACCTGTACAGCGCCGACACCGGCTACATCGACTCCTGGCGACTCGCTTTCTGAGTGGAGCGAGATCGTCACCGACAGGTAAAGAAAGGAAATGGTGCATTGATCTCTTGGAGACGACGGCTGGCGTTCGCCACGGTGAGCGCCGTAGCCGTCCTGGGGGCCGCGGCGGGGCAGGCGGTTGCTGCCCCACCATCGAGCGACACTGACGTGCAACCGCAGGTCATCGGCGGTACACCCGCCGCGCAGGGTGAGTTCCCATGGGTGGTGCGGCTGTCCATGGGCTGCGGCGGATCGATGATCACACAACAACTGGTGCTGACCGCGGCGCACTGCGTGCCCCCGACCGGTCCCAACACCTCCATCACCGCCACGCTGGGCGCGGTGGACCTGCAGGACCCGAACCGGGTCGTCGTGCGGTCCGACTTCGTCCACCGCGCACCGGGCGCCGGTGGCCCACCCGGTGACGACTGGGCACTGATCCGGCTGGAGCGGCCGGTCGACGTCCCGACCATCCCGATCGCCACCACACCGGAGTTCGACAACGGTACCTTCACGGTCGCGGGCTGGGGCGCCGCGGTCGAGGGCGGCCCGCAGCAGCGGTTCCTGCTGAAGGCCGAGGTGCCGTTCATCGACGACGTCCAGTGCGCCAGCGCCGGCAGCAACTACGCCAACCTGGTGCCCGCGGAGGAGATCTGCGCCGGCAACTGGGACGACGGCGGCGTGGACACCTGCCAGGGCGACTCCGGTGGCCCGCTGTTCCGCAGGGACAACGCAGGCGAGTGGATCCTGATCGGGACCACGAGCTGGGGCATCGGCTGTGCCCGGCCGCTCAACCCGGGGGTCTACGCGCAGGTCAGCACCTTCGCGCCGGCCATCCTGGCGGCGGCCGCGTCGCTCGGTCCGAGATGTGCGCCCTTCGTCAACACGACGGCGGTCGACATCCCGGACGCCGGTCCGGCGATCACCAGCGCGGTGGACGCGGTGTGTGACGGCCGGGCGTCCAACCAGACGAAGGTCGAGGTCAACATCAACCACCCCTACCGGGGTGACCTGATCGTCGACCTGATCGCCCCGGACGGCACGGCCTACCGGCTGAAGAACGCGAAGGGTGACGACTCGGCGGACAACGTCAACGACCTGTACACGATCAACGCGTCGAACGAGACCGCGAGCGGCACCTGGCAGTTGCGGGTGCGGGACATCTTCCGCGGTGACGCCGGCCTGTTGAAGAACTGGAAGCTGACAGTCTGACGTGTGCGAGCAGGCTGAGGGCCGGCCACGAAGAACGTTTCGGGGGTGGCCCTCAGCCGCGCGTGCAGGCAAGATACTCCAGGTTACTGTGAGGTAGCGTCGCCACAGGCGGACATGGCGGCGCCCTTGTATCCGAGGAGCAGACCCATGCGCGAACTCGCCGTTCCCCCGCTGGCCAGCGTGCCTGACAGCGGCGGCCTGGCCGACCTCGTGTACGTCAACGCCGAGCAGGCGCCGAACACCGTCGTGTTCCGCAGAAAGATCGGCGGGGCGTGGCGGGACGTCACGGCCGCGCAGTTCCTCGCCGAGGTCGCCGAGGTCGCGAAGGGCCTGGTCGCGTTGGGTGTCGGCGCGGGTGATCGGGTCGCGATCCTGTCCGCGAACTGCTACGAGTGGACCCTGTTCGACTTCGCGATCTGGGTGGCCGGCGGGGCCTCGGTGCCGATCTACGTGACCTCTTCGGAGGAGCAGATCGAGTGGATCCTGTCGAACTCCGGCGCGGTCGCAGTGGTCACGGAGACGGCGGCGCTCGCTGGGCGCGTGGACTCGGTCAAGGACAAGCTCGACGGTCTCAAGCACGTGTGGCGGATCGACGACAAGGCGGTCGACACGCTGGTCGAGGCCGGTAAGGACGTCGCGGACGAGGTGCTCGCGGAGCGCCGCGAAGGCGTTCGGCCAGACGACCTCGCCACGCTGATCTACACGTCCGGCACCACCGGGCGGCCCAAGGGCGTGGCGCTGACCCACCGCAACCTGTACGCCGCCTGCCGCAACGCCGTCGAGTACCTGTCGGTGCTGTTCAAGGGCGACGGCACGGTCGACGAGGCGCGGACGCTGCTGTTCCTTCCGCTCGCACACGTGTTCGGCCGCATGGTGGAGGTGGCGGCGTTCATGGCGCGTGCCACGCTCGGCCACTGGGCAGACGTGAAGACCCTCACCGACAACCTGGCTGCGTTCAAGCCGACGTTCCTGCTCTCCGTGCCGTACGTGCTGGAGAAGGTCTACAACGGAGCGCGGCAGAAGGCACACTCCGGCGGCAAGGGCAAGATCTTCGACCTGGCGGCGGTCACCGCGGCCGAGTACAGCGAGGCCGACGGCCGTGCCGGGCTCGGGCTGCGGATCAAGCACGCCGTGTTCGACCGGCTCGTGTACTCGAAGCTGCGGGCCGCGCTCGGCGGCCAGGTGAAGTACGTGATCTCCGGCGGCGCAGCGCTCGGCACCAGGCTCACGCACTTCTACCGGGGCGTCGGCATCACCGTGCTCGAGGGCTACGGGCTCACCGAGTCCTCGGCGGCGTCGGTGGTCAACTCCCCGACGCTGGTGAAGCCGGGCACGGTCGGGCGGCCGCTGCCGGGCACCGCGGTCCGGATCAGCGACGACGACGAGATCCAGCTCAAGGGCGAGGGCATCTTCGCGCAGTACTGGCAGAACGAGGCCGCGACCGCCGAGGCCATCGACGGGGACGGCTGGTTCGCCACGGGCGATCTCGGCACGCTCGACGAGGACGGCTACCTCAAGATCACCGGGCGCAAGAAGGAGATCCTGGTGACCAGCGGCGGCAAGAACGTCGCCCCGTCGGTCATCGAGGACCGGATCGCCGCCCACCCACTGGTCGGACAGGCGCTCGTGGTCGGCGACGGGCAGAAGTACATCGCCGCGCTCATCACCATCGACGCCGAGTACTTCACCTACTGGAAGTCCACCACGGGCAAGGACGCGAGCGCGTCCGTGAGCGACCTCGCCGAGGACTCGGACCTGAAGGCGGAGATCCAGAAGGCCGTCGACGAGGGCAACCTCGCGGTGTCACAGGCGGAAGCGGTGCGGAAGTTCCGGATCCTGGACACGGAGTTCAACCCCGAGAACGGCTACCTGACCCCGTCGCTCAAGCTCAAGCGCAACATCATCATGAAGGACTTCGCCAACGAGGTCGACTCCCTCTACTCCTGACCTCGCGTAACCGCTTGAACTCCACATCGTAACCGGTATTCTCGCCCTGCCAGCCCACTTTGGAGGTCGACAGCCATGGGGCGACATTCCTCCGCGCGGTCACGTGGGTGGCGGAGCACGTCACCGGTGATCGCACTGTCGGCGTTGCTGGTGCTCGCGCTGGTCGGCTGGTTCACATACGACTTCCTCGCCGACCGGCTGCGTGCCTCCAGCTGCGACAGCACCACTGTGCTCAATGTTGCCGCGTCGCCGGAGATCGCGCCGGTGGTCAGCCGCACCGCACGTGACATGTCCGAACAGGACACTTGTTACGACGTACGGGTGGTCAGCCGTGAGTCCGAGGCGACCGCGGAGTCTCTCGTGGTGTCCGACGGCACCCAGCCGCCGGACGTGTGGATCCCGGAGTCCACGATCTGGTTGCAGCGCGCGCAGGCCAGAGGTGCGAACGTCCCGGCGACCGGCACGTCGATCGCGAGTTCGCCGGTCGTGCTCGCGCTGACCGAGGACGCGGCGACACAGCTCGGCTGGCCGGCCAAACAACCGACGTGGGCGGACGTGCTCGCCTCGTCGCTGACGCTCGGCATCCCCGACCCGGCCCGCGAACCGGTCGGTGTCTCGCTGCTGTTCGGTGTCCGTGACCTGATGAAGTCGGCGGCGGACCCCGCCGCCGCGCTGACGACGGAACTGCGGCAGCTGTCGCCGAACACCGTGACGTCGGTCGAGGACCTGTTCACGCGCCTGCCGGGCACCACGTCGGCGGGCGGCCCGCTGGACGGGTTCCCGGTGTCGGAGAACGGGGTGCTGCGGAACAACGCGAAAGGCTCCGGCACCTCACTGGTCGCGGTGTACGCGGACCCGGCGGTGCCGGCGCTGGACTTCCCGTTCGTGCTGCTGCCGGATGCCAGGGGCCAGAAACGTGAGGCCGCGGAACGGTTCCTGACCGTGCTCATGACGCAGGCGACCGCGGATGCCTTGTCCGACGCGGGTTTCCGCACCCCGGACGGCGAGATGCTCCGCAGGCGCGGCGGTTCCGACCTCACCTCGGCGGCGAAGGTGACGCCGGTGGAACTGCCGCAGGTAAACGAGGTCGACGACGTGCTGAACGTGTGGGCGGGCGTCAACCTCAGCGGCCGGGTGCAGGTGCTGCTCGACGTGTCCGGGTCGATGAACGAACCCGTACCGGGCACGGGCGCGAACCGCATGGCCGTGACACTGAAGGCAGCCGAAATCGGCATCGGCCTGATGAGACCGAGCACGAAGCTCGGCGTGTGGCTGTTCTCGACCAAACTGGACGGCGACCGGGACTACAAGGAACTGCTCCCGGTGCTGCCGATCAGCGAACAGGCCAAAACCGGCGGCATCGACAAACTGCGCACGGTGCAGGCACTGCCCAACGGCGCGACCGGGCTGTACGACAGCACGCTGGCCGCGTACCAGTCGGCACGCCAGAACTACGAACCGGGCCGCATCAACGTCGTGATCGTGATGACGGACGGCCGCAACGACGACGACAACAGCATCAGCCGCGACGCGCTCCTGACCGAACTGGCCAAGCTCCAGGACCCGCGCCGCCCGATCCTGATCGTCGGCATCGGCATCGGCCCCGACATCGACGTTGGCGAACTACAGGCCATCGCCGGCGCGACGGGCGGCCAGGCCTTCACCACCCCGGACCCGAACAAAATCGGCGACATCTTCTACACGGCGCTCTCGAAGCTGGTGTGCCAGCCACCGAACTGCACACCCAGCCAGTAGTCCCGAGCCCCTGAAAGAGCATCTCGACGAGCACTCTAGCGGCTGCGGTGCGCTGTGACCGCTTTGCCGCCGTAAGGCACTTACCGGCGTCCTGGCTGACGGCTAACCTTTGCGACAAGTGGACATAGGTCGGGGCCTGTTGACTACCCGGGAGCAGCCTTGGCCGTTGTCGCGACCGCACGGCGTCGGCACATGCGGGAACGGGACCCCGCGCCGCCGCGCATGCGGGTGGCCGCCGCGGTGGTGGCCGTCGTGCCGTTTCTCGTGCATGCCTGGGTTGCCTTGCACGGGTATTTCGGGCAGGACGACTTCCTCATCTCCTATCGGGCCGCGCACGCCGATCCGCTCGACTTCAGCTATCTCTTCCAGGACCACAACGGGCACCTCATGCCCGGCACCTATCTGCTCGCCTGGGTACTGACCGCCGTCGCGCCGCTCAACTTCGTCGTCGCCGCCCTGCCCATCATCGCCATGCACGGGGTGACGCTGTGGCTCTTCTGGCGTGTGCTCGTGCGTCTCTTCGGGTACCGGTGGTCGCTGCTCCCGCTGTTCGCCGCGCTGGCCGCGTCGCCGCTGATTCTCTTTCCCACCATCTGGTGGGCGTTCGGCATCCAGTTGCTGCCCGTGCTCGTCGCCATGGCCGCCGCGCTGCTCGCGCACCTGCGGTACCTCGAACGCGGCGCCGTCCGGGACGCGGCCCATGCTGTCGGGTGGATGATCGGTGGACTCCTGTTCAGCGAGAAGGCAGCGCTCATCGCCGGGATTCTCTTCGCGGTGACCGTGTTACGCGGGGAGGCCTTCGGCGAGGCGTTCATCCGGCACTGGCGTGTGTGGGCCGCGCACCTCGCGGTGATTGGCGCCTTCGTGGTCCTCGCCGCCGCGCTCACGGCCAGCCAGACCACGAAACCGGTACCCGCCAACGACGTCGCCGAGTTCTCCTACCGGGCAATCGTCGACACGTTCCTGCCCGGGCTGCTCGGCGGGCCGTTCGCCGCGGCCGGCAACGGTGCGACCTGGGCGACGCCGCCGCTCGCCGTCCGCGTCACGGCCATCGTGCTGGCCGTCGTCATCATCGTGGCCAGCAGGAGGGTCCTGCCCTGGCTGTTCCTCGCCGGCTACCTCGCGGTCGACCTCGCGCTCGTCGCCATGACCCGGCTCGCCGACGTGGGACCCGACATCGGGGCCGACCCGCGCTACCTCGCCGACGCCGTGCCGGTCGCGGTGCTCTGCGCGGCGTTCGCGTTCCGGGACAGAGGCGACCGCCGGTGGCCGATGGTCGCCATCGCGGCCTTGCTGGTCGTGGGTGGCACCGTCAGCTTCGTGCGGGTCGCGCCGAGCCTGCAGTTCAGGGACGCGCGCGACTACGTCGCCACCGCGCGTAAGGCGCTCGCCGAGCAGCCGCACATCGTCCTGTACGACACCACGGTGCCCGGGGGGATCATCATCCCCTGGTTCATCTACGACAACTTCACCTCGCGGGTCATCGGGCTCGTGCCGGAGGCGCCGGTGTTCGACCGGCCCGCCGAGACGCTGTACCAACTCGACCAGACCGGGCGCCCGCGACCCGTCACCGGGCTCACCGACTCGGTGCGCGACGAGCGCGGCCCGACACCCGACTGCGGCCACCTCGTCAAGGTCGGACCGGTGAACATTCCGTTGACCGGCGCGGCCTCCGGTCGCCGGGTGCTGAAGATCGGCTACTTCACCGGGGACGCCGGCGACGGTGTCGTCGCCGTCGGCGACACCCGGGTTCCCGTCCGGTTCCAGAAAGGACTGCACGTGCTGTACGTCCCGGTCAACGGGATCGGCTACACCCACGTGGAGGTGACGTGGAACCGCGACCTCCAGCCCCTGTGCGTCACGGACCTGGAGATCGGCCTGCCGGCGTCCTAGAACGGGTCGTACGGGCCGCGGTGGCCGAACCATCCCGCCACCCGCCGCAGTCGCAGGCGCAGCAACACCTTCAGGAACACGTTGCCGAGAAACCACGGCAGCTGGGCCACCACCCGCCAGCGGTCCTTGAAAGCCGGGCGGCGCAGGGTGAACCGCGCGAGCGACCGGCTTCGGTCCACATAGGTGTAACGGCGGCCGGCCAGGACCTTCACGAGCGTGCCCGAGGTGACGCCGATCGAGGAGAAGCAGTCGTGCACCAGGATCTCGCCGTCCGCCGGCAGGTGGGCGGACCAGCGCAGATCGTCCACATAGGTCCAGTAGTCGTGCTTGCCGTCGATGTACAGCAAATCGACGGGGCGGGTCCACGACGGCCGCAGCCGCGTCGAGTACCCGACGACCAGCTCGACGACGTCGGTCAGACCAGCCGCTCGGATGTTCGCCTCGAAACGGTCGCGAGTGGACGAACCGCCGAAGAGTCTGCCGTCCACGAACGCGTCGATCGCGACAACCCGCGCGCCGACCGTGCGGGCCGCGTGCCCGAGGATGATCGTGGACCGGCCCTGGTGGCTGCCGATCTCGACGACAGTCGCCCCAGGTCTCAAGCGGCACACGGCATCCCACAGCAGGCGCGCTTGTCCCTCGCTGAGCCATCCTGGCACATCAGCGATCGATTTCCATGCCGCGTCGAATCCGGCTGTCCTACTGCCTAGCACCTGAGCACACTAACCCTAGGATGAGGCGAGTGTTAACCACCGTTAGAACGTGGCCGCGCAACCCCGCTGTGTGGGTCATGGTTTTGCTGACGGTGGTGTCGTTCCTGCAGCGACCTGGTCGGACCACTTTCGACACCAAGCTCGACCTCGTCGTGGACCCGATCGCGTTTCTCGGGCGTGCGCTGCACCTGTGGAACCCGGAAGCGACCGGCGGCGAGCTGCAGAACCAGGCGTACGGCTACCTCTTCCCGATGGGCCCGTTCTTCGCGGCCGGGCAACTTCTCGGCGTGCCGCCGTGGGTCACGCAGCGGGCCTGGAGCGCGCTGGTGCTGTGCCTCGCGTTCGGCGGCATGCTCGTGCTCGCCCGTGCGCTCAACATCGGCTCGGAGCCGGCCCGGTTCGCTGGCGCCGTCGGGTACGCGCTCGCGCCGCGCATGCTCACCGAGATCGGCCCGCTGTCGCTGGAGATGATGCCCGCGGCACTGCTGCCGTGGGTGATGCTGCCGCTGGTCAAGGCGCACCGCTTCGGCTCCCCGCGACGGGCGGCCGGGCTGTCGGCGCTGGCCGTGCTCGGGATGGGTGGCGTCAACGGCTCGATGGTGGTCATGGCGCTGGTGCTGCCGGCACTGTGGCTCGCGACGCGCCGGTGGACCCGCGAACACGTCACGCTCGTCGTGTGGTGGTTCGTCTCGGTCGCCGCCGTGTGCCTGTGGTGGGCCCTGCCGCTGCTGCTGCTCGGCGAGTACAGCATGCCGTTCCTGGACTACATCGAGTCGGCGACGAACACGACCGCGCCGATGTCGTTGTTCGAGGTGCTGCGAGGGACGAACCAGTGGGTGGCCTACGTCGTGCTCGGCACGCCGTGGTGGCCGTCCGGGTTCCTGCTGGTCGACAGCCCGGTGCTGATGCTGGCGACCGGCATGGTCGCGGCGATCGGGTTGTTCGGGCTCGCCCGCGACCGCCTGCCGGAGCGGCGGTTTCTCGTGCTCGGCACGGTCACCGGCCTCACACTGCTGACCGTCGGCTATGTCGGGTCGCTGGACAGCCCGCTGGCCGAGACCGTCCGAGGGCTGCTCGACGGGCCGCTCGCGCCGTTCCGGAACGTCCACAAGTTCGAGCCGGTCCTGCGGTTGCCGCTGATGCTCGCGTTCATGCACGCGATCACCGGCCGGCTGCCGGGAGTGGCACGGGCGGCGTCGGGCGTGGTGGCGACGCGGGCGCGGCTCACGGTCGGCGTGGCACTGGTGGTGATCATGGCGGCGCCCGCGTGGCTGTTCACGTTGCGCCCGGGGCCCGGTTGGGACGAGGTACCGGGGTACTGGCGGTCGGCGATGACATGGCTGTCCGATCAGGACCCAAATGCCAGAACGTTGTTGTTGCCCGGCACCGGTTTCGGCGAGTACACCTGGGGCCGCACGGTCGACGAGCCCGCACAGGCGCTCGCCCGGTCGCCCTGGGCGGTACGTAACCAGGTTCCGCTCGGTTCCGAGGGGAACACGCGGTTGATGGACGCGGTGGAGGACGCGCTCGCCGACGGCCGCGGCTCGCCCGCGCTGGCCGGGTTCCTGAGCCGGGGCGGCTACCGGTTCCTGTTGCTGCGTGACGACATCGACCGGCAGGCCACGGGCGCGCCCCCGGCGCACGTGATCCGCGCCGGTCTCGCGGGATCGGCCGGGGTGACGCGGGTGGCGTCGTTCGGGCCGCTTTCGATCTACGAGGTCGCGTCGAGCGTGCCGCGCGTGTCCGCGGTGTCCACTTCAGACGTGCCGACGGTCAGCGGTGGGCCGGAGTCGTTGCTGCCACTGCTGGAGTCGGGCGCGCTCGACCCGGGCACGCCGACCGTGTTCGCCGGTGACGGCGGACTGGCCGACTCGCGGGAGTGGCTCGTCACCGACGGGTTGCGGCACCGCGAGCGGAACATCGGGCGGATCCGGGACAACCTGAGCCAGACGCTCACCGAGTACGAGCAGCCGCGGCAGGACCGGCCGTCTACCGACGTGCTGCCGTTCCGCGGCGGCACGCACCTGACGACGGCGGCGTACCGCGGGATCCTCGGCGTGACAGCGTCCACATCGGTCGCGTTCGCCGACTCGGCTTCGGCCACGGATCCGTCGTGGCTGCCGTTCGCCGCGGTGGACGGGGATCCGCTGACGGCGTGGCAGTCGTCGAGCTTCACCGGACCGGCTGGGCAGTGGCTGGAGGTGGAGCTGGACACGCCCCGCGAGGTGCCCTATGTGGACTTGTCCATGGTGGACGACATCCGGACCGGCTGGCCGGTGACCAGGGTCCGGCTGACCACCGACACGGGCTCGGTGGACCGCGAGGTGGCGTCCGGCGGTGCGACGCAGCGGTTCTCCCTGCCGGCGGGGATCACGGGCCGAGTGCGGGTGACCGTGCTCGCGGTCGCGGCGGGCCGGGACAACGGGCACGTCGGCATCAGCGAGCTGACCCTGCCGGGTATCGAGCCACGTCGGGCGCTGTCGACGCCGGCCGACGCGGTGCCGGACATGACGCAGCAGGCGAGTTTCGTCTTCACGCGCGGGTCGCAGCCGCGTTACCCGTGTGTCGGTGGTTCGTGCGACGCGACGCTCGCACGGACCGGCGAGGAGCCCGATGGCGTGCAGCGCTTGTTCACCACCACCGCCGCGGCGAGCTACCGTCTCGAAGGGACAGTGCTGCCTGCGGTCGGTGGGCGGAACCCGGTGACGCTGCCCGGGGTCGAGGTGTCGGCGTCGTCGCAGCTGGCGGGCGATCCCGCGGCCGGCGCGCTGTCCGCTGTGGACGGCTCGGAGTCGACCGCGTGGCACCCGGATGTCCGGGACCTGCGACCGACGCTGCGGTTGTCGTGGGAGACGCCGCGGGCGCTGACCGGCCTGCGGCTGACCGGGACGTCGTTGCCGACGGATGTCGAGATCACGGTCCCGCAGGGCAGCCAGACCGTGCCGGTGCGGGACGGGGTCGCCCGGTTCGAGCTGACCACCAACGCCATCGAGATCCGGTTGATCGGCGGTTTCAGCACGGTCGACGAGCTGCGGCTGCTGGGCTTCGACCTGCCGCCGCCACCGTCGGAGTTCACTGTCCCGTGTGGACAAGGACCGGTGGTGACGGTCGACGGGAAGGCGTACGAGACCTCGGTGTCGGGAACACTCGCGGACTACGTGGCACACCGGCCGCTACGTTTCCAGACGTGCGCCGACGGTCTTGACCTACCGGCACGCCGGCACGATTTGCGTACCGAGCGCTCGGATTCGTTCGTGGTACAGGACCTGTGGTTGCTACGTGGCACGAGCCAACCCGCGGAGACCCGTGCCGTCGAGGTGGGCAGGTGGGACGCCACGCACCGGGCCGTCAAGGTCGGCGCTGGCGGGGCGGCCGTGCTGTCGGTGCCGGAGAACGCGAACACCGGCTGGGTGGCGACCATGAACGGGCGGGAGCTGCCCAGGGTGCGGGTCGACGGCTGGCAACAGGCGTGGCTGCTCCCGGCCGGCAACGGCGGCGTGGTGACGCTGGACTTCACCCCGGACAGCCAGTACCGGCAGAGCTTGCTGGCGGGCGGCATCACAGCGGCGGCACTGGCACTGTCACTGCTGGTCCCGATCCGCCGCCGCCGCTCGGCACCGCACGAAAGTCCCATTGACTCGACCTCACCGGAGAAAGTTGTCCACAGGGACCTCCGACCAGGGGTTTTGTCCCCGCCACGCGGTACGATGGCCTCGGGGTGGCCCCCCGGGTACGGGTGGGGGATGCCTACGCAACCAACTGGGGTCGATCTTCAGAATTCGACGCGGCGGGCGAGGGCGCAGCGGTGGGTGCCGGTCGTGCTGGTGGCGTTGCTTGCCGTGCTGGGCGGGATGTTGCCCGTGGTGTTGCTGATCGCGTGCCTGCTGGTGCGGGCGCTGTGGCCGCCTGCGCCGCGGTGGCTCGCGGTCGGTGGCGCCGGGCTCGCGTGTCTGGTCGCCGTGAGTGGCCGGTTGCTGCGGAACGGGCAGGACTGGGCGCACGGTCCGGTGGCGCAGGCGTCGCTGCTACTCGCCGTGGCGGCCGTCGTCGCCGGGTGCGTCGAGTGGTTCGCGCCGCGACCGAAGCTCGACGAGCGCGCCGGCGATGACCAGCGTGCCGGTGGCGATGACGGCGGCGGTGACGACCTGGGTGAGCGCTCCGCCCAGCCAGACGGTGACGAGCACGATCTCGACCACGACCGCGCCCCAGATCAGCAGCGTTGACCAGCGGTCGTTGCTGGCGATCCGGGAGAACAGCAGGATCTGGACGAGCGAGAGCATCGACCCCACCAGCGCGAACGGCCACACGGGAATGGGGCTGGCCGCGTAGTCCGCCCCGCCGACGACGGCCACGACGGTCGGCCCGAGCAGGGTGGCCCCGGCGATCACGACGAGGTCGAGTGCCCCGCAGACGGCGAGCGCGATCGGGATCGCGCGCCGCCGGGACCGCTCGTTCGCCAGGCGCGGCAAGACGAGGATGGCGACGGCCTGCGGCAGCCAGTAGGCGATCTTCGCGACGATCGCGCCGACCGCGTACTCCCCCGCATCGTGCGCCGGCAGGTGGTGCCGCGCGAGGACCAGGTCCAGGTTGACGAGCAGGACGAGCGCGAGCATGGCGCTCACGGCGTGGAGGGCGTCGCTGACATGTGCCTTGCCGTGCCTACGAGGCCGCGGCCGCCCACACACGAACCACCCTGCGACCGCGACGACGGCCGCGCCGATCACCGCGCCGGCGAGCGCGCCCGTGGCGGTGCGGGTGATGGCCAGACCGGCAAGCGTGCCGCCGATGCGGACGACCGCGTCCGCGGTGAGGAGCGCGGCCACGGCGGTGAACCGGTGCTGCCCCTGAAGCATGCCGAGACAGACCCCGAGAAACGTGATCCCGGCCAGCGCGACGGCGAGGAAGATCGCCGGCACGACCGACCCGAGGTGCAGGAACACCACCAACAACGGCGAGACGGCAAGCCCGACGGCGGTCACTCCCGCGGCGGTGACAAGGCCCAGCGCGACAAGCTCCCCCACACTGTCCTGCCGCGCCACCCGCAGCGCGGTGACCGTCTGCACCCCCATGGCGGGCACCGCCCCGATGACGAGCACCGCGAGCAACGACCCCAGCTCCCCGAAAGCAGCCGGCACGAGCAACCGCGCGGCGAGCACGTTGAGCAGGTAGGAGGCGAGCTGGTTCCCAGCAACCCCAGCGGACACGACGAACGCGGACACCCTGGCCCCAGCCGAAGCAACAGGAACACCAGCGGTCACGCCGGGACTGTAACCCGCGAGTCCAACCGGAGAAACCCGCGTGTCCAACACAAGAGACCCGCGAGTCCAACCAGGAGGACCGCCGAGTTCAACAAACCCACTGACCGCCCGGTAACCAGGTTTGTTGAACTCGCGGGTCCTGAGCGTTGGACACGCGGGTTCTGGGCGTTGGACACGCGTGGTGGGATCTTGGGGTGATGCGGTGGGTGGTGCCTGGGGTTTGTGCCGGCATGGCGCTGCTTGTGCTCGCGCCGTTGCTCTCCGGCGGGTTCGTGCTCAGTTACGACATGGTGTTCGTGCCTCGGCAGGATCTGCTGCCGGAGGCGTTCGGGCTGGGATCAGCTCTCCCGAGGGCCGTGCCGGCCGATGCCGTTGTCGGCGTGCTCACCTCCTTCCTGCCCGGGGATCTGGTCCAGCACGGGATCCTGCTTGCCGCGCTCTTCGCCGGGCCGCTGGGCGCCGCACGGCTCGTGCCCACCGAGTCCGTTGCCATCCGGGTTGTCGCCGCCGTCGGGTACGGGTGGACGGTGTTTCTCGCTGAGCGGTTGGTCATGGGGCACTGGCCTTACCTGCTCGCCTACGCCGCTCTGCCCTGGATCGTGCTTGCCCGTGACAGTCCGGCGAAGCTCGTGCTCGCCTGCCTGCCCGGGGTGCTCACGCCGGCCGGGGGAATCCTCGTCGCGGGGACCGCCTTCGCCGCCGGTGGCGCCAGGAAGTTCACCATCCCCATCGCGGTCGTGCTCAACGCGCCGTGGTGGGTGCCGGCCCTCCTGCACACGAGCAGTGGGTTGTCCGCCGAGTACGGCGTGGTCGCCTTCGCGGCACGGGCGGAGAACTGGGGTGGGCCCGTGCTCAGCCTGCTCGGCCTCGGCGGCATCTGGAACGCCGAGGTGACACCTGCCAGCCGGGCCAACCCGCTCGTGCCTGTCGTCACCATCGTCGTCGTCGCCACCGCCCTTTTCGGACTCAGCCGGCTCAACACACGCTGGGCACGGGGAATCACGATTCTCGGTGCCGTCGGGGTGTTCCTCGCCGCCCTGCCCACCCTGCCCGGCGGACAAGAGCTGCTCTCCTGGACGGTCGCCAACGTGCCCGGTGGCGGGCTGCTCCGTGACTCGCAGAAGTGGGTGGCCTGGTGGGCGTTGCCCCTCGCACTCGGGGTGGCCAAAGCGGTCGAGCGGGTCAACCGGAAGACAGTCGTTGCCGTGGCGGCCGTTCTGCCGGTCGCCGTGCTGCCCGACTTCGCCTTCGCCGCGTGGGGGCAGCTGCACACCGCCCACTACCCCGCCGACTGGTACGCGGTGCGGGACATTCTCGACAAGGACCCGCGAGCGGGGGACGTGGTCACGCAGCCCTTCGGGGCCTTCCGGCAGTTCGGTTGGAACGGCAACCGCACACAGCTCGACCCCGCACCCCGTTTCCTCCCCAGGACGACCGTCATCGACGACACGCTCTACGTCAACGGGCGGGCCGTCGCCGGCGAGGATCCCCGTGCCAGAGCCGTAAGAAACGGCACACCGCTGAACGAGCTCGGCATCGGCTGGGTGCTCGTCGAGCACGGCACGCCCGGTCAAACCAGTACGGACGGCCTCGACATCGTCTACCGCGGACAGTGGCTCGACCTCTACCGCGTACCTGGACCAATCGCCGATCCGCCGGATGGACCACCGCACGCACCGGTCGTCATCGCGTTCTCGGCAGCAGGGACACTGATCCTCTTCAGCGTGTTGTGGCTGGCGTTACCGACCGGTAGATTGACACCCCTGCGTCGTCGCGAACGGGAGTGAGCCGTGGGCAAGCTGGTAGGCGTGATCGCCTCGGTACTGGTCGGCATCGTGCTCGCGACTGGCGTGAACTTCGCCGTCTCCAACACTTCCGCGCCGGACAACGACGTCAACCTCGAGAACCCCGCCGCGCCCAACAACATGGGCAGCGGCAGCGGCTCGGTCAGCTACGGCTCGACGCGCTGACGACGTCGAACACAGCGGTCTCGAACGCGTCCACGCTGCGTTCCCAGTCGAACTCGGCCGCCCACGCGCGGCCGGCGGCACCCATCTCGGTCCGCAGCGACGCGGAGTCCAGCAGGCTCTCCACCTTGCGCACGAAGTCGTCGAAGTCCGTGGCCAGCAAGCCAGTCGTGCCATCCACAATGGACTCCGCGACCCCGCCCGCCGCGCGGTAGGCGACCGACGGCACGCCGTGCGCGGCCGCTTCCATGATCACCACACCCCAGCCCTCCTTGACCGAAGGGCACAGGTGCAGCCACGACCGCGCGATGATCTCGTGCTTGTCCTGCTCGTCGACCCAGCCGTGGAGCGTCACCCGGTCCTGCACGTCCCGCAGTTCCGCATGCTCACGCAGGGTCCGCAGCCACCAGCCCTGGCCAACGACCTCCAACCGCAGCTTGGGCCACCGCGTGGCCAGCCGGGCGACCGCGTCGATGGCGTGCTCCACCCGCTTGTGCGGCACCAGCCTGCCGACCAACACGAGCGTCGGATCCGGGTCCTGGGCGGCACGGGTGCGCGGCACCGGGTCCAACCCGTTGTGCACCACGGTGATCCGCGAGGCGGCCACGCCCAGCCGGACCAGCTCGGCACGGGTCACTTCGGACACCGTGAGGTACCGGCACTTCCGGTACAGCCGAGGCGCGAGCCACGACTCGATGAACCAGCCGATCCGGCCAAGCGCCGGCCCGAGCACGGCACGCCACTGCTCCCGGTGGACGTGGTGCACGAGCACCAGCACGGGGCAGCGCGCGACGAGCCGGGAGAAGAACGGCATACCGTTCTGTACGTCGACCACCACGTCCGGACGGGTCGTCATGATCGCGAGGAGGGCCCATCCGTACACGGAGAACCGACCACCCCGCCGGCGAAACCGCACCCCCGCGACCATCTCGTCGCGGGGCGCGTTGGCGTGCGCGGCGCACTGGATCGTCACGTCGTAGCCACGCCGCGCGAGCCCTTCGGCCATCCGCTCGACGTAGCGTTCCGACCCGCCGCCCTCCGGATGCCGGGTGTCGCGCCAGTTCACGAGCAGCACCTTGGGACAACTCATGAATGCTCCGCCGGATGATAGGTTACCGATCGGTACAGTGGATCAGAAAATTCGCGGAAAAGACAGCCCTCGATGGTAGGTAAGACCAACTCTCTGGCCCGTTCGGTCCACCTGTTCCGTGCTTTTTTGCAGGAACAGTCCAATCCGGACCACTTCTACCGAACACTGGCGCACGACTCGGTCCGCCAGATATCGGAGTACGTGCCGCTGAACGGCGCAACGATTCTCGACGTCGGCGGCGGTCCCGGCTACTTCGCGGACGCGTTCCGGGCCGCCGGCAGCCACTATCTCGGCGTCGACCCGGACGTCGGGGAGCTGTCCGCGCGCGGCGAGCCGGCACCGGGCATGATCCGCGCCAGTGGCACTGAGCTGCCCATATGCACCGATGCCGTTGATATCTGCTACTCGTCGAACGTGCTCGAGCACGTCGCCGACCCGGACCGGATGCTGGCCGAGATGGTCCGGGTGACCAGACCCGGCGGCACGGTGTTCGTCTCCTTCACACCATGGTTCTCTCCGTGGGGCGGCCACGAAACCGCACCGTGGCATTTTCTCGGCGGCCGTTACGCACGCCGTCGATATGTCACAAAGAAAGGACATGAACCGAAGAACAAATTCGGCGAGAGTCTGTTCGCGTTGACCGTCGGAAAAGCACTGCGGTGGGCGCGGACGTGTGATGAAGCCATTCTCGTCCGCGCCCTCCCGAGATATCACCCGTGGTGGGCGGTGTGGATTGTGCGCGTGCCGCTGCTACGCGAGCTCGCCTCCTGGAACCTGGTGCTGGTGCTCAGAAAGCGCTAGGCGGCACCGGCCGGCTGCCGGGACATCGGTGGCGCGCCGCCGACCGAGCTCGGCTCGCCACGCCGGAACCCGCCGTACAGCAGGAACAACGCGAGCACGATGAGCAGTCCGCCCGCGACCCACAGCACGATCGGTCCGGTGGTCAGCAGTCTGACCTGGCTCTTGCCGTCCTCGGCGCGGGTGACGAACTCGGTGACCGTCGCGTCGTTGAGCCGCAGCTTGCCGTTGAAGACCACGGTGCCGTCGCCGGGTTCCTCACCCGACGGGACCAGTTCCTGGGTCATCTCCTGCTGTCCGAGGACGATGACGCCGGTGACGGGCTCGACCCACAGCGTCCGCTTGGCCGTGTAGTACATGGCGGCGTCGACGCTCGGCTCGTCCGGCTCACCCACGAGCGAGCCGGGCACCTCACGATCGCCGACCTTCGTGTTCGGCACCTCGATGACGTACCGGTAGGTGTCAAGTCCCTGGACGGTGTCCTCGCCGTCGTAGCGGGCCTTGACCGCCTTACGGACCTGGGTGTCGAAGAACTCGTAGTCCTGCTGTTCGGTGCCGAACGGGAACTTGAACGAGAGACCGGGCTGTTGCAGGGTGTTTCGGCTGACCGTCTCGCGGTTGCCCTGCTCCGCCTCGATGTACTGGCCCTCGCACGGCGCCACGGCCTGGCCGGTATGGCGGTCGAAGCACTGCGAGCGCACCGAGGCGGTGATCGTCGAGTCGGTCGACTCGACGATCATCTTGATCGCCTCGACGTACACCGCGACGTCACCGTCGGCCTCGACCTCTGGCCGCGTCAGGTCGCCGGTGACATATGTGGTCGCTTTGACACTGAGATTGTTACGTATCTCGGGCACGGGCGCGCCGTCGACGGTTTCGATCACGAGCGCGGTGACGTTGTCGCCTTCCGCGACCGAGAGTGACTTGGTGTCCAGTGGTGCTTTGGCAAGCTGCGGGTACGCGTAGAAACGCAGCAGCAGGCCGAGCGCCACCGCGAAGACCCCCAGTCCAAGCAGGACGAAGCCGACGATGCGACGCACCGGACCTCCTCTTCGAGGTGAGAACGATGGGCGCCAAATTACCCGACAGTAACCCGAGCACAAGACCCATCTGGAGCAGTGTTGCGGCATCATGCAGGCATGCGATGCGACGTGTGGTGGGCGCACCCGACTCCGGCGACCCCGAGTCTGCTGGACCTGCTCGACGACGTGGAGCGCGGCCGCTACGAGGGCTACCGCCGGGACGTCGACAAGCAGCGGTTCCTGACCGGCCGTGCGTTGATCCGGGGGGTCGTGGCCGCCGAGCTGGGCATCGCGCCGGCAGACGTGGCACTGGACAGCTCCTGCTTCG
The DNA here is from genome assembly GCF_036378875.1 of Actinophytocola sp. GTDB lineage: Bacteria > Actinomycetota > Actinomycetes > Mycobacteriales > Pseudonocardiaceae > Actinophytocola. The sequence continues at coordinate 86,816 of NZ_DASUVO010000159.1, forward strand.
ACTGCGGCAAGCCGCACGGCAAGCCCACCGTGGTCGGCTCGACGCTCGAGGTGTCCATCTCGCATTCCGGTGACTGGGTGGCGCTCGCGATGACCGAGGGCGCGCCCGTCGGCGTGGACGTCGAGGAGATCCGGGACGCGGAGGTCGACGGCCTGGCGGGCATCTGCTTCTCCCCTGAGGAGCTGACGAGGTTCGACGCCGTGCCGGAGGCGGACCGGCGGGGCGCGTTCTTCACCTACTGGGCCCGCAAGGAAGCCGTGATCAAGGCGACCGGCAAGGGCATGACGGTCGTGATGAGCAAGCTGACGTTGACCGCGCACGACGAACAGCCGCGTGTGCTCGACTCCCAGGCGTCCGATGTGGACACCGGCACCACGCGGATGGCGGACCTGGACCGGGGTCCTTCGTACCGGGCCTGTGTCGCGGTGTTCGCCGACACCGCGCCCAAGGTGACCGAACACGAAGCGGCCGAGCTGATCGCCTCACTCGGCTGACATGCGGCCGCGGGCCTGTGCGAGGTAGCCGTCGACGAGCGACGTGTCCTGGTTGTGCCGAACGCGCAGGGTCTTCGCGTGCTGCAGGTAGGCGATGGCCACGCCGGCGGCCTCCCTGCGCGTCACCGGTTCCGGGGTGCCGCGCAACAGCTGACCCGCGGCCCGCTCGTCGATGAGGGCCACGGCGCCGAGATGTTGCCGGCAGCGCGCCACCCCCTGTTCCTCGCGGATGCGGGTGAACGTGGCCAGCGCACGGTGCCAGTAGCGGACCGCCTCGACGATCTGCCAGTGCGACAACACGACGCCCTGCAGCTCGATACTGTGCGCCAACGAGCCGTGATCACTGGCGTCCCGCGCCAGTTTCTCCGCCCGTACGAGGTACTGGAGCGCCTCCGACAGTAGGCCGTCGGCCAGGTGCAGCACACCGGTGTTGATCAGCACCGCCGGTGACTGCGCCTGTAGCACGGACAGACTCGTGCGTGCCGCGGTCAGCCCGGTTCCCCGGTTGATCGCCACGAGTGCCCGTTCCACCCGCTCACGCGCGTCCAGCTCGGACTGGAACTGTGGTTTCGGCACCTGTTCGAGGTGCGTGCGGGCACTGTCGAGCTCCTTCACCGCGTCGCCGAACCGCAGGACCATCCGGTGCGCGGTCGCCTTGCGGATCGCGGCAAGCGCCGCAACGTCCAGCCAGCCGACCCGCTCCGCCAGGTCGTGCAGGCCGGAGTTCACGACGAGCATGGCGTTCGACATCCACTCCCGCAGGTACCAGCGGGTGAGCGCGTCGGCGATCGCGCTCAGGTCGTCGAGCAGCGTGGCCAGCAGCTCGTCGTCGGTGTAGGTGGCCAGGTACAGCGGCCGGAAGGACGGTTCGGACTCCTCGAACCACCGGTGCGCGTCCTTCGGTTCGGTCTCCAGCCGAGTGCCCCACAGATCGGCGAAGTACCGGTAGAACCTCAGCAGCGCGGGCAACGCACGTGCCGCGACCGCCCGTCGCTCCTCCTCGCTCGTGGTGCCCTCGATCGCCCGCCGGTACTCCTGCGGCAGTCGGTAGCGGCCGTCGACCTCCTCGACGAGGTTGCGGATCCGCAGCTCCTCCAACGCGGTCGGGTCGCCGCTGACCCCGAGCATGGCCGCGATCGCACCCTTGATCAGACCGGTCACCGGGAGGCTGGCCAGCGCGGACAGCAACCACGCCGCGTCGTCGGACAACCCGGCCCGGACGTTGGTGAGCACGGCCCGCCACACCCGTTCGAGGGTGCCCGTGACCGGTCCCTCCCGGTGCAGCTCGGCGACGAGGTCCCGCACCGTCACCGTGCTGCCGGTGCGGCTGACCTCGTGTGCGAGCGCCAGCACCGCACGCGGGCGGCCGAGGCAGGCGCCCAACAGCTCGTCGACGTCCTCGTCCGGCTCGTGGCCACGCCGGAAACGCTCGTACCACTTCGGCTTCGGCGCCTTGCGGGCCACGCGCCACAGCTCCCGCATGTCCGTCACCGACATCTCGTCGACCCGGATCGTGCTGTGGCCCACCAGTTCCTCGAGCGCGGTCTCCCCGACGATCACCAGGTGCGGGCCGGTGACCGGCCACTCGCGGACCAGCCACGCCACCTGGTCCGGCGTGGTCACGTTGTCCAGCAACAAGGTGCCGTCCGACGCCCGGAACACGCCGACCAGCTCACGCGCGGCCCGGCCCAGCACCGCGTCGTCACCGGTGTCCGGTTCGGCGATACCGAAGGCCGACACCACCCGCCCCGCCGTCGTCACCGCGTCGTCCGGGGCGCTCGCCGACCGGCTGCGGAGGTCGAACCTGGTGGTGGCACGGGAATCGACGCCGTGGTCGTCGATCAGCCGCTGCGTGATCGCCTGCCCGACGGCCGACGTGCCGACGTCCCGCTCGCCGGTCACCGCGACGATCCCGTTGACCAGCACCAACTCCGTGGCCTTGCCCACCTCGTGCTCGCGGTCGCACAGCTCGGGAGGCCGGTACCAGACCGGTGGGGAGTACAACCTCGGCGGCGGTGGGGTCTCGTCCGTCGCGAGTGGACTACGCCGGCGCCGGCGTTCCACCAGTTCCAGCGCCATCCAGCCCAGGAGGAACAGCGGCGCCACGACGATCGCGGCCAGCAGCAGGTAGCGGCCGAGGGTCTGGCCTGCCGTCGTGTCGTTGGCCTGGTTGCCGATCAGCTCACCGGAGACGGTGACCACGAACCAGGTCACCACGGCGATCATCAGGACCGGCAGCCGCCGGAACCACTCGCGCTCTGGCCGGTTCACGGCTCGATCCCCCCGGTGAGCCCGGCGACGACCCGCCGCCACGTCACGAGCAGCAACGTGACCGGGACCAGGGCCGACACGACGGCCGCCGCGGTGACCGTCCCGGCCGCGGTCGCGAACTGCCGTCCCTCACCCCAGACCAGCAGCGCCACGGGGCTCGCCCCCTGCCCGCTGATGAGGAAGCCGACGATGAAGTCGTTCCACACCAGGAGGAACTCGAGCACACCGGCCGCGATCAGCGTGGACCGGTACGGGCCGAGCCGCCACATGAGGTCCAGCGCCGGTCGGCCGTTGCGGGCCGGGGCGGCGAGGAAGGCCGTGCGCAGCACGAGGGTCGCGAACGGCAGCCCGGCCGCCGCGTGCACGAGCGCGAGCGGCGCCCGCGCGCCGGCGAACCCCAGCTCGGCGATCGCCGCGCCGAGCGGTCCCGCGTACATCTGCACCGGCGCGACCGCGAGGATCGCGAGCAGGCCGGTCACCACCCGCGACACCCTCCTCGGCACGACCCAGGTGAGCAGGTACGCGAACGGCACGGCGGCCATCAGCACCAGCGCGGTCGCGAGCCCGGCGATCAGGAAGCTGCCGGCGACCGCGGGCCACAGCCAGGTCGCGCCGGCCTCGACGAACGAGCCGAGACCGAATCCCTCGAACCGCCAGAAGCCGGCCGTGCCAGCGGACTCGGGACTGTGGAAGGCGGTCATGACGAGCACGACGACCGGCATGAACCACACGAGACCAACGGATCCGACCAGCGGACCGCTCCAGCGCGTCACCCTCCTGTCCGCAATGGACACCGGCGCCGGGTCGATCCGGTTCGACGCGCGCATGGCACGCATGCCGGTCACGCTGAGGGTCGCGACCACCGCGAACAGCAGCACCGCGAGCGCGGCGGGCCCACCGGTGTCGGCCGACCGGGTCGTCATCCGCCACCACTGCAGCCCCACGACGACCACGTCGTCCTGAGTGGACCCCGGCGCCGCGATCAGCACCAGGTCGAACACACGGATCGCGGCGACGAGCACGGTCAGCACGACGATCGCGGTGACCGGCCCGGCCTTCGGCAGGCGCAGCCGGCCGAGCCGGAACTTCTCGCCGCCTGCCGAGTCGAGCCCCGCGCGGAACAACACGACCACGAACCCCAGCCAGGACCAGGCGAAGGCGGACGCGAGCACCCACCAGATCAGGTCGGGACCGAGCCAGGTGGCGCCGCGGCCGAGTATCGCGCTCACCATGCCGCGCTCTGGGTTCGGGTCGAAGATCAGCCGGAACACCGCGCCGGACACCACCGCGGACACGCCGAACGGCAGGATCAGCACGTACAGCAGGAGCCGCCACAGCCGGCCGACGTGCTGGCTCAGCACGGCGACGCAGTAGCCGAACACGATCAGCGCGAGCGCGATGGCCACCCACACCAGGCTGTGCCACGCCGCCCGCAGCGCGGCGGGATCCATGAACAGTGCACGGAAGTTGCCGACGATCGGCACGTTCGCGTCCAGCGCCCAGCCAAACGTCCAGACCATGGGCACGACGAGCAGCGCGGTCAACAGCATCGCCGGCAGACCCCACAGGTACTGGCGGCGGCGGTGCACGGGTCGCGCGACCGCGATGCCGTCGGTGAGCTCCCGGCCGACGACCTCGAGCACCAGGTGCGGGCTGGTCTCGATCCTCATGAGCCGGTCCGGTGCTCGGCGTCGACCATGGCCCGGCAGGCGACCCGGGCGGCCTCTTCCGGCTGGATGCCGTCGGCGACGCCCCGCAGCAGGTCCCGCAGGACGCCCTGGAGTCCTTCGCCGCCGCCGAGCCGGCCGAGGCTGTCGGCCAGCCCGAAACGGATGTCGTTCTCCGCCAACGCCTTCGCGAGCTTGCGCAGTGTCGGGCTGTAGTAACGGTCGTCAGTGCCCGGGTTGGCCGCGATGAACCCGCCGGTGTCGCGGATCCACGGCACGGGTGCCTTCGGTGTGGCAAGGTAGCGGATGAGGTCCTGCGCGGCGCCACTCGCCGGCCTGGTCAGCACGAGCAGGTCCGACGAGACGGCCAGCGGCGGGTCGCCAGGCCCACCCGGTGGGAAGGTGAAGGTGTCGAAGCCCTCGGGATCGGGGGCGAACCGCCGGATCACCGACTCGGCGAAGTCCGGCATCGCCACCATGGCCGCGCGCCTGTACGTGCACATCTCCAGGACCGCGTCCGGGAACTGCTGCACGAGCGCGTTGCTGGCACCGCCGGACAGCGCGCCGGCCTGACCCCACATCCTGGCGACCATCTCGAACGCCCCACGCACCTCGCGGCTGGTCCACAGGTTCGCCTCGTGGTCGGGTCCGGCGAGCGCGTCGAACGCGACCGGATAGGTGCGGAGCAGCACGTTCTCGAAGAACTGCGCCAGCACCCAGCCGTCCGCGCCGCCGAGCGCCAGCGGGGTCACACCGTTGTCGATGAGCTCCTCGTTGAGCGCGAGCCAGTCGTCCCAGGTTTTCGGCGGGGTGATGTCGAGGTCCTTGCGGTACCAGACGACCGAGACGTTGGCGAGCTTGAACGGCAGGGCGTAGTGCCGGTCACCGACCAGGGCACCGGACCAGATCCGCGTGTACTGCTCGTCCCAGACACCCTCCGGCAGCGGTGCGAGATTGTCGAGGTTGGCCCGCACGTGCCCGACCTGCGGCACCGCGACGACGTCCGGGCGGCCCGCGGTACGGGCGCCGAACGCAGCGCTGATGTCGTCGCCGAACGGGATGACCTCGTAGTCCTGGACGCCGCGCCCGGCGAGGACGTCCTCGAACGCGGCGAACTCGGCGGCGCTCCAGGTCACGGCCACCCGCGTGAGGTCCCCGATGCCGGCGATGCGGCCGCAGCCGGCAGCCAGCCCCGCGAGCGGCGTCAACGCCGCCGTGCGCAGCAGGGTTCTCCTACGGAACTCTCGACGCATACCGCCCCAGTGTGTGTCGACTGCGTTCACCTTAGTGTGATGTCAGCCGCATGGGACGGTTCCCGCTATGTCACGTCCAGGTGAAGTCCCATCGCCCGGAGTAGCGTCTGGAACTTCGCCGACGTCTCGGTGACCTCGAGTTCCGGGACCGAGGCCGGCATGATGCCCGCGCCCGAGTACAGCGTCATCGTCGCCCGCCCGGTCACCGGCTCGACCAGCTCGGCGCAGCGGATGCCCACCACCCACTGGCCGTCGCCGTCGGCGTCGCACCAGCCGATGGCGCCGGCGTAGAAGCCGCGGTCGAACGGCTCGAGCGCGCTGATCGTCGCCCTGGCCGCCTCCGCCGGGGCGCCACAGACGGCCGGGGTCGGGTGCAGCGCGCTGGCCAGCCGCAACGACGAGACACCGGGGTCGCGCAGCTCGCCGGTGACGCGGGTGGACAGGTGCCACACCGCGGTCGTGCTGATCAGCGACGGCGCGGCCGGCACGTCGAGCGTCCGGCAGAACGGGCGGAGCGCGTCGGCCACCGCCTCCACCACGACCCGGTGCTCGTCGTGGTCCTTGGCCGAGGCCAGCAGCGCCTGGCCGTTGGCGTGGTCTTTCTCGGGGTCCTGGTCGCGCGGGATCGACCCGGCGAGCGGGTTCGCCACGACCGTCGTGCCGGTGCGGGACAGCAGCATCTCGGGGGTCGCGCCGACGAGCGTGCGGCGGCCTGTCCTGGCCGGCAGGTCGACCGCGTAGGTGAAGCCCGCCGCGTTGTCCGAGACCAGGTTGGCGAGCAGGGTGCGCACGTCGACGGGGGCTGCCATGGTCAGCCGCAGGGCGCGGGCCAGCACGACCTTGCGCAGGTCGCCGGCCTTGAGAAGGTCGACGGCGGACGCGACGGCGTGTGCGTAGCCGGCGCGGGACGGTATCGGCTCCACCGACACCGCGGTGCCGACGGGGCGGCGCGGGTGGGCGGCCAGCGGCCCTGACCACTGGACGGCGGCCGGGAGGACGACGTGCGGCGCGGTCTCATGGTCGAAAGGCAGTGCGCCGACGGCGACCGGGACGTCCGAGTCGACGAGGAGCTTCGTGACCCGTTTTGCCAGCTCATCGGGGTCGCGCTCGGCGACGACCTGGCGTTCGCCGGTCGCGAGCAACGCCCGCTCCGGCGAGGTCAGTAGGAACGAGCCGGGGCGGTAGTCCGAGAGCACGTTTCCATCATTGCCCAGTTACCGGGCCGGGAAACTCCCTCGGCGGTAGGATTTTGAACACGTTCAGGGCCCGAAGGCGGTGCGCCAACGGGCCCTGGAGTGGCGTGTCTTAGTTCAGCGCGCTGATCAGCGCGGCGCGCTGGCGGTCGCCGAGGCCGGCGGCACGCCGGTCCGGGTCGATGCCGGTCTGCTCGAGCAGCGCGGCGACCTTCACGGCGCCGAGGCCGGGCACCGCCTTGAGCAGCGCGGCGACCTTGGTCTTGCCGATGGTCTTGTCTTCCTTCGCCTTGTCGAGCACCGACCCGATGGTCCGCTCGCCGGACTTGATCGACGCCAAGAGCTCGGAGCGTGCCTTGCGGGCCTCCGCAGCCTTGGCCAGCGCCTCAGCGCGCTGCTCTGGAGTCAACGTGGGCAGAGCCACCGTGGTGATCCTTCCTTCTTCGACTTTCTGGCTGGTCCCGCGCAGGCCGACGACCAGGTCGGATCCTGGACCGCTCCCCCGCGGCGCCGCTGCCAGTAAACACATCTACGCCTGGCAACATACGCGCGACACGCGAAGACTTCGCGCTGAAACCGCAGGTAACCCACTATCTGGGGGTCTGACACGGAGCGTTACCCGTGTTCAGGACCACACGCAGGGCACTACTGTTCTGCCAAGTAGCGGCACAGCCACAGGGAGCTTGAACAGCGATGTTGGGCACCATGCAGGACGGTCAACTGTCCATTGCGAACCTGCTGCGGCATGGCAGCCGGGTCCACGGAGGAGCCGAGGTCGTCACGTGGACCGGGGAAGGCTCCCGGCGCAGCACGTATGCCGAGGTGGCGAAGGAGGCGGCCCAGCTGGCGCACGCGCTGCGCGGCCTCGGGGTCACCTCCGACCAGCGGGTCGGCACGTTCATGTGGAACAACACGGAGCATCTGGTCGCCTACCTCGCGGTGCCGTCGATGGGCGCCGTGCTGCACACGCTCAACATCCGGCTGTTCCCCGAGCAGCTGACCTATGTCGCGAACCACGCCGAGGACCACGTCGTGCTCGTGGACGCCACGCTCGTGCCGCTGCTGTCGAAGGTGCTGCCGACGTTCGAGACGGTCAAGCACGTGGTGGTCGTGAACGGGGACGCGAGCGCGGTGCGGGCACCCGAGGGCGTGACCGTGCACTCGTACGCGTCGCTGCTGGAAGGGCAGCCCGACGACTTCGACTGGCCGGACGTCGACGAGAACTCGGCGGCCGCGATGTGCTACACGTCCGGTACCACCGGTGACCCGAAGGGCGTCGTCTACACGCACCGGTCGATCTGGCTGCACTCGATGCAGGTGTGCATGACCGACTCGATGGCGCTGTCCCAGGGCGACCGGGCGCTGGTCATCGTGCCGCAGTTCCACGCCATGTCGTGGGGCCTGCCGTACGCGGCGATCATGGTGGGCGCGTCGCTGATCATGCCGGACCGGTTCCTGCAGCCCGAGCCGCTCGCCGAGATCATCGCGACGGAGCGCCCGACGATGGCCGGTGCCGTGCCCACGATCTGGCAGGGCCTGCTCGCCCTGCTGGCGCAGAAGCCGCGAGACCTGTCGCCGCTGTCGCATGCCATCGTCGGCGGGTCGGCCGTCCCGCCGTCACTGATGAAGGCGTTCGACGAACTGGGCGTGACGATCATCCACGCATGGGGGATGACCGAGACCTCACCACTGGGTTGTGTGTCACGGGCGCCGGAAGGGTTGGCACCCGACGAGGCCTGGGACTACCGGATCCTGCAGGGCCGGTTCCCGGCGTCGGTGCGTGCGCGGCTGATCGACGACGACGGCAACGAGCTGCCGTGGGACAACGAGGCGGTCGGCGAGCTGGAGGTCGCCGGCCCGTGGGTCACCGCGTCGTACTACAAGGTCGGCGTGGAGCCGGAGAAGTTCCACGACGGCTGGCTGCGGACCGGCGACGTCGGCGCGATCACCCCGGACGGCTTCCTGCGGCTCACCGACCGGTCGAAGGACATCATCAAGTCGGGCGGCGAGTGGATCTCGTCGGTCGACCTGGAGAACGCGGTGATGGCCCATCCGTCCGTTGCGGAGGCCGCGGTGATCGGGGTGCCGGACGAGAAGTGGTCGGAGCGTCCGCTGGTGGCGGTCGTGCTGCGGTCAGGGGAGGCGGCCACGCCGGACGAGCTGCGGTCGTTCCTGGCCGACAAGGTCGCCAAGTGGCAGGTGCCGGAGAACTGGACGTTCATCGACGAGGTGCCGAAGACGAGCGTCGGCAAGTTCGACAAGAAGCGGCTACGCGCGGCCGCCGCCGAGGGCAGGCTCGACATCACGCACCTGTCATGACGGATGCCGAGGCCACCGCCTCGCTGCACGGAAGCGTGCCGTTCGCCGCACACCTGGGTATCGAGCTCGTGGCCGCGGAGCCGTCCGCGGTCACGGGCCGGGTGGCGTGGGCGGAGTCGCTGTGCACGGCCGGCGGGGCGCTGAACGGCGGCGTGATCATGGCGCTGGCGGACAACGTGGGGGCGCTGTGCGCGTTCCTGAACCTGCCGCACGGCTCAGCTGGCACGACGACGATCGAGTCCAAGACCAACTTCCTGCGTGCGATCCGGGCCGGGCACGCCACCGCGACCGCCCGTCCACTGCACGTTGGGCGGCGCATCATCGTGGTCGAATCCGACGTTCTCGACGACGAGAAACGCCTGGTCGCGAAGGTCATGCAGAGCCAGGCGGTCCTGTGATGCCTGTACCGGTTTAGACCAAATGGTCGGCACCGACCGTCGGAGATCGGTATCGTCGGCGACGTGCCGGAACCTCGGACGCGGAAGCTGACCGCGACGTCCTACGTAGTGCTCGGCATGCTCAGCTACTCGCCCGCGACCAGCTACGACCTGAAGCAGTGGATCGCGAACACCATCGGGAACTTCTGGGCCTTCGCGCACTCGCAGCTGTACGACGAACCGGCCCGCCTGGTCGCGGACGGCCTGGTGAGCGAGGAAGTGGAGGAGGGCGGCCGGCGGCGGCGGACGTACTCGATCCTGCCCGCCGGCCGCGAGGCCTTACGCGACTGGCTGTCCGCGCCGACCGACGACATCGTCGAGGTCCGCGACCCCGGCCTGCTGAAGCTGTTCTTCCTGAACTTCGGCACCCGCAAGGACCTGCTCCAACTGGCCCGCGACCGCCGCGAGTCCCACCGCACCCGCGCCGACGCGTACGAGGAACAGCGCGCGGAGATCGTCGACTTCGCGGACCGTTGGCAGATAAGGACAATGGAACTGGGCATCCGCTACGAGCGCTGCGTTGAACAGTTCTGGTCCGACTTCCTGGAAGAACTGGAAGCGGAAGACAAACGCTGAAGCGCCGCGAGTCGCGCTTTCAGCCCCCGCGAGTTGCGTTTTCGTGGCCGGCGGGGCCCGCATCGTTGAACTCGCCGGTCTCCACCGTTGAACTCACCGGTCTCCACCGTTGGACACGCGGCTCTCTGGTGTTGGACACGCGCGGCGGCCGGGGTGGGCGTACCTGAAAACGTAACTCGTAGGGGCCGAAAGCGAGACTCGCCGGGGCCGAACGCGCGACTCGCGGCGACTTGGGGAGAACGGTTTACATGATCTTGGATCAGCTGGAAAATCCCTCGCATGCGCGCAATTCCCCTTCGTCTTGTCAGGGCTGTCACCGCCGGTCTCGGGGCGGCACTCCTCTTGTCGCTGTCGGCTGTGCCGGTGGGGGCCGAGCCGGTCACGGACGAAGCGCCCGTCGACTTCCACCAGTGGCGGTCGCCGGTCGACTTCCGTAAGGGCACGTCGGAGGGGGTGCGGCCCGGGCCTTTGGGCCTCGTCGTCGGGCGGGCGGCCGGGACCGTCGAGCACACCGAACCCGACCTCGGCACGACCCGCACCTACGAGTACGGCCGGTGGACCTCCCCGGTGTACCGGCACGGCTTCGACGCGACCCAGCTCGTCGCCTCCTGGAACGCCGACACGCCGGCCGGCACCTGGCTCACCGTCGAGATGCAGGGCACGACCCCGACCGGGACCACCTCGCAGTGGTACACGATGGCGCGCTGGGCGTTGAAGGACACCGACGTCATCCGCACGACGATCCCCAACCAGGAGGACGCCGTCGGCTTCATCGACGTCGACACGTTCGTCGCCACGCAGCCCATCTCGAGCTACCAGCTCCGGGTCACGCTCTACCGCGAGCCGAACACGCGCACCACGCCGACGCTGAAGATGGTCGGCGCCATGACCTCCAACATCCCCGCCCGCTTCACCGTCCCCGCCGGGCCATCCGCCGGCGCGTGGGGCGTCGAGCTGCCGGTGCCCCGCTACTCACAGAACGTCCACGTCGGCGAGTACCCCGAGTACGGCGGCGGTGGCGAGGCCTGGTGCAGCCCGACCTCCACGGAGATGGTCGTCGAGTACTGGGGCAAGCACCCCAGCCGTCGGGACCTCGCATGGGTCGACCCGACGATCGCCGACCCGACGGTCCCCCACGCGGCCCGCTACACCTACGACCACGACTACGACGGCACCGGCAACTGGCCGTTCAACACCGCCTACGCCGCGTCGTTCGGCCTGAACGGGCACATCACGCGCCTGTCCTCGCTGACCGACATGGAGAAGTTCATCCGGGCCGGCATCCCGGTGATCACGTCGCAGTCGTTCCTGGCCAGCGAGCTCGACGGCGCTGGCTACGGCACGGCCGGTCACATCATGGTCGTGGTCGGGTTCACCGAGACCGGTGACGTCATCGCGAACGATCCGGCGTCGAGCAGCAACGAGGCCGTCCGCCACGTCTACAAACGCGACCAGTTCGCGAACATCTGGCTGCGTACCAAGCGGTACAACGCCTCCGGCGGGATCTCCGGCGGGCCTGGTGGCGTTGCTTACATCATCGCGCCACCATGGAAGAAACTGCCGAGGCTCTGACACATTCGACTGGTGCGGTTCGCTGACGAGGACTTCCCGGCGGCGCCCTACCCGGGGTGCCGCCCGGCGACCTCCTACGTCCACGACGACGCCACCGGCTGGGCGCTCACCCCGGACCCCACCGGCTGGCGCGTCGCCGGCACCGGTCTCGACACCTGGCTGACCGAGCGCGGCGCGGCGCCGACGGCCGACCGCGTGCCCGTTCTGTGCTACGGCTCCAACGCCTGCCCGTCCAAGCTGACGTGGCTGCGGACGGCGCTCGGCCTCCAGGGCCCCGCGGTGGTCCTGCTTGCCCGCTGCACCGGTCTCGCCGCGGTCTGGGCCAGCGGCCTGCGGATCGTCGACGACCAGCGGCCCGCGACCCTCGCCGCCATGGCCGGCAACAGCGAGGACCACGTCGTCTGGCTCGCCGCCCCGGACCAGGTGGCCGTGCTCGACCGCTGCGAGGGCCGCGGCGAGCGGTACCACCTGACGCACGTGGACACCGGCGAGGTGCGGCTCGAGGACGGGACAGTGGTGGACGGGCCGCTCGCGTACACGGCCGCCGCGCCCCGGCGCATGCCGCTGCTCATGGACGGCCGGCCGGTGCGCTGCCTTGATGTGCCGCAGTCCAGGGCGACCGCGCTCACCGGTGTCGCCGCGGACACGCACGGCCTGGCCGTCCGCGTGGTGACGGGGGCACCGGCGCCGGCCGAGTTCCCCAGCCGCGTCTTCGTCTACGGAACGCTGCAGCCGCACGCGGAGGCCTGGCGGCGGCTCGAACGCCACGCCACCGGCGCGCACGAGGCCCGGATGCCGGGTGCCCTGTACGACACAGGTCGCGGCTACCCCGCGTTGCGGCTCGGTGACGGACCCGGCGTGGCCGGCTGGGTCGTCGAGTTGGCGAACCCGGCCACCGCGCTGGCCGAGCTGGACGAGTACGAGGGCGGCGAATATCGGCGGATACGAGTAGCTCTACCAGGCGGTTTGCAGTGCTGGACCTACAAATGGGTCAACTCGGTCGACGGATTGCGTATGCTCACGGCCCGGTGGGCAGACGCGGATCCGTCTCGGAGGTGAGGGCGTGGCCCGACATAACCGGCTCAGCGTGATCGCACCGATGATCTTATTGACCCTGAGTGCGTGTGCTGGCAAGCAGAACGCGGCGGGCGAGCCAGCACCGATCAACAGATCCACGACCACCACCTCGACATCCACCCCACCTTCCGCCGCCCCGGTTCCCCCTGGCGATCCCGTTCCCTGCACCGCCGCCCTGCTGTCCGGCTCGGTCCAGCCGATGAACTCGAGCGCGGGCAACCGTTACGTCACCCTGACTGTGGAGAACACGAGCCAGCAGGTGTGCACGCTGCAGGGCTTCGGTCGGCTCCAGTTGCTGACCGCGGGTGGCGAACCGCTTCCCACGAACGCGGAACGCAACCTCGACCCCGTGCCGACCCTCGTCACACTGCGTCCCGACGCGACCGCGGGAAAGATCCTGCACTGGAGCGTCCTCGCGGCCGAGGGCGACTCGCTCACCGGCCCGTGCCAGCCGAAGGCGACGGCGATCCGGGTCACGCCGCCGGACGAGGAAGAGTCCTTCGACGTGGACTACGAGTTCGGCTCGGTGTGCAACGACGGCCAGATCGACACGAGCGCGTACTTCCCGAACTAGCCGTTGACCAGGCACGCTGGCCACATGGACACCAAGCAGCTGCGCCAAGCGCAGCACACCGGCCAGCCACCCGCCGAGGAGTTACCGGCGGACCCGCTCGCGAAAGTCATGATCACACCGAGGCAGTTCTTGGCGATCCTCGCGATCGCCGGGGTGCTGCTGGGTTTGCTGCTCGCGCTCCTTCCGGTGCGGGTCGCGAACGCCGACCCGGAGAACCCCGGGTTCGTCTCGTGCGGCAACACGATCGGCGGCGTGGAGACGGGCCCGCTCGCTGAGCGGCTCGACCGGCCGAGTCCCGCCGTCCTCGCCACCTACGTGAACACGTGCGAGAGCGCCATCGCCACCCGGCTCGCGTACTCGTGGCCGATGTTCTTCGCCGGCACGCTGGTCATCGCATGGCTCGGCGTCGTACGCACTCCCGCTAGGACAACAGCTTCCCGGGGTTGAGCACGCCGTCCGGGTCGAGTGTGTACTTGACCGAGGACAGCACCGCCATGCCCAGGTTTCCGATTTCCCTTGGCAGGTAAGGGGCGTGGTCGACGCCGACCGCGTGATGGTGCGTGATCGTCCCCAGTGGACCAATGGCCTCGCAGGCGGCCGCCTTCGCCCGCTGCCACTGGCCTTCCGGGTCGTCGCCGTCCCGCGGGACGAGCACGGTGAAGTACAGCGACGCGCCGGTTTCGTAGGCGTGCGAGATGTGACACGCGACGATCGGAGTGCGACCCGGCGCGGACAACGAGTCGACGAGCGCGTCGCGAACCGCCGTGCGCAGCTGTCCCAGCGATGACCAGTACGCCGCGGTCTCCAGTGTCTCGACGCAGAATCCCTTGTTCAACAAGACATCCCGCTGCCGGGGGCCGGCGAACCGACCGCGCCGCCATGACTCTCCCGCCGCGGTGCCGAGCGACACCGGCCGCAGTCGACCACCCGGTCGCTCCGCAAGCTCCGCTCCACGTAGGACCCGCATCGTCGCGTGCCGGCGCAGCGCCAGCTCCTCCGCGGTCGCCGACTCCCAGCCGAGGACCAGCAGGCAGGGTTCGCCAACTTCCCTCAGCCGCAGGTACTTCCGCACGAGAGCGGTCTTCCACCCGCCCGAAAGCGCCAGCGCCACCTCGGTTTCGCGCGGGTCGGACAGCCGCGTGACGTCCGCGAGCACGCGCTTCTGCGCCAGCTCCCGCACCGCGTTCGCGCCCGCCTCCCAGCCGTCCAGCACGAAACCCTCGTAGCGGTGCACGGTCGGCAGCTCCCGCACCCGCACGGTCACCTCGGTGATCACGCCGAACGCGCCCTCGCTGCCGACGACCAGCTGCCGCAGGTCCGGCCCGGCCGCGGACGCCGGCGCCACGCCGAGCCGCCACTCACCGCGCGGGGTGGCGATCCGTACGCCCTCGACCATGTCCTCGAACCGGCCGTAACCCGACGACGCCTGACCGGAGGACCGCGTCGCGGCGAAACCGCCGATCGTCGCACGCTCGAACGACTGCGGCACATGCCCGAGCATCAGCCCGTGCGCGGCGAGCATCCGCTCGGCGTCCGGCGCGACGACGCCGGCCTGGAACACGGCGAGGCGCGACACCTTGTCGACGGACACGAGCTTGTCCAGCCGCACCAGGTCGACCACCACCACCGCGGCCTTGTCGCCACGCAGCGCCGCGACTCCGCCGACCACGGACGTGCCGCCGCCGAACGGCACGAGACCGACGTCGTTGGCGGCGCACACCTCGACGACGCGCTGTACCTCCTCCGGGTCCGCCGGCGTGACCACCGCGTCCGGCACCGGCAGCTCGCCGACCCCGCGCCGCCGCATGAGGTCCAGATAGGACAGCCCGCCGGCGCGGCCGAGGCGTTCTGCACGCTCCGTATGCACATGCATCTTCCCGACCACTGCGGACAGTGCCGCACACGCCGTCGCGGACAGCGCGGACTCCGGCACGATCAGTGCCGATTCCGGTGCAACCATGGTGGTCTGTCCGGGCAAACCTGTATGCGCGGCTAGCCAGCGACCGGCGCGAGACGGCAGGATGGGATCTTCACCCTGTGTAGACACCCACCCGCGACGCGCCAGGCGGTCAAGGTGGTCATTGTTCTTACTCACGAGTATAGTGTGACACATGGCGACAATCCGTCACACAACGTCACCCAACCGTGTCGCTGACGATCTGCTGCTCGATGCCGCACTCGAGTGCGTGCTCGCGGTCGGCGTGCGCAGGACCACGCTGAGCGACGTCGCGCGCACCGCCGGCGTGAGCCGGATGACGTTGTACCGCAGGTTTCCCGACGTCCGGGGCATGCTGTCCGCGCTGCTCACCCGCGAGTTCGGCAAGCTCATCGTCGAGGTGACCGAGGCAGGCGCGAACGAGCCGACCGCCCGCGGCCAGCTCATCGCCGCCGCCGTGCACACACTGCGTGCACTCTCCGACAACTCGTTGATGCGGACGCTGATCGAGCGGGACGCGGAGATGCTGCTGCCCTACCTCACCGAGCGCATCGGGACGAGCCAGCGGATGAGCGAGGAGTTCATCCGCGCGAAGCTGGCGGACGGGGTGGCGGACGGGTCGATCCGCGAGGGCGATCCCGCGGTCCAGGCCAGGATGGTCTACCTGCTGTTGCAGCCCTACGTGATCACGAGCCGTCCGTCGACTTCGGACCTCGCGCTCGACGACCTGGTGGCCGAGGTGGAGCGGGTACTCGATCTGGCGTTACGGCCTTGACCTCTGCTCTGAACGCCGCTCGACGTGCGGCCGAACTGGCTGCGCTGGCGGGTGGTGAGGTCGTCGACGTGCTCGTGGTCGGCGGCGGGGTGACCGGGGCCGGTATCGCGCTGGACGCGGCCTCCCGGGGGTTGTCGGTGGCGTTGCTGGAGGCGAAGGACCTGGCCTTCGGCACGTCCCGGTGGTCGAGCAAGCTCGTGCACGGCGGACTCCGTTACCTGGCAAAGGGTGACGTGCGGCTGGCGCACGAAAGCGCGGTTGAACGTGGCATCTTGATGACATCGACCGCGCCGCACCTGTCGCGGCCGATGCCGCAGCTGATTCCCCTCCACAGCCAGGTTTCCCACGGCCTGTCGGCGTTCATGCGCACCGGGCTGCACGCCGCGGACGTGCTGCGGCGGGTGGCACGGACGCCGTCCTCGCTGCTGCCGGCGCCGCGTCGGGTGTCGGCGCAGGAGGCGCTCGCGCTGGCGCCGGGACTGCGTGCGGCGGATCTGCGTGGCGGGCTGCTGTTCTTCGACGGCCAGCTCGTCGACGACGCACGGCTGGTCGTGGCGCTGGCCCGCACCGCGGCCGGGCTGGGCGCGAAGATCCTGACGCGAACGCCGGTGGTGGGACTGACCGGCACGTCGGCGGAGATCCGGGACGGCTCGCGACTGGTGGAGGTCCGCGCCAGGACGGTGATCAACGCGGCCGGGGTGTGGGCCGGCCGGCTGGTGCCCTCGGTGCGCCTGCGGCCGTCGCTCGGCACGCACCTGGTGGTGTCCGGGCCCGCGCACGGCATCGGCAACACGGCGGTGACCGTGCCAGTGCCCGGTTCCCGGTCGCGGTTCGTCATGGCGCTGCCGCAACGGGACGGCCTGGTGTACCTGGGGTTGACCGACGAGCCGTTCGACGGCGAGATCCCGGACGAGCCGCTGGCCCCGCAGTCCGATGTGGACTTCCTGCTGTCGGTGGCGTCCTCGGTGCTGACACACCCGCTCACGACGGCGGACGTGCTGGGCAGCTACGCGGGTCTGCGGCCGCTGCTCGAGGCGCCGGGCCGCAGCGCCGACCTGTCGCGCAAGCACGCGGTGCTGGTGTCCCCCGACAGCATCGTGACCATCGTGGGCGGCAAGCTCACCACGTACCGCCGCATGGCGGAGGACGCCGTGGACGCCGCGGTGACGGCCGCGGGACTGACCGCGCCTGCGTCCAGAACCCGTCACCTCCCGCTGGTCGGCGCGGCACCACGCCCCGTTCTGTCCACGGTGGACGCACCGGCGCGGCTGGTCGCCAAGTACGGCACGGAAGCCCCGAGGGTGGCCGCGCTGGACCCGACGCCGGTGGCTCCCGGCGTCGAGATCACCGCTGGCGAGGTCGAGTGGGCGGTACGGCAGGAAGGCGCACTGGACGCGGACGACGTCCTACACCGCCGCACCCGCATCGGCCTACAACCGGAAACCCTGGCCACAGCGCGCCCCCCGGTTACGGACCTGGTGAGAAGGGCCCTGGCGAGCGGAGTGCGATGAAGGACGCCTTCCTCACCGCCAGGGTGAGGAAGGCGTCCTTCATCGCTTTTTCTTTTACAGACCCAGGGCTTTCTTCGCTGCCGCGTAGTACTGCTCGCGGTCTGCCATGCCGTTGTAGCCGCCGTTGATGCGGCGGGTGATCTCCCGGAAGTTGCCGTCGTCGGCCAGCTCGTTCAGGCCTCGCGACTCCCAGAACCACGCCGCGGTGCGGAAACCCACCTTCGGGTCGGCGACCTGCTGCGGGTTGGCCTCCAGGTCCAGGCCCAGCGCCTCGCCAGCGGCACGGTAGTTCGCGCGGCCGGTGAGCTGGATCGGGCCGCGGCCCTTGTAGAGCGTGCCGTCGCCGGGGTTGACGTTCCCCAGGTCACGCCGGCCCTCGTACTTCGAGCCGTCGGCGATCTCCTGCATGTAGCGGAACTGGCCGCTCTCATGCGCGAGCTGCGCCATGAACGCGGACTGCCGCTGCGGCGTGGTGATGCCCGCCTCCGCCATGGCGGCGGTGAGGTACGGCAGGTACTCCGCCGCCCTCTTCGCCGAGAGGTGCGGCATGACCGTCCGCAGCAGCTCCATGGTGATGACGTTGCGGATGGCCCGCAGGAGCGGCGACTCGGTGGCCGGGCGCACCTGCGGCGTGCCCGGGCCGGGGCCCAGCGTGCCGAGCTGCGCGTTCGTCGGCGGTGGGCTCTCGACGGCCGGAAGCACCTGCGGTGTCTTTGGACCAGCGCTCAGGTCACCCAGCTGGGCGTTGGTCGGCGTGGTCGTGCCCGAGTAACCCGCAGAGCCCGTGTTGTAGTAGCCGGACGAGTCGGGGCGGTACCCGACCGCCTGGCCCTGCGGCGTCACCGGCTGCGTGCCGCCGCTCGCCTTGCCGCCGATCTGCTGGAGCAGCTGCTTGACCTGCTGCACCAGCTGGAGGATCTGCTGCACGGTCTTGATGATCTGCTGCAGCGTCTCGACGACTTCCTTGACCTTCTTGAGCGTCTTCTGCGCGGTCGACACGGCCTTCTGCACCGACTTGGCGATGCCCATCGCGATCGACGCGCCGAACGACAGCCACGACGACGACAGCGCCTGGATGCAGATCTGGATGATCTGCGACACCGCCTGGCTGATCAGGTTCATCACGACCTCGCGACCCTTCGCGACGGCCTGACCTGCCTTGCTGATCGCGGCGGACACGGCCTTGCTCGCCTGCGCGAGACCCTCGAGACCGTTCGCCTGGTTGGTGGCCGCGGCGCGGTAGCCGTTGCCCGCGGTGCCCGTCCAGCTGCCGGTCTGGGCGACCGACGACTGGCGGAACTGCTGGGCCGTGCTCGACAGGTTCTGCGCCGCGGACATCCACGACTGTGCCGAGCCGCCGATCGCGCTCGGGTTGCCCATGAGGATGTCGAACGGCTCACGCAGGAACTTCACCGCGTTCAGCACCCAGCCGACACCGGCCGAGGTGAGGGCGCCCAGCGGGTCGCCCGCGATGCCGATGACGTCCAGCGCGACGTTCGTGACCCCCATCGCGCCGTTGAGCCAGTCGCCCTTGTCGATCGAGTCGGACGTGCTCTTGATGTGTGTCAGCAGGTTCTGGACGTGGTTGGTCGTGTTCGACTGCGTCGTGGACGTCGTGGGAGTCTGTGACGCGACGATCGTGTCGGTCATTTCTTCATCTCCGTCCCGGCCACGCTGAACACCTGCACATGGTGGTCCTCGGTCGCCTGGTAGTTGTCCGCGGCCTGGACGAGCCCGGTCTGAACCTGGTCGACGGCGTCACCGGCGTTGTTCATGGACTGGCGGACCACGTCCGCCGCTCCCGTGATCGCGGACGCGAAGAATTCGGCGATCACACCGAACGCGCCGCCGGACACCGAGTCCTGCGCGCCGCTGGCTACCGAGCGCACGCTGGCCGCGATGTTGCCGACGGTCTGCGCGTGCGTTCGCACCTCACCAACGCTGACGTTGAAATCATCACCCATGGATCCGCCACTCTCTCAGTACTCTTTGATGACCTCTGGTGGGCTGTCGAAGTACTCTTCGTCGGTCCGCTTCTCGCGGCGGGCGGTCGGGTCGATCGGCTTGTCGCGGTCGTCGCCCGTGTAGCCCTGGGGCAGATGCTGCTTCACCTGCTCGAGCGCATCGCCCTCCCCCACGAACTTCGTCATCACGTCCACGACCTGCTGACCGGCATCCCGCTGTGCCTGCCTGCTCGTCTCGAGAATCACCCTGGCGAGGTGCTCCGGCTCGAAGTCACGGGCGCCCGGACGCAGTACCAGGTCGGAAAGCGCGCCGCTGGCGGTCACCCTGACCGTCACCTCGCCGTCCTTCGAGGTGGCGGACCCGCCGACCTCACGCAACGCCTGCTCTGCCTTGTTCGCGCTGGCCGCGGCCGCTTGCAGCTTCTCGTCGTACTGCGCGAACCACTTCTCCGGGTCCATGCTTCTTAACTCCAATGGTCCTTCATGGATCATTTACATCCCTGCCAGAACCTACGCGGTCAGCCCGGGCACGCGGATGCGGTTTGTCGAAGAATTTTCAAAGGTAACCACCGGAATCTTCCTGAACTCGCGGTCCCTGGATACTTGGGGAGGGGACACCGAGCGAGAGAGGGGCGCCGGGTGCTGGAGCTCGACCAGGTCACCAAACGCTTCGGTGACGTGGTGGTATGCGCGGACGTCAGCATCACGGTCCGGTACGGCGAGGTTTTCGGCCTGGCCGGCAGCGGTAAGTCCACCGTGCTGCGGATCGCGGCCGGCCTGCTCGCCCCCGACGATGGCACGGTCCGACGGATGGGCGAGCGCCTCGGCTACCTGCCTCAGTCCCGCGGCCTTTATCCGAGGATGCGCGTGCTCGACCAGCTGGTGTACCTGGCGGAGCTGCACGGTGCGAACGCGAACGATGCGGTGCGGGCCGCGGAGATCTGGGTGGCGCGGTTCGGGCTGCGGGCCCGGCGCGCCGACCGGGTGCGACAGCTCTCGACCGCCGAGGCATCGCGACTGTGGCTGGCGGCGGCGTTCGTGACGTTCCCGGACGTGCTGGTGCTCGACGAGCCGTTCGCGGGCCTCGACGCGGTCGCGGCCGACCTGCTCGCCGACGTGGTGCGGGAGCGTTCCTCCGCCGGGGCGGCGGTGCTGCTCGCCACCGACGAGCTGGCCGTGGTGGAGCGGCTGTGCGACCGCGCCGGCGTGCTCCACAATGGACGCATGGTGACGGAGGGCGCGGTGGACGAGCTGCGGGCACGCGTCGAGCTGGTGGTCGACGTGCCAGGCGCCCGGCAGGACTGGGCGGACGGGCTGCCCGGCGTCACCGTACTGTCAGTCCACAATGGACTTACCCGGTTGGCGCTGACGGACGGCGCCGACGACCAGAAGGTACTGGCCGCCGCGCTCGCCGCCGGCCCGGTACGGGAGTTCACCAGGGTCCGGCCGAGCCTCGCGGAAGTGTTCCGTGACGTGGTGGGGCTGCCATGAGGACTGTGTGGCTGGTGGCGCGGCGTGAGCTGAACACGCGGCTGCGCACGCGGTCGTTCACGATCGGCACCGTCGCGTCCGCGCTCGTGCTCGTCGGGTTCGTGCTCATGCAGAGCACGGTGTTCGACGCGGACCACCGGGACACCATCGGACTGGCCGGACAGGCGATCGCGGTCGCCGACCAGCTCGTCGACGAGGCGCACCAGGTCGGGCGCGACGTGCGCACGGTCGAGGTGACCGACGTCGAGGCAGGGCGCGGCCAGGTCGCGGACGGCACGCTCGACGCGCTCGTCACCGGCGCGCCGGCCGCACTGACCGTACTGGTGAACCAGACCCTCGACGACGAGCTGCGCGGTGTCCTCAACGGACTCGTGCGCCAGCAGGTGTTGCGTGGTCAGCTCGCGGCGCTGGCGGACCCGGTCGGCATCGACGTGAACGCTCTCCTGCGCACGGTCGCCGAGGCGCAGGTTACGGTGCGCTCACTGTCCCCTGTGGACAACGGGTACGACGAGCTGCTCCCGGTCGCGCTGGTGGTCGTCGCGTTGCTGTACCTGGCGTTGCTGCTGTACGGCTCGCTCGTCGCGCAGGGTGTGGTCGAGGAGAGGACGAGCCGCGTCATCGAGTTCCTGCTGACCGCGGTGCGGCCACGGCAGCTGATGGCCGGCAAGGTGGCCGGGCTCGGGCTCGTCGGGCTGGTGCAGCTGACGATCGTCGGCGTGGTGGGGCTCGTGGCCGGGCTCGCGGTCGACGTGCTGCCGTCCTTCGGGTCCTCGCTGGCGGCGCTGCTGTGGGGCCTGCTGTGGTACGTGCTCGGCTTTCTGTTGTACGCCACGGTGTTCGCGGCGGTCGGCGCGCTGGCCGCGCGTCAGGAGGATGTGCAGTCGGTGCTGATGCCGGTCACCGGCGTGCTGGTGGTGGCGTTCGCACTGGGGTTCGCGGTGCTGTCCCGCGACCCGACCGGCACGGCGGCCACCGTGCTGTCGCTCGTGCCGCCGCTCTCGCCGATCCTGATGCCGGGCCGACTCGCGCTGGCGACCGTGCCGTTCTGGCAGGTGGCGCTGGCACTGGCGCTGACGGCCGGCGCGATCGTGTCGCTGAGCCGCCTCGGCGGCAGGGTGTACCAGAACTCGTTGCTACGCAACAGTGCCTCCCGCGGCACGCCGCGGGAGGCACTACGTACGTGAGGGTTCAGCGGTTGGCGAGCGGCACGTAGTCGCGCTCGGTCTGCCCGGTGTAGACCTGCCGGGGGCGGCCGATCTTCGTGGCCGGGTCGTTCATCATCTCGCGCCAGTGGGCGATCCAGCCCGGCAGGCGGCCGAGGGCGAACAGCACGGTGAAGAACTTCGTCGGGAAGCCCATCGCGCGGTAGATCAGGCCCGTGTAGAAGTCGACGTTCGGGTACAGCTTGCGCTCGACGAAGTACTCGTCGGCCAGCGCGTGCTCCTCCAGCTGCTTCGCAAGGTCGAGCAGGCTGTCGTCGCCGCCGAGGCGGGTGAGGATGTCGTCCGCCGTCTTCTTGATGATCGCGGCCCTCGGGTCGTAGTTCTTGTAGACCCGGTGGCCGAAGCCCATCAGCTTGACGCCCTCCTCCTTGTTCTTCACCCGCTTGACGAACCTGCCGACGTCACCGCCGTCGTCGCGGATGCGGACGAGCATGTCCAGCACCGCGCTGTTCGCGCCGCCGTGCAGCGGGCCGAACAGGGCGTTGATGCCGGCCGAGATGCTCGCGAACAGGTTCGCCTCGGACGAGCCGACGAGCCGGACCGTGGAGGTCGAGCAGTTCTGCTCGTGGTCGGCGTGCAGGATGAACAGCAGGTCCAGCGCACGCGCGAGGTCCGGGTCGACCTCGTAGGGCTCGGCCGGGAAGCCGAACGTCATGCGCAGGAAGTTCTCGACCAGGCCCAGCGAGTTGTCCGGGTACAGGAACGGCTGGCCGACCGACTTCTTGTACGCGTAGGCGGCGATAGTCGGCAGCTTGGCTAGCAACCGGATGGTGGAGATCTCCACCTGCTCCTTGTCGAACGGCCACAGGCTGTCCTGGTAGAAGGTCGACAGCGCGGACACCGCGGACGACAGCACCGGCATCGGGTGCGCGTCACGGGGGAAGCCGTCGAAGAAGCGCTTCAGGTCCTCGTGCAGCAGCGTGTGGCGGCTGATCTTGGAGGTGAACTCGTCCAGCTGTGCCGGCGACGGCAGCTCGCCGTAGATCAGCAGGTAGCTGACCTCGATGAAGGTGGACTTCTCGGCCAGCTGTTCGATCGGGTAACCGCGGTAGCGCAGGATGCCGGCGTCACCGTCGATGTAGCAAATTTCCGACGAGCACGAGGCGGTGTTGACGAACCCCGGGTCGAGCGTGACCATCCCGGTCGTCGCCAGCAGCTTGCTGACGTTGATCCCGTCGGACCCCTCAGCGGCGCGCGCGACGGTCATCTCGTACTCGCCGCCGGGGTAGCGCAGGGCGACGGATCCCGCCGCACCTTCTGTGTTCTGCCCGTCAGGCATGCGTGTCCCTCTCAACAAAATCGTCTTGTGTCGTTAACGCTAGTGCGCTTGACGCCGAGGCGGTAAGGCCAACGAGTGTGGGCCGCCGCACTTTATGGCTGAATGCCCAGCTCAGCTGCGTAAGGCGGCTCGGCTCCTGCCCGGGAAACCGTGACCGCGGCCGCTCTCGCCGCGAATTCCAGTGCGCTACGCCACTCCTGCGCGCCCACCGCGCGCAGCTCGTCGCGTGTCGAGACACCCGCTCTGTGCAACCACACCAGCAACGCTCCGTGCACGGTGTCCCCCGCGCCGATGGTGTCGACCACCGTCGCGGCGGGCGTTGGCACCGTGACCTCGTCGCCCGCTGCGGTCCGCACGACGATGCCGTCGGCGCCCCTGGTCATGACGACCGCAGCGGGCCCAAGGTCGAGCCAACCCTTCACGGCCTGGTGGGGGTCGCCGTCCGCGAGCCACGCCGCGTCCTCGATGGACAGTTTCAGCAACCCGATGTCCGGCAGCCAGGAGGCGAACCGGTCGCGGTAGGCGGGGGTGGTCAGCACCGGGCGGATGTTGGGGTCGACCACGGTCAGCCTGCCGCGGCCGGCGTGCTCGTGGAGCAGCCGCTCGTAGGTGCTCGCCCCGGGTTCGAGGACCAGCGAGAGCGTGCCGAGGGACAGGATGCTGACGTCGTCGGGCAGCACACCCGGGTGACCCACCTCACGGTCGGCCGTGCCCTGGACGTAGAACGAGTAGCGCGCGGAGCCGTCCGGCGCGATGCCGGCGATCGCGAGCGTGGTCGGCTCCGGTCCACGTTGGACCATGGAGACATCCACACCGGACACTGCGAGCCGCTCGAGCAACGCGTCGCCGAAGCCGTCGGTGGACAGTCGTGACAGGAACCGCACGGGCACGCCGAGCCGGCCGACGGTGATCGCCACGTTGTACGGCCCGCCGCCGGGCAGCGGGACGAGCGGGGCGAGTTCACCGGGCCGGGCCGCCGGTGAGGGCACTAGATCGACGAGGGCCTCGCCGCCGACAAGGATCATTGGTTTTCCATTCAACGCTGGTCACGCGGTCTTTTTGGGGGTCGACAAGGTGGATTCCACACCTACCCAACAGTAGGACGTCATACTATTCACCGTTGGTCTCACACCGTCGTGTGGAGGGAACGGCATGCCTGCCGAGCGACTGCTGCCCAGCACCGAGGCGGAGGACCTCGTCAAACTCGCGAGGGAGATCGCGCGTGACGAGTTCGCGCCCATCGCCTCGTCGTACGAGGAAGAACACCGGTTCCCCCGCGAGCAGTTCCGGCTGCTCGGCCGCAGCGGCCTGCTCGGGCTGCCGTACCCGGAGCAGTGGGGTGGCGGCGGGCTGCCGTACGAGGTGTACCTGCAGGTTCTGGAGGAGGTCGCGACCGCGTGGATGTCGGTCGGCGTCGGACTGTCCGTCCACGTCATGTCGTGTTTCGCGCTCGCCACCGAGGGCACCGACGACCAGCGTGACCGGTGGCTTCCGGACATGCTGGGCGGCGAGTTGCTCGGCGCGTACGCGCTGTCGGAACCGCATGCGGGCTCCGACGCGGCGGCCCTGTCCTGTCGCGCGGTTCTCACAGGTGACAAGTATGTGGTCAACGGCGTGAAGGCGTGGATAACCCACGGCGGCGAGGCCGACTTCTACACCACGATGGTGCGAACCTCACCCGACGACGGGCGCGGCATCTCGTGCCTGCTGGTCGACGCGGCGACGTCGGGCCTGTCGGCCGCGCCGCCGGAGCGCAAGATGGGCCTGATGGGCTCGCCGACCACCCAGATGCTCTTCACAGACGCCCAGGTGCCGGCCGACCGGCTGCTGGGCGCGCCCGGCGAGGGGCTGCGCATCGCGTTGTCGGCGTTGAACTCGGGTCGGCTGGGTATCGCGGCGTGCTCGGTGGGCCTGGCTCAGGCGGCGCTGGACGAGGCCGTGGCCTACGCGAAGGGACGGTCCCAGTTCGGCCGCCCGATCATCGAGTTCCAGGGCATGGAGTTCCTGCTCGCGGACATGGCGGCGGCGGTCGAGTCGGCGCGGGCGACGTACCTGGAGGCGGCCCGCCGGCGCGACCGTGGACTGCCGTTCACCCGGCAGGCCTCGATCGCGAAGCTGGTGGCCACCGACGCGGCCATGAAGGTCACGACGGACGCGGTCCAGGTGCTCGGCGGTGCCGGCTACACGCGCGACTTCCCGGTCGAGCGGTACATGCGCGAGGCGAAGGTCCCGCAGATCTTCGAGGGCACGAACCAGATCCAGCGCATGGTCATCGCCCGCGAACTACGCAAGGCCTGACCCACCCTGCAGGTCGGCACGACAGGCGGTCAGGAAGTTGTTGACCTCGCCGCCGAGGCGGGCACGGATCTCCTTGCCCCTGGCCGCCAGCTCGTTCGCCGAGAGCTCGCCTCGCGAAATGTCACCGAGCAGGTCGGTGCTGCTGTCGCGGGTGAGCCGCCACACCCGCAGCGCAACGGTCCTCGGCTCGTCGGCGCCGAGGAGCATCACCTGGTTGTACACCTTCCGCATGTCGATGCGCAGCTCCCGCCAGGCCTCCACGGCATCCTCGTACCGGGGCAGGGTGTCCGGGTGCAGTGACGGCGCCAGTTCGTCGCGCAGGAGCCGCAACGCGTCCTCGGCCGCCAGCGAGAAGGCGGCGTAGGCCTTCGTCCGCTCCTCCCGCAGCCACTTCGCGTGTTCCGCCGACAGCCGCACCGACTCGAGCCGGTGTGCCTCGCGGGCCCGGCGGCCTTCCAGCAGCACACTCCCCAGCATGGTCAGCACCACGCCGCTGAGCGTGGCGCCGACCGTGATGAGCTGCGTCGCTAATCCACTGTCCACTAACGCGGTTCCTGGTAGAACGGGTTCCGCGTGATGCCCTGGTTCGTCTGCTCGTCGAAGTGGTAGACCGCCCTGCCGTTGACGAACACCCGCACCGCGCGGCTCATGACGTCCAGCGGATCACCCGACCACAGCACGATGTCCGCGTCCAGGCCCGGCTTCAGCGCCCCGACCCGGTCGGCCAGCCCCATGATCCGGGCCGGGTTCACCGTGATCGACCGCAACGCCGTCTCGGGCTCGAGGCCCTCCTTGACCGCGAACGTCGCCTGGTGCACCAGGAAGTCGATCGGCACCACCGGGTGGTCGGTGGTGAGCGCGATCTCCACGCCCGCCCTGGCCAGGATGCCGGGGTTGCGCAGTGCCCGGTTGCGCACCTCCACCTTCGACCGGCCCACGATCAGCGGGCCGATGATCACCGGGATCTCCTTCTCCGCCAGGACGTCCGCGATCAGGTGGCCCTCGGTTCCGTGGTTGACGATCAGCTTGTAGCCGAACTCCTCGGACAGCCGGATGGCCGTGGCGATGTCGTCCGCGCGGTGGCAGTGCTGGCACCAGGGCAGCTCGCCGTCGAGCACCTTCACCAGGATCTCCGCGGTGTTGTCTCGCTCGAACGGCTTGCCATCGCGGGCCGCCCACTCCCGCGCCTCGCGGTAGTCCTGCGCCTTGGTGAACGCGTCCCGGATCACCGCCGCGACCCCGAGCCGGGTCGATGGCAGCTTGTCCTTTTCGCCGTAGACCCGCTTCGGGTTCTCGCCGAGCGCGCTCTTCACGCTGACCGGCTGGCGCACGAGCATCTCGTCGGCGGTCTTGCCCCAGACCTTGACGGCGACGGTCTGCCCGCCGATCGGGTTACCGGAGCCCGGCTTGACGACCATCGTGGTGACCCCGCCGGCGAGCGCGTCCCGGAAACCCTCGTCGTCCGGGTTGATGCCGTCGAGCGCACGCATCCGCGCGCCGTTCGGGTCGGTCATCTCGTTGACGTCGACCCCGGCCCAGCCGTCGCCCTCCTCGTAGACGCCGGCATGCCCGTGTGCCTCCACGAAACCGGGCAGCACCCAGGTGCCGGACGCGTCGACGACCTCCGCGTCGTCCGGCACGTCCACGTCGGCCTGCGCGCCGACCGCGACGATCAAGCCGTCGTCGACCAGCACCGTGCCGCCCTCGATGGGATCCCCGTCTACGGGGACGACGTATCCGCCAGTAATCGCGATACTCACGAGAGTGAAACCTACGCGCCCAGGGGGGTTATCCCCCAGCGGCCCGCCCAGGACTCGCCTGGCTTGAGCCACAACAGGTCCTCACCGGAGTTCAACGCGTCCGGCGGGCACGTCATCGGCTCGATCGCCACCGCGCGGGTGGTCTTGCCGGGGAAGTCGGGGGTCGTGAACACCTGCACCCACTTGAACACCGGCTCGGCCCACACCTCGACGCCCACGCCGGTCGCCGACCGCAGCGAGTTCCGCACCAGGCCGTCCGCGCCCGGCTCGCAGCCACCGAACGCGGTGTCCAACTCTACGTCCCGCACCGGCCGCCCAGGACGGAAGTCGTAGTCGGTGCCGGTCACGTCGATCGGCGCACCGTTGGGAATCAGGGATTCCGGGTCGACCGGCAGGACCGTGCCCGCGGCGAGGGTGAGCGCGCACTCGTCGACGTCGGTTTTGCCAGGGCTCGGGTACGGGTGCGTGCCGACCCCGTGCGGCATCTCCCGGTCACCGCGGTTCTCGACCGTGTGGGTGATGGTGAGCCCGGTGTCCGAGAGGGCATAGGAAATGGTGGTGTAGAAGGGAAACGGCCAGCCGGGGGCGCTGTCGACGGCCACCCCGAGCGTCACCGAACCGTCCTGTTGGGACACCACGGACCACCGCGCGTGGCGAACCAGGCCGTGGATCGCGTGACCGCGCGAGGGTTCGGTCACCTCGAGGGTGTACGTCTCGCCGCCGAGGGACCACGTCGCGCCGGCCACCCGGTTGGGCCACGGCACGAGCACCGACCCCGCCCCCATCGGCGGCTCGTCGGCGTACGTTTCGGCGTACGGCACCCCACCCACCTCGAACGCGCGCAGTCCCGCGCCGACGATGTTGACGACCGCCGACGCGGGACCGTGCGTGATCTCCAAGTGCTCTCCTGTCATGAGCGGAGAGCCTACGGGTGTCACTCCTTGAGTGCCTGCGGATCGAATCGCTTGACGTCCTCGCCACGCGCCCGGAGCACGGCCCGGTTCACGAAGTAGAGGATGACGCCGGCGCCGATGAGGATGCCGGCGATCTGGTACTGCGCGGCCTCACGGCCGGACAGGCCGGGGATCGACAGGTACAGGCAGAGCACCGCGGCCACGACCGGCGCCCACGTCGGCGCCTTGAAGTACTTGTGCTCCACCTTCTCCCTGCGCAGCACCAGCACCGCGATGTTGACCACGGCGAACACCAGCAGCAGCAACAGGCCGGTGGTCGAGCCGAGCTTGCTGACCGCCTCGCTGCCGACGAACGCGACCAGCAGCGACGCGATGCCCGTGGTCACGCCGATCGACACCCACGGCGTCCTGCGGAACGGGTGCACCGTGCCGAAGATGCGCGGCAGCACACCCTCGTTCGCCATGCCGTACAGCAGGCGGCTCGCCATGAGCATGTTGATCAGCGCCGAGTTGACCACCGCGAGCAGGCCGATGAACGCGAACAGTCGCAGCGGGAAGTCCGGCGCACCGACCTGGAGCACGGCCAGCAGCGAGCCCGTGCCCGCCTCCGCCAACGCGTCGGCAGGCAGCAGGATCGAGGAGGTGATCGCAACCAGGATGTAGATCAGCCCGGCCGTGGCGAGGCCGGTGAGCAGCACCTTGGGGAAGATCTTCTCGGGTCGCTGGCACTCCTCGGCCATGTTGACCGAGTCCTCGAAGCCGACCATCGCGAAGAACGCCAACCCGGTCGCCGCCGTGATCGCCGCCCACGCGGTCTGGTCCGAGGTGTTGATCTCGGTAAGCCGGCTCGGCTCGCCGTCGCCGGACAGCACCGCGAACACCCCGACGCCGATGATGATCAGCAGGCCGGACAGCTCGATGCAGGTGAGTACGACATTCACCTTCACCGAGTGCGAGACGCCGAGGAAGTTGACGGCGGCCAGCACCAGCACGAACGCCACCGCGATGACCGCGACCAGCCACGGCGAGATCTCGATGTCGAACGAACGTGGCAGGTAGGTACCGCCGAAGCCGTGTGCGGCCGTCGACGCGGACGTGATGCCAGAACACATGACCGTGAAGGCGACCAGGAACGTCAGGAACTGGATGTTGAACGCTCGGTTGGTGTAGAGCGCGGCACCGGCGGCTCTCGGGTACTTGCCGACGAGTTCCAGGTAGCTGAACGCGGTCAGGAACGCGACGAGGAACGCGCCGAGGAACGGCAGCCACAGGGCGCCACCGACCTTGCCCGCGATGTTCCCGGTGAGTGTGTAGATCCCGGTACCCAGGATGTCGCCGATCACGAAGAAGAACAGCAGCTTGGAACCCATGACCCGGTTCAGGGCAGGCTGTTTCTCCGACGCGGGAACTGTGTTCTCGGTCACCATGAGGACTGAATATGCCCGATCTCGACCGGTATGACTAGATCTTGGTGTTACTGATTCACTAACTATCCGGCCTTGGCGCGATAACGCCAGAACGCGGGCAGGCACACGACGGCGAGCACGGCGAGCAGAACGACGAGCACGCCGCCGCCCGCGGCCGCGGCCCTCGTGCCCACCCCGGCGGCCGCCCAGCCGTGTAGGAGGTCGGCGATCCGCGGCCCACCGGCGACGACGACGAGGAAGACGCCCTGCATGCGGCCACGCATCTCGTCGGTGGCGGCGGTCTGGAGGATCGCGCTGCGGTAGACCATGCTGACGAGGTCGGCCATCCCGGCGAGGACGAGGAAGCCGACGGCAAGCCAGAGGTAGGGCGACAGCCCGAACCCGAGAACGGCGAACCCCCACACGACGACCGCCGCGGTGACGCCGACGCCGTGCCGGGTGATGTGCGACAGCCAGCCGGACAGCAGACCGGCCAGCAACGCGCCGATCGGGATGGCGGCGTACAGCCAGCCGAGCGCGAGCCCACCGCCGGGCGGGTCACCGAAGGTGCGCTCGGCCATCTCGGGGAAGAGCGCGCGGGGCATGCCCGCGACCATCGCGATGATGTCCAGTAGGAAACTGGCCAACAGGACGTTCATGGCGGCGACGTAGCGGAAGCCCTCCGCGATGTCCCGCAGCCCCGCCTTCCGCTTGACACCGTCCAGCGGAGCCATCTTGGGCAGGCCGCTGACCAGCAACGTCGCGATCACGAGCGCGACCGCGTCGACGAGGTAGAGGACCGGCAGCCCGGCGAGCGGCATGAGCGCCCCGGCCAGCATCGGCCCGAACACCATGCCGAGCGAGCCAACGGTCGTGGAGACCGCTGTGGCCGCGGCGATCAGCCCGACGGGCACCAACCGCGCGACCGCCGCGGTGCGGGTGGGAATGTTGACCGCGACGAAGGCCTGCTGCACCGCGAGAAGCCCGAGCACGACCCACACGTTCGTGCCGGTGATGGCCAACACCCAGAAGGCGACCGAGGTGGCGGCGACACCGACGTTGGTCACGAGGATGACCGTCCGCCGGTCGAACGCGTCGGCGAGCGCACCGCCCCAGAGCCCGAAAATCAGCAACGGGACGAGCCCGAACGCCCCGGCGAGCCCCACGAACCCGGACGAACCGGTCAGGTCGAAGATCTGCTTGGGCACCGCCACCGTGGTGAGCTGCGACCCGACGGCCGTGATCGCGGTGGACACCCACAGCCGCCGAAACGCGGGAATCCGCAACGGCCGAGTGTCGATCGCGATCCGTCGACCAGCGAGAACCCCCACGAAGAAGAGCTTAGCCCCGCTAACGACCTGTCAAGGCGTGAGCTTCGGCACGAAGAAGGGCCGTGCGAGACGTCTCGCACGGCCCTTCTTCGTTCAGAGCACTACGGGCCGACGCGCTCCACGTTCCAGCCGTCGCGGGTCTGCTTGAAGCGGAGGCGGTCGTGCATGCGGTCCATGCGACCCTGCCAGAACTCGACCACCTCGGGGCGGATGCGCCAGCCACCCCAGTGCGGCGGTACGGGTACCTCGTCGGCGTCGGCGAAGCGGCGCTGCACGTTCGCGAGCGCGTTCTCCAGCACGGTCCGGTCACGCACGACGATCGACTGCGGCGACGCCCAGGCGCCGAGCTGGGAGCCACGCGGCCGGGAGGCCCAGTAGGTCGCGGTCTCGGCCTGGCTGACCTTCTCGACGGTGCCGCGCACGGTGGCCTGGCGGTGCAGCGTGTACCAGGGGAACGTGGCCGACGCGTACCGCGTGGACATCAGGTCGTGGCTCTTGGTCGACGTGTAGTTGGTGAAGAACACGACGCCGCGGTCGTCGAGGCCCTTCATGAGCACGGTGCGTGACGACGGCATGCCGTCCGCGTTCGCCGTGGCCAGGACCATGGCGTTCGGTTCGGGCGCGGCTGCCCGGATGGCGTCGTCCAACCACCGCTGGAGCTGCTCATGCCAGGTGGCGGACAGCTCGGTCTCGCTCAGGGTCCCTTCCTCGTAGGACACCCGCATCGTCGGCAGGGCGACAGCGATGTCGGGCGTGGCAATGTCGGCGTCCGCCATCCGTGATCTCCTAGACGCGTAGGGATTACCTCACGTTTTGACGGTACGGCTAAACCGAGCCGACGGAAACCGCGTGCAGGGTGACGACCCACACTTGAATCGATCTGGAAACACACTGTTCGCAGGACGCTAGGCCGGACGGGTGATCGCCGCGATGAAGATCTCCCTGATCTCGCTGGCCACGCCCTCGACGGGCAGGGGCGGGTCGTGGGTCTGCCACTCACGCACGAGCCCGGTGATGGCCCCCACGAGCGCGATGGCCGTCAGCCGGTAGTCACGCGCCGGAGCGAGCCCGGCCGCCACGGCCCGGTCGCACTCGGCGGCGATGAAGTCGACGTACCGCTTGAACCAGTACTGGTGCTGACGCTCCATCGCTTGACTTATCCCCGGCGCTTCGACGTAGTTCAGTCGCGGGTAGCGCGGATCGGAAGTGACAGCTTCGATGAAAGCGTCCACCAAAGTGGTAATTCGCGTCAGAGCATCCTCGTCCGCGAGCGAGTCCAGCACCGGAAGCAGGCGTTTCATCGCGGCGGTGTTGACATGCGCGTGCAGTTCCAGCAGCAAAGCTTCCTTGCTCGCGAACTTCTCGTAGAAATTCCTGGTGGAAACACCTGCCCTGGCACACAGATCAGCGATCTTGGTCTTGTGATAACCGCGCGTCGTGAACTCGTCCAGGGCGGCTTCGAGGAGCCGTTCCCGTCGCTCCGCGCGACGCTGCTCGGTGTCCACTCCTCGGTACATCCGGCTGTGCGCACCGGCGCCCTGAGCCATCGAACTCTCCTCGGGCCTTGACACAATAAGGTCCAACAATTCTGAAATTGGTAATTACCAGTACGCTGGTAAGTGGTCTGACGTGGTCGCGCCCAGAATCCTCCCACGGACCCCCAGCGCCGTGTTGACCATCTTCAGGCGCCCGTTGTACACCCCACCCCACCCCCAGGCACGCGGGGGCCCTATGGGTGATCACTATCTGAAAAGAAATGCGGGCCCCAGCCATTCCACGATCGGGTTAAGGGCTGTGACCTGCGAAGACAGCTATGATGGAACCATGACCGTACGGCCATGGCCTGATCACCTTCTGTCATTGCAGGAGTGGGACGAGTTACCAGAAGACCGGTCCCATCACCTCGAACTGGTCGAAGGAGTTCTCGTCGTGGCCCCGCGGCCAGCACCTCAGCACCAAATCGCCATGACCAATCTGACGAGCGCTCTCAACAGGCAACTGCCCGGCACCCTGACTGCCACGCCGGACACGGAAGTCGTCATCGACTCCACCTTCCCGCCTACCGTTCGGGCTCCCGACGTCCTGGTCATGAGCAGGAGCCTCTACGAGCGCAACCCACCTCGGATCGATGCCGGTGAGGTGCTGTTGGCTGTCGAGATCGTCTCCCCTGGCACCGGCAGGCGGGACCGCTTCGTGAAGGCAGGCGAGTATGCCGGAGCCGGCATCCCCTACCACTGGATCATCGACCTGACTCCACCAGCAAGCCTCACCACGCTCGCCCTTGTAGGACGCGAGTACGAGATAACCGACAAGGCAACCGGGCCCATCACGCTGTCCGAACCGGCGACGATCACCGTGGATGTCAGCAGACTTACTCAGCCCAGCTACCTCTGGTAGGAACCGAGCTCGCGGAGGGCGGTTACCGCATCGTCGGCCAAGGCCGTGGTGAGGGTGCCGCCCGCCGCGAGGCGGGTCCTGGCCCACCACGGGCCACTCGCGGTCTCCAGTGTGTCACTTGTGGACAGTTCGGTGGCCAGCACTCGCTTGCCCAGCAATGTTTCTCGGGTGACCTGCAGACTCTGCCGCAGCACCGGCCGACCGCAGCGAGTGACGACCATGGTGCTGGTCAGTTCGCCGGGCAACTCGTTCGCACGGCCCAGCACCAGCGTCTCCCTGGTGTGGAGGTGGGCACCCTCGGCGAGGGCGACGGCGAGGACCGACTCGTGGCGGGCGCGTCGCGTGATCACCGTGGGCTCCGGCAGGTAGGACACCGTAGCCCCATCGCCCAGTTCCAAGTGGACGGTCGTGCGACTCTTTTCTCCGTGCGGCCCGGGAAGCGCGACGCTGGCCGCGATCCCGGCGAGCGTGAGACACGCACCTGGTCCTATCTGGACGGTCAACGTCAGCTCGTCGCCGCCGAGTGGGCTCGCCGCGGAGTTGACCAGATGCACGACCGGCCGGCCACGGACCGGGATCAACGTCAACGGCGATGCCGAGCGCAGGGTGCGGACGACCGAGCGGCCGGTCGCGTCCCGCTCGACCGTCAGGTGTGCGTGCGCTTTCACACCAACTGTTTCCGGACCCAGTCGGCGACATCCGGCGCGTCTGGTGTGTCCACAAGCGACTGTTGGATCACGGGCAGACCGCCGCGGACGCGGTGCGCGTCACCGGCCATGACGGTCAGGTCGGCGCCGACCAGCGGGGCGAGGTCGGTCTTGTTGATGACGAGCAGGTCGGCGGTGGTGACGCCGGGGCCGCCCTTGCGCGGCACCTTGTCCCCGCCGGCCACGTCGACGACGAAGATCTGCCGGTCGACGAGCCCTCGGCTGAACACGGCGGTGAGGTTGTCGCCACCGCTCTCGATGATCACCAGCCGCAGCCCGGAAAACCGCTCGGTGAGGACGTCGACCGCGTCGAGGTTGGCGGTGATGTCGTCGCGGATGGCGGTGTGCGGACAGCACCCGGTCTGCACTGCCTCGATGCGGGCGGGGTCGAGCACGCCGGCCTTGCGGAGGAAGTCGGCGTCCTCGGTCGTGTAGATGTCATTTGTCACCACGGCGAGCTCGATCTCCGCGCCGAGCGACCGACACAGCGCGGCGACGAGCGCCGTCTTGCCGCTGCCGACTGGCCCGCCGACCCCGATACGCAGCGGCCGGTCACCCGCCGGCAACTCGGGATGCGGATCGGGCTCACTCGCGGTGGGGTCGAAGTTGACCGGGTGTTCGTGGTCGTGTTCAGCTCGCAAAGAGACGCACCTCTTCTCGGTGGTGACGGTCGTGTTCCTCGGCCAGGAGATCGAGGCCGGGAGACCCGGGCGCGGGCAGTTCAGCAGGGTCGAGATGCGCGACGGCCGCGGCCCGTTCGGCGACCGCGGTCACCTCGGGCGCGAGCGCGGCCACGAACGCGTTGACCCGCAACGGATCGAGCCCGAGAAGCCGCACACTCGCACTGGCCGGCCCGGAAATGGCGAGATAAGCAGCGGCGAGCGCCGCATCGGCGGCCGAACCACCGCCGGCGCCGACGAGGGCTCCGAGGATGAGGGGATGGTGGGGTCGCGGTGTGGCAGCAAGCAGTGCGCCGACCGGGTCCCGACCCAAGCGACGACCATCGGCGGCCGGACGCGAGACCGACGTGCTCCCGTTGGCGCGCGGGAAAGCAGCGAGCGGCGCGGTGACCGGATCCCTGCCAGGAGCCCGGCGATCACCGGCAACCGGCGCAGTCCCATTGGCTGGCGAACCGACCCCGGCGCCGAAGACGCCGGGATCAGATGCGGGGCCAGCAGCAAGTGGCCCGGCATCCGGATCCCGACCAGCCAACAGGCGATCATCGGCGACAGACGCGGCCCCATCAGCGGACGCACCGACACCAGGAACCCCAGAATCAGAAAGAGGGCCAGCAGCGACCAACCCGACAACCGGATCCCAGCCAGGCGTCCGGCAGCCATCGACGGCCGGACGCGGGACCGGCGTGGCCCCACCGGCGGGCGGGGAAGCACCGAGGAGCCCGCCATCCGAATCCCGACCAGCCAACAGGCGATCATCGGCGACAGACGCGGCCCCATCAGCGGACGCAGGAACCCCGGAATCAGAAAGAGGGCCAGCAGCGACCAACCCGACAACCGGATCCCGGCCAGGCGTCCGGCAGCCATCGACGGCCGGACGCGGGACCGGCGTGGCCCCACCGGCGGACGGGGAAGCACCGAGGAGCCCACCATCCGGATCCCGACCAGCGAACTGACTACCACCGGCAACCGGCGTGGCCCCGTCCGCGGACAAACCCGCACCGACACCAGGAACCCTAGAATCAGTAAAAGGACCCCCAGCGACCAACCCGCCACCCCAATCCCAGCCAGGCGTCTGGCCGGCATCGGCGGCCGGCGTGGCTCCATCAGCGGCGGGCGAGTGCTCGGCGCGTGCGATGGCGCTGACCATCAGCTTTGCCGCGCGTGCCGTTGCCCTGCCCTGCGCTCGGGACGCGGCGCGCTGGGCCGGGGACGGGGTGCGGGCGTCCAGCTCCTCGTCCAGTGCGGTCCAGTCTGCGTCGGGGTGTGCCGCGGCCGCCGCGAAGGTCGCGGCCAGTGCGCCGGCGGTCAGCAGGCGGTTGCGTAGGAAGGCCGGGAGATCGGCCTCCGAACGGATCAGCCCCCGTGCCGCCGCCTCCTCCAGGCCGCCCGAGTGCGCGTGGCCGCCGCCCGGGAAGCGGGAGTCGGCCAGCAGCAACGCCATCACGTTCATCAGACCAGGAAGTACCGTTGTGCCATCGGTAGTTCCTCCACCGGGGCCGGTTCGATCAGTTCGCCGTTCACGTGGACGGCGAAGGTGTCCGGGTCGACCGTCACCGCCGGCAGGTCGCTGTTGTTGATCATGTCGGCCTTCGTGACGCCGCGGGTGTTCGTCAGCGCCGCCAACGGGGTCGACGTGCCCAGGTCCAGGTTCACCGCCGACGGGGCCACGAAGTGCAAACTGGACGCTGCCGCCACGGCGGGCGCGGCGCCGTACATCGGGCGGGCCAGTACCGGCTGCGGCGTCGGGATCGAGGCGTTGGCGTCGCCCATCGCGGCCCATGCGATGAACCCGCCCTTCAGCACCACCGACGGCTTCACGCCGAAGAAGCGCGGCTCCCACAGCACCAGGTCCGCCAGCTTGCCCACCTCGACCGAGCCGATCTCGTGGGCCATGCCATGTGCGATGGCCGGGTTGATCGTGTACTTCGCGACGTACCGGCGGGCGCGCATGTTGTCGGCGGCCGAGTCTCCCGGCAGGGCGCCGCGACGGCGCTTCATCACGTGTGCCGTCTGCCAGGTCCGGATGATCACCTCACCGATGCGTCCCATCGCCTGTGAGTCCGAGCCGATCATCGAGATCGCGCCGATGTCGTGCAGCACGTCCTCCGCCGCGATGGTCGTCGGCCGGATCCGGCTTTCCGCGAAGGCCAGGTCCTCCGGGACCGACGGGTTCAGGTGGTGACACACCATCAGCATGTCCAGGTGCTCGTCGATGGTGTTCACCGTGTGCGGGCGGGTCGGGTTCGTCGACGACGGCAGGATGTTCGGCAGGCCGACCACCGTGATGATGTCCGGTGCGTGGCCGCCACCCGCGCCTTCCGTGTGGTAGGCGTTGATCGACCGTCCGGCGATCGCGTCCACGGTGGACTCCACGAATCCGGCCTCGTTCAACGTGTCCGTGTGGATCGCGACCTGCACACCGGTCTCGTCGGCGACCCGCAGACACGCGTCGATCGCCGCGGGTGTCGTGCCCCAGTCCTCGTGCAGCTTGAACCCGCCGGCACCACCGAGCACCTGCTCGCGGAGCGCGGCCTGCGACACCGTATTTCCCTTGCCCAGCAACAGGACGTTCACGGGTTGGCCGTCCATGGCCAGCAGCATCCGGTTGAGGTTCCACGCGCCGGAGGTGACCGTGGTCGCCTTGCTGCTCTCCGCCGGACCGATGCCGCCACCGATCAACGTGGTGAGCCCGGATGCGAGCGCGGTCTCGGTCAACTGTGGACAGATGAAGTGGACATGGCAGTCGACGCCGCCGGCGGTGAGGATCTTGCCGTTGCCGCCGATGATCTCGGTGGACGGACCGATCACCAGCGCCGGGTCCACACCGTCCATTGTGTCCGGATTGCCCGCCTTGCCGATCCCGACGATCCGGCCGTCACGCACCCCGACATCGGCCTTCACCACACCCCAGTGGTCCAGCACGACCACGCCGGTGATCACCAGGTCCGGCGCGCCCTCCGCACGAGTGGCCAGCGACTGGCCCATCGACTCGCGGATGACCTTGCCACCGCCGAAGATGACCTCGTCGCCCGAGCCGGCCGGGCCCATGGCACGGTCCTCTGTGACCTCGATCAGGAGGTCGGTGTCCGCCAGCCGGATGCGGTCGCCGACCGTCGGCCCCAACAATGACGCGTAGCGCGCCCGCTCGACGCCGGTCATGACTCGGCCCCTCCTCGCAGGCTCCGAGGGGCCGCTGCATCGATGGCTCGCTCCGCAAGCTCCGCTCGCAGCCCCGGCACGACGCGACGCCCGGCAAGCGGTACCAGCGACACCGCCCGCTCGACACCCGGCTCGAACCGCACGGACGTGCCGGCCGGGATGTCCAGCCGGTGGCCTTCGGCCGAGGCGCGGTCG
This sequence comes from Actinophytocola sp., assembly GCF_036378875.1. Taxonomy (GTDB): domain Bacteria; phylum Actinomycetota; class Actinomycetes; order Mycobacteriales; family Pseudonocardiaceae; genus Actinophytocola. The sequence goes on from NZ_DASUVO010000159.1 coordinate 125,275, forward strand.
AACTCGAGCGCCGGGTTCGTGGCCGCGAAGTGGTAGTGGGAGCCGACCTGCACGGGCCGGTCCCCCGTGTTGCGCACGACGAGCGACACACGTGGCCGCCCCGGGTTCAGCTCGACCGGCTCGTCGGCCGGCAGGATCTCGCCTGGAATCAAGTCTGACCTCACACGATCGGGCTGTGGACGGTCACCAGCTTGGTGCCGTCCGGGAACGTGGCCTCCACCTGCACCGAGTCGATCATCTCCGGCACACCCGGCATGACCTGGGCTCGCGTCAGTACGGAACGGCCGCTCGACATCAGCTCGCTCACCGAACGGCCGTCCCGGGCACCCTCGATCACGTGTTCTGTGATGAGCGCCACTGCTTCGGGGTGGTTGAGCAGCACACCGCGCTCCAGTCGGCGGCGCGCGACGTCGGCCGCGAAGAGAACCAGCAGCTTGTCGCGTTCCTGGGGGGTCAGGTGCATGCCCGGTTGTCTACCATCCGCGGCGGCTCGAACCCCGCTCCGGAAACATGCGCGTTACACCGTGGATCTGAATCGTTCTCCTAAATCGTGACCGAAACCACCGCACTCGGCAATTGCCACGGCGGTAGAAAGGGGAGGAAGGTTGTTTCACCGTGCGGTCAGGGGAGCAGGTGCGGACACCGCGCGACGATGATCGGGGACTGGCGGAGAGGCTGGTAAAACCATGCACAGCGCGGTGCGGCAGATTGTTGACACTCCCGTGCAGACGGAGCCGGACGACGGCTTCCGACCGGGCCTGGAAGGCGTCGTCGCCTTCCGCACCGAGATCGCCGAACCCGACCGGGATGGCGGTGCTCTGCGTTACCGGGGTGTGAACATCGAGGATCTCGCCGGCAAAGTCACGTTCGGCGACGTATGGGCACTTCTCGTGGACGGCCGGTTCGGGCAGGGGTTGCCGCCCGCCGAGCCGTTCCCCATCCCGGTGCACACGGGTGACGTTCGCGTGGACGTCCAGGCGGCACTTGCCATGCTCGCCCCGATCTGGGACTACAAGCCCCTGCTCGACATCAGCGACGCGGAAGCCCGTGAGCAGCTGGCGCGGGCGTCGGTCATGGCGCTGTCGTACGTCGCGCAGTCGGCGCGGGGCATCGGCCGCCCTGCGGTGCCGCAGAGGCGGATCGACGAGTGCGCCACGATCACCGAGCGCTTCATGACCCGCTGGCGCGGCGAACCCGACCCGGCACACGTCAAGGCCGTCGACGCCTACTGGGTGTCGGCCGCCGAGCACGGTCTCAACGCCTCCACCTTCACCGCCCGCGTCATCGCCTCCACCGGCGCGGACGTCGCCGCGGCCATGTCCGGGGCGATCGGCGCCATGTCCGGCCCACTGCACGGCGGCGCCCCGGCCCGCGTGCTGCCGATGATCGAGCAGGTCGAGAAGACCGGCGACGCACGCAAGGTCGTCGCGGGCATCCTCGACCGCCACGAGCGGCTGATGGGCTTCGGCCACCGCGTCTACCGCGCCGAGGACCCGCGCGCCCGCGTGCTCCGGCGCACCTGCAAGGAACTGGGCGCCGCCCGCTACGAGGTGGCCGCCGAACTGGAGCAGGCCGCGCTGACCGAGCTCCGCGAACGCCGCCCGGACCGCGCCATCGAGACGAACGTCGAGTTCTGGGCCGCCGTCATCCTGGACTTCGCGCAGGTCCCGCCGCACATGATGCCGGCCATGTTCACCTGCGCCCGCACCGCCGGCTGGTGCGCCCACATCCTGGAGCAGAAGCGCACCGGCAAGCTCGTGCGGCCGTCCGCCAAGTACGTGGGCCCCGGGCCTCGCACCCCGGAAGAGGTCGAGGGCTGGGACTCGGTCTCGCACTGAACCCCGGTACGCGTTGGGGCCATGGCCGGTGTCATGAAAGACGCGATCGGGACGTTCAACGACATGAGCGCGTCTTTCGAGACATCGCCCGCAGCGGGTCCACCGGGCCGCACCCCAGCCATCAAGACCATCGTTGGATGGGGTTGAGCGTCCCGAGGGGCACCCTTGGCGCATTCGGGACCAGCGGGCGGGGGACCCTGTCCATCGATCGGTTGACACCTGGGTTCAGTCTTGCGGGTGTCCCTCGTGGGCGGTCGTCCGCGACACGATTTCCGTATGACCGCCATACAGGTTCGCGGACTTCGTAAGTCCTATCGCGAGGTCGACGCCGTCGCTGGTGTCGATCTCGATATTCGGCAGGGTGAGGTGTTCGCCCTGCTCGGCCCCAACGGCGCGGGCAAGACCACGACCGTCGAGATTCTCGAGGGGCATCGTCGGCGTGACGCGGGTGAGGTGTCCGTGCTCGGGGTGGACCCGGCCACGGCTGGGCGCTCGTGGCGGGCGCGGCTGGGGATCGTCCTGCAGACGGCAAATGACGCGGCCGCGTTGACCGTGCGGGAGAGCGTGCGGCACTACGCCGGCTACTACCCGAACCCGGCGCCCGTCGACGAGGTGATCGAGCGGGTCGGTCTGACCGCGAAGGCGGGGGCACGGGTGAAGGCGCTGTCCGGTGGTCAGCGTCGCCGGCTCGATGTCGCACTCGGTGTGGTCGGGCGGCCGGAGCTGGTGTTCCTCGACGAGCCGACGACCGGGTTCGATCCGGAGGCGCGCCGCCAGTTCTGGGAGCTGATCAGGAGCCTCGCCGCGGGTGGCACGACGATTCTGCTGACCACGCACTACCTGGACGAGGCCGAGGCGCTGGCCGACCGGGTCGCGGTGATCGCCGGGGGTCGGATCGTCGCGGAGGGCACGCCAGCCACGCTGGGCGGTCGTTCGACGGCGAAGGCCACCGTGCGCTGGGTGGGGCCGGGCGGTCCGCGGTCGGTGCTGACCGACACCCCGACCGCGTTGATCGCCGACCTGTCCCGTGACGGCGAGCTGGCCGAGCTGACCGTGACCAGGCCGAGCCTGGAGGACACCTACCTGGAACTGATCGGAGAGCCCCGATGACCACCGTCGCACTGCCGTCCACCTTCGGGCTCGGGGTCTCCCGTGGCGGGGTCGAGCTGAGGCAGTTCTTCCGTCAGAAGGAACAGGTGGTCTTCACCTTCACCTTCCCCGCGATCATCCTGATCCTGCTCGGCAACGTCTTCGACGACAGCTACGGGCCGGGGGTGTCCGTCGGGCAGGTGTTCGCGGCCAGCATGATCGCCGCGGGTGTCGTGGCGACGTCGTTCCTCAACCTCGGTATCAGCGTCGCGCTGGACCGGGAGGACGGGACGCTCAAGCGACTGCGTGGCACGCCCATCACCGCGTCCGCCTACTTCGTCGGGAAGGTGTTCCTGGTCGCGGTGGCGAGCCTCGCCGAGGTGGTCGTGCTGCTGGCCGTCGGCATGCTCATGTTCGACGTGTCCCTGCCCACCGCGGCCGCGAAGTGGTTCACGTTCGCGTGGGTGTTCGTGCTGAGCGTCGTCTCCTGCTCGCTGCTCGGCATCGCGATCAGCTCGATCGCGAAGTCCGCGCAGAGTGCCGGCGCTGTCACGAACGTCCCGTACATCACGCTGCTGTTCATGTCCGGTGTGTACATCCCGATCCCGGCGCTGCCCGACTGGATGCTGAACGTGGGGTCGCTCTTCCCGATCAAATGGGCGGCACAGGGCTTCCGCGCGGCGTTCCTGCCGGACAGCATGATGACCAGGGAGGCGGCGGCATCATGGGAACTCGGGAAGACCGCACTGATTCTGGGCGGATGGTGCGTGCTGGGGCTGGCACTGTGTCTGATGACGTTCCGCTGGACGAACAAGCGCGAAGGCTGACCCACGCCTGGCGGCGCTGGTGGTGGCTGTGGGACCTCTACTTCGCCATCGGCTTCGTCGCCGTGACACTGACCCTGCTCGGCGAGGACGACACGTCGACGCTGGACCACACGGTGGCGATCGGCGCGACCGTCGCGATGGCCGTCTTGTACATCACGTTCGGCCGCCCCGCCATCGCCCAGCACGACGGCGACCCGCCACCGTGGAAGGGCAGGACCTTCATGGTGGGCATGGTGGCCCTGCTGCTGACGGGCGTGCTCTTCCAGCAGGCGATGTCGTTCGCGTTGTTCGCGGTGTGCCCGCTGGCGTTCATGTCGCTGGACCTGAAGGAAGCCATCCTCGTCGTCATCCCGGCCAACATGGTGCCGGTCCTGGCCGCGTACGCCGAGGACGGCATGCGAGCGATGGTGATGCAGTTCTTCCCCGGCACGCTGTTCACCATCACGTTCGCGGTCCTGCTCGGCGCGTGGATCACCCGGGTGGTGGCGCAGAGCCAGGAGCGAGCCGTGTTGATCAAGGAGTTGGAGGAGAGCCGGGAGGAGGTCAGCCGGCTCTCCCGCGAGGCCGGTGTGGCCACCGAGCGGGCCCGGCTGGCCGCCGAGATCCACGACACCCTCGCGCAGGGCTTCACCAGCCTGGTGACGCTCGTGCAGGCGGCGGAGTCCGAACTGGACCACGACCACGCGAAGGTGCGCAAGCACCTCGAGCTCGCCGCCCGGACCGCGCGGGAGAACCTGACCGAGGCGCGGGCACTCGTGGCCGGGCTGACCCCGGCCGCGCTCGGCACCGGTTCGCTCGACACGGCCGTCCGCCGCCAGCTGTCCCAGTTCGCCGAGGAGACCGGGATGAACGTGGTCTACGACGCGGACGGGGACAGCTCGACCCTGCCGACCGCACTCGAGGTCGTACTGCTTCGCATGGTTCAGGAGTCGCTCACCAACGCACGCAAGCATTCCCGCGCCACCGAGGTGACGGTCACGTTGCGGGTCGACGAGAACCACGCGGCACTTCAGGTCAGGGACAACGGGGTCGGCTTCCATCCCGAGCTGCCGGTCGACGGCTTCGGCTTGCGTGGCATGCGAAACCGGGTCGCACAGGTCGGCGGGAAACTGACCGTCCATAGTGGAGACAGTGGTACGACGGTGGAGTTGGAGGTGCCTCGGTGACGATACGGGTGATGCTGGTCGACGATCACCCGGTGGTCCGCGAAGGGCTGCGGGGCATGCTGGAGGCCGAGGCGGACCTGACGGTCGTCGCCGAGGCAGGCTCCGGCGAGGAGGCGGTCGCGCGGGCGCGGGCGGCCGACGCGGACGTGATCCTGATGGACCTGCGCATGCGGGACCTCGACGGCGTCGGCGCGACCGAACGGATCCTCGCGGACAACCCGCGCACGAAGGTGGTCGTGCTCACCACGTACGAGACGGACGCGGACATCCTCCGCGCGGTCGAGGCAGGCGCGTCCGGCTATCTGCTGAAGGACGCGTCGCGGGCGGACCTCGCGAACGCCGTGCGCGCGGCGGCGCGCGGCGAAACCGTGCTGGCGCCGTCGGTCGCGGGCCGGTTGGTCAACCAGGTGCGCCGCCCGGTGAGCCAGTCGTTGTCCGGACGGGAGATCGAAGTGCTCACTCTGGTCGCCAAAGGTCTGACGAATGCGGACATTGGTCGTTCCTTACACATTTCCGAGGCGACGGTGAAAACCCATCTGTTGCGCGCTTTCGGCAAACTCGGCGTCTCCGACCGCACCGCCGCGGTGACCACCGCCATGGCGCTGGGACTGCTGCACTGAGCCGGTAACTGGGAACGGGCAATACCCCGAGCCAGGAGGGGGTTTCTCCGGTAAGAATGCGCGCATGCTTCAGACCACCGAGTTCGCCCTGCTCCGCCGAGTCGCCGCCGAGCAGGCCGAAAACCGGGCGCCGTCGCTCGTCGCGGCTGTCGTGCGTGGCGGCGAGGTGCTGTGGACCGGGACCCGCGGCCAGGTCGACGGGGCCGCGCCGACGATCGACACCCAGTACCGCATCGGCTCGATCACGAAGACGTTCATCGCGGTCATGGTGCTGCGGTTGCGTGACGAGGGCCGGCTCGACCTGAACGATCCGCTCGACAAGCACGTGGCCGGCACGCCCTACGGTCATCTGACCATCGCGCAGCTGCTGTCGCATACCGGCGGGCTCACGTCCGAGGCGCCGGGCCCGTGGTGGGAACGCGCTCCCGGTGGTGACTGGACCGCGATGCTCGACCAGGTCGACGAGACCGTGCTGAAGCTCCGCGCCGGCGCCCGGTTCCACTACTCGAACATCGGCTACGCCACGCTCGGCCAGCTGGTCGCCGAGCTGCGCGGCACGTCGTGGCTGGACGCGCTGAACACCGAGATCCTGGCGCCGCTGGAGATGAACCGCACGACCCCGATGCCGACGGCGCCGCACGCCCTTGGCTGGGCGGTGCACCCGTACGCGGACGTGCTGCATCCGGAGCCGACGCCGGACTCCGGCGCGCTGGCGCCGGCGGGCCAGCTGTGGTCGACCGCGACGGACCTGGCGCGCTGGGTGCGGTTCATCGGCGGCGACACGGGCGGCGTGTTGCATCCGGACACGGTCGACGAGATGCGGGCGCCCGCGGTCGTCGACGACGGCGCGGCGTGGACCGTCGGGTACGGCCTGGGTTTCCAGCTGTGGCGCGACTCCGGCCGGCGGTTCGCCGGGCACACGGGCTCCATGCCCGGCTTCCTGGCGACCGCGGTGATCGACCCGGCGACGACGACCGGCGCGCTGGCGTTCACGAACGCGACGGCCGGCGTCGCCATCACCGGGCTGACGTTCGACCTGCTGAAGCTGGTGGACGACTACGAGCCGGCGCTGCCCGCGGAATGGCGGCCGTTCAGCGAGGTGTCGGGCGAGCTGCTGGCGTTGACGGGCTCGTGGTTCTGGGGCCCCATGCCGTTCGTGCTGCGTTTGCTGGACGGTGGCTGGGTGGACCTGCGGCCGGCGTCCGGCGCGGGCCGAGGCTCCCGGTTCCGGCCGACGGGCGTGCACGAGTGGGTCGGCCTGGACGGCTACTACGCAGGCGAGACGCTGAAGCTGCACCACCACGACGACGGCTCGGTGAGCCACATCGACCTGGCGACGTTCATCTTCACCCGCACCCCGTACGACCCCAAAGCGCCCATTCCGGGCGGCGTCGATGACAACGGGTGGCGACCCGGCAACTAAATACACATTTTTGTGTGATCTTGCGTGTAACTATCGGGTGACTCTTGACGCTGTGAGTAATCTTTGGCTTCTGCCGGCGGGGGTTGGCCATTTAGGAGCACACGTATGTCCAGATTCACCCGTGTCGGCGCGGCGTTAACCGGTGCCGGCGCGATCCTCGTGGCGGCCGCCATCCCGGCCACCGCGGACCCCGCGACCGGCACTGTGGACCCCGAGAAGAACGTCATCGGCTACCAGGTCAACGTGGGCGGCGACTGGCTGGGGACCATCCCCACCAGCCTGATCGGCTTCACGCTGACCGACGGCACCACGCTCGGCATGTACTGCGTCGAGATCCAGACCGAGATCGACGACGAGCACCCCATGGTCGAGCGGCCGTGGGAGGACTACCCGAACGCCGAGTCGCCGTTCAACAAGAACCGCGCGAAGATCAACTGGGTGCTGCACCACGGCTTCCCGACCACGAATCTCGAAGACCTCGCGAAGGCTCTGCCGGAGCCCCCGAACGACGGGATCGACGTCCTCGAGGCCATCGCCGCGACGCAGGCCGCCGTGTGGCACTTCAGCGACGGCGTCGACCTGAACCGCGACGACCCCCTGTCGGGTGATGCCTCGGACGACGAGGACGCCGAGGACGCGCTCGCCCTCTACGACTACCTGATCGGTGAGGCGAACACCGGCATCGGCGAGGCGCCCATACCGACGCTGAAGATCGACCCGGCGAAGCGGGACGGCAAGACCGGCACGAAGATCGGCCCGTTCAAGGTCGACACCACCGCCACGGTCGAGAAGCTGACCACGGACCTCCCCGGCGGCGTGCGGCTCACCGACGCCGACGGCAACAAGGCCGAGAAGATCGAGAACGGGACCGAGCTGTTCGTGGACGTGCCGGCCGACACGGCTGACGGCGACGGCTCGTTCGAGCTGACCGCGTCGACGATCGTGGAGACCGGTCGGCTGTTCGTCGGCGAGAACTACGAGAAGGCGGCGACCCAGTCGCTGATCGTGGCCAAGTCCGAGAAGACCACGATCAAGGCGTCCGCCGCCGCGTCCTGGTCCGCGGCTCCGGTGACCGAGACCACGACGACCACGACGGAGGCGGTCCCGACGACCACGGTCGCGCCGACCACCACCTCCGCGGCACCCGTGCCGCAGGCCAGCAGCGGCGACCTCGCGGAGACCGGCGCCTCGGTGTTCACGCCGATCGCGATCGGCGCCGTGCTCGTCGCGGCCGGTGTCGGCGCGCTGTTGTTCATGCGCCGCCGCCGCACCTGACCCGTGTGACGCGCCGGTGGCTGGGTCACTACTCCAGCCACCGGCGCTGGACACTAGGCCAGTGCTTCCGTCGGTGACAGGCGTGCCGCCCGCATGGCCGGGTAGGCGCCCGCCAGCGCTCCGACCACCGCGGCGACGCCGACGCCACCGAGCAGTGCCGCCGGCGGGAAGACCGCCGGCCAGTCGCGGGTCAGTGCGTAACCGGCGGTGACGCCGACCCCGACCAGGACCCCGACGATCCCGCCAAGCAGGGACAGCAGGACGGACTCGGCGAGGAACTGGCCGCGTACCTGCCTTCTCGACGCCCCCAGGGCGCGCCGCAACCCGATCTCGCGGCGGCGTTCCAGCACCGAGATCACCATGGTGTTGGCGACCCCCACCCCGCCGACCAGCAGCGCCACGCCGCCGAGCCCGAGGAAGAGCGCGTTGAACGAGGTCTCGGTGAGCCGCTTCGCCGCGAGCGCCTCGGACGGGCGGGACACCTTCACCTCCAACGGCGCCTCGGGGTTGATCGTCGCGGCGAGCACCGCGCGAACGTCCTCGACCTGGGCTTCGGTGGCCCGGACGTAGACGGTCGTGGGGTGCCCGTCGAACCCGAGCTCGGCCGCGGCCGGCGCCCCGATCAACGCGGCCCGCTCGATCTCCGGGGCGAGCGGCATGGCGTCGAGGATCCCGGCGACCGTGAACCACCGGTTGCCGAGCCACACCTTCCCCCCGACCCGGTCGATGCCGAGCCGCGTGGCCGCGACGGACCCGAGCACGACGGTCGGGAAGTTCTCGGTGACCTGGTCGAGGAACCGTCCCTTGTGGAGCGTGCCGCGCAGCACGGCGAGCAGGTCGGTGCGAGCCGCGATCACCGAGATGCCGGACGTCTCGGCCTCGGGGATCCGGTCGGTGCGCCGAACCGTGGTCTCGACACTGCCGGTCGCGGACACATCGGTGACGGGCCCGATCCTGGCGATCATGGGCACGGCGGTCATGGGCAGCGGGGCGTCGTCACCCATGATCGTCTGCCCTGGCGCTGCGGTGAGCAGGTTGGTGCCGAGCGCGGAGAGCTGTTCCGCCAACGCACGCTGACTGGACGCCGGAATCGAGACGACGGCGACCATGGCGGCGATGCCGATCCCGATCCCGAGCGCGGAGAGGATCGCGCGGAGGGGCCGGGTCCGCATCCCGTGCGCCCCAAGCCGTCCAACATCGGCGGGCCCAAGCCGCCGCGGTTTCGGAAGAAGAGTGGTCACGCCCCCACCTCCAGACCCGATGCCCTGAAGGTGCCCGTCGAGACACTGAGGAGCCTGTTGCTTTTTGGCTCTCGCGGGCCATCAAGATCAAGTTTGATCGGACGATACGCGGCCATGAACTGCCGACGCCGGACAATCGGCCGCAACCTGCTCCTAGGCCGACGATCGTCCGAGTTGATCAAGACAGAATCTATCTTGGTCTTCCAAAAGCAACAGGCTCTGAGCGTCCTGAAGGTGCCCTTCGAGACACCGTCCTCGGAGCTGAAGCGTGGCCGGCGAGCGCACGAACGTCCCATTCGCTCCAACTCGTCGGCGAAAGTTGTCCACAGGCCCCCGCGACCAGGGGTTTTGTCCCTGTCGGTTGGTACGATGGCCTCGGGGTGGCCCCCCGGGTATGGGTGGGGGATGCCTACGCAACCATCTGTGTTGGCGTTGATCATGAACGGCTCGCCCTTTGGCGTGAGGTGAGTTCGGGGCGTTGAAACCTGGTGGGTGGAGCGGCGCTTTGCGGCGGTCATAGGGGCACCAGTCCCGTGTCCAGGCGGACCGTGCCGTCCAGTACCTCGATTCGGCGCGGTAGGGACGCCGCCACCTCGCGGTCGTGAGTCACCACAACGACCGTCGAGCCGCTGTCGCGTAGGTCCAGCAGCAGACGCATGATCTCCGCGCCCGTGCGGCTGTCCAGGTTGCCCGTTGGTTCGTCGGCCAGGATCAGGGACGGTTCGTTCACGATCGCGCGGGCGATCGCCACTCGCTGGCGTTCGCCGCCGGACAGTTCGGACGGTAGGTGCCACGAGCGGTGGGACAGGCCAACGCGGTCGAGCGCCGCGAGCGCGAGTGCACGCCGTTCACGGGCCGGGACACCCGTGTACGTCAGGCCCGTCGCCACGTTGTCCACCGCCGGCTGGCCCTGCGTGAGGAAGAACTGCTGGAACACGAACCCGATCCACTCCGACCGCAGCGCGGACAGCCGCCGGTCGGACAGCCGGCTGATGTCGTGCCCCCGCACCTCGACCGCCCCCGACGACGGCCGGTCGAGCGTGCCCATCAGGTGCAGCAGCGTCGACTTGCCCGACCCGGACGGCCCGACCACCGACACCAGCTCGCGCTCGCCGATCGACAGCGTCACATCCCGCAGCGCCCGCACCCCACCCGGATACGTCCGACCCACATCCCGTAAAACGATCATGACGCCCCCTCACCCGCTCCGTGGCGCCGGAACGCTCCGCAGGCTCCGCTACACCGGCGCCCTCCGCGGGAGAGGTGCCGTCCTGAGTACTGATGGTTCGCTCCGCAAGCTCCGCTCATGAGGTAGTCACCACCTTGGCGCCCTCGGTCAGTCCCTCGCCGGACACCTCGACCATCCCGTCGGCGAACAGGCCCGTGGTCACGGCGACCAACTTCCCGGACGCCAGCTCCACCGCGTACCCGCCCTCGGCCAGTGCGAGCAGCGCCCCCACCGGCACGGCGAGCACGCCCTGCCGCGCGGCGGACGTGAACTCGACGTCCACCGAGCCCGAGTCGACCGCGTCGATCGCGCCGTCGATGGACACGGCCGCGGTGAAGCCCGGTTCCGCGTTCGGGTCCGCCGAGTCGGACGGCACGGCCGGGGCAACCGACGTCACCGTCCCCGGTACTTGCTTGCCGCCGATCGTCAGCGTGACCTTGGTGCCCGCCGCGGCCAGGTCCTTCTGACCCTCTTCCAGGTCGGCGGTCACCACGCGGGTCGTGCCGGTGTACTCCAGCACCTCGCCGCCCGCGTCGTCCCCCAGCGCCGCCTTGACCGTGCTGACACGCACCGCAGCCGGCGTCACCACAACATCACCCAGTTCGATGACACCTGTCTGGTCGATGCCGAGCTTCTTCTGCCATTTCTTGATGGCGGTCGCGGTCGCGGCGGTGAACTCGTCGTCAGGCGTGCCGAACCCGCGGTACCCCAGGTCACGCAGGTTCTCCTCCACCACCTTCACGTCCGGCCCGTCGGTCATCCCCGTCGACACCGTCCGGTACAGCGGCAGCGAGCCGAGGAACAGCACGACCGGCTTCGCGTCGGCCTGGTAGATGACCGAACCCCGGTCGAGTACCGCGTCCTGCGCCGGCAGGGCGGTGATCGTGCCGGGCCGCCGGCCGTTCAGCGGCTGCTCGGCGCCGTAGCCGAGCTCGCCGGTGATCGTCTCCCTCTCGGCGAGATCCATCTTGCGCACGGCCACGGTGTCCGGCGCGGAAGGAGCCTCGGCCGCCGCGATCGGGCGACTAGCCAGACGGGTGACCGCCACCGCCGTGCCGACCCCCAGTACTGCCAGCACGCTGACGCCGGTCACCAGCCACCGCACTCTGCGGCGGCGCCGCGGCACGTGTGGGCCGGTCATTTGCCCCCGCCCCCGCCGTTGCTGCTGTGTTTCTCGCTCTTCGCGCCCTCAGGCATGCACTCCTGCATGGCCTTGTCGACCTTCTCCGGGGTGTTGCCGCCCTCACCGGCGCTCAGGTCGAGGCCCGGGTTCTCCGCCGTCGGTTCCTTGACCTCGATGCCGTGCTCACGCAGGCACTTCGCCGTCTTCCGTGCCTCGTCGAGTTCCTCGGCCGACGGCTTCTCCGGCGCGCCACCGTTCGGCATCAGGTGCTTGCACGACTCGTTGGCCTTGTCGACCTTGGCCTTCTCGTCGGGGCCGTCGACCGAGATGCCGATACCACCGCCGCCCTCCCCGGCACTGGGAGGTTCGGGGTCCTTGATGTCGACCCCTTGCTCGCGCATGCACTTCGCGTACGCCAACATCTTGTCGTAGTCGTCGCCCTCGTCCTCGGCCTTCGTGGAGCTGGGCGTGTTCTTGTCCGAGATGGACGCGACACCGTCGCCGGCGTCGTTCGGCGCGTTGCCGCATGCCGTGACCAGTGTGAACAGTCCGGCCAGGACGGCCAGCCGCCATCGTGTGCTCATCGGGTTCCCCTTTCGCTTCCGATGGCAGCAAGTTCTACGAGCCGGGCGATTCGGACGCGCTAAGCGAATTCGCTTATCCCGTCCTTAACCCCGGACCGAGCAGACTGCTGACATGCGGGTGCTGGTCGTGGAGGACGAGCAGCTCCTCGCGGACTCGGTCGCCGAGGGGTTGCGCAGGCTGTCCATGGCTGTGGACGTCTGCTACGACGGTGACGCCGCGTTGGAGCGCGTGGGTGTGCACGCCTACGACGTGGTCGTGCTGGACCGGGACCTGCCCGGCACGCACGGCGACGACGTGTGCCGTGCCCTGGTGCGGACCGGCGGCGAGGCGAAAGTGCTGATGCTGACCGCGGCCACCGAGATAGTCGACCGGGTCGACGGCCTCGCGCTCGGCGCCGACGACTACCTGACCAAGCCGTTCGCGTTCGCCGAGTTGGTCGCACGCGTGCAGGCACTCGGCCGTCGGGCGCGGCCCGCACTGCCGCCCGTGCTGGAACAGGCCGGCGTCGTGCTGGACCGGCCACGGCATCAGGCGTCGCGGGACGGGCGCCACCTGCCACTGTCGCGAAAGGAGTTCGCGGTGCTCGAGGTGCTGATGCGGGCCGAGGGCGCGGTGGTGAGCGCCGAGGACCTGCTCGAGAAGGCGTGGGACGAACACGCCGACCCGTTCACGAACGCGGTCCGGGTCGCGGTGATGACGTTGCGCCGCAAGCTGGGCGACCCGCCGGTGATCGAGACCGTCCCGGGCGCCGGGTATCGGATGTTGCCTTGAAGCTCTCGGTGCGTACGCGGCTCGCGCTCACCTTCGGTGGGCTGTTCCTGCTGGCCGGCGCGATCCTGCTGGTCGTCAACTACGCGCTGGTCAGCCAGTCGCTGCCGTCGGCGGACAGCTTCTCCCAGCAGTTCGTGAGCGGCGAGGGCGGCGAGGACAAGCCCGACGAGAGCATCAAGCGCGACAGCGCGGAAGACCCGCCCCCTCCCGTTGGCGCGGCGGGCGGCGCCAACATCCTCACCAACACGGTCGGCGGGGCGGTGAGCGGCTACCGCGAGTCGGCGCTGCAGACCATGGTGATCATCTCCGGCATCGCGCTGGTCTTGGTCGGTGCGATGGCCGCGTTGCTCGGCTGGCTCATGGCCGATCGCACGCTGCGCCCGGTCAAGCGGATCACCGCGACCGCACGCCGGCTCGAAGCGGGCCAGATGGACAAGCGGATCAACCTGGAGGGCCCGGAGGACGAGCTGAAGGAGCTGGCCGACACGTTCGACAGCATGCTCGACCGGCTCGCCGGGTCGTTCGACAGCCAACGCCGGTTCGTCGCCAACGCATCCCACGAGCTGCGCACCCCGCTCGCCGTGCAGCGCACGATGATCGAGGTCGCGATGGCCGACCCGACCGCGAGCCCGGACCTGATGCGGCTCGGCGCTCATCTACTTCACACGAACGAGCGAGTAGAACGCCTGATCGAGGGTCTGCTGTTGCTCGCGCGCAGTGACCGTGGGCTCAACACCCGGGAGCCGGTCCGGCTGGACCTCGTGGTCGCGGCGGTCCTCGACGGCGCCCGCCACCTGGCCGACGACGCCGGTGTGACGCTCGCCTCACACCTGGCGCCGAGAGTCGTGCCCGGTGACCCGGTGCTGCTGGAACGCCTGGTCACGAACCTCGTGCACAACGGCATCCACTACAACGAACGCGGCGGCAGCGTCACGGTCGAGGTCGGCGAGTTCCCCGCGCTGGTGGTCGTCAACACCGGGTCTGTCGTGCCGCCGGACCAGGTGAACGCGCTGTTCGAGCCGTTCCGAAGGCTCGATCGGGACCGCACGGCCCGTCAGGCCGGCGCCGGTCTGGGCCTTTCGATCGTCCGCTCGGTCGTGAAAGCCCACGACGGCACCGTGTCAGCCGCGCCAAATCCGGGCGGTGGCCTGCGGGTGACGGCGAAACTCCCCGTTCATGCACGGAGCGTGACCGGGGACACTGTTGACCCCCGAGTGAGTCTCGGCACGCGTGGGGGAGACTGAGGGCGGCAACGCCGCCACGCAGACAACCCCCTTCACGTGGAGAGAAGCCGTCCTGATGACGCAGACCTCGACCGAGTTAGTGCTTCCCGCAGACCTCAAGCCCGCCGACGGTCGGTTCGGTTCCGGCCCGTCCAAGGTGCGCCCCGAGCAGATCGCCCGGTTCGCCGCGGACGGCGCGGCGATCATGGGTACGTCCCACCGCCAGAAGCCGGTGAAGTCCCTGGTCGGGCGGGTGCGCTCCGGTCTGCGGGAGCTGTTCGCGCTGCCGGAGGGCTACGAGGTCGTGCTCGGCAACGGCGGCACCACCGCGTTCTGGGACGCGCTGGCGTTCGGCCTGGTGCGTGAGCAGGCGCAGGCGTTCACGTTCGGTGAGTTCTCCTCGAAGTTCGCGAAGGCCGTGACCACCCCGTACCTCAAGGAGCCGGTGGTCGTGAAGGCCGAGCCGGGCTCGGCGCCGGCCATCGAGTACGCGGCGGGTGCCGACGTGGTCGGCTGGGCCCACAACGAGACCTCGACCGGCGTCGCCGTGCCGGTGTCGCGGCCGGCCGGGTCGGACGCGGCGCTGGTCGCGATCGACGCGACCTCCGCGGCGGCCGGGCTCCCGGTGAAGGCCGACGACTACGACGTGTACTACTTCGCGCCGCAGAAGGGTTTCGCGTCCGACGGCGGCCTGTGGATCGCGCTGATGAGCCCGGTCGCGCTGGAGCGGGTCGGCGAGATCGGCGCGAGCGGGCGCTGGGTGCCGGAGTTCCTGTCGCTGCCGACCGCGCTGGACAACTCCCTCAAGGACCAGACGTACAACACGCCGTCCATCGCCACGCTGTACCTGATGGCCGAGCAGATCGACTGGATGCTGGGCAACGGCGGCCTGGACTGGACCACCGGCCGTTCGGCCGAGTCGGCCCGGCGGCTCTACGAGTGGGCGGAGGCCTCCTCGTTCGCGACCCCGTACGTCACGGACCCGGCGCATCGCTCGGCCGTGGTCGGCACGATCGACTTCGCCGAGGGCACGGACGCGGCCACCATCGCGAAGGCGTTGCGGGCCAACGGTGTCGTCGACGTGGAGCCGTACCGCAAGCTGGGCCGCAACCAGCTGCGTGTCGCGATGTACCCGGCGGTCGACCCGGACGACGTGACCGCGCTGACGAAGTGCATCGACTGGCTGGTGGAGCGCATCTAAATGCAGCACGTCTACAGCGGCAAGGTGCGCGAGATCTACACGGACGGCGACGACCTGCTGCTGGTGGCCTCCGATCGGGTGTCGGTGTACGACGTCGTGCTGCCGACCCCGATCCCGGACAAGGGTGCGCTGCTCACGCAGCTGTCGGTGTGGTGGTTCGGGCAGCTGGCCGACATCGTGCCCAACCACCTGATCTCGGCGACGGACGTGCCGGCGGAGTTCGAGGGCCGCGCCATCCGGTGCCGGCGCCTCGAGATGGTGCCGTTCGAGTGCATCGCACGCGGGTACCTGGCCGGCTCCGGGCTCAAGGAGTACCAGGCCACCGGCGCGATCTCCGGTGTGCCGCTGCCCCGCGGGCTGGTGGAGGGCTCCCGTCTGGACGAGCCGATCTTCACGCCGACGACGAAGGTGTCCGACGGCGGGCACGACGCGCCGGCCACGTTCGACGACGTGGTCGCGGCGGTCGGTCTGTCGACGGCGACGCGGCTGCGGGACCTGACGCTGGAGGTGTACCGGCGCGGCGCCGAGCGGGCCGCCGCCAACGGGATCATCGTGGCGGACACCAAGCTCGAGTTCGGAATGGACAGTGACGGCGTGCTCACCCTCGCCGACGAGGTGCTGACCCCGGACTCGTCCCGTTTCTGGCCGGCCGCCGACTGGACACCCGGGCGAGCGCAGCACGCGTACGACAAGCAGTTCGTGCGCGACTGGGCGGCGGGCACCGGTTGGGACAAGACCCCGCCGGCGCCGCAGATTCCGCCGGACGTGGTGGACGCGACTCACGCACGGTACGTCGACGCTTACGAAAAGATCACCGGATTACCCTGGCGCGACTGAGCCCGAACAGGCAAGATCACCGGAACGGTACTCGGCGCGCCTCGCACGTCAAGAGGACTCGCCGAACTAACGTGGGCGCTTGGCGAGGTGAAGTCTGTTCAGTCGCTCGAGGAGGCCGCGATGCGTGCGCTGCGGGTCGTGGGACTCGGGGAGGATGGCAAGATCGTCATCCTCGAGTCCGACCGCGGCGAGCGATTCTCGGTCCCCGCGGACGAGCGCCTGCGTGCGGCGGCCAGAGGAGACATCACCCGACTCGGCCAGATCGCCATCGAGCTGGAGAGCCAGATGCGTCCTCGAGAGATCCAGTCCCGCATCCGTGCGGGAGAGTCCGTAGAGCAGGTCGCGGCAGCGGCCGGCGTCCCACCGGAGAAGGTGGAGCGCTTCGCGTACCCCGTGCTGCTCGAACGGTCACGTACCGCCGAACTGGCGCAGCGGGCCCATCCGGTGCGTGAGGACGGCCCGGACGTGCAGGAACTGGGCGAGGTCGTCGCCCAGGCCTTCGCCGCCCGTGGCCAGGACTACCTGGCGGCCGTGTGGGACTCGTGGAAGGGCGAGGACGGCAAGTGGGTCGTCCAGCTGACGTGGACGGCCGGCCGCTCGAACAACCACGCCCACTGGTCGTTCCACCCCGGCGCCCACGGCGGCACGGTCACCCCACTGGATGACCACGCCCTGGACCTCCTGGACCCGAACCCGAACCGCCAGCTGCGCACGGTCCGCCCGGTGACGGAGCTGGCCGCCCAGGCACTGCAGGTGGCGGAGCCACGCCGCCAGGCGGTGGGCGGCGGCCGCGTCGAGGACCGCGACTTCGTCCAGGACTTCGAGCTGACCAGCGACGTCGCCGAGCAGCAGGAACTCCCGGTCGATGATCCGTACGGCAGCCGCTACTCCCGGCAGCCCGAGCCGTACCGCCCCATCCCGGAGCGCGAGGTCGACCGCTACCGCCAGGAGCCCGATCCGTACCGCGGCTACCAGCCGGACACGGCCGCACTGAGCCAGCCGGACCAGCCGACCCGCCCCCTCCCTCAGGACGGCCCCCGCTACCGCGACCCCGCGGACCCGTACCACCCCATCCCGGAACCGACCACCTCCCGCGAAGCCCCCACCCGGGGCACTCCGCGCCCAACCGTCGCGGAGGAGGTAGCGGCCCGAGAGGCCGCGGCGCGCCAGGCAGAAGCTCGGGAAGCGGCGGCCCGAGAGGCCCAGGCTCGCGACGCAGCTGTCCGGGAGGCAGAAGCCCGGGAAGCAGCGGTTCGGGAGGCCGAGACTCGGGAAGCGGCAGTTCGAGAGGCCGAGGCCCGCGAAGCCGCGGCCCGCGAAGCGGCTGCTCAGGAAGCCGCGGCGAAGGAAGCCGCGGCTCGCGAAGTAGCAGCACGGGAAGCCGCCGCCCAGGAAACCGCACGCGAGATAGCGGCCCAGGAAGCCGCTGCCCGCGAGGCCGCAGCCAAGGAAGCCGCAGCTCGCGAAGCCGCAGCACGGGAAGCCGCCGCGCAAGAAGCCGCTGCCCAAGAAGCGGCAGCCAAGGAAGCCGCCGACCGCGAGGCCGCGGCTAAGGAGGCCGCCGACCGCGAAGCGGCAGCCAAGGAGGCTGCCGAGCGCGAAGCGGCGGCTGCGAAGGCGGCTGCTGCCAAGGAAGCGGCAGACCGCGAAGCAGCGGCCAAGGAAGCCGCCGAACGCGAAGCGGCGGCCAAGGAAGCGGCGGCCAAGGAAGCCGCAGACCGGGAAGCCGCAGCCAAGGAAAAGGCAGCCCAGGAAGCCGCAGCGCAAGAAGCCGCTGCCCGGGAAGCCGCGGCCAAGGAGGCGGCAGACCGCGAAGCGGCGGCCAAGGAAGCCGCCGAGCGCGAA
>NZ_DASUVO010000160.1:0-26036 GCF_036378875.1 Actinophytocola sp.
GACCACCTCGACACCGTCGCCGCCGAACTCAACGGCCGCCCACGCAAAACGCTCGGCTGGGACACCCCAGCCGAGCGCCTCGCTAAACTCCTGACCGAAGCCAGTTAACCACTTGTGTTGCGACGACCCCTGGAATCCGCCAATCCGGCGGGGGCGTTTTTCGTTATCTCACTTCAGCTCGTACGCGCGGATGATCGTCTGGCGTTGCGCGTTCCCGTTCGGGTCGGTGATCGTCGACCGCAGCGACACGAAACCGGCGCCGGCGGGGTGGTCGACGGTCGCCTTCCACTCACCGCGGTGCCGGCTCACCGACGCCGCCTGCCAGGTCGCACCGTCGTCGTAGGACACCTCGACCGACGGCGTGTTCACCTGTCCCACCTCGGCACCGTTGCGCTGCACGTACACCGGGATCGTGAACCGCTTCCCAGCCGGCGCCGCGTTGTGGCCGTCGAGGTCCGGCGCGAACCGCAGCGCGAGCAGCGGCAGGTGCACCAGTTCGTCACTGACGTACTGCGAGGCGAACGTCCACTCCGCACTGATCTGAGTGGACAGTCGGGCGCGTGCGGACCGGTCGGCCGTGGCGCGCAGCGTGTACACGCCCGGCATCTGCGTCACCTGGAACGAACCGCTGCCCGCGTACGGGCTCTCGCCGAGGACCTCACCGTCGCGCAGGAGCGTCAGGCTGCCTTCCGCCGCACCGAAGCCCATCCGGCCCCGGCCCTGGTCCGTGGCCAGCGGCAGGTCGAAGTTGAGGTTGCGGCCGACCCGGCCGGCCCAGTACCAGCCGCCGTGCCGGGAGTTCGTGCCGGGGAAGGCCGGCCCGTACACACCCATGTTCCAACGTTCCGTCGTGGTGCGGCCCAGCCGGTAGGTCTTCGGCTGGAGCTGCTCGACGGTCGACACCGCCGGGTACTGGTAAGGGCCGGGGATCTCCTCGAACCTGTTGTCCCACGGCACGTCCGGCGTGAAGTACTCGGTCAGCGTGGTCGGCAGCGGCACCGCGAGGAACCGCTCCCGGACACCGACCATGCCGGGCGTCGCCGCCGCGTGCGCCGAACGCACCTTGGCGAGCTGCGAGTCGCGTAGGCGCCACTGCAGGGTCCGCGGGACCGAGCCGTTCTCCGTGTGCCGCACGTTGAACAGGTACGGGCTGCCGTCGAACGACGTGCCGTTCCACTCGGCCATGCGTAGCTCGGCGACGAAGGTGAACCCGTCCTTGCGCGACGTGGTGGACGGCTTGAAGGAGAAGTTCTCGAAGTTCTCGATGAACGCGGTGGACCCGGCTATGCCGGTCGGCACCTTCGCGTGGACCTGGAACAACCCGTCGCCGCCCCGCGCGTTCGGCTTGTCGAGGGTGAACGTGACCGGCTTGGCCTCCCGTGCGTCGGCGACGAACTCGCTGTCACCGGCCACCGTGAGCGCGGGCTCGGCGAACACGGCGTGCTTGGCCCGGTCACCGACCGGCGTCGAGACGGTGGCCTCGAGGAAGTACTCGCCCTTCGGCATGCGCACCACCACGGTGCCCGACGGGTCGTACGCGGTATGGGTCCGAGCGGTCTCGAGGTCCACGAACTGGTAGAAGTACTTGTCCGTTGGCGCACCGTCGTGGTCGACGAGCTTGACGGTCATGTCGTAGCTCTCGGCCTCACGGGTAACCGCGATCAGCGTGCGCACCTCCTGACCACCGCCCGTCGCGTTGATCCTGCCGAGGTAGTAGCCGTCGGCCGCCTCGACTCGCGTGTCGGTGACGACGGTCGCGGTGGCCTGACCACCGGCCGGCACGGTCAGCTTCGCCGGGGAGAACGTGAACATCCCTTGTGGCGCACCGGGTACGTCCGCCGCGAAGTCCAGCGTGACCGGCGCGGCACCGGTGTTGGTGTAGGTGATGGCCTTCTCGATCGGCTCGTCGTCGCCGTGCGGCCACCGCACGGTGCCGTTGTCGATGCTCGCCACCGACGCGAACACGGTGCCGGCGCTGGCCTTGGCGACGTCCACGCGCCCGGCGCCCTGCTCCGGAATGGCGCCGTTCGGCTTCGCACTGCCCATGAGGGCGGGCTTGAGCTGGTCTGCCGTCCACTTCGGATGCTGACCGGCCAGGACCGCCGCCGCGCCGGCCACATGCGGCGCGGCCATGGAGGTGCCCAACATCCCCACGTGGCCGTCGGTGCCCGCCCGGGCGGCCATGATGTTCACGCCGGGTGCCGTGATGTCCGGCTTGAGCCCGCCACCTTCGCGGCCACGGCTGGAGAAGGCGGCCAGCGAGTCGTCCCGGTCCACCGCACCGACGGTCAGCGCGGCGTCCGCGGAACCGGGGCTGCCGACCGGTCCGCCGGTGTTCCCGGCGGAGACCACGAACAACGTGCCGGTCTCCTCGGTCAGCCGGTTCACGGTCTGTGCTATCGGGTCGGTGCCGTCGGTCGGGTACCGGGAACCGAGGCTCATGTTGACCACGTCGGCACCGCCGGCCACGGCCCACTCCATACCCGCGATGATCCACGACTCCTGGCCCTCGAGGGCGTCGCTGAGCACCTTTCCGTTGAGCAGCTTGGCATCCGGCGCCACGCCCCGGTACTTGTCGCTGTTGCCCGTGATGATCGACGCGACGTGCGTGCCGTGCCCGGCCCGGTCGTCGGCGGTGTCGCTGTCGGTGAAGTTCCTGGCGTCGACGACCGCGTCGGCGAGGTCCGGGTGCTCGGCGTCGATCCCGGTGTCCAGCACCGCGACCGTCACGCCCGCGCCGGTGTTCCCGGCCGCCCAGGCCTCCGGCGCGCCGATCTGCTTCACCGACTGGTCGAGGCTTGCGCGAACCGGCCCGTCGAGCCAGATGGCCTCCGCGTTCCGTGCCGTGGCCCAGAAATCGGCCGACCGTTCGACCGAGACCGCGGCCGCACTCATACCCGGCAACTCCCGGCTGACCTGTGCGCCGGCCATGCGTGGCGTCCGGCCGGGATAGTCGACGATCAGTGGTAGCCGGTCACGGGAGGCGTCGTCGTACCCGACCCGCACCAGCTCAGTGACGTCGAACAGGCGTGAGTCGAGCTTTCCCGCCGACAGCAGGGGAACCACGTCACTCGGGACGACGTGCGTGTCCCCCTGCTCGTCGGTGCGGGTGTAGAAGGCGATGTGCTCACGGCCTTTCGCCGCCTGCACGCTCACTCCACGCATCCCGCCGATCGTGACCTTGTCCCCGGTCAGCAAGGTCACCGTCGGCCCCACCGCGCCGGGTGCCGCGACAGCCCCCGCGGCACCCGGCGCGACCCCCATGACCGACGCGACCACACCCGCGGCCACCGCCGCGGAGAGCAGGCTCAACCGAGCCCGTCTGTGGGTCATCAACCCCTCCAGAAACCACGCGACAACGCCTCGTCGGTTGCCGCTCGCGTGATCAATACGCCGGAGGGGTGCGCCGGGTTGCACGGCGGATCAGGACAGTGCGTACGCCCGGATGATGGTCTGGCGCTGACTGTCGCCGGCGGGGTCGGTGACGCTCGACCGCAGCGACACGAACTTCGCGCCGACCGGATGGTCGACCACCGTCCTCCACTCACCGCGATGACGGCTGACCGGCGCGGCCCGCCACGTGGCACCGTCGTCATAGGACACCTCGACCGACGGCATGTTCACCCGGCCCACGTCGGCCCCGTTGCGCTGCACGTAGACCGGGATCGTGAACGGCTTCCCGGCCGGCGCGGCGTTGCCGGCGTCCAGGTTCGGCGCGAACCGCACCGCCAGCAACGGCAGCCGAGCGGGGTCTCCGGCGACGTGTTCCGAGGTGAACGTCCACTCCGAGCTGACCTGAGTGGACAGATGAGCGAACGCGGACCGGTCCACCGACGTGCGCAGCGTGTACGTCGCCCGCTCGGAGCCCACTTCGAACGCGCCGACACCGGGGGCAGGCGACTCGCCGACCACCACCCCGTCCCGTAGGAGGGTGGTGGCGCCGTCACCGCTCGCGAAGTTCGCGCGACCCCGGCTCTGGTCGGTGACCAGCGGCAAGCTGACCCTGAGCAGGTTGCCGAGCCGGGCGGCGAAGTACCAGTCGTCGCCGCGTGGGAACGCGGGCCCGAACACGCCGGTGTTCCAGCGCTCCGTGGTGGTTCGGCCAAGTGGGAAGCTCCTCGGCGCGATCTGCTCCGTGACCGAGACGTAGTCGTAGCTGTCCGGATCGATCGCCTCGGCGAACTGGCCGTCCCACGGCTCGTTCGGCGTGTAGTACTCGGTCAGCGTGCTGGGCAGTGGCACGGTGAGGAACCGTTGCCGGACACCGACCACACCGGGCGTGGCCATCGCGTACTCCGCCCGCACCTTCGCGAGCTTCGAGTCACGGTAATGCCACTGGAACTCCTGCGGCAGGGCGCCGTTCTCGATGCGCCGCAAGTGGTACATGTAGCTGCCGTCGAACGCCTTCCCGTTCCACTCCCCCAGGTGTGCCTCGGCGGTGAAGATCACCCTGTCCTTCTTCGCCGTGGTGGACGGAATGAAGAAATGGTCGTCGAAGTTCGCGATGTGCGCGGTGCTGCTCAGACTGCCCCAGGCACCGCTTGTCTCGAACCGGAACAGCGCGTCACCGACCTTCGCGTTCGGCTTGTCCACCATGAAGTTGACCGGTTTGCCCTGCCGCGCGTCGACCACGACCTCACGGTTGCCGGTGACCATGAACACGGGCTCGAAGAATTCGGTGTACTTGAACCGGCCCGGGGTGGACGGGGTCAGGATGCTGCCTTCGAAGTAGAACTCGCCCTTCGGCACCCGCACGACGGACGTGCCGGACGGGTCGTACCCGCTGTATGCCCTGGGGTTGTTGACATCCACGAGCGAGTAGCCCGCCTCGACAGATGGTGCACCGGTCTGGTCGATGGCCGTCACGGTCACGTCGTAGCTCTCGACCTCACGGGTGACGGTGATCAGCGTGCGCACCGACTGACCGTCGCCGGTCGCGGTGATCGCACCGCTGTGGACGCCGTCCGGTGCCTCGACCCTCGTGTCCGTGGTGACGGTCGTGCTCGCCTGACCACCCGCCGGCACCGTCAGCCGAGCCGGCGCGAACGTGAACATCCCTTGTGGAGCACCAGCCACGTCCGCCGCGAGGTCCAGCGTGACCGGCTCGGCACCGGTGTTCGTGTAGGTGATCGTCTTCTCGATCGGCGCGTCGTCGCCGTGCGGCCATTGCACCACGCCGTGGTCGATGACCGTCACGGACGCGAACACCGTCGCGGCACTGGCCTTCGCGACGTCCACCCGGCCGGCACCCTGCTCCAGCACCGAGCCGTTCGGCTTCGCACTGCCCATGAGCACTGCCTTCAGCTGGTCCGCGGTCCAGTCCGGGTGCTGGCCGGCCAGGATCGCCGCCGCACCAGCCACATGCGGCGTCGCCATGGAGGTACCGGACATCGCCACATGGCCGCCGCCGACCTTCGGCGCCACGATGCCAACGCCCGGCGCGGTGATCTCCGGCTTCAGACCGCCGCCCTCGCGGCCACGGTTGGAGAAGTCGGCGAGCTGGTCGTCCCGGTCCACCGCACCGACGGTCAGCGCGGCATCCGCGGCACCGGGACTGCTGACCTTGTCACCTTCGGGTCCGGGTGTGTCGTGTCGATGCCGGAGTCCAGCACCGCCACCACGGCGTCCGCGCCGGTGAGTCCGGCGGCCCACGCCGCCGGGGCGCCGATCTGCGGGACCGACCGATCGAGGCTCATCCGCACCGGCTCGTCGAGCCAGACGTGCTCGGCCTTGCGCGCGACCGGCCAGTAGGCACCGGAGCGTTCTGCGGCGACGGCGGTGGCGCTCATGACCGGCAGCTCACGAGTCACCTCGGCCGCCGCACCGCGTGGCGTCGGGCCGGCGTAGTCCACGATCAACGGAAGCCGCTCACCGAAGCCCGCCTCGGCGAGCAGGCTCACGTTGAACAGGTCGGGATCGAGTTTCCCCTGGGACAGCAGGGTGATCGCGTCCTCCGGGACGGCATGGGTGTCCCCGTTCTCGTCCTTGCGAACGTAGAAGGAGACGTGCTCGCGGCCCTTCGCCGCACGCACCCGCGCGCCGTGCTCCCCGCCGAGCGTCACCGTGTCCCCGGTCAGCAACGTCACGGCCGGTTCGGCCGGCGTGCTGCCCTGGGCCGCGGTGGCGGTGGTTCCGCCTCCCGCGATCATCGCCACCGCGGCGACCACCACCGGCGTGACCAAGCGTGTGCGTCTCATCGACCCTCCGGATCTCCCGCGATGATCCGGTCATCGCTCCGTGATCACCACGGAACGAACACCCCGCCGGGTTGCTCGTGCACGATCACGTTCAACAATCCGGGTACCTGACCGCGTTGTACCGGCGACCGTCATCGAGAAGGAACGGAGTCGCGGTGCTGGACACCTTCGACCAGTTCGCCGCCGATCGGATAGATCGGCTGTTGCGCTTCGCCACGGCGCTGACCTGTGACCCCCATCTGGCGCAGGACGTGGTCCAGGAGGTACTCGTGCGTGTACAGCACAAGTGGGACCGGATCGGCGCCCTGGCGGCGCGAGACATGTACGTCCGCCGGATGATCATCAACGAGTACCTGTCCTGGCGACGCAGGAAGGCGTCGCGGAACATCGCGGCGACGCACAGCACCCTGGACGCGCTGGGCACCCCGACCGCGGACCCGGCCCACATCTACGCCGAACGCGACGCACTGCGCTCGCACATCATCAAGCTCCCACGCAAGCAGCGGGCGGCCCTCGTGCTCCGCTACTACGAGGACCGCAGCGACCAGGAGATCGCCGAGCTCCTCGGCTGCTCGGTCGGCACCGTCCGCAGCCACATCTCCCGTGCGCTCAGCACCCTGCGCGCCAGCCACCAGCACCCCGTGAGGGAGGCCCTGTAATGGCGAACGACCGAACCGAACAGCTCATCAAGGACGTGTTCACCGACGAGGCCGCCCGCGCCGTCGACTCCCGCGAGGTCCTCGCCGCCGTACGCGGCCGCAGGCCACGCCGGTCGTACGGGCTGGTGCTCGCGGCCGCGGCCGTGGTGGTGGTCGTCGCCGCCGTCGCGACGTTCGTGGTGCCCCAGGTGTTCGAGCGCAGCACCCCACCTGCCGCCGACGACCAGTCCCAGAAGACGACCCAGGCGGTGACGCCCACGAACGTACTGGTCGTTGGCACCGACACGGCCGGGTGGACCGACTCGGTCGTGCTCACCCAGGTCGCCGCGGACGGCTCGGTCAGCCTCATCTCGCTTCCCCGCGATTCCTGGCTGCCCGCCACAGACGGTGGCACGAAGCTGAACCAGATCTACGCCCGGTCCGGGATCGAGGCCTTGCTCGCGACCGTCCGCGACCTGACCGGCGTCCCGGTCGACCATTACGCCGTCGTCGACATGGCGGCCGTCGGCGAGCTGGCCGACGCGGTCGGCGGCGTGCCGGTGTGTCTGAACGCGGCCACGTCGGACCGCTACTCCGGCGCGGAGTTCGGCACGGGTGAACAGACCATCGCCGGCGACGCGGCTCTCGCGTTCCTCCGCCAGCGGCACGGGCTGCCCTACGGCGACCTAGACCGGATCGCCCGGCTGCAGGCGTTCCTCCAGTCACTGGCCGTCAAGCTGAAGGGCGCTGACCTCGCACCGGTGATCGCCGCCGTCCAGGGCGACGTCAAGACCGATCCCGGTCTGGACGTGCTCGCCCTGGCACAGGACCTGACGAACGCGAAGTCTCTGCGCGTCGCGACGATCCCGATCGGAGAGATCGACCTCTCCACGCCGCAGGGCAGCGGTATCGCCGTCGACCCGGCCCAGGTGAAGCAGTTCGTCACCGGCCTGCCGAGCACGCCGCCGGCGACCGGCGACGTGCCCTGCGTGAACTAGCTAGCCCATGTGCGGGTACCCGTGCTCGGTCGGCGGGACGAACGTCTCCTTGACCGAGCGCGGGCTCACCCACCGCTGCAGGTTGTAGATCGAGCCGGCCTTGTCGTTGGTCCCGGAGCCGCGGCTGCCGCCGAACGGCTGCTGGCCGACGACCGCGCCGGTCGGCTTGTCGTTGACGTAGAAGTTGCCGGCCGAGAAGCGCAGCGTCCGGTGTGCCTCCTCGATCGCGGCCCGGTCGGTCGCGAACACGGCCCCGGTGAGGGCGTACGGCGTCGAGGTGTCGACCAGTTCGAGCACCTTGCCGTAGTCGCTGTCGTCGAACACGTGGACCGCGAGGATCGGGCCGAACCACTCGGTGGTGAACACCTCGTTCGTCGGGTCGGTGCCGAGCAGGATTGTCGGCTGCACGAAGTAGCCGACCGAGTCGTCACAGGTGCCGCCGGTCAGGACCTCGAGCGTCGAGGTGGCCGAGGCCATCAGCAGCACACCCTTGTGTTTGGTGAACGCGCGCTCGTCGATGACCGCGCCGCCGAAGTGGCTGAAGTCGGTGACATCCCCGTAGGACACCGACTTCGTGACGTCGACCAGCCGCTCGCGCAAACCGTTCTCCCACAGCGACCGCGAGACGTAGGCGCGGGACGCGGCCGAGCACTTCTGGCCCTGGTACTCGAAAGCGCCCCGCACCAGCCCGATCGCGACCGCGGCCGGATCGGCGGAACGGTGCGCGACGACGAAGTCCTTGCCGCCGGTCTCACCGACGATTCTCGGGTAGGAGCGGTAGGTGTCGAGCTGGTCGGCCATCAGCCGCCACAGGTGCTTGAACGTCTTGGTGGAGCCGGTGAAGTGCAGGCCCGCGAAGTCCGGGTCGGTCATCGCGACCTCGCTGACCGCCGCGCCGTCCCCGGTGACCATGTTGATCACGCCGGGCGGGAGCCCGGCCGCTTCCAGAAGCCTCATCGTGTAGTGCGCGGCGAGCTGCTGGGTCGGCGACGGCTTCCACACCACCGTGTTGCCCATCAACGCGGGCGCGGTGGGCAGGTTCCCGGCGATGGCGGTGAAGTTGAACGGCGTGATGGCCGTGACGAACCCGTCGAGCGGCCGGTGGTCGAAGCGGTTCCAGATGCCGCGGCTGGACTCGGGCTGTTCCTCGCGGATCCGGCGCGCGTAGGCGACGTTGAACCGCCAGAAGTCGATGAGCTCGCAGGCGCTGTCGATCTCGGCCTGCTGCACGGACTTGGACTGCCCGAGGATGGTGGCGGCGTTGAGGGTGTCCCGCCATGGTCCGGCGAGGAGGTCGGCGGCCCGCAGCAGGACGGCGGCCCGCTCGTCGAACGGCAGGTCCCGCCAGGCGGGCGCGGCCTGCTTGGCCGCCGCGACCGCGTCGGTGACGTCCTTGGCCGTGGCCTGGGCGGAAACCCCGAGCACGTGCTGGTGGTCGTGCGGCTGGACCACGTTGATCGACTCGCCGCCGGCCATCCGCCGCTCACCGCCGATGGTCATGGTGAGCTCGTGGCGCTCACCCTCCAGCTCGGCGATCCGGCGCTGCAATGACACACTCTCGGCACTGCCCGGCGCGTAGGTGTGCACGGGCTCGTTGGCCGGGGTGGGCACGGACGAAACGGCGTCCATGGTGTGGCTCGCCTCCTGCTCCTGGAACGGCTTGTGGCTTCCACAGCCATCCTGTCACGACTCGGCGTGCTGGTAGCCGACTCACAGGAGCCGCAACACCGTGCACACCCAGTGGTCGCCGTCGTCCTCGAAGCGGGCCGCCGCGGCGATCATCCGTTCCCGCTCCGGCGTGCGAACCTCGATCACCGCGCAGACCTCCACGGCCGTGGGCACCGGATAGTAGGCACGCACGGTGTGCAGACGATGCTGCGTACCGGGCCGCACCGAGCGCAGTCGGGTCAGCAGCGACTCGAACGCCACGTCCGGCAACAGCGAGTGCAACTGCCCGATCGGGCGACGGCCGTCGAGTACCTCCAGTACGTGCCGCAACACCCGCACGAGCGCCGCCGGGGGCACCGGTGGCTGGCCCGGCTCCGGTGGCGGCGGGACGAGCGTGAGCTGGGGCCGGCTCGCCGGGCGCAGGCTGGACCAGCGTGTCGGCGGCGCACCCGGCTCGTCGGGTTCGTAGTCGGGCAGCGGGCACAGCAGGAGACGGTCGTACTCCCCGGCGGGAACGGTCATGCCCTACTGAGGAGGAACCACCGCCCGAGGAAGACAAAGACCACCTGAACGTGGCCGTGCTCACCGAGAGCGACGGCGCACCAGTTCGAAGCACAGCACGGCCGCCGCGCTCGCGACGTTCAGCGACTCCACGCCGCCGGACATGGGGATCGAGATCAGGCCGGTGACGTGCCGCCGGACCTCCTCGCTCACCCCGGCGGTCTCGCCACCCAGCACGTAGGCGGCGCGGCGCGGCAGGTCGGCGTCGAACAACGTCTGGCGGGCGTTGCCGTCCAGCGCGTACACCGGGTAGCCGGCGGCGCGGAGGGCACGGCACGCCTCCTCGGCGGTGTAGCAGCGCAGCACCGGGGCGTGGAAGGCGACACCGGCGGAGGCCTTCACCACCAGCGGATCGATGCTCGCCACACCGCGCCGGGGCACGACGATCCCGTCGATCCCGGCGGCGGTGGCGGTCCGCAGGATCATCCCGACGTTCGCCGGCGTGGTGATGCCGTCGAGCACGAGGACACGCGTGGGCGCGGACTTGCCGGCGAGCGCGTCCTCGAGCCTGCGCATGCGAGGCGCGACCACGTCGGCCAGCACACCCTGGTCCTGCTTCCCGTTGCCGGCCAACACCTTCACCCGGTGAGCACTGGCCCGCTCGACGTGCACCGACCGCGCCGCGGCCGCGTCGATGATCTCCCTCGCGGCGGCGCCCCGGGCGTTGTCGGCGAGGATGACCTTGTCCACGTCGAGCCGCCCGTCGGCAAGCGCCTCCAGCACGGGCTTGCGACCGAACACGGTCACGAACCTGTCTTTTGGTGATTGGCCGTCCACGGGCGAGAGCATCGCACGTCTTCGGGCGGCAGGTGTGTCAGGATCTAGCCAGCTTGGGCGCCGAGGGGAACTGGAGTACGCGTGAGGGTCTACATACCGGCCACGGTGTTGATGCTGCGCACGCTGAACGCCGCGGGTGAACTGACCGCGGTGAGCGACACGGCCTTCGCGCTCACCCCGATGCTGCGCGAGTCGTACGCCTCGGGGACCGCCGAGGAACTGGAGTACGCCGCGATGCTGGAAGCCTCGCGCGCGTCACTGCGCCTGCTGGCCGCCGAACTCGAACAGGAGCCGGAGCTGGTACTGCCACGCCGGGCCGTGGTCTCGGCGGACGTCGACGGCGCGACCCCGAGGCCTGACCTGGACTACGCCGTGGTGCGCCTGACCGGCCCTGTACAGCTGAAACAGGTGGCGGCGGTACACCTGGACACCTCGGACGCGGAGGAAGCCGTCCGAGGAGCAGCGGCGGTGATAGACGCGGCAGACCTGGGCGACGGCGACGCGGAGTTCACCCTGGGCGAGGCCGAGGACCACGAGCTGGCCTGGTACTCCCCAGAAGAACTGCCGTTCCTACTCGAGCTGCTGTAGCGCCCCGCATGTCCCGAAAGGCGCGTTCGGGGCATCGCCGATGTCCCGAAAGACGCGCCGACGACGTTCAACGACCCGAAAGCGTCTTTCGAGACAGCGCCGGTGGCACAAACGCGCCGTTCGCAGCACCGGGCTTCCCGGGCAATGTGGTGATGGACGCCTTCCTCACCCTGGGCGTGCGGAAGGCGTCCTTCAACGCGCGGAAACCGCCCGCGAAGCGGGCTTCGCCCGCCGGACCCACAGAACCGCGCGCGGGCAGCATGATCATCGGTGGATCCGGGCTGAACCTCCCGAAGCGCCCCTTGGGACATCGGCGGCGGTCCGGCGCGGGCAGCCATCACGCTGTCCACCCGCGCCGGAAACCCCGACACATAGCCCAACAGAACCCGCGCCACCCAAGCCGCCCTCAACGGAAGCCACGCCCCCAGCGGCCCCCGCCCGCAACCCGGCCCCCGCCCAACCCGGACGGCAACACCCAAACGAGCCCCGGCTTACCGACGCGGCCCCTTCTTGCCCTTCTTCTGCGCGTCGCGGGCGGCGGCGCGGCGTTCCCGGCGGCTGCCGCTGGCCCCGCCGCCAGCGCCGCCAGCACCATCGCCACCGGCCTGCTCGTTGCTCTTCTGCTCGACCCCGCCACCCTCGGCGGGTCCGCTGTACGTGAGCCGCTGCTGCGGCTGTGACCCCGCGCCGAGGCCCTTGCCGCGCAGTGCCGGCGGAATGCGGTCCTCTGACGGCGCCTGCGCCCGCTGAGCCGCCTCCGCGGCCTGTGCCGCCTGGGCCGCGCGCTGGGCCCGCGCGACGCGGTCAGCGCCCGACGGC
The DNA here is from genome assembly GCF_036378875.1 of Actinophytocola sp. Taxonomy (GTDB): domain Bacteria; phylum Actinomycetota; class Actinomycetes; order Mycobacteriales; family Pseudonocardiaceae; genus Actinophytocola. The sequence continues at coordinate 12,247 of NZ_DASUVO010000160.1, forward strand.
AACGCCGCCGCGTCGGAGGGCTCCGGCTCGCGCTGTTCGAACTGCAGGTTGAACAGGAAGCCGACGCACTCCTCCTTCAGCGCGTCCAGCATGGTGGCGAACATGTCGAAACCCTCGCGCTGGTACTCGATCAGCGGGTCGCGCTGTGCCATGGCCCGCAGGCCGATGCCCTGCTTGAGGTAGTCCATCTCATACAGGTGCTCACGCCACTTGCGGTCCAGCACCGACAGCATGACCTGCCGCTCCAGCTTCCGCATCGCGTCCTCGCCGGCCTTCGCGTCGATCTCGGCCTCGCGCTCGGCGTACTTGCGCCTGGCGTCCTCGACGACGGCTTCCTCGAGGTATTCGGGGGTGAGGTCCTTGCCCTCCACCTCCATCTCCTCGACGAGGTCCTCCCACTTCAGCGAGATCGGGTACAGCGTCTTCAGCGCCGTCCACAGCTTCTCGTGGTCCCAGTCCTCGGCGTAGCCACCGGAGGTCTCCCCTCGGACGTAGTCGGTGACCACGTCGACGATCATGTTCTCGACCTGGTCACGGAGGTTCTCGCCCTTGAGGACCCGCTGGCGCTCGCCGTAGATGACCTTGCGCTGGCGGTTCATGACCTCGTCGTACTTGAGGACGTCCTTGCGGATCTCGAAGTTCTGCTGCTCGACCTGCGTCTGCGCGCTCTTGATGGCCCTGGTGACCATCTTCGCCTCGATCGGCTGGTCGTCAGGCACGCGCATCGTCACCATGACGCGCTCGACGAACTGCGCGTTGAACCGCCGCATCAGCTCGTCCTGCAGCGACAGGTAGAACCGCGACTCACCCGGGTCACCCTGACGGCCGGAGCGGCCACGCAGCTGGTTGTCGATGCGCCGCGACTCGTGCCGCTCGGTGCCGAGCACGTACAGGCCGCCGGCCTCCTTGACCTCCTCCGCCTCGGCGCGGACGTCCTCGCGTGCCTTCTCGAGCGCGCCCGGCAGAGCGCCCTTCCACTCCTCCGGCGTCTCGATCGGGTCGAGCCCGCGCTCACGCAGGCGCCGCTCCGCCAGGTGGTCGGGGTTGCCGCCGAGCATGATGTCGGTACCACGACCGGCCATGTTCGTCGCGACCGTGACGGCGCCGGAGTGCCCGGCCTCGGCGACGATCGCCGACTCCTTCTCGTGGTGCTTGGCGTTCAGCACGTTGTGCGGAATGCGCCGCTTGACCAGCAGCTTCGACAGGTACTCCGACCGCTCCACTGACGTGGTGCCGACCAGTACCGGCTGCCCCTTCTCGTGCCGCTCGGCGATGTCGTCGGCGACCGCCTCGAACTTCGCCTCCTCGGACTTGTAGATGAGGTCGGACTGGTCCATGCGGACCATCGGCCGGTGCGTCGGGATGGGCACGACGCCGAGCTTGTAGGTGTTCTGGAACTCGGCTGCCTCGGTCTCGGCCGTACCGGTCATGCCGGACAGCTTGTGGTAGAGGCGGAAGTAGTTCTGGAGGGTGATCGTGGCGAGCGTCTGGTTCTCGGCCTTGATCTCCACCTGCTCCTTGGCCTCGATGGCCTGGTGCATGCCCTCGTTGTAGCGGCGGCCGGCGAGGATGCGGCCGGTGAACTCGTCGACGATCAGGACCTCGCCGTTGCGGACGATGTAGTCCTTGTCGCGCTTGAACAGCTCCTTGGCCTTCAGCGCGTTGTTCAGGTACCCGACGAGGGGGGTGTTGGCGGCCTCGTACAGGTTGTCGATGCCGAGCTGGTCCTCGATGTACTCGACGCCCTTCTCCGTGACGCCGACGGTCCGCTTGCGCTCGTCGACCTCGTAGTGGACGTCCTTCTTCATCATCGGCGCCATCCGCGCGAACTCCGTGTACCAGCGCGACGACTGGTCGGTGGGCCCGGAGATGATCAGCGGCGTCCTGGCCTCGTCGATGAGGATGGAGTCCACCTCGTCGACGATGCCGAAGTTGTGGCCGCGCTGGACCATGTCGTCCAGCGTCCACGCCATGTTGTCGCGCAGGTAGTCGAAGCCGAACTCGTTATTGGTGCCGTAGGTGATGTCGGCACGGTAGGCACGACGGCGCTGGTCCGGCGTCATCTCCGAGAGGATCACGCCAACCTCGAGGCCGAGGAAGCGGTGCACGCGGCCCATCCACTCCGCGTCGCGCTTGGCGAGGTAGTCGTTGACCGTGATGACGTGCACGCCGTTGCCGGAGAGCGCGTTCAGGTACGCCGGCAGCACCGCGGTCAGCGTCTTGCCCTCACCAGTGCGCATCTCGGAGACCTTGCCGAGGTGGAGCGCGGCGCCACCCATCAGCTGCACGTCGAAGTGCCGCTGGCCGAGGATCCGCTTGGCGGCCTCCCTGACGACCGCGAACGCCTCCGGCAGCAAATCGCCCAGCGCGTCCTCGTCGGTCTCGTCGTCCGGCAGGTCGTGGTCGCGGTGCTCCTCGTAGCGCTTGCGGAACTCGTCGGTCTTCGCGCGCAGCTGTGCGTCGGTCAGGCCGACGACACTGTCCTCGAGCTCGTTGACCTCCTCGACGATCCGCTTCAGATGCTTGAGCGTCTTGCCCTCGCCCGCTCGGAGTATCCGGGACAGCACCATCAGGTCAACCTCGCTAGCTGGATCGTCGCGCGCCTGTGTGAGGGGAGCCGGCTCCCCTTCCGCACCCCCATCGTAGGCCGTCCCCGATGTTCGCCGCCCGTGCCTTGGTCACGCCTGTGGATAACTCGGGCATGAGAAAGCTCCCGAGCCGGCGGCCCGGGAGCTTTTCGTTCGTGGGGGTTCGTGTCAGACCAGCTTGATCACGCCGTAGTCGAATCCCCTTCTGCGGTACACGACACTCGGGTGACCCGAGTCGGCGTCAAGGAAGAGGTAGAAGTCGTGTCCGACCAGCTCCATCTGGTAGAGAGCCTGGTCGACGGTCATCGGGGTGGACGAGTGTTCCTTCTCTCGGACGATCCGACCGGGGAGGTTCTCGTCCTCGGCGCCCTCCCAGCGCTGTGCCGGCACCTCGGGAAGGCCGAAAGCCTGCTCTGTTCTCGCGGGCAGGACCGCGGTTTGGGTACGCCCGTTCGTGTCGGGCGACGTGGGAAGCTGTGTGGCGGCGGAAGCCGTGGCCTCCGCGACGGAGGTTTGGCTTCGGCGTCCGTAGTGGACGCGGCGGCGGTCGTGCAGCCTGCGGAGACGGTTTTCCAACTTGGTGACCGCGGCGTCGAGAGCGGCGTAGAAGTCGCCGGCGGTGGCTTCCGCGCGGACAGCGGGCCCCCGTCCCTTACCGGTGATCTCGACACGTTGGCAGTTCTTCGACTGCCTGCGGTTCGGCTCGTGGAACAGCTCCACGTCGAAACGGATTACCTTGCGGTCATAGCGTTCGAGCCTGGTGAGCTTTTCCTCGACGTGCACTCGATAGTGATCGGGCACCTCGACGTTGCGGCCTTTAACGACGATGTCCATACACAACCTCCCTCGCCAACAGCGAGATAGTGGAAGAACGACGGCGCCGGGCTCCGGTGTCCCAGAAGGTGGTGGGCCCACCAGAAAAGATCGCTTGAGGGGGCCTCAGACCTCAGCGCTCGTCCGGCGCCAGGGGCATGGCTACTCGCCTCCTCCCTGCGGAAACCGGGAAAGCTGATGCCGAGACGTTATCTCGGCTTGTGCCATTGCAAAAGACCCCTCGGGGGGCGAACTTGTCTGTCCCACCCGTGTTACCGAGAGCTACATGGCCCACTTCCCGGCGCGGCGACTCGCCCGCGGGCGACCCGTGCCGCGCCCCGCTGGCCCGACCAGGCACAGCGGCCGTTTCGCATGATCGACTCAGCCTTCCTGCCATACCCGCGCAACGATCTTCGGGTGATCCGAGTTCCCCAACCAAGTTCACCCGTCCGGGGGTATTCGTTCACGTCCCATAGGTTGAAACGCGCACTCTGCGGTGTCCCGCCCCCACTCCCGCCCTGGTCCAGCCCCGATCATTGTCGGTGGGCGGGTGCACAATGCGACCATGCGTTCGATACTCGACCTCATCCTCCCGACCTACTGCGTCGGCTGTGACATACCGGCCACGGTCTGGTGCACCGACTGCGCGGCCTCACTGGCCGTCTTCCCGGTGGCACGCCCCGACCTGCGCGACGCGTACGCGCTCGCGGAGTACGCCGGCCCAGCCCGCCGAGCCGTGTTGGCGTACAAGGAAAGAGGGCGCCGCGAACTGTCCACGATGCTCGGCGGCGCGCTGGCCACGGTTCTGCCGACGATCCGGGCCGGCCCGTTCGCGCTGGTCCCGGCACCGTCACGCCCGTCAGCCGCCCGCGCAAGGTACGGGCAGCACATGACGGCGGTGGCCCACGCCTGCGCGACGGCCTTGATCAGGGCGGGCCACCAGGCGACCGTCGCTCCGGTCCTACGCCTGTCCGGCCGCGCACGGGACTCGGTGGGCCTCACCCCACAGGCCCGCTCGGCGAACCTCCGAGGCCGCCTCCAGTGCACCGGCAGGGCACCCACGACCGCGATCGTGCTGGACGACGTGATCACCACAGGCTCGACGGCCACCGCCTGCGTCACGTCGCTGGAGAAGGCAGGCACGAAGTCGGTGACCGTACTGGCCTTCACAGCAACGACCTGAACAAGGACCGCCACCAGAGAGGAGTGAACACCGAGACCACCCGACGCAGACTTCACAATTCGGCGAGCAGGTCACCGGGTGCCTACACGCGGTGCAGCCACCCCCAGGGCACCATCGCGGCGGTTCCGGACCGGCGCTCCTGGCGACCGGCTGCGACGAGAGGGGCCATGGCGAAGGGCATTCACGAGGACTTCCCGCTGAGGGCCCTCAGTGGGCAATTCTCCGCTGAAGGCCCTCAGCCACAGCCTCCTCGCTGAGTCGCCCTGGGCGACGGGCTTCCGAGCCGGCGGGCAGGGCCGACAGCTTCCACGTGCGCAGCACCTCGACGCTGAAGGCATGTGGCACTGGCGGCCTGCGCGGACGGGTTCCACGCTGACCGCCCAGCGAAGGCGCTCTCGCTGGCGGCTCTCGACGACGGCCTCGTCATGCGCTGCCGGCATGCGCTGCCGGCATGCGCTGCCGTCATGCGCTGCCGTCATGCGGCGGTGGCCGCCTCCGGCAAACGGGCTCCTCGCAGACGGCTCTCGGCGTCGGCGCTGGCGACCTCGCCTGACGGCATCCGCTGGGCCCCCAACGACGGCCTCCCCACGGACCAGCCGGCGACAGCGCTCTCCAACTGGAAGCCATCAACGACGGCCTCCACGGAAAGCACTCGCTGGCGCCGTGCAGCGGTGACGCCGTGCAGCGGTGACCGCCTACGGCAACGGCCTCCTCGCAGGCCGCCTCCGGCGACGGCTTCCACACGAGCAGGCCCTCGTCGGAGACAGCGTGCAGCGCTGGCCGTCCGCGACGGCGGCCTCCTCGCAGAGGGCTCTTGCCTTCGGCGGGGGCGGCCGCGCCGAAGGCCGCTCTCCGGCGGCCGCTCCTGCCGCTGGCGTCCCCAACCCTTGGGGCCGCCACAACCACCACCCAGAAAGCCGCAACGACCACCAACCGAGAAAGGAAGTGATCGCTGTGTAGGCCGTCAGCCCGGATAGAACGGGATCGCGGTTGGGCCCTGGCCGTTCTGCACTTGGCGCCAGACCTGGCCGAGGCCGCCCACCAGGAGGACCGCGGCGTTGTCGGTCACGACGACGTTGCGTTCCGGAGCGGCCGTCACCGCGTGCATCGGGAACTGGAGGTTGTTCGAGTCGTACAGGTCCATCGTGAGCCCGTCGACCGAGACCCTGAGCACCGGCATCGACACCTGACCGGTGACGACGGCGAGGGTGTGCTGGTTCAGCCAGTCGACCCCGACGGCGTCGACGATCGTCCTCGGTTGGAGGGTGCGTGGCAGGGCGAGGCTGACCGAGTCCTTGTCGCGGACGACGGCGGCCACGACCAGCTTGCCGGCGGACGTGATCATCGCCGCTCTCGTGCCGTCGCGGGACAGGCGTAGCTCGTGGATCGCGCCGAAGCTGTCCAGCGCCGACGCGTTGACCTCGACCGACTTCCAGGTCTCGTCGCCGGTGCGGACGACGCGCACGACGTTGCCGTCCTCGACCGTCCACACCTCGCTCGCGTCCTGGCCCTCGGCCGTGGACACGCGCCAGGTCGGTCTGGACATGGTGGTGGCGTCGAAGTCGACCTCCTGCAGCGGCTCGCCGTAGCGGCCGACACGCAGGCGGAGCTGCTCGCCGACCTTGGTCACCACCGCGAGCTGGCGGCCGTCGATGGACTGTGCGGCGCTGACGACGTTGTACTGGCCGTCGCCGGCCGGGCCGGGGACCGGCTTGCCGTCGAGCAGGGTGCGCAGCCGGCCGCCGGAGCTCACCAGCCCCGGCGTGTCCGTGCTGGGCTTGGTCGCCGCGTCGTACTGCTTGATGTCCGACAGTCGCCAGTCGCCGTGGCCATCGATCAGGTCCTGCCCGTCGCCCTTGATGCGCAGCCGGTTGGACGTGACCTCCTGCAACGACAGCACGAGCTGAGCGGCGATCATCTCCCGCTGTTCTTTGCTCTTGTCGCCGAGCGGGACGAGATCGACGACCAGCGTGCCGTCGGCGTCGGGGACGACGTTGGTTCTCGAGCCCACGTCCTCGATGGGCGAGTCGAGCGACCGGGCCATCGAGTCCGACGGGCCGTACAGCAGCACGGAGAACACCCGTGTCGGCAGTCCGCTCTCGGGCTCGGCGAGCACGTACCGCTGGTCGGGGACGGTGATGCGCAGGTCCGGGTCGAAGAAGTAGACGGTGACGGGCCGGTAGCTGACGTTGAAGTCGGACCGGGTCACGAACACGCCCGGCGGCGGGTCGTCGATGCGCCACTGGCCGTTCTCGCGGACCACGCCGACCCGGTGCTCCGCCTCGCCGACACCGGGCAGGAACGCGGAGTCGGGGCCGAGCCGGCCCAGCAGGGTCACCCGCAGCAGGACGGTGACGCGGGCGCCCTCGACGCCGCCCTGGTCCTCGGCGGACTCGCGGGCGTTCTCGCTCGGCAGCGGCACCGAGCCGAAGATGTCGTCGATGATCGTCGGCTTGGTGTCGCCGATCCAGCTCGACTGGGCACGCTCGGTCAGGTAGAGCTTGGCGGACTCGGGGTTGCCGGACCGGCGGACGAACTCGCGGACGAGGTCGAACGCGTTGAGGTTGGGCGTCGGCGGGGACACCGGGGCCTCGGTCACGAGCTGCTGCTCGTCACGCACGGCGTGCGGCGTGGACTCCTCCGGGATGTTCGCGCAGCCGGCGATGACCAGCAGTGCGAGCAGGAGCACGGCATGGGCGCGGCGCCTCATGCCATCTCCTCGTCCGCGCCGGGACACCGCGGTGCCCGATCGTTGGTTCCGCTCATGCTCATCGGGCCTCTTCCCACACGGGCGTCGGTGGTTCGAGCTCGGGTTTCGCCTCGTCGTTGCCGGCGACCGTGACCCGCATGGCGTCGTCGGTCAGCGGCTGGACGTCCGCGGCCATCCCGGTGGGCACCTTGGCGTCCGGCGGCGGCAGCGGCAGCGGGTTGCTCTTGATCGTGACGCCGTGCTGGCGCGGCAGTGTGAGCCGGAAGCACGCACCCTTGCCCGGCTCGCCCCAGGCGTCGAGGTCACCGCCGTGGAGACGGGCGTCCTCGAGGCTGATCGCGAGCCCGAGACCGGTGCCGCCGGTGTGCCGGTTGCGGGACGGGTCGGCGCGCCAGAAGCGGTTGAACACCAGGTCCGCCTCGCCGGTGCGCAGGCCGACGCCGTAGTCGCGAACGGTGACCGCGAGGACGTCGTCGTCGGCCGCCATGCGCAGCCGCACCGGGTGGCCGTCGCCGTGGTCGACCGCGTTGGCGAGCAGGTTGCGCAGGATCCGTTCGATGCGTCGCGAGTCGACCTCGGCGGGCGTCTCCTCGTCGGGCAGGTCGAGGATGATCTCGGTGCCTGCGTTGCGCGCGATGGCGGCGACGGCCTGCGCGGCGCGGACCGCGATCGGCCGCACGTCGGCGTACTCGGCCGACAGCTCCTCGACGCCGGCGTCCAGACGGCTGATCTCCAGCAGGTCGCCGAGCAACGACTCGAACCGGTCCAGCTCGTCGACCAGCAGCTCGGTGGACCGCGCGAGCCCCGGCGGGAACTGCTCACGGGACGCGTGGAGCACGTCGGCGGCCATGCGCACGGTGGTCAGCGGCGTGCGCAGCTCGTGGGAGACGTCCGAGGTGAACCGGCGTTGCAGCCCGCCGAACTCCTCGAGCTGGCGGATCTGCCGTTCGATGCTCTCGGCCATCTTGTTGTACGACTGGGCGAGCCGCGCGACGTCGTCCTCGCCGACGACGACCATGCGTTCGTCCAGCTCACCGCCCGCGAACCGTTCCGCGGCCTGCGCGGCGCTGCGGACCGGGCGGACCACCTGCCTCGTGACGAGGTTCGCGATGCCGGCGAGCAGCAACAACAGCACGAGCCCGCCGACGAGCAACGTGCTCTGCACGACGGCGATCGTGGACTGCTCGGCGGTCAGCGGGTACAGCATGTAGAGCTGCATCCGCTGCTGCGTTGAGCCGAACGGCGTGCCGACGATGAGGAACGTCGTGCGCCCGGACGGCCGGTCCACGGTGTGGATCTGCACGGCGAGCTGGTTGTTCTCGACGAAGTGACGCAGGCTTTCCGGCACGTCGTCGTACGGCCCGGCGCTGACCACCTCTCCGTCCGCGGACAGCGACTGGGACGGGCTCGCGAGCACCGGCTCGAACGTGCCGGCGGACGAGCTGACCGTGTCGGTGTTCGGCGTCGAGCTGCTCAGCTTGTTCCACGCCTGCTGCAGCCGAGGACGGACGGCGTCGGCCGCCAGGTTCACGCCCTGCAGCTGGCGCTGCGCGACGGCGACCGAGTCGCGGGTGGCCGCGATCGCCGCCTCTTCCTTGGTCTCGAGGAGGCGGTCCGTGATCTGGTTCTGCAGCACCATGCCCAGCACGAACACCACGGCGGACGACAGCGCGAGCGTGCTCACCACGACCCGCACCTGCAGCGAGCGGCGCCACAGCTCGCCGAACTGCACCGCCCGCTGCTGCCCGAACGCGACCGCGCGGGCGCCGTAACGGGCGACCGCGCGAAGGTACCGCCTCACGCCGGCTCCTCACCCGCTACACGACGCCGCGGCACTCGTTGGTTCGTTCCGACAGCTCCGCTCATGGAGAACGTCCGATCACGGTGGGCCAGCCTTGTATCCGACCCCGCGCACCGTCAACACCACCTCGGGATGCTCCGGGTCGGTCTCGACCTTGGAGCGCAGCCGCTGCACGTGGACGTTGACCAGCCGCGTGTCGGCGGCGTGCCGGTAGCCCCACACCTGCTCCAGCAGGACCTCGCGGGTGAACACCTGGCGCGGCTTGCGGGCCAGTGCCACCAGCAGGTCGAACTCCAGCGGCGTCAACTGGATGGCGACGCCGTCACGGGTCACCTCGTGGCCGGGCACGTCGATGGTGAGGTCCCCGATGGACAGCATCTCAGCCGGCTCGGAGTCCGTGCGCCGCAATCGGGCCCGCACCCGCGCGACCAGTTCCTTCGGCTTGAACGGTTTCACGACGTAGTCGTCGGCGCCGGACTCGAGGCCCAGCACGATGTCGACGGTGTCGCTCTTGGCCGTCAGCATGACGATCGGCACGCCGGACTCGGCGCGGATCGCCTTGCACACGTCGATCCCGTTGATGCCGGGCAACATCAGGTCAAGCAGTACCAGGTCGGGCCTGAGCTCGCGCAGCGCGGGCAACGCCCGGTTGCCTTCCGCCACCACCGCGGTGTCGAAACCCTCGCCCCGCAGCACGATGGTCAGCATCTCAGCCAAGGCCGGATCATCGTCCACTACCAGCACACGTGCCTTCATGACTACATCGTCGCACTTCGTGAGGCTCATTCGTGCGGGACCCCGGCCGGTTCATCCGGTTTCCGCATTCCGAGTGACGTTTTGTAACGCTTCAGCCAGCGTTACCAATCTACTCGGTGACATTTGGACAGTGATCGAGGGAGACACCGGCGGTCATCTGAAGGTTCAACCACAGAGCGCTCTCCATCCACGACACAGCGTGGCACCCCCCGCGAAAGCACGGGTCTGCAGCGCCGCGGGACCACGCACAGCCCCCAGACATAACCCCGGCGTGGCCTCCGGCCCCCCGGTTCCACGCTACGGCACGGCACCGACAAACCGGAGCGTGCTGACCAGGCCCTGTGGACAACCGCGTGTCCAACCGCCACGACCCGCGTGTCCAACGCTCTGGACCCGCGAGTTCAACATCCGTGACCTGCGAGTTCGACGATTCGACGCCGCGCGTGTCCAACAGTGCCGACTCGCGAGTCCAACAACCAGAACCCCCGAGTTCGACGATTCCGGCCACGTGCCCAAACAACCGAACGCCCGAGTCCGACGAATCGACCCGTCGGTTCCCAGCACACCGTCCCGGGATCGGACGGGGCCGGCTCTCGGGCGAGCAATCGCGATTCGGGCGGACCTATTCCGCGAGTTTTTTGGCCAGTTCGGCGGCGTCCGGTGTCGTCGTGCCGTCGACGACATGCCAGGGGGTCAGCCAGTCGTCGGCGGCCAGGCCGTCGTAGACCGCCGCCACCCGCGACTGCAGAGCGTCGTCGGACTCCCACGTGTCGCGGCCACGATCGGCTTCGGTGGTGGCCCGGCGCGCGGAGCGTTCGGCCGCCACCTGGGGGGAGACCCGCAGCAGCAGGTGGGCGTGCGGCACGGGGACCGCGAAGCGCTCGATCTCGATCGCGCGGACCCAGGACACGAACTCCCCACGGGCGTCCTGGTGCAGGCGGGCCGCGCCGAAGGCCGCGTTGGAAGCCACGTACCGGTCCATGAGGACGAAGTCGTGGGTGTCCATGGCAGCGCGAATGTCCGGGGTGGCGGCGTGGCGGTCCAGCGCGTACAGCATGGCCATGCCGTACACCTCGTCGCCGAACGGGCCGAGTCGGCCGTGCAGGCCGTCGCGGATCAGGTCCGCGTAGACGTTCATCCCGTAGCGGGGGAAGGCCATCCGCGTCACTCGGCCGTCGAGGGCACGCTCCAGCGCATCGGTCAGCGTGCGTTTACCGGCGCCGTCGATTCCCTCGATCACGATCAGTCGTCCCACGAGCGGCAACCCTATGCGAACGGCACGTGCCACCACGGGCTGGACGGGTTGGCCGTCAGCAGGCGGTGCGGGCCGAGGACGGACAGGTACAGGTGCCCGTACCTCTCCTCGTCGAAGCGGATCACGCGGCCGAGCGCGTAGCCGGCGCTGAAGTCGGTCCACGACGAGTAGCGCTGCCGGCACAGCTCACCGGCACGCAGCACGATCCGCTCCGCCGTCGGGTAGTCGCAGAACCGGCCGCCGAAACCCCACCGCGCCATGTTCACGGCCCGGCCGAAGTCGTAGCCGAGAACGCTGGTCACCATGCCGTTCGGCGGCAGGAGACCGTCGGTGCGGAAGCGGGACTCGTAACGGGTGATGACGCCGGCCAGCTCGACCAGCTCGTTCGCCCGCCGACCACCTGCCTGGTCGCGGACCGCGTTCTGCCACGTGACCAGGTCGTAGTGGCCCTGCTGTCGCAGCAGCGCGCGGCGCACGGTCAGCACGGCGTCGGCCTCCGCGCCGACGTTCTGCCCGGCGAGCAGGTACTCGACCTGCCGCGACCAGTCCTGCGCGGTCTCCACACCCCAGTCGTCGGCGAGGCTTTCGCGGATGCTCTGGTAGTCGCGGTACGGGTCGTCCAGCGCGTTCCACGGGCGGGAGACGTGCACCGGGATGTGCGCTCCGCAGGCGAACCCGTGGGCCAGCGCGCCGTGGTACGGCCCGTGGGGTGCGCTGACCACCCCCTCGACGTGATCGCAGATCACCACGCCAGCGAAGTGTAACCACGTGCAACGCCGCAGGTGGTCGGGTCCGTCCTCCCGGCATGAGACTCGCGTACGTCGCCGTTCCGTTGCTGCTGTTGCTCGCCGGGTGCGGCGGTCAGCCCGCCGAGCCCGCCGGCTCGCCGGTGCCCGACCTGCGTGGCAGGACGTTCCTCGCCACCGCGGTGACCGAGGACGGCGCGCCGAGGACGCTGCTACCCGGCACCGAGCTGTCGGTCGAGTTCACCGACGACGGGCTGCTGAAAGCGAACGCGGGCTGCAACTTCATGCAAGGCCAGGTGGACACGTCGGGGGGCAAGCTCGCCATCAAGGAGGGCTCGACGACGGAGATGGGCTGTGACCAGCCACGGCTCGACCAGGACAACTTCGTTTTCGGGGCGCTGGGCGCGTCGCCGTCGTGGCAGCTGTCCGGTGACCAGCTGACGATCACGTCCGGCACGACGACGTTCCAGCTGGCACCGCGCGAGGCCGTCGACCCGGACCGGGCCCTGGCCGGCACGACCTGGGAGCTGGACACGCTGGTCGACGGCGACGTCGCGTCGAGCATGCCGGCCGGGGCGCAGCCGGTCACGCTGACGTTCGACGGCGCGCAGATCGCCGCCGACACGCACTGCAACAGCGTCACCGCGAAGTACACCCAGTCCGGCGACAAGCTGCAGGTCGAGCCCGGTCCGATGACGCGGAAGATGTGCGCCCCTGAGATCATGCAGGGCGAGACGGCGGTGGCGGGCGTGCTGCAGGGCGAGGTCACGTACGAGATCACCGCCGACCGGCTGACGCTCACGAACTCGTCCGGCAAGGGGATCCAGCTGCGTGCCAGGTGAGCTACCCGAACTCCATTTCGCGGACCAGGCCGAGTTCGCGGCCTGGTTGGCGGCGAACGCCGACACCCCCGGCCTCTGGATCAAGATCGCCAAGAAGGGCACCGGACTCGAGTCGGTCGACCACGACGGTGCCCTGGAGGAGGCGCTGCGACACGGGTGGATCGACGGCACCGCCCGCCGCGTGGACGACCAGTGGTTCGTCCAACGGTTCACGCCACGAACGCGCCGGTCACGGTGGTCGAAGATCAACCGAGCGACGGCGGAACGGCTGATCGCGGAGGGCCGCATGTTCCCGCGCGGGCTGCGCGAGGTAGAGGCGGCACAGGCGGACGGCAGGTGGGAGGCCGCCTACGCGGGTCCGGCGTCGTCGACGGTGCCGGACGACCTGGCTGCGGCGCTGAAGGCATCCCCGTCGGCCGAAGCGTTCTTCCAGACACTGACCAGCCAGAACCGGTACGCGATCCTCTACCGCGTCGAGGAAGCGAAACGACCGGAAACGAGGGCGCGCCGCATCGAAAAGTTCATCGGCATGCTGGAACGCGGCGAAACGCTGCACTGACCCGCTTCGCTCGCCGAGCGCGCGATGCCCGCCACGGAACCGCCAACCAACCCCGCAAGAGGCTCATCGCCACATAGGCACTGTCACGGCCCATGCCCGTTGCGTAGGCACCCCTGCGACCGATGTCTCGAGGGTGTCCTCGAGGACGCTGAACGTCCCGAGGGTGCCCTTCAGGGCATCCGGGAGCAGCCCTGGCCGAGCGCGGTGCGGGGAAGGGGAGCCTTCCTCACGCCGGGCGTCAGGAGCGACGCCTTCCTCACACAGCCACCCGCTCGAACCGCCTGCCAAGCAGGCACTCGCCGTCGGCCCACACAACCGCGAAACCACCACACGGGTTCAACGGCCCTGCAGTCGCCTGAGCGGTTTCATGATCAACGCCAACACAGATGGTTGCGCAGGCATCCCCCACCCATACCCGGGGGGCCACCCCGAGGCCATCGTACCAACCGACACAGACAAAACCCCTGGTCGCGGGGGCCTGTGGACAACTTTCGGTGGCCAGTCCGAGCGAATGGGACTCTCGTGCGCTCGCTAGGG
>NZ_DASUVO010000161.1:0-21345 GCF_036378875.1 Actinophytocola sp.
CGGCGGCGGCGTCCGGGCGGCCGGATATCGGCACGACCGGGCGAAACCGGGGGCGCCCGGGGGTCGCTACCCTGGGCCACGATGAGCACCCCGCCCGATGACACCCCGACCCGCATCGGCAACCGGTACCGGTTGGACGAGCGGATCGGGGCCGGCGCCATGGGTGCGGTCTGGAAGGCCACCGACGAGCTGCTGAACCGGACCGTCGCGGTCAAGGAGCTACTCGCGGCCGCGGTGCCGGCCCGCGGCGGCGCGCTGGAGGAGTCCCGCCAGCGCATCCTGCGCGAGGGCCGCATCGGCGCCCGGCTGCAGCACCCGCACGTCATCAGCATGTTCGACGTCGTCGTGCACGAGGACAGCCCCTGGCTGGTCATGGAGTACCTGCCGTCGGAGTCGCTGGCGCAGCGGCTGACCCGCGAGGGCCCCATGCCGCCCCGCCAGGTCGCCGACATCGGTCGCCAGGTCGCCGACGGGTTGTCCGCGGCGCACAAGGCCGGCGTGGTGCACCGCGACATCAAGCCCGGCAACGTGCTGCTCGGCGACGACGGCACGGTCAAGATCACCGACTTCGGCATCTCGCGGGCGACCGGTGACGTCACCGTCACCGCGACCGGCATGCTGGCCGGCACCCCCGCCTACCTGGCTCCGGAGGTGGCGAAGGGCGAGGACCCGAAGCCGGCCGCGGACGTCTTCTCGCTGGGGTCCACGCTCTACACGGCCGTCGAGGGACACTCGCCGTTCGGGTTGAGCGAGAACACGCTCGCCCTCCTGTACGCGGTCGCCGCCGGCAAGATCACCCCGCCTCGGCAGGCCGGGCCGCTGACCGCGCTGCTGATGCAACTGCTCAGGGTGGAGCCGTCCGAGCGGCCCGCGCTGACGACGACCAGGGACAATCTCCTCGCCGTCGCGGAGGGCCGACAGCCGAGCGGGATGCTGGACGCCGCGGCCGCGCCGACGAACCGCATCGCCGGCAACCGGCTGCCACCTCCGCCGCCTCCGCGTCCGGCCACCCCGCCACCACAGCAGCGGCCGGCGTGGGCCTCGGCCCCACCGTCCGGGCCGCCGTCGCCGCCGGACGGCACGCGACTGGACGTGCACCCGTTCTCCGAGCCTTTGGCGAGCGGCCCCGTGCTGCGCGAACCGGCGCCGACTCCGCCTCGTGCCGCCAGCCCCGCACCGCCACCGCCCCCGAAGGGCAAGAACGACCGGGTGCGGTCGATCCTGCTGACGGTGCTGGCCATCGTCGCGGCCGCGCTGGTCGGCATCCTGGTCGCGAGCCTGCTGTCCGGTGGCGGCGACAACGACGACAGCGGCAAGGGGCAGGACAGCAGCACGAGCATCGAGCCCGTGACGACCACGACGTCGGCGCCCGCGGACACGTCGTCGGCGACGACCACGACAACGACGACCACCACCACCACGACAACGACGACCACCACGCCGCCGCCCGCCACCACGAAGACGCCGGAGCAGGCCGTCCGCGACTACTACGCCCTGCTGCCGGCGAACCCCGACGCCGCGTGGGGGCTGATGACGGAGAACGCACGGGCCCAGGGCGGCGGTCCGGACGCCTACCGCAACTTCTGGGGCGGCATCGCGTCCGTGCAGGTGATGGGCACGTCGGCGCAGGACAACAAGGTCGCCGCGGCGATCCAGTTCGTCACGAAGGACAACCGGACCTCGACCGAGAACTACGTGCTGAGCCTCGTGGACCAGAACGGTCAGCTCATGATCGACAGCTTCCAGAACCTCGGGTAGCGACTGTTCAGTTTTGCTAACAGGTATGTGTTCGACTATTTGCTTGTTCTACCTCATGCCCTGAGGCACCGTTGCCACCGTGATCGTTGGTGGTGGCGCGACGTTGGTTCGCATGGGGTTGTTGGCGCTGTTCTGGGGATCGAGCTTCCTCTGGATCAAGATGGGGCTCGCGAGCTTCACGCCCGTCCAGATGACCTTCGTCCGGCTCGTGCTCGGCGCGGGTGTGCTCATCACGCTCTGCTACGCCGGTGGGCACCGGCTGCCGAGGGACCGCCGGCTCTGGGGCCACGTGGCCGTCGCCGCGCTGACCGGCAACGCGGTCCCGTTCACGCTGTTCGCCCTCGGTGAGCGGACGGTCGACTCCGGGGTGGCCGGTGTGCTCAACGCGACCACGCCGCTGTGGGTGCTGCTCATCGCGATCATGCTGCGGACCGAACGCGACCTTTCCGCCCCGAAGATCGCCGGGCTGGTGCTGGGGTTCACCGGCACGCTGCTGATCTTCTCGCCGTGGCAGGCGTCGTTCGCCAGCTGGGACGCGCTGTTGCTCCTCGTCGCGGCCATGCTCTACGCCGTCAGCTTCGCCTACATCGGGCGGTTCGTATCGGGTCGCGGGGCCGCGCCGATCGCGTTGTCGGCGTCGCAGATCACCGCCGCCACCGGGCTCACCGCGCTGGCCATGCCGGTGTACGGGCTCGAAGCCGTCCACCTGCGATGGGAGGCCGCCGTGGCCGTCGCGATCCTCGGGATCTTCGGCACCGGGCTCGCGTTCGCGCTCAACTACCGGATCCTCAGCGACGAGGGACCCACCACCGCGGCCACCGTCGGCTACCTGCTGCCGGTCGTGTCGGTGCTGCTTGGCGCGTTGTTCCTGGACGAGAAGCTGACGGTGCCGGTCGTCGCCGGCATGGTCGTCGTGCTGGCCGGGGTCGGGCTGACGCGGGTGCGCCGGCGGCGGGTCGAGCCGCCGGCGCCGGTCATCGTCACCGCAAAGGTTCCTGCAGCTCCGTGACCCACTCCGCCTTGTCCTCGGACCACTTGAGGGTGACCTCGCGGTTGTAGCCCGCCGAGGTGTGGCCGTTGTCCTCGATCCAGGTGGCGAGGGTCTGGACGGTCGACAGGACGTTGTCCATGTCGCCGTGGTGCATGATCGTGGCCGCCCGCTCGATGGCCGGCAGGTCCACGATCGACACGCCGTCGACCGCCGGGACGTTCACCGGCATGGCGGCGTGCACCAGCACACCGCCAGCCGGCGCGTCCTCGTAGTACGCGATGCCCGGGCCGACCGGTGTGACACCGGCCTTCTCCAGGTGCCCGCACACCTCCTCGAACAGTGGGCCGATCACCGGGCCGATCGCCGCCGGGTCGAAGCCCGCGGCCACCCCGGTCACCTCCGCGACCCGCACCGCCTCGATCCGCTTGACCTGAACGTCGTTGGTTGGCATGGCGCCCTCCACCTCGATGGTGCGGAGCCTCGCCTCGATGGCGGCAAGCCTGGCCCGGTCGGCGGCGAGCTGGTTCTCCAACTCGGCCCGCCGCAGCCGCAGCATGCCACGCAGCTCGTCGATCCCGACCTTGTCGTCGACGATGGTCGCGACCTGCTCCAGCGTGAAGCCAAGGTCCTTGAGCGCGACGATCCGGTTGAGCCGCGACAGCTGCGCCGCCTCGTACCCGCGGTACCCGCTGTGCGGGTCGACACGGGCCGGCTTCAGCAGCCCGATGGCGTCGTAGTGCCGCAGCATCCGGACCGAAACCCGTCCGTGCCTGGCGAAGTCTCCGATGTTGAACATGACGGCACCAGGTCTATGGCCTCACACCATGTGAGGGTCAAACTAAACGGCGGTCCGAGGCCCAGCGGGACAGCTCGTACCGGTTCGACAGCTGCGTCTTGCGCAGGACGCTGGACACGTGCGTCTCGACCGTCTTCACCGAGATGAACAGCTCCGCCGCGATCTCCTTGTAGGCGTAGCCGCGGGCGAGCAGCCGCAGCACGTCCCGCTCCCTCGGGGTCAGCAGGTCCAGCTCCGGGTCGGAGATCGGCGCCGCGCCCGGCCGGTCGGCGAACGCGTCCAGGACGAACCCCGCGAGGCGTGGCGAGAACACCGCGTCGCCGTCGGACACCCGCACGACCGCGCGGACCAGCTCGTGGCTGGAGATCGTCTTCGTCACGTAGCCCCGGGCGCCGGCCCGGATGACCGCGATGACGTCCTCGGCCGCGTCGGACACCGAAAGGGCGAGGAACACCACGTCCGGGTTGTCCGGGCGGGCACGGCGCAGCACCTCGGCGCCGCCGCCGTCGGGCATGTGCACGTCGAGCAGCACCACGTCCGGTTTCTTGTGTCCGATGCCGGCGACCGCCTCACCGACCGTGCCGGCCTCACCGACCACCTCGACCTCGTCGGTGATGGAGTCCAGCTCCGCCCGCACCCCGGCCCGGAAAAGGCCGTGGTCGTCCACCAGGAACACCCGCACGGGCTTGTCAGCCATCAGTTCCCCTTCTTCGCCGCGACCGGCTCACGAGGCATCCGCAGGTGCACCTCCGTGCCCTCTCCGAGCCCGGTGCGCAGGCGAAGCTCGCCGCCGTTGCGCTCCATCCTGCCCCTGATGGAGTCCGCAAGGCCATGCCGGTCCTCCGATACGGCCTCCGGGTCGAAGCCCTTGCCCCGATCCCGCACGAAGATCTCGACCGCGTCCGGCTCGACCTCGGCGTACACGCTGACCTCGCCGACGCCCGCGTGCTTGGCCGCGTTCACGGTCGCCTCGCGGGCCGCGTAGACCAGACCGGTGAGCCGCTCGTCGAGCGGGCAGTCGCCGACCACGACCTGCTGGACCTTGATCGCGAAGGTGTCCTCGACCTCGCCGCACGCGCGGGCGATGGCCTCGGACAGCACCTCGGGGCCGTTCTGCGTGCCGCCGCCGTACCCGGACGGCCCGTACAGCCAGCCACGCAGCTGACGCTCCTGGCCCCGTGCGAGCCGCAGCACCTCGCGCGGCGCCTCGGACTGCTTCTGTATCAGGGCAAGCGTTTGCAGCACGGAGTCGTGCAGGTGGGCGGCGATCTCGGCACGTTCCTCGGTGCGGATGCGCTGCGTGCGCTCCTCGCCGAGGTCGCGGACCAGCCGCAGCCAGAACGGCACGAACAGCACGGCGACGCCACCCAGCGCGGCGATCACCGCGAGCAGCGCGAACTGCATCTGGTCCAGGTTGACGCTGCGCGCCAGGAACACGGCGATACCGGTGACGACCAGCACCGCGCCGGTGAGGATGCGGAACAGCGCGGACCGGCCGCCGGTGCCGACGACCGCGCCGACGACCTTCCAGCGTCGGCGCTGCTGCTCGTCGGCCTCCCGCCAGACGAGCGCGGCGCCGACCAGTGTCACCACGAGACCGCTGGCGACCCAGCCGTTGACCATCCCGGACAGGGCGCCGACGCCGATCGCGAGACCGATGCCCATCGCGAGCAGGCCCCGGGCCTGCTGCTTCTCCTTGGGCGAGACGTCCGTCTGCTTGGGCTCGTTGCGGGCCTGCGGGACGAACACCCACAGCAGGCCGTACGCCATCACGCCGGCCCCGGCGAACGCCGCGAGCAGCGCGAACGCCATCCGCACCCACAGCACGGAGATGCCGAGATGGTCCGCGAGCCCGCCGGCGACCCCCGCGACGGCACGACCAGACCGCCGTCGACGCATCTTGACCTGTTCGGTCACGTCGTCGGCCCGGTTGGCCACCCGCTCGAGGTCCGCGTCCACCACCGGCTCTCGTGTCTCGACCCCAACGCTCACCGCTCAATCGTCACATGTACTCGCTGACAGCCCATCAGGGAAATACCCGGAGTGGAAGGCTCAGGGTGATTCCCGGATGTGGACTCCGCCCTGCGAAGCGCATGATTTTCGTCGTGAGTGCGACACAGGGACCGTCCGGCGCGGTGCGCATCGAGGACACGGTCAAGGACTTCTGGGCCACGCGCCCCCGGCGGCCACGTCGCGGGCGCAAGATCGCCGGCGTCGCCGCCGGCATCGGGAACCGCTACCGGATCGACCCGGTGCTCGTGCGGGTGGGACTCGCGGTGGCGGCCGTCTACGGTGGCGCCGGGATCCTGGTCTACCTCCTCGGCTGGCTGTTCCTGCCGGAGGAGGACGACGAGACGTCGCCCATCGAGTCGCTGTTCGGCAAGGGCCGCAGCTCGACCTCGTCCGCGTTCACCGTGCTGCTGGGCATCATCACGGTGCCGGTCGTCGGGATGTTCTTCAGCGGGTCGTTCACCGGGGAGTTCTCCAACTGGGTGAGCCTGCTGGTGGTCGGCGGCCTCCTGTTCATGCTGCACCAGACACGCGGGCACGTGACACCGGTCAGCTCAGCGCCGGCCCCGCCAACCCCGCCACCCGCACCCACCATGCCGATGTCGACACCGGTCATGCCGACCATGCCGGTCTACTCCCCGCCGCCGGCCGAGCCGCCGGTCGCGGAGGAGTCACGGACCACCCCGCCGGCGTGGGATCCCCTCGGTGCGGCGCCGTTCGCGTGGGACCTGCCAGAACCCGCCCCACCGGAGCCCGAGGAGCCGGAACCGCCGGTCAAGCGGCGCAAGCCACGGGTCGCCACGGCGACGCTGGGCATCGCGTTGATGACCGTGGCCGGGCTGGCGATCGCGGCCTCGGAGACCAATGTCGGGTGGATCAACCCGCCGCACGTGATCGGGGTGGCACTGGCCATCATCGGTCTCGGCCTGGTGGCCGGTGCGTTCCTGCGGGCCGGCCGGGGCCTCATCGCGCTGGCGGTGCCGTTGTCGGTGGTCGGACTCGGGATGGCCGCGATCAGCCCGGGCGGCAGCTACCACGGCCTCGGCGACCTCACGGCCAACCCGATCAACCTCGCGCAAGTGCTCCCGGCGTACGAGCGGTCGGCGGGCAACGTCCAACTGGACCTGACCGGAATGCCGCCGGAGGGCGTCGTGGACACGCGCGTGCACGCCGACGTCGGCAACGTGACGGTCATCGTGCCCGAGGACGCCGACGTGACCCTCGTCTGTGAGAACAACGCCGGCGAGATCGACTGCCTCGGGGAGCAGCGGTCCGGCACGGACCTGGCGATGACGGCACCCACCAGCTACGGCGACGACGGTGAGGGCGGTCTGCGAATCAACCTGACCGCGTCGGTCGGACTCGGAAACGTGGAGGTGCGCCGTGGCTGAGCGGGAGCAGAACGAGACCAAGCGGTTCCCGGACGTGCTGACGCTCCTCGCCGGGATCGGCACCCTCCTGGTGTCGGCCTACGTCCTCACCGACGGGGCCTTCCACATCCCCAACCCGACCTGGCTGCTGGCGGGCGGCGCGCTGTTCGTGGGCATCCTGATGCTGGCGTCCTCGCTGCGGAAGCGCTGACTCACTCCCACTCGATGGTGCCCGGGGGCTTCGACGTGACGTCCAGGACGACACGGTTGACCTCGGGCACCTCGTTCGTGATGCGGGTCGAGATGCGCTCAAGCACGTCGTACGGGAGGCGGGTCCAGTCGGCGGTCATCGCGTCCTCCGACGACACCGGGCGCAGCACGACCGGGTGGCCGTAGGTCCGGAAGTCGCCCTGGACGCCGACGCTGTGGACGTCCGCCAGCAGGACCACAGGGCACTGCCAGATGTCGCGGTCCAGCCCGGCGGCGGTCAGCTCCTCGCGGGCGATGGAGTCGGCGGCGCGGAGGATCTCCAGCCGCTCCGCGGTGACCGCGCCGATGATGCGGATGCCAAGGCCCGGCCCGGGGAACGGCTGCCGGTGGACGATCGTCTCCGGCAGCCCCAGCTCGAGGCCGACCCGCCGGACCTCGTCCTTGAACAGCTCCCGCAGCGGCTCCACCAGCTCGAACGCCAGGTCCTCCGGCAGGCCGCCCACGTTGTGGTGGCTCTTGATGTTCGCCGCGCCCGTGCCGCCGCCGGACTCCACGACGTCCGGGTAGAGCGTGCCCTGCACCAGGAACCGGTAGTCACCCTGTGCCTTGAGGTCGCGTTCTGCCTCCTCGAACACCCGGATGAACTCGCGGCCGATGATCTTCCGCTTCTGCTCGGGTTCGGTGACGCCGTCGAGTGCCTTCAGGAACCGGTCGCGGGCGTCGACGGTCACCAGCTTGATGCCGGTCGCGGCCACGTAGTCGCGTTCCACCTGGCCACGCTCGCCGGCCCGCAGCAGGCCGTGGTCGACGAACACGCAGGTCAGCCGGTCGCCGATGGCCCGCTGCACGAGCGCGGCCGCCACCGCCGAGTCGACGCCGCCGGACAGCGCGCAGATGGCCCGGCCGTCACCGACCTGCTCGCGGATGCGCGTGACCTGCTCGTCCACGATCGACGCGATCGTCCAGCGGGGCCGGATGCCGGCCACGTCGTGCAGGAACCGGCGCAGGACCTCCTGCCCGTGCGGCGAGTGCACCACTTCCGGGTGGTACTGCACACCCGCGAACCCGCGCTCGGTTTCCTCGAACGCGGCCACCGGCGTGCCGGCCGACGACGCCGTCACGACGAACCCGGGCGGCGCGGCGGTGACCGAGTCGCCGTGGGACATCCACACCGGGTGCCGCCCGGGCAGGTCCGAGTGCAGTGCGCCGCCGTCCGCGCTCAGCTCGGTACGACCGAACTCCCGTGAGCCGGTGTGCTCGACCGTGCCGCCCAAGGCCTGTGCCATGGCCTGGAAGCCGTAGCAGATGCCGAACACGGGCACGCCCGCCTCGAACAGCTTCGGGTCCACGTCCGGCGCGCCCTCGGAGTACACGCTGGACGGGCCACCCGACAGCACGATCGCCAGCGGTTGTTTCGCCATCATGTCCGCCACCGACATGGTGTGCGGCACTACCTCGGAGTACACCTGCGCCTCGCGGACGCGACGGGCGATGAGCTGGGCGTACTGTGCGCCGAAGTCTACGACGAGAACGGGCCGGTGAAAGTTGTCGGTCACGACCACAGCATCGCATGGCGCCCAGAACTACGGTGGAGCCTATGAACGCGTCCGAGGAGCACCTGCCGACCCCGCGGCCTGCCTGGATCGCGAACCGGCCCGAGCAGAGTGACCAGACCCTCCCCGTTTACCACCCGTACGACGGCGACGAGATCGCGACCGTCTGCCTGCCCACCGCCGACCAGGTGGAACGGGCGGTCGCCGCCGCGGCCGAGGTCGCGCGGGAGTTGCGGACCACGCCGGCGCACGTCCGTGCGGCCGCCCTCGACCACGTGTCCCGCGGCCTGGCCGAGCGTGCCGAGGAGATCGCCGAGACGATCACGGCGGAGAACGGCAAACCACTGCGCTGGGCGGCGATCGAGGTCAGCCGTGCCGTGTCGACGTTCCGGTTCGCGGCCGAGGAGGCCCGCCGGTTCTCCGGCGAGCTGCAGCGCCTCGACACCGACCCGAACGCCGCCGGCCGGCTCGCGCTGGTCCGCAGGGTGCCGCGTGGGCCGGTGCTGGGCATCGCGCCGTTCAACTTCCCGCTGAACCTGGTGGCACACAAGATCGCGCCGGCCATCGCCGTCGGCGCGCCGATCATCGTGAAGCCCGCGCCCCGCACCCCGCTGTCCGCGTTGCTGCTCGGTGAACTGCTCGCCGAGACCGACCTGCCGGCCGGGGCGTTCTCGGTGCTGGTGGTGGGCAACGAGGAGACGGCGGCGCTGGTCAAGGACCCTCGGCTGCCGGTCGTGTCGTTCACCGGGTCGGGCCCGGTCGGCTGGTCGCTGATGGACGCCGCGCCCCGCAAGCAGGTCGTGCTGGAGCTGGGCGGCAACGGCGCCGCTGTCGTGTGCGCCGACTGGCCGGACCTGGAATTCGCCGCGTCCAGGATCGCGACGTTCGGCAACTACCAGGCGGGGCAGTCGTGCATCGCCGTGCAGCGGGTGATCGTCGAACGCGCGGTCGCCGACGAGTTCCTGCCGAAGCTGCTGGACAAGGTCAACGCGCTACGCACCGGCAACCCACACGACCCGGACGTCGAGGTCGGCCCGATGGTCGACGAGGCAGCCGCCGAGCGGGTCGCCACCTGGGTCGAGGAGGCGGTGGAGGCTGGCGCGAAGCTGCTGGCCGGCGGCAAGCGCGACGGCGCCACGTACGCGCCGACCGTGCTGTCGGAGGTCCCGTTCGAGGCGAAGGTCTGGGCGGAGGAGGTCTTCGGCCCGGTGCTCGCGGTGTCCGTGGTCGCCGACGTTGACGAGGCGTTCGCGCAGGTCAACGACTCTGCTTATGGACTGCAGGCGGGCGTGTTCACCCGGGACACGCAGGTGGCGTTCCGCGCGCGTGCCGAGCTGGACGTGGGCGGCCTGATCGTCGGTGACGTGCCGTCGTTCCGCGCGGACCAGATGCCCTACGGCGGCGTGAAAGGCTCCGGCTTCGGCCGAGAGGGCATCCGCTCCGCGATGGCCGACCTCACCGAGGAACGAGTCATGGTGCTGACCGGCTTGGAGCTGTAGCGCGGGTGCCGCGATGACCCAAGGGGGCCTTCGGGACGCTCAACCCGGATCCACCGATGATCTTGTCGGGATGTACATCCGCTGGGTCCCGAAAGACGCGTTCGGGGCACCGCCGATGTCTCGAAAGACGCGCTGATGACGTTCAACGACCCGACAGCGTCGTTCGAGACAGCGCCAGTGGCACAAACACGCCACTCGCAGCACTGGGGCCTCCCTGGCGATCATCGGCGGATCTGGGCTCGACGTCCTGAGGGTGTCCTTCAGGACGTGCGGGCTCGGGCGCTCTCGACCTTTCGAGCCAGGGCTTCGGGGTCCTTCGCCATTCCGGACCGGAGGGGCTCCGCTACCTGCGCACGCTCGTCGTCGGTCATCGGGACCAGCGCGACCTTCAGGCCCAGCGCGGCAGCGACCTCGGCGAGGGTGCCGATCGTGGGGTTTCTGTGGCCAGGCGAGAGCAGGCGACGGATCACAGCGGGCTCGGCGCTGATCGCACGGGCCAGTTCGGCCTTGGTCAGGCCCAGACCGCGCCTGGCCTCGTCCAGGTCGTGAACGAGCTGATCGATGGTCGCCACGCGCAGGCTTTCGGTGATGTACGCACGCAGGAACTCGGGATCCTTCAGGTCCTCGACCAGGTCATCCCAATAGGTGTTCGATGCAGTCACGCCGGCTCACCTCCGCCAGGTCAGCGTAACACAAATGCTACGTTTCTAGATCGCCTGCGCGAAGGTGAAGACCTTGTCCGGGTCGTACTTGGCGGCCACCTTTTGTAGCCGCTGCAGGTTGTCGCCGTAGTAGGCGGCTGCCCAGTCCGGCATGGTCGGGTCGATGTAGTTCACGTAGCCCGTGCCGCCGGGCAGGCCGTCGCGGATCTCGGCTACGTCCTGTTCGCTGGCCGACGAGTAGATCTGGGCGCTGGCGAAGGCTTTCCGGTGTGGGAAGGCGGTCGCGTCCGGGGCCACGCGGCCGACGGCGCCGCCCAGCGAGTCGAGCAGCACGTCCACCTCCGAGCGGCCGTCGAGGAGGTCGACCAGCGCGTCCGGGT
Organism: Actinophytocola sp.; assembly: GCF_036378875.1. Taxonomy (GTDB): domain Bacteria; phylum Actinomycetota; class Actinomycetes; order Mycobacteriales; family Pseudonocardiaceae; genus Actinophytocola. The sequence continues at coordinate 11,230 of NZ_DASUVO010000161.1, forward strand.
CAACCGGCTTGGCGAGCACGCGGGACGAGGCGACGAACGAGTCGCGCCCGACCTGGCCGCCTTCCGACTTCGGCAGGCACGTGCCCGGGCCACAGTTGGCGAAGTACCGCATGGCGTCGAGATACCCCTTGCCCTCGATGAGGACCGAGGACGCGCGCGGTGCGGTCTTCAGCAGCTGCTTGCACCGCTCCTCGTCGCCGACCAGTGCGCCGCTGATCCGGCAGCCGGGTGGTGAGCCTGCCGAGACCGTGCACTGGGACCACATCTCGTCGGGCTGTCGCGCCGCCCACTCCTGCCAGGCGCCGAGGACGTCCGTGGTCGAGCCGGCGGGGTACTTGAGCGCGAACACCGTGACGTCCGGCGCCGGCTCGGTGGTGAACGTGAACGACGTGACGATGCCGAAGTTCCCGCCGCCCCCGCCCTTGAGTGCCCAGAGGAGGTCCCCGCCGTCGACGGTGTGTTGCTTCCCGTCGGCGGTGACCAGTGTGGCGGCGACCAGCTTGTCGCAGGTCAGGCCGAACGCACGCGCGGTGACGCCGATACCGCCGCCGAGGGTCAGCCCGGCGATGCCGACGGTCGGGCATGAGCCCGCGGGCAGCACGCGCCCCGCTTCGGCGAGCGCGGAGTAGACCTCCATCAGCCGGGCGCCAGCGCCGATGACCGCCTTGTCACCGTCGATCTCGATCTTCGCCATGGGTCGGACATCGACGACCAGCCCGTTGTCGGGGGTGCTGTAGCCGGCGTAGCTGTGTCCGCCCGACCGGGCCGCGATGGGCATGCGTGCGTTGCGGGCGGTTTCCACGCACCGCTGGACGTCGGCCACGGACGTGCACCGGGCGATGGCCGCCGGGCGCTGGTTGTCGAAGCGCGGGTTGTAGGACTGGCTGGCCACCGCGTAGCCGCCGTCGTCGGGAAGGACGAGGCCGCCTGGCAGTTGCGCGCGGAGGGCGTTCCAGTCCGGCGGGATCGGCGCCTGGCTGGTGGTCGGCGGCGGGTTGCTGGTGACCGACGACGGCGAGCCGGCCGTTTTGGGCGAGCACGCGGTCGCCACCATCCCGGCCGTCACCGCGCCGAGGAACCGGCGCCTGCTGATCGTCGTCACGTCCGGGTAGACGTACGGCCGACCGGATGGTTCGCTCACCATCCGGTCGCCCGCCGCAGGGCCTCGCTGACCAGGGCGTTCACGCCGCCGCGCGGCTCGGTCAGCACGGCGGCCACGTGTCCGTCCGGACGGACGACGACCGCCTGCCGTGGCTTCAGGCCCAACGCGTCGACCAGGACCGTGTCCTCCTCCTGGTCCAGCGGGATCACGTCCCCGACCACGGCGCGTTCCCATTCGTCGGCGGGCCGCCAGTCGCACCAGTTGGTGAGCACCACGAACGTGCCCAGCTCCCGCAGCCGCCTGCCGCGCGAGGTCAGCTGCGCGTCCGGGCACAGCCCGCCGCCCGAGGTGGTCAGCGGGGAGTCCACATAGGAGTACGGCGTCGCCAGTCTGCCGGAGTCGATCTCGGCGCGGGCGGACTCGTCGGTGACCGCGCGGTTCAGCACGTCGATCCGGTGTGCGCGTTCCGCGTCCGTCCGCGGCACCAGGAAACGCATCGTGTTGCCCGTGACGCGCAGGTTCTCCTCGGCGGCCGCGCCACGTTCGGTGTCGTAGGACGAAATCAGGGCAGGGCCCGCCAGCCCGCGCCGGTCGAGCGCGATCTTCCACGCCAGGTTGTCCGCGTCCGCGATGCCCGAGTTGAGGCCACGCGCGCCGAACGGGCTCATCACGTGTGCCGCGTCGCCGGCCAGCAGGACGCGGTCGACGACCATGCGGGGCACGCGCCGCTGCTGGAACCGGTACACCGACAGCCACACGATCTCGTAGTGCGCGTCGCCGACGATCTTGCGGATGCGGGCGTCCAGGTTCTCGTGCTCGAAGCCGAAGTCGGCGGGCACCTGCCAGTCGATCCGCCACACGCCACCCGGCTGCGGATGCACGAGCACCTGCCGGCCGGGGTTCCATGGCGGGTCGAAGTAGAACCGCCGCTCCGCGGTGAACCCGAGATCGACGCGGATGTCGGCGATCAGGAACTTGTCGTCGAAGGACACGCCGTCGAAGGCCAGGCCCAGTTGCTCGCGGACGGTCGAGTGGATGCCGTCGGCGGCCACGCAGTGGGTGCCGCGGAACTCACCGTCCGAGGTGGACACCGTGACGCCCTCGTCGTCCCGCGCCAGCCCGACGACGCGCTGTCCATGGTGGAGCGTGACCAGCGGTTCGGCACCGATCTGCTGTTCCAGCAACAACTCCACGACCGTCTGCGGCGTGTTCACGAACGGCGGGAACGCGGCGTCCCCCACCACGTCGAAGGTGATCTCGGCGACCTGGTGTTCGCGGTAGAACGTGCGGCCGCGGGTCCACGTGACACCGGACTCGGCGACCAGCGCCCCGACGCCGGCGCGTTCGAGGATGTCGAGCACGTCACGCTGCACACAGATCGACCGGCTGCCGATCATCTCGCGGCTGGGCGCCGCCTCCAGCACCGTGGTCGGCACGCCCTGCCGGGCAAGCAGCAACGCGGCCGTCATCCCGACCGGCCCGCCACCCACGACGACGACACTCACCGGTCGAGCCTAGCCACCGTCAGTCCGGCCAGCCTGCCGGATTCCGGCCGGTCTCCCGGGAGATACCCGAGCCGGTGTCGGGCCAGTCGCCGAAACGTTTGTCGTGCAGGTGCGCGAAGAAGTAGCACATCTCCTCGCAGTCGGCATCCATGACCGCCCCGCCGGGTCGGCGCGAACCGCCTCGTAGAACTCCCGACCCATCGCCACGATGAACCCGCGGCAGTACAGGAAGCCGTCATCGGATCCGTCGGTGAACTCGTGGATGTCGGCGCGGTCGATGTCGTACAGCTTCCGCTCCAGCACGCGGTCGAGGTCGGTCATCTCCTCGGCCGACAGGCCCTCGCTCAACGCACCGAGGTGCTCGAGAAACGCGTCCAGGTCGAGGTCGTACGCCTCGTCGTCGCCTTGCCGGTTGGCCAAGCCCTTCCGGCGGGCCGACGCCTCGCGACCGACCCGCTCCCAGGCCGAGTCGATCAGGTGCCAAAACCGGGCTTCTTCTTCGCCGGTGGGGACTCTGCTCACCGTTGGACGCTATCAGCGCAGGGCCGCTGGTGCGTGCGCCGGCACCGCCGGGTGACGTGGGGCCACCGGGTCGAGTCGTTCGTAGCCGGTCGCCGGGCGGGGGTCATGCTCGCCTTTGTTGGGCCAGAAGGAAAACGCCCGCTCGGCCTGTGCGGTGATCGTCAGCGACGGGTTCACGCCGAGGTTCGCCGAGATGGCCGAACCGTCCACAATCGACAATCCGGGGTAGCCGTGCACGCGGTGGTACGGGTCGATGACGCCCTCGTCCGCGGACAGCCCGATCGCGCAGCCGCCGATGAAGTGCGCGGTGAGCGGGATGTTGAAGATCTCGCCCCATGTCCCGCCCGCGATGCCGTCGATGTGCTTGGCCGCCAACTGGTTCGCCTCGTAGCCGGCCGGGATGAACGACGGGTTCGGCTCGCCGTGGCCCTGTTTCGACGTGTACCGGCGGCGCCCGAACAGGCCCTTCCTCGTGAACGTGGTGATCGAGTTGTCCAGGCTCTGCATCACCAGCAGGATCACGGTTCGCTCGCTCCACCGGTGCGTGGCGAGCAGCTGCGCGATCTTCACCGGGTGCCGCACCATGTACCGCAGCACCTGCAGCCAGCGCGGCATCGACGCGGCGCCGTCGGTCGCGACGGTCTGCAGCAGGCCCATCGCGTTGCTGCCCTTGCCGTACCGGACCGGCTCGATGTGGGTGTTCTCGTCCGGGTGGATCGATGACGTGATCGCCACGCCCCGGCTGAAGTCGCGCGCGGGGTCGACCGTGGGACGCCCCGCGCCGATGATCGCCTCCGAGTTGGTGCGGGTCAGCTCGCCGAGGCGCGAGGAGAGGCGCGGCAACAGACCGCTGTCCTTCATCCCGTGCAGCAGCCGCTGCGTGCCCCACGTGCCGGCCGCCAGCACGACCTGACCGGCGGTGATCGTGGCCGTGGCGCGGCGGCCGGTGCGGCGCAGGTCGACCGCGAACCCCTGGTCGAGTGGCCGCACGGCGGTGACCGTCGTCAGCGGGAGGACCTTCGCGCCGTTCCGCTCCGCCAGGTACAGGTAGTTCTTGACCAGCGTGTTCTTCGCGCCGACGCGGCAGCCGGTCATGCACGAGCCGCACTCGGTGCAGCCGGTGCGCTCTGGGCCGGCGCCGCCGAAGTACGGGTCGGGCGCCCGCGTCCCGGGCATGCCGAAGAACACGCCCACCGGCGTCGGGTGGAACGAGTCGGCCACGCCCATGTCGGCGGCGACCTTCTGCATCACCTCGTCGGCCGGGGTGATCGTCGGGTTGTCGACGACGCCGAACATTCGCGTGGCCTGGTCGTAGTGCGGCGCGAGCTCGGCCTCCCAGTCGGTGATGTGCGCCCACTGCCGGTCGCGGTAGAACGGCTTCAGCGGCCGGTACAGCGTGTTCGCGTACACCAGCGAACCGCCGCCGACACCCGCGCCGGCCAGGATCATGACGTCCTTGAGCAGATGGATGCGCTGGATGCCGAAGCAACCGAGCGCGGGCGCCCACAGGTACCGGCGCAGCCGCCATGACGTCTTGGCGAACTCGTCGTCGGCGAAGCGGCGGCCCGCCTCCACCACCGCGACCCGGTAGCCCTTCTCCGTCAGCCGCAGCGCCGCCACGCTGCCGCCGAAACCGGAGCCGACGACCACCACGTCGTAGTCGAACCTACTCGCGAGTACACCCATGCTTTGCAGGCTAGTTCGCGAGGTCTCCTCGGACCAGCCCGTAGTGCACCAGGTCGCGGCGGATGCCACGGCGTAGCTGCGCGCCCCGCAGGACGCCTTCGCGACGGAAGCCGGCCTTCTCGAGTGCCCGCTGCTCGGCGATGTTGTCGACGTCGGTGCTGGCCTCGATGCGGTCCAGCTCGGTGGTGGCGAGCAGGTGCTCGACGAGGAGCCGCTGCGCGAGCGTGCCGACACCGCGGCCACGCACGTCGGGCAGCAGGGCGATGCCGATGTTCCACGCCGACGACGACACCGTTCCGCCGTAGTCGACGGCGTGCCAGCTGACGCCGCCGAGCAGCTCACCGGTCTCGGTGTCGAGCACGCTGAGCAGGGAACTGCGGGTCGGGCCGACCACACGCGGCCGGTCGTCCGGGTCGATGGCGAACTCGCCGGAGCCGGCGACGTAGAACTTCTCCCGGTCCCCCGGCCCTGGCACGGCCAGGGTCACCCCGTCGCGGGTGAGCACGACCGCCCGCTCACCGGCCTCGGTCGCCTCGACGACGTCGGTGCGGAGCAGGCTGTAGGACAGCATGTCCCGGCGCTCGCCGCCCCGGACGTACGCGCCGCGGACGAGCCCTTCCGGCCGGAAGCCGGCCTTGGCGAGCGCCCGCTGCGCCGGGACGTTCTCGCGGTCGGTGTCGGCCTCGACGCGGTCGATGTCGGTGGTGGCGAACAAGTACTCGGCGAGCAGCCGGAGGGCGGTCGCACCGGCGCCCCGGCCCCGGCTCTGTGGCACCAGCCCGATGCCGACGTTCCACGCCTCGCAGGCAGCGCTTCCGCCGTAGCCCACGGCGTGCCAGCTGACCGCGCCGAGCAGTTCCTCGGTGTGCTGGTCGAGCACGGCGAGCCGGTGGACCGTGGGGAAGTAGCGTTTCGGCCGTTCGTCGTGGTCGGCCTCGAAAGCGTTGTCGTCCTGGCCACTCAGCAGCTCGAGGTCGCCGGGTAGGACGTCGGCGAGCATGACGCCCTGGCCGCTCGCGGCGACCTCGCGCTCGTCGGTGTCCTTCGGCAGGTCGTCCCGGAGGATGCCGTAGCTGATCATGTCGCGACGCTCGCCATCACGGAGCTGGGCGCCTCGGATGACGCCTTCCCGCCGCAGCCCGGCCTTGGTGAGCGCCCGCTGCGCCGCGTGGTTCTCCCGGTCGGTGCTGGCCTCCACCCGGTCGACCTCGGTGGTGGCGAACAAATGCTCCACCAGCAGGCGGATGGCGGCGGTGCCGGTGCCGCGACGGCGCTGACTTGGCAGCAGCGAGATGCCGAAGTTCCAGGCCTCGCAGGCCGCGGTCGGCCCGTAGCCGACGGGGTGCCAGTTGACCTCGCCGAGTAGGACGCCGGTGTCGGGCTCCACGACGGCGGCGCGGAACACGGCGAACCCGGCATGCATCCTGGGCCGCGGGTCGGGGTCGACGTCGTAGGCGTGGTCGCCGCGCTCGTTGAGCACACGGCGGTCGTCCTGGGTCAGCTCGGTGAGGGCCACGCGGTCACGCGTGGCGAAAACCTGTCTGTCCATGCCTCAGCCGCGCACCGAAAGGCCGACCTTCTGGAACTCCTTCAGGTCCGAGTAACCGGTCTTCGCCATGGCACGGCGCAGCGCACCGAACAGGTTGATCATGCCGTCCGGGTCCGACGACGGGCCGAACAGCAGTGTGCGCAGGTCCACGGCCTCGTCCTCGTCCGCCAGCGGGATGACGCCGCTGCGGGGCAGTGACGGGTGCGCGGCCGCGGCCGTCCAGTACAGGCCCTTGCCCGGTGCCTCGCTGGCGGAGCACAGCGGCTCACCGAGCATGACCGCGTCGGCGCCGCAGGCGATGGACTTGGCGATGTCGCCGCTGCCGTCGATCTCGCCGTCGGCGATCACGTGCACGTACCGGCCGCCGGTCTCGTCGAGGTAGTCGCGGCGGGCGGCGGCCGCGTCCACGATGGCCGTCGCCATGGGGACGCCGATGCCCAGGACCTTGTCGGTGGTGGTGACCGTGCTGGAGCCGTAGCCGACGATCACGCCGGCGGCGCCGGTGCGCATGAGGTGCATGGCCGTCCGGTAGTCGTGCACGCCGCCCGCGATCACCGGGACGTCCAGGTCCTGGATGAACGATTTCAGGTTCAGCGGCTCGCCGTCGCGCGACACGTGCTCGGCGGACACGATCGTGCCCTGCACCACGAGGATCTCCACGCCCGCGGCCAGCAGGTACGGGGTCACCTCGGCGGCACGCTGCGGGCTCACCCGCGCGGCCACAGTCACCCCGCCGGCCGCGACCTGCTTGACGGCCTCGGTGATCAGGTCCGGGTTGATCGGCGCCGCGTGCAGCTCCTGCAGCAGCTCGGTCAGGACCGTGTAGCCCTCTTTGTCGACCGTCTTGACGATCTTCTTCAGCACCTGTTCGACGTTCGGGTGCCGGGCCCACAGGCCCTCCGCGTTGAGCACGCCGAGGCCGCCGAGCTTGCCGACCTCCACCGCGACCGCCGGGGACACGACCGCGTCGGTCGGGTGCGTCAGCAGCGGGATGTCGAAGCGGTACGCGTCGATCTGCCAGGCGGTCGACACGTCCTGCGACGACCGGGTGCGGCGGGACGGGACGATCTCCACCTCGCGCAACGCGTAGCCGCGGCGGGCCTCTCGTCCCCTGCCGATCTCGACAAGATCCGGCACCGATGTCTCCTAGCGGGTGGTGTAGTTGGGGGCCTCGACGGTCATGGTGATGTCGTGCGGGTGGCTCTCCTTGAGTCCCGCCGCGGTGATCCTGACCAGCTGGGCGTTCTGCAGGTCGGCGATGGTACGGGAGCCGGTGTAGCCCATGCCGGAGCGCAGGCCGCCGACCAGCTGGTGCACGACCTGGGACAGCGGGCCGCGGAAGGGGATCCGCCCCTCGATGCCCTCCGGCACGAGCTTGTCCTCGCTGAGCACGTCGTCCTGGAAGTACCGGTCCTTGGAGAACGACTTGGCCTCGCCGCGTGACTGCATGGCGGCGAGCGACCCCATGCCGCGGTAGGTCTTGAACTGCTTGCCGCTGACCAGGATCACGTCGCCGGGCGCCTCGGCGGTACCGGCGAGCAGGCTGCCGAGCATGACCGCGGACGCGCCGGCCGCGATGGCCTTGGCGATGTCGCCCGAGTACTGGATGCCGCCGTCGCCGATGACCGGGACGCCGGCCGGCCGGCACGCCTGGTCGGCGTTGTAGATGGCGGTGATCTGCGGCACGCCGACGCCCGCGACCACTCGCGTGGTGCAGATGGAGCCGGGCCCGACACCGACCTTCACGCCGTCCGCACCGGCCTCGACCAGGGCCTGGGCGCCGGCACGGGTCGCGACGTTGCCGCCGACGACGTCCACGGACTCGCCAAGTTCCTTCTTCAGCTTGGCGACCATCTCGATCACGCCGCGCGAGTGGCCGTGGGCGGTGTCGACCATGAGGACGTCCACGCCGGCGTCGGCCAGGGTCATGGCCCGCTTGTACGAGTCGTCGCCGACGCCGACCGCGGCGCCGCAGACGAGGCGGCCATCCGGGTCCTTGGTGGCGTTCGGGTACTGCTCGGTCTTGACGAAGTCCTTGACGGTGATCAGGCCACGCAGCTTGCCGGCGCCGTCGATGATCGGCAGCTTCTCGACCTTGTGGCGGCGCAGCAGCCCGAGCGCGGCGTCCGCCGACACACCGACCTGTGCGGTGACCAGCGGGCCCTTGGTCATGACGTCGCTGACCGGCTTGGTGTGGTCCACCTCGAACCGCATGTCGCGGTTGGTGATGATGCCGACGAGCGTGCCCTGCGCGTCGGTGACCGGGACACCGGAGATGCGGTAGCGGGCGCACAGCGCGTCGACCTCGGCGAGCGTGGCCGTCGGCAGGCAGGTGACCGGGTCGGTGACCATGCCGGCCTCGGAACGTTTCACGGTCTCGGCCTGGCGCGCGTGTTCGGAGATCGGGAGGTTGCGCTGCAGGATGCCGATGCCACCCTGCCTGGCCATGGAGATGGCCATACGAGCCTCGGTGACGGTGTCCATCGCGGCCGACACCAGCGGGATGCGCAACGTGACGTTGCGGGTCAGCCGGGTGCTCGTGTCCACCTCGCTGGGCACGACGTCGGACTCCGACGGCAGCAGTAGCACGTCGTCGAACGTGAGGCCGAGTGTGGCGAACTTTGCCGGGAGCCCCTCAGCGGTGGTCATCATGGCCCTTCTTGTCACGGGGTTTCCGCAGTTGACCCATGGTATCTGGACCATACGTCGGCCCCGCCCGGTACCGTGCGGGGCGTGAGGGACGACGCACTGCCACCAGACCCGTTCGCCGGCGACCCCAACGACCCCGTCTGGGCACTCGACGCGGCCGACGCGGACACGCCGGAACCGGTTTCGGCCCAGGAGCGGGACGAACTGCTCGCCGACCTGCGCGACCTGGCCGTGTACCAGGCGTTGCTGGAACAGCGGTCGGTGCGCGGAGTGGTGGTCGACTGCGCGGAGTGCCAGGAGCCGCACTACCACGACTGGGCGCTGCTGCGGGCCTCGCTGGAGCAGCTGCTGGCCGACGGCCGCATGCGCCCACACGAGCCCGCGTTCGACCCGAACCCGGCGGCCTACGTGAGTTGGGAGTACTGCCGCGGCTACACGGACGGCATCACCGCGACCGCCCGCCAGACGGCGAAGTCCTCCTAGCCTCAATCGCGCCGTCCTCGCGGCTCGGTAGGCTCACTTGTCATGACCGCCGGTCACGTCTACAGCCAGGCTCCCCGCTGCTCGAGCTGCGAAGGTCGGGCACTGCTGGTGAAGGAAGCCGCCCTCGCACTCGTCGAGGAGTCGCTCGGCCGCCTGACCGCCGCGCGTTGCCCCGTCGAGGACGGGTGGCACGTGTTCGCCCCTGCCCTCGACCGCAAGTAGACCGAGTAGCGCTTCCTGAGGGTGCCCTTCAGGACGCTCATCGTCCCGAGGTGTGCCTTCAGGACATCCGGGAACCGGCCCTGGCCGCTCCGCCCGCGAAGCGGGCCTCGCCTGCCTCTGACGTGCTGCGAGAACGGCCAAGCAAGGTCCCCGGTGGATCCTGAGGCGAGCGTCTCGAAACGGCACGCTCACGTACGGCCCTCGCCCCCATATCCGAACAGCCGTCCCAAGATCAACGCCAACACAGATGGTTGCGTAGGCATCCCCCACCCATACCCGGGGGGCCACCCCGAGGCCATCGTACCAACCGACACAGACAAAACCCCTGGTCGCGGGGGCCTGTGGACAACTTTCGGTGGCCAGTCCGAGCGAATGGGACTCTCGTGCGCTCGCTAGGG